>CAWHKI010000098.1:0-29061 GCA_963829765.1 uncultured Isosphaeraceae bacterium | reverse complement strand
CTTCGGAAACGATGTTATGAACAGATGAGTTCCGCGGGCGGCTCGAAGGATCGTCGCCGCGCGTTCGAGAAGGAACTGCTGGGGCAGTTGTGGGAAGGAAAGGTGGATGCGGCGATCGAACTTCTCAAGGGGGCTTTGGAGTGGGTGAGGAACCCGGCGACAGTGGAGGAACTGATCGCGTACTGGAGAAGCGGCGAGGATATATCCCCGATTACCAGCAACGGAAACGAGCGGGGTTATGGATCGCGAGCACACGGGTGGAGAAGTACAACGACTGGGCCGTGTCGGGACGATGCAAGCACCAGGGGATGAGTTGGTCGCCACAAGGGGTGCTAGCCCTGGCCGCGTTGGAAGCCGCGCGACGCAATGGTGAACTTGTGGTCTGGCGTGAAGAACGGCGCTTCCGGAGCAAGCGTTGCCAGACGCGCTTGAGCAGGCCGCCTGATTGCGGAGCCGGCGCACCAACTGGCGAGCGCCAGGCAAAATTTAGCCCGGGTGAAATCGCAATCGTGTCGGGGGGATTGGTCACCGCGAATGCCCCGGAAGATCCGGAGTGAGAAAACGGGGCGAAATACGAGGGACCGGCCTGCGTTGCCAGCGGCGGCGTCCCTCGCCCTCCCGCCGGCACCGCGGCTTACGTCTGAATCGCCGTTCCGCGTCTATGGCCCTTTGCCCGGGACGGTGGACTTCATTACAATTAAAGGAAGGTAAAGCCATTAAGCACTTTGGGGTTCGAGGCCGCTATGAGTCATGACGAGGTTATGAGTCATGATTCCATCCGAGAGGGCTTTTCTCGTCTGTCGGGCCCGGAAGGTATCGGGGATGATATCGTGGCTGCGCCGGCCAAACGCTCTGTTCTGTCGGCCTCGATGGAAGAGTGGCGCCGCTGGATGGTCGAACGTGGTTATCCAGCATACCGAGCCGTTCAATTGCTTGACTGGGTCATTCACAAGCGGGCCGATTCTTTTGACGCGATGTCGGACTTGCCTAAATCGATGCGGCAACTGCTGGATGACGCTTGGCGCGTGTTTACCACGCGCATTGTCTACCATGATGTCGCCACGGACGGTACCGACAAATTACTTCTTGCTTGTCACGACGGCGGACAGATCGAATGTGTGCTGATGGCGGAGGGATCGCGCCGAACCGTCTGTGTGAGTACACAAGTTGGATGTGGTATTGGGTGTGTTTTTTGCGCGAGTGGTCTCAAGGGAGTCATGCGGAACCTCAGCTCTGACGAGTTGCTTGAGCAGGTGCTACGTTTGCGCAACCTCTTGCCGCCACACCAGACGGTCACGCACGTAGTTGTTATGGGGATGGGTGAGAGCCTGGCGAATCTCGACAACCTGGTCATCGCGCTTGATCGACTTTGCTCGGCTAAGGATGGGCTAGGGATAAGTCAGCGAAGAGTCACGATATCCACGGTAGGCTTACCCGAGAAGATCATGAAGCTGGCGGCACTTGATCGACAGTATCACCTAGCTGTTTCGCTTCACGCGCCGACGGAGGAGTTGCGCAATCTCTTGGTGCCCGTGAATGAAAAGATTGGGTTAAACGCGGTGCTCGCGGCGGCTCATGCCTATTTCCGTCAAACCGGCCGGCAAGTCACGTACGAATATGTCTTACTGCGGGGCATCAATGATCGAGCCAACGACGCGCAGGCGCTTGCGCGTCTACTGGCAAATCGTCGAGCACACGTGAATCTAATCCCATACAATCCCGTTGAGGGTTTGCCCTACGCCCGGCCTGATGCGAAGAGTATCAAGCGGTTTACAACAATTCTCCGTGACGGTAGCGTGAGCGTGACAGTGCGCAAGACAAAGGGGCGAGCCATTGATGCTGCCTGTGGCCAACTGCGTCGTCGGCTAGATCAAGGTCGCGATTGATCACTTATGGGAGGATTTCGCGGTGGATTTGGAGGTCGATCATCTGGAGCAGCAACTGGAGTCGCGAGACCCAGATGTGCGGCTTATGGTTCAGGTGCGTGCTGACGTTAAGGGGGCTTTCGAGACCCTCGTTGAGCGCTACCAAAACCGCTTGGTCGGCATCTTGTTCCACTTAGTCGGCAATCGGGAAGAGGCCGAGGACCTTTGTCAGGAAGTGTTTCTTCGCATCTATAAAGCGCGTAAAGGGTACCGTCCCAAGGCCAAGTTCTCGACATGGTTATTTACGATTGCCAATAACCTGGCACTGAACCACTTGCGAAGTAAAGGCCGGAACCCCAGCGTTCCCATCAGTGGCTCTGGTGGCGATTCAGGAGAGTCGGGTCGGTGATGCAACAGCTCGTGGGCCGCGAGGCTACGCCGTCGGCCCAGATGCGCCAGGCGGAGCTCGCCGACTTGGTTCGCGAGGCACTCGCCGTGCTCGGTGAGGACCAGAAGCTCGCGGTATTACTGAACAAGTTTGAGGAGATGAGTTACGCCGAGATTGCCGACGTGATGGGGCGATCACCGGCGGCCGTCAAGTCGTTATTGGCCCGGGCTCGCAACCAGCTTCGCGAACAGCTCGAACCCTACCTTCTAACCGGCCAGCGCGGCGTGGCGGAGCCGTAAAATGATGACTCTATTATCAAGGACGACAGAGACGCCGGCGAGCTGAGATACGTCGCCATGTCTTAAAACCGTCAAAAAATGATCTCCTGGCCCTTCTTACGCGTGAGTGAAACATTTTCGCAGCCACTGGCGGCACGGCGGAAATTCGCGGGCTGGCTGTCCAACGTGAGGGAAGCCGTCGATGCCCTGGTGTTCCCTTGGTCGTGTCCCGTGTGTGGCAACGAGGGATCAGAGAGTCCGTTTTGCCAGTTGTGCCGCCAACGGCTTTTAGACGAGTCAGCGCGAGCAACGGCATCAGCATGTCCGCGATGCGCCTTGTCGGCTGGACCATTCGCTGATCTGCGTGAAGGCTGCGGTGTGTGTCGAGGCCGTTCACTAGGCTTCGACGCGGCGCTCGCGCTAGGCCCGTACAACGGCGACATTCAAGATCTGTGCCTCCGGCTCAAACAAGAGAGCAATGCCTGGCTCGCCCCGTGGCTCAGTGATCTTTTCGTCGAAGCGAGAAGGGATGCGATGAGCCACCTGCCGCGAGATACCTGGATCGTACCGATCCCACTGCACTGGCGACGGCGGTGGTGGCGAGGTTACAACCAGGCCGAGGCATTAGCTCATGGGTTTGCACGCCGGCTGGACCTGCCGGTGTACCATCCATTACGGCGGGTTATCGCGACTGGGCGCCTTGCTCATAAAGGACGCACGGCAAGAGCGAAAGCGATGCGCGGTGTATTTCGGTCACAGTCTAGTCGTCGACTGATCGGTCGCACGGTGCTTTTAGTTGATGACGTGCTCACTACCGGCGCCACTTGTGGCGATGCGGCAAGAGGCGCTCAAAAAGGCCGGCGCTGCTCGGGTCGTTGTTCTCGTCATCGCCCGCACTGAGCGACAAACGTTATAGGCCAAGATTTTATGACAGTCCCACCCCGCACTGACGGAGCGATCCGCATTGGTACTCGTGGCAGCCGGCTTGCACGCTGGCAAGCGGAGTGGGTGGCTGGGGGGCTACGGGAAATTAATCCGGGTTTGAAAGTCGAGCTCATCGAGATCAAGACTCATGGAGACCGGGACCGCAATTCACCGCTCGCTGCCATCGGTGGCGTCGGCCTTTTCACAAAGGAAATCCAGCGGGCGGTTCGCGATGGCTTGGTTGACGTGGCGGTCCACAGTTTAAAGGACCTACCCACACAAGAACCGGCCGAGCTCCGGTTAGCGGCCGTACCGGCGCGTGAAGACGTGGCCGACGCCTTGGTTGCGCCCGAGTACCAGACCCTTATGCAATTACCGGCGGGAGCACGAGTCGGCACTAGCTCACCAAGGCGGAGGGCGCAATTGCTTTTCTTGCGTCCTGACTTGCAAGTTGCATCAATCCGGGGCAATGTCGAGACCCGGTTGAGTCAGGCCCTTCAGGGAGAACTCGACGCGGTGATGTTGGCCTGGGCTGGATTGCATCGGCTGGGTTTGGAAGGGCATGTCACCGAGCGACTTGATCCCTCCGAATTCTTACCGGCAGTTGGGCAAGGTGCTTTGGGAATCGAATGCCGGTGTGACGATTTGGTGACGCTGGGCCTGCTTAAATTGTTGGATGACCCAGTCACTCACCGGGCCGTTTTGGCGGAACGTGCCGCCCTGGCCGCGTTAGAAGGGGGTTGCACGCTCCCTATGGCCGCTTGGGCCAGGGATATCGAGGAGGGCGACGCCGACTCTGGGGTTTTAGCTCTCGCAATCAACGCTGCTGTCTTTGACGTCGATGGCCGTGCTTGTGTAACGATTATGCTACACGGCCCGCGCGACCGCCCCGACGAGTTGGGTCGCCGCGCCGCTCGGGCTTTATGCGAGCAGGGTGCGATCCCCTTGATGAACCGGCCCCCATCATCGTTCGAATGATCAAGCTCACATCGCACGAACCGCTGCTCACGATCGGCCTTCCTCCGTAAAGATGTCAGTCAAAGGGCTGTTTAGTCCGATATTAAACGAGGGAAGGTAAGTTACTCCTCTCGCGCGAATTGGCTTTCCCCACGACGTTGATCTTGACCATAAAAACTGACGGCTAGTTAGACCGCCGGGGAAGACTCGGTGGATATAACCAGCCGCGACGGTTACTCGGTGGCAGGCAGGACGACCGTCCTTGATGGTGACCTCGCGCACACCTGAAGTACGGCGAAGGCACGCGGTTCGTTGGATCCGCGGCTGCCTTAATACTCACTTTGTGTCCGGTACTTCGGATGGTGCTGAAAAGCACTGGCCAAGAATTACCGGCGCAGGGGTTGTATTGGCTGTGCTTGTAGGTTTAACCACTTTGGTGGTGGCGTGCGTATCCATTTGGTGGGTTCCCGCTTATCTGTCACTCATGGTTTTTATCTTCGTCATCCCTCACGGTCGAAGTCGATGTGCGCGGGGTGAGGAATCCACGGACGGCAATCTCGCTCAGGTCGGCCAAGGTTTGCGAGTCGATTGTGCGGATAAGGAGGATCACCACCACCTTACCGCCCAATCAGTCGCGGGCTTGGCGGAGAGTGAGCTAAAGGTTGAGTCGCAAGTTCTCCATTCCGACTCAACTCGCGCCCAAGTGGCTAAACCCCGGCGAACTCGAACCCGCGCACAACAAGTCGACAAAAATGACCGCTGAACCCGCATCTGGTTCCGCGTCAGTGACCTGGATTCGGGTTGGTCCAGGTAAATTCGTTCGGGCTGATGCGAATGGTCAAGTCACCGATCCGGCCCCTACCCAAGGCGGTCCCGGAACTGGGCATCCGCTAACGGATGTGGCCGTGCAGGCATCGTCATCATCGGAAGTGCTGGTAAAAGAAGACAGTTCCTCCAACCCGCCGGCGACAATGGCCGGCAATGAAGAGAGTGCTGTCGTATCCGGTGATGCCGTCGTTGGATCGCTTACTGAAGTGCATGGTATCGCACCCTCTGCCTTCAGTTTGGTCCCGGTGGCTCCTCCTTCGGTTCAAGGGTCAAGACTTGATGCGGCGGAAGTAGATGTTACCCCGGTGGCTGACTGCGAATCCGCGGTCAATCTAGGTGGTCACACGTCTTCAGACGGAGTGCGTGGGGAAAGCCTCGATGCTCGTGGAAAGAAATCGGTAAGGCAAGTTTGCATCTTTTCACGGGCAAATGCTCAGCCGACTTCGAGTCGGAATCGGGGGTTCTCGCGACGCGGTGTCCGAAGAGCTCCGCGATCTCGAACTCAAACGCCGATTGGATCTTCCCTTCCACCGAATGCTCGTCTTCAGCAAGCAGTGAGCCGCGCATTCGGTCGGATTGCTCATGTCCAGCGTGCACCGCGCCCACGCTCACCACCTTATTCTTAAACCATGTTGGAAAACCGGGCTGCGCCGACTGGGACTTTTTCGCGAAACTGCTCGCGAAAGCACTCAGTCGGCGAGCCTAAATGACCCTGCGTGATTCTGGGAGGGCGAGGCTCCGTTCGAGCCGGATGGTGCTGCGGCTCGCCAGGAGGCTCGCCCTCCCAGGATCGTGAAAAGGCGTTTAGCCGAAGGATGTTGTCTTTGGCGGTAGCTCGGATTGCGTCAAAGAATCAGCATGGCGTCACCGTAGCTGAAGAAGCGATATCGAAGGCGAATCGCTTCGGCGTATACGGCCCGAGTCAGATCGAAGCCCATAAGAGCGCTCACTAAAACAAGTAAGCTACTGCGGGGAAAGTGAAAGTTGGTGATCAACGCATCAAGCCCACGGAACACATGTCCCGGTCGAATGAAAAGCCGCGTGTCGCCTGAGAATGGTCGGAGATTTGTCTCACTCGCCGCGGTTTCCAAAGTCCGTGCCGCAGTCGTGCCAATGGCCACGATGCGGCCCCCCTTAGATCGTTTCGCTTCAAGCGTGGCAGCGGCCGGGGCCGACAGCTCAGCCCACTCGGCGTGCATGACGTGGTCCGCGAGATACTCGGCCTCAATAGGACGAAATGTACCCACGCCAACGTGAAGGGTCAGGTCAACCCACGTGACGCCTCGTTCCGCAAGCCGGGCAAACAGTTGGTCGGTAAAGTGCAGCCCGGCCGTAGGCGCGGCAGCCGATCCTGGGTTCTGAGCGTAGACCGTCTGGTAGGCAAGTCGATCGTTGGGCATTTCATGACCGTGGCGGATGTAGGGAGGCAATGGGGTTTGACCGTGTCGCTCCAAGAGAGAAATCGTCGACGAATCGTTTTCACCGTGCCGCTGTGGCTGGACAATCCACGATCCGGCTTCGCCCCGCCGCAAAAGTAAGAGGCGGAGATTGTGCCCGACAGTGACAGACTCTCCAAGCGCGGGCTTGCCTCGTGTTTTTGCCAGTATTTCCCAGGTTCCACCCGAACCCTCGCGTAGAAACAGCCCTTCCCACTTACCACCGGTCACAGTCCGACGACCGACGAGGCGAGCGGGTACAACGCGTGTAACATTCCGCGCGAAAACGTCGCGAGGGCTTAAAAGTTCAGGGAGATCGGCAAAGGCGCGATGTTCCCAGCAACCCCGTCGACGGTCGATGACCATGAGCCGCGCAGGTCCCTTGGCTCGACTGGTTTTTGGGCGATGAGATCATCTGGGAGGTCGAAGTCGAAATCCGAGGCAAGCACGCCCTTTACTCCTCCACGACAGGCTGAAGTTCGAGGAAATCAATTCCGGGAGCGAGATCGTCGAGGCCATTGGCGCATCATTTGACTTGAGGTTAATCCGGGCCAGAGGTTAGATTACTTACGAGCAACTTAGGCTGTTACTTTAGTGTCGGTGCCCATCATGCAACTTCATCCCAGTGAGGCCGAACCACTGCTTCCTACTTCGACGGCTAGCATCGGAAAAAGCGGACTTTTACTAAGCCGAGATCTCATCTTCACAACGAAAATCATAGGGACGGCTGCGGAGCTTGGCTATTCAATCATGCTAGCGGGCAACAGTTTACAAGCCAAGTCAATGATTGAGAAAAACCCGCCAGCACTTGTTTTGGTCGATTTAACCGCGGGGGATCTCGTCAGTCCGGCTGCCTTGCGCGCGTACCAGGAGATCGCGGGTCCCGATGTATGGTTCGTAGCATTTGGCCCCCATGTTGACACAGTCGCTCTAGCCGCGGCAAAAACTGCTGGCTGTCATGTTGTTTTGCCGCGGAGCCGGTTCGCCGCCGACCTACCCCGGCTGCTCCACCGTCATTTCAACCAGCCCGCGACACATGATGAATGAGCGTCGAGCCTCGTTGAGCGATTTTGTCGGCTTAGTTCAAGCTGGGCAATTGCAAACCCAGGATGCCGGCCCAGAGGCGTTCATAGGCCTCGACCGTCGATGTCAGCGAGAAGTCTCGTTCCACGCGTAGGCGCCCCTGTTGACCATATCGATCACAGCACTCGGGCGAATCCGCGGCTTCGATCAGAGCCCGACTGAGGGCCTCGGGATCGTGAGGCGGAACAAGCCAACCGGTCTCGCCTGACAAGACCAGCTCTTCGGTCCCTTCGACGGCCGTTCCAATGACTGGAAGGCGAGCGGCCATTGCCTCTAGCACCGCGTTAGGCATTCCTTCCCAGTGCGATGCGAGCACGAGCACATTGGCCGTTTTAAGCAAACGCGGGATATGATCGCATTGGCCTAACCAATGGGTTTTCGATTGCAATTGGTGGCGTTTGGCAAGTTGTTCCAGTAGCCAGGGACGGCTAGGACCATCGCCAGCCAGCGCGAGATGCCAGTCTGGACGCTGCGCTGTTACGCGCTCGGCTGCTTCTAAGAGGTCGGATAGTCCCTTCTGAAGGGCAAGCCGGCCAACATAGAGGGCCAAGTGAGCGTGATCCGGAATACCAATCTTCGCACGTGGAATAGCCGTTGCTAGGTCGAATGACCGTAGGTCGACTCCGTTGGGAATCACAATCAACCTCGCGGGATTAAGCCCAGCGACACCACAGCTAAACCGCAAAACACCGCGCGATACGCATACTGAACCAGTGGTTAAAGGAGCGGTCAGGCGATCCAGGATCAAGTGCCAGCGCTTCTGATGCTCGGCAACGCGCAGTCCGCCCACAACCCAGGGCCGACCGCTCCAGATCGCCGCGAATCGTGACGCTAGATTCGCGTGGAACAAAAAACTTTGCACCAATTGCGGCCGGCATTGACGCAACCTCGCGGCGAGGCGCGAATCGCTTGGATTGGCTTCCGGCGGTTCACTTCAAGACATTCGCAAGGAATATCCGCATCGCGAATCATTTCAGCAAGCCGTCCGGGCCCACCGAGGCAGAACACGGTCGGCCGCCATCGTGTGCGTCTAACCGTGTTGCGAGCATGACCAACGCGTGCTCGGCGCCACCGACCTCGAGATCGGTGATGACCAGAGCGATTGGTACCGGTTGGTCCGGCCAAGGATGACGAGACTCAGCGGTAAGCGCCAAACGGTGACTTAGGCTTTGTCGCACGGGATCATCATGCTGCGTTCGCAACGAGCTGGCGATTCGTCTAAGAGGTAACCGATCAGCAACCGAATCGCTGTTCAATCCAAAGAGGAGTGACAACTGCCAGTCCATCGACCACCTCGTCGGCTCCGGCATCGCGGAGCTGACGGGCGGTGTAGGTGTTGGTCACGCCGACGGCTCGCATCCCCGCTCCTTTAGCCGAAACGATTCCGGCCAAGCTATCTTCAAACACCAAGCAGTCAGCCGCCTCAAGGCTGAGCTGAGCTTTGTGATAAGAAGTGGTCAGACCGTGAGGGCTGAAACATCTCGGGGCTCGCAGGGCAGCGAGCGCCAAGTGGTAGCCCTCAGGGTCGGGCTTACCCTTATTAGTGTCTTCAGCCGAGATAATGGCCGTGATCTGATCAAGCCGCCCCAACCGCCTTAGGGCATATTCGATCTCCGGCGCAAAGCACCTGAGCAGATTGCTACTGGCCATCGTGCCGCTAAGGTTTTTAGTGTTTGAGCTGCGTCGGGGAAGAAACGCAGATCGTGTTCGGCGACCTCGAAGTATCGTTGGGCCTTTTTGACAATCAGTCGATCGATTCGCTCACGATCGGCAATAAGACCACGATCCGACAAGGCCGCCTCAAAACATCCCCGGTCGTCATAACCGAGATAACGCTCATGGTAGTCGCGCTCAGTGATCGTCACGCCTTCTGGTGCTAGGATCTCTCGGAACAAGCTAAAGTGGATGGCTTCGTCGTCGACCAGCACGCCATTGAAATCGAAGATCACCGCGCCGATGCTCATCAAATGGCCTCTGGACCGCGTCGCCGGTCCGGATCCGAATGCAGTCGTCGAGCGGAAGGATGAAAATCTTGCCATCCCCAATTTTACCATCAGGACCGCTTCTCGCCGCATCAAGAATGGCGTTCACTGTCGGATCGACAAAGTCTTCGTTCACCGCGATCTGCAGCTCGATCTTACGCAGCAGGTTTACGGTGATCTCGTGTCCACGATAGACTTCAGTGTATCCCTTCTGTCGTCCAAAACCCTGGACGTCCATCACGGTCAGGCGAAACACCTCGACTTTCGAGAGTGCTTCCTTAACCGCTTCGAGCTTCGTCGGTTGGATGATTGCGATAATGAGCTTCATGGTTGTTCCCTCAGTGAGTAAGTGTTAGACATGTCACGCTTTAGCTTGCCCAAAACGACAAGCTCTTCCCAAATTCCTGGTGGATGGCCGCTAGGCGGCGTAATGGCGATGATCCCGGTTTTCTTACCGCCACCTCGGCTAAGGCCGGATTCATCGTCGAGACGGGTCAGTTTCAGACGTTTTTTGAACGCCTTCAGTGCTCGTTTGAGTTCTTCTTCTGTTGCCATGATTATGAGTTGTTCCACGGTCCGACCAGATCCGGGTCCGCACCGGGCCGGGCCTGATGGGCATTTGGGGCCTGGATCTTGAAGTCATAGGGCTGGGCTAATTCCGTCAGCCCTTTGGGGTCCGTCAGGAATTCAAGCTTATCCTTGATGGAATTAAGCTCATCGGGCGCGAAAAGCAACCAACTCTGTAGGTCGATGACGCCACTGGAAATTGGTGGGGTTCCGTCTTTGGCCGATAGCACGATCCAGTCGCGCCCGAGAATGTCGTATTGGTTGCCCCTGCCACGCCATCGGACCTGAGTAGAAAACGCTGAACTGCTTTTACAAGCCAACAATGCCTCGGCTCTGACCGCACAGTTACTTATATCAACGTTAAGAACCGATGTGCCTATGCCGTTTGTCAGATCAATCAGACCTGCTTGTTCGACAGTGCAGTGATCCAGGATCAAATGTGGTGATGAGTTTTTCTTTGCGATCCCCGCTCTGTGCGCAAGTTGAAGCTTTACGCCCCAGCCATACCAATCAGGCGGGGATGGTTCATTTTGAGGTTGTCTGAAACTCGGAACGATCATGGTCTGTTGGATTCGCGCGGGTTTTCTGTTCAGAGCGATAGAGATGACGTTGATAGCCTCATCGAACCCTTGAAACCAGCTTCGATTCACCTCGACGACACCACCATTGGAGAGAATCGCTCGCGAGCCCCTTGGGCGATGACCGCCGGTTACCTGAAAGGCGCATCGATCGACCTCCGCGCTTCCTGCCGCCTCAACCACTGCTGGTAGAGTAGGCACCGTCTTTTGGGGATAAGACACGTTGAACGTCACCCCTGACAGTTCGAGTTTCACGCCTGAGCCAGTCGTCAATAGCGGTTTGGGACCGTTCAACTCGACTTCAAGTACGGGCTGAAACCCGGGAGCAGCGCGGAGGGAAAGTCGTCCCCGCCCAGACCCGAAATTAAGCGGTTGCTTGCTGGTGAGATGAATTGGCTCGCGGTTTTGTAATTCAACCCGTCCACCGACTCCCATGGCGGTCTGTATCGCTTCAAAAAGTTTCTCCGCGGGGAATTCTTGTTTAATCTCATCTTCGACCCGAACGACGAGAGCTAATGGTGGTTTCCGAAATTGTTGGCGATGGATTGGTCGTGGAACTTGATCGGGCTGTGGCGCCAGGTGTCGAGATCAAGCCGGGCGGTGTCCCTTTCATAGGGGTACTCCATGGATTGAACACCGCCAATAGTCCGACAATCGCCATCAGCGTCGTGGTTAATGCGGCGATTCCCCAGAGCATTAACGACGTCCATCGCCTTGCCGGTGTCGCGGCGGCGATTGACGATGTTGAATGATCGAACGACGATCGTGGCTTGGGACGCGACAATCCCTCACTCAGCAAGGGTTCGGGCCCTAGGTCTACAAAGACTGGAAACTCCGCGTCGCTATGGTCATTGTCGGCGGTAGGAGTGCCGGCTATCCCCTTGGATTCACCGGAACTGCCACCAGAGCCAGGTTCGGTGACCGCCAGCGGCGCGGCGCTTAAATGGCCAATGGCAGGCTCTGTTTTAATAAGAGCGGGAATCGCGACCTCTTCCGTATATGGCTCCAATGCTTGCGCAACCTGCATCGGTGTGGCGTAACGTTCGTCGGGCGATTTACGCATCATCCGGTCAATAACGGCGGCAAGTCCTTCAGGAAAATCTGGCAATATCTCGTTAAGCGGCTTGGGCTCGGAAACCTGATGCGCAAACAGCTTTTCAGGCAGACTCGAACTGGGAAATGGAACCTGGCCTGTACACATGTGGTAGATGGAACATCCAAGAGAATAGATGTCGCTCCGAATATCGACAGTATGAGAGTGACGCGCCTGTTCCGGGGCAACGTAGTCAAATGTTCCGACAGTCGCTCCCTCTCGCGTCACATGATCATTTTCGGACAAATCGATTGCCAATCCCAGGTCGGCTAACTTAGCCGTTCCATCTCGGGTGACCAAAATATTGTAAGGGTTGACATCACGATGGATCAACCCTTTGAGATACGCGTGCTCCAGTCCTCGGGCAACCTGCTGGCTTAACCGCGCCGCCGTCGCTGGAGGCAATTGACCATGCTCCGAAATCAAGGTGCCAATCGTCTTGCCGTCGATGTACTCCATTACCAAGAAGAAGCGGCCGTTACACTCTCCAAAGTCGTAGATGCGAACGAGGTTCTCATGCTGCAATTGAGCGCCAACCCTTGCCTCACGCTGAAATCGGGCGATCGCTCGCGGATTGCTCACTCGCTCGGGGGACAAGATCTTGAGTGCGACCTGACGGTGGAGCCGGGTGTCGCGAGCGAGATAAACTCGCCCCATCCCCCCCTGCCCAATCAAATCCAGGAGTATGTAGCGATCGACCTTGTACCCGCTGCTCCGTCCCGCAAGCAGTTGTTGCGCCTGCCAAATGGTTAAGGCTTTCAACTGAATTGCCTGCCTCGCCAATCGCCGGTCCAGATTCTCTAAATCCTGCCGCTTTTCAGGTGCGATCGCTTGCCAGCAGGCGGTAAGGCCCTGGGCGTCCATCAGACCGCTGAGAAGGGTCGCTTGCCAGAATCGCGACTCCTGGGGATCAAGCATAGAGCGTCCTAAAGCTGTGATCGCTATGTTGCTTTGGATCTACACCAAAAAACTTTCCCGCACTGCCGCAGTCACCTGATTAGTATACCAGCGTTATTAGAATGACAGCCAAGTCAATGACATGGTGGGATTCAGTAACCCCGACTCTTTGGTTGCGGAACGCCATGACGATGGTGTCGTTCAAGAACCCAGCAAGCTCTTCCGCGGGGTCACGCCGTTTCAGGTCATGGCCGGCCGTTCCTCCTTTATTAAACAGCAAGGGGCTCATCTCGATGCCGAGACCTCAATTGATTCTTCCTCGCGCGGACAGCGGCTGCGGCAGGGTCTTCTTTAAAGAGCACCGCGCCGCGTGTGAACATCGTATTGCCCTGGACTTCTGGAACCAGGCGACCGGGAATCTCCGCGACGGCTATCGCTTGGTCGTCTTCCGCTGTAATAAATGCGGCGGCTTTCATCTAGGCCATAAACGGATCAAGCATTGACGCAGTTGATTCTCGCGGATTCCGTCGTCATGGGGACCAAGCTGATCTGATCATCTATCGAGGTCTCCTTTCTTCTCGCCGTCGAAATAGCGCCCTCGTCTAAACGAATACCACAAGATTGTCCCCATCCGGCCTATACAGAGACCCAGTCTTGCCCCTCGCCATCCACGAGAGACAGCAGGAGCGAGCGGTCCTTGCTGCGCGACTCGCCGATGGCCGTGACATAGACGGCGGGGTCGTCTTTCACGGGACATTCGTGCTCGCAAATGCCACACCCGATGCACTTTACTGGGTCGATATAGGGCCGTTTCAGCTCGATTGTCGCGCCCCAACGGTCGGTCACCTCGACGTTGCGAGTGAAAATTGCCTTGGGGCTGACCGGACAGACTTCCTCACAGACCACGCAACTGGTGTCCATGGCCCACGGGAGACAACGCCCCTGGTTATAAAACGCGGTCCCGGTCTTGACCGGTCCTTTGCCCTCGAATGGTCCAATCCCCAGCTTCTCGACGATCGAGATCTCACGGATAGCGCCTGTCGGGCAAACCTGGCTGCAGAGCGTGCAGTTCAGCTCACACCAACCCATCTTTGAGATCATAATAGGGGTCCAGAGTCCCTCCAGACCTGCCTCGAACAAGGCTGGCTGCAAGACGTTCGTCGGGCAGACTCGAATGCATTGGTCGCATTTAATGCAACGTCGCAGGAATTCGTCCTCGGCGACTGAGCCAGGGGGGCGGATGACGCCCCGCTGGAAGTTCTTGCGAATGCCGCCCGAGAGTCGGGCCATCGGAAAGAAGAACAGGCCAAAGAGACCGGAGAGCACGAGTTCACGGCGACCGACGGCCGGGTAGGCGACCTCACTGGCCTTGCGCGGCAAAAATCGAAACGATAGGGCGTCGTGGGGGCAATCCTCAATGCAGTTAAGGCAGACGAAGCACTCGCTCTTGCGTAGGTCGCCTTGAGGATCGGAAGCACCCTCGCAACTTTTGAGGCAAAGGTCACAGTCGGTGCACCGAACGGGGTCACGGTCGATCCGCCAGAGGGCGAACCGGCTAAAAACTCCCAGCAAGGCCCCCAGAGGACAAACGACCCGGCAGAAAAACCGCGGAATCCACCAGTTCGCTACCAGGAAGCCGATGAAGATTAATCCCACCGCCCACGCTTGCCAGTATTCCCGAGGCTCGGTGTAAACACTTTCGGTCGCCTTGTGCACGGTAGGCAGTACGCTGGTCGTCATCGAGCGGACTGTCAGGGCGATGGGGTCGAGAAGGCCAATTTGCAGCGAGCTGTTGCTTCGCTTATGCTCTTCGGCGGATCGCGCGATTCCGGTGCTGATGGCGGCCGCGACTCGTGACACACCGACTTGCCGCAATTCCGCTCCTCGATAGGCCTGCCAGATCTGTCCTGGCGCGTTGATCGTTGTCGGAATGATCCAGAGACTGGCCATCGCGATCATGCCGGCCAAGATGTAGTATTTAATCGCGTAAATCTTGCGATAGCGGTTGACCTCGATCATCTGCTTGGTGTTGCGGCGGTTGCCGATCCAGCCAAAGAAATGGTGGAGGATTCCAAACGGACACATCCAGTTGCACCAGACGCGACCCACCATCATGGTGACCGCGATGATCACCAAGCCCCACACCAAGTTACGGTAGATTGTGTGGGTCGTCAGCGCCGTCGCGACGGCGACAAGCGGCGTTGCTTCCAAAAAGAGCGACACCGGCCACCCTTTGAGATAGCGAAGGTCGGTGATGAACAGGAAAAAAACGAAGAGGCCCAGGAAGAGCACTTCATACGCGCGGCGGATCCTAACCATCAGTCCCTCCGGAGGAAGCTCGGGCTGACACGGTCGCTTTGAGCATTTGGGTTTTCGCTTCTACTGATGGGCCTTCGCAAGCAGCCTGAAACGAGGCAAGACAAATCCGCGAGCGGATTCGTCTCATGCGCTTGGCGTGAATTACACGGTAATCTCCTGCGTCCACTGAGGTCGCCAGTCGACGCCCAAGCCTCGAGAGATGACTTTATCGAGGTAAATAATCTGATCGCGAGGCCGTTCCAGCAACTTGGTGACGCACCAGCTATCGACGGCGGTATGATCGGTGCCGATCACCATGGTGTCGCCTCGTTTGACGTCATTCAGGCTACCACCGGTCGGGCCGTTGCGCATCAGGAGCTTCCGGCCGTCAGCGATGACGAACGAGGGCTTCATCATCAAGGCGAAGTCGGAGATGATCCCGTGGATGTTTTGGTGAAACTGATTGCGGGGGTTTCCGAGCAGTCCGTACCAGTTCTTCATCGTCACCGTCGCCTTACAGAGGTTATGGTCTTTGACCGGCGAGATGCCGATCACCTTGGTTGCTTCGCGGAACGGCCGGTAAAACATCCGCCAGGTGCCGGTAATTGTCTCACCGCCGACATAAAGCTGCTCGAAATAGCTATCTTTGGGGAGCATTAACTCAGCGCCGGCTCGAATGGCAGCCTCGCCAACCTTGGTTTTGTAAAAGCAGCTTTCGGGATTATTGATCGGGTTATCGGCGACGATGACCTTCCGGGCACCGGCACCAAAGCAAAGCCGGGTCACGGCCGACACCGTGTCGGGCTGAGTCGTGGCGGCCAGATCGGGGTTTTTGTCAAAGGCGACATTCGGCTTGATAACGACGACATCGCCTTTTTGGATAAATTGGCTGACTCCGCCCATGGAATCAAGAGCAGCCTTGACCATGGAAAATGCCTGCTCCTCGCGAGCCTTCAGCTCTTCCTCTTTGGAGGGATGGTCCTCGGCTCGAACAGGGCGTGAACGCACGATAACCAGGCTGGGCTTGCCAATCGCTAACTTGACTGAATAGTCTTTGAGGCGCACTGGCGGCGGCGGCTTGACACCCTCCATGCCCCAGTGATCTCGCAGCATCAACCCACCGGTAACGGCGCCGCCGGCCGCGAGCGCGTAGCCGCCAACCTGGGCGGCGAACTGTCGGCGGGAGAAAGGCTGGTCCGCCGGGTTGACCCCGCCAAAACGTTCGAGGTTCTTCAATTGCGTCCGGGTCATTTTTTCGCCCATCGGATGCGCCTCGGTTCGAGAAGAAAAAGATACCGGGAAGTACGCGGAGTAAGAGTTAAAGTACGGGGAGTAGGGGTTAAGGGAGTATCTGGGCACACATTCTCGCAGTGTCCGGCTACTTTGTGCTATCGAGGGCCGGCACCATTGCGGGCAGGCTCTTCGCCAGATTACGGGCGAAGGCCTCGGCGGCCGCGATGCTTGTCGCGCCGTTGGCACCGGCGAGAGTATTGCCCTTGCGGAAAACGACGTCGACCAGGCCAATATTGTTGCTGACGACCATCTCATCGGCTCCGGGAGCGGTGAGTGTTTTGATTTCGGCTCCGTCTTTCTTGACGCCGAGCTTGTACTTCTCGAGTACGGCTTTTGCCTCCTGCGTATCACGGTACGGTCGAAGGAAACCCTGCCAGGCGTCGGTCCCTTGCTTGTAATCGGCCATGAAAACGTCGGAGAGAAAGCTATAGCCGAAGACATCTTGGGCAACGTACTTGGCATCCCCCTGCCGGTTCGCTGCCGGCAAGAGCGAGAAGAACGTCGCGGGGGTGACTTCGGTGAGGGCCGGTGCTGTTGCCGGCTTTGTCTCTGTGCCTGAGCCATTCAATGCCTCCGGTGAGGGCGCTCGCGGCGGCGCTGGCGGTGGGCTGGCTTTCGGTCTTGCTCGCTGGCATGCTGCTGGGAGTTTCCGCGTTCGTCGCTGTGGATAGCACGGCAGGTTTGGGCTTCTGGCTCGCGGCGACCCGTTTTGCCAGCTCCAGCGCGAACGCGGTGAATTTCGGGTCGTCCTGGGTCGAAACGATCTGCGTATAGTACCGCCCCGCGTAAAATAACGTGCTCCCCGCGGTGGTATAGCCCTCATCGCCGATGGGGACGGTTTTGAATTCGTCCGGTTTCTCCGACCCGAATTTGCCAAGTGCTTTCAGCGCATCGGACATCTCGAAAATGTAGAGCTGCAGCTCGTTCGAAGTATCGCCCAAAGGATGGTAAAAGGCGTAAGCCATACCTTTGACTCCAAACTGGATGAAGCTCTCGGCACGGCCGTCGATCTTTTCGTAAAGGTTGTTGGCGTTAAATGATTCGAGGTAGTGTTCCCCGGACTTTCCGACTGTCCATTCGGGCGGAAGGTCCCCCAGCGGCAACATGCCCGCAATCTTCCGCTGGGGCTCGGGAACGATGGATAGCTCAGCCTCGACCTGGGCGGGGCTCAACCCGCGGGTAGGTAAGGTGCCGATGGGCTGAGCAGAGGGGCCGCTGGCAGGTCCGGTTGTCAAAGCGGGGGGCACGGAGCTGACTGCGCTGTTTTGCAATCCCGCCGCGGTCATCGCTCGGAGATCGACAGGTGGAGCCGTATAATCGAGAAGTTGCTGCGGACCATCCACGCCGACGCTTTTGCGCACCCCCGCAAGCGTCTGTAAGACACGGGGGAATCTCTGCGCTACCGCCGGTGCGGTTCCGGCGACACTTCGAAGGGACAACATGGCCTCATCCAATTTCTTGACATTTTCGACGAGATTCTTCCGCTCGAGGGCCAATCTCGCCATCTCTTGTTTCACTGCCGCGTCGGCTGCTTGAAGGCTTTTGAACTCTCTCCCTTGTTCTAGTACCGACCATGTTCGATTGGGGTCGAACTCGTAGCGGTTCCGGTCAAAGGACCGGCTCTTGATCACCAGGGCCGCGAAAATGGCTGGGATTGCCATGACGAGTATCATGGCGGCAACAATCGATGAAAACTCTGGCCGCTGCATGATCCGCCCGCGACGGGCCTTGAACCAATCACGCCGGCCCAATACCGCGAAGACAAACGGTGTCGTGGCGAAAGCGAGCAAGGCCGCTGAGAGAGCGAGCACGAGAAATGCGTCGCTTCCCAATTCGTCTCGATACTGTGTCCAAAGCCTTGTCACTTCGACCTTGCCTGCCTTGCAGACCGAGTAATGGCGATTCGTGTGGTCGGTCGTGCTCGACTCGGCTCGAAGCTTACCGACCAAACAGGAAGGAAAGAGATCGGCTCACGATCAGTTCGATCTATATTATAGCGGTGCTCCAAGGCCGTCGACAACGACTTAGGCCGGCGGCCCGATAAATAGGGTGCAAAAACCGACGCAAGTTGCATCGATTCTCGGGATTTTACGATCACCTCGCTTTGAACCGCACCTAATCACAATACCGCCGGTATCGGGTCTGCCGAGTCCAGCGCGTTAGTCAAGCTGGCCGAGCCAATCGATCGCCCTGAGACCCGGGTTCGTCGCGATGGGTTCGTTCGTTTCTGTCGCGGTGCCCGCGCAGTCGACGAACCCATATTCCGTAAAAGGAGTTACGACAACCACCGACGAAGGACCGGTGGGTTCGTTCGTAAACTTTTCGCACCCCACGCTGGCTTTGGTTGTCGCGTTCTCGCTCGGCTCGATGGCGCCGCCCATCAACGGACCACGGACGACGGACCACAGACGATCCGCTTCGCTCGTCGCGTTCTCGCCCTGCTCGGAGGCGCCATCCACCAACGGACCGCGGACAACGGACGGCGGACTACTGGCTACGGTCATCGCGTTCTCGCTCGGCTGGGAACTTCCACCCAATAATGGACAACTAACAACGGACGACGGACAACTCATCGCATCGCTCCTCATGCTCCCGCGAGCCGAAGGATCGTCTGACAACTCGCCACTGACCACGGACAACGGACCAAAGTTGGCTTCGTTCGTTTCAGTCGCGGTGACCGGGCTTCCGACGGAACCCGTTTCCGAAAAAGGGTTAACGACAAGCGGTGAGGAGGACTCGGTGGCTTCGTTCGTGCAGTTTTCGTCTGCGGTGGCTTTGGTCGTGACTGCGGACAACCAACCGCCGAGCACGGACGACGGACGATCCTCCAGCCTCCTTGCTGCGTCGTGCCGGAGTTTCAAAAGCGTGTCGAGTGAGCGCAAGATCAAAGCCTCAGCACGACAGCCGTGCCTCAAGGCATTCATCTTAGCGCGATCCTTGCCCCTTTGGGTCCGTGGCCCAGTGCCTTTCTGAGCATCGCGCCAATTGGCTTCGAGCTTTGCCGCGGAAACTACCATGCATCACCTTACTGTTTTGTCCGTTGTCCGTTGTTCGTCGTTGAAGCTACCGCTCCCATGCACCGCCGAGAGGGCTGGTCTTTGAACTTCGTCCGTCGGTTGCGCGGTGTTGCCAATAGGCGAAATGGCCCGTATAGGTAAAATGACACAAAAACGAAGGCGGTGACGCCGTTACGCAAGAATCTGAATCGGCTTCGGTGGTGATAAACGATGCAACCGCAATGATCGTTGTACGCGGAACTGGCAATAAGCGGGGCGACAAGCGTTGGTACAAAAGTTGCCAATGAAAAGCATAGCAACGGACGGGGTAGTGGCACGGTCCCGCGCGGGAATTTGTGGGCCACTCTCACCAAAACTCTTTCGACAGCCCGTATCGGCGGCTTTTCTTGGCGGGGTCCTTCATCACCAGAAACTCGTCGTTTACCCAGGCCGCCAGAAGGTTGCGGGCGGCGCGTTGAGAAATGCCAAAAAGGGCCCCGACGTCCCGGCTGGTGATGTCGCGGCGTTCACGGAAGAGATCGAGCGCCTTGCGCTGACGCGGGTCGAGACGTCGTAACGTAGCGGATTGATCGCTCGCGCCAAGTCCGGCGGCTTCCTGAGCACGCCGTCTCACGCTCTCAAAGCTCTCGGCCATGCCTTCGCAGAAATAGCTGACCCATTTCGTGATATCCGCCTCTGCTCGCCCCAGGTAGTAATTGTGCGACGGGCCGACGGTCAAGGCTTCGTAATACGCTCCTAGATTCGCGGCGTAGTACTCTTCGAGCGAGTATAGGCCCTTCAGGTCATACCCGCCGAGGTGCAAGATCAGCGTGGTGAGTAGCCGGGCCGTCCTGCCGTTGCCGTCATAATACGGATGGATGGTGGCGAACTGGTAATGTGCGATCGCGGCACGCAGGGGGCAAGGTAATTCCTCGCGCCCTGTCGAGTTGATCCATGTGACGAGTTCCTTCATCAGGCCCGGAACGTCCCTTGCTTCCGGCGGCATATAGACGATGCCACGGCTGCGGCTGTCCCGAATGACGTTCTGGCCCGCCCGGTAAGGCGTCGGCTTGACCTTGGTGCGTCCGCCCGCAATCACGAGCCCGTGGAGAAGCCGGATATCGGTTTCGGTGATGATACCCCGCGCCTCGGCGAGCGCTTCCGCCTTTTCCAGCGCGACGTAGTAGCCAAGCACTTCTTTCTCATCGCGCTCGCGTCCGGGAAAATGCTCCTTATGAGTGATCACTCTGCCGACCTGTTCCTGTGTCAGCCGGTTACCTTCGATCATCGTCGAATAATGCGTCGCGAAGAGGCGCACGGTTTCCCGCAAGGATGCGAGCACCGAAGGCGTGATCGGCAACTCCGCGACAGCCTGCCGCGCCGCCTCGATCCGCATGAGGCAAACAGCAACCCTCGGCGAGATGACGAATTTGGGTTTAAAGGGCATATTCACGGCAGCTTCAAGGAAGGATGAACTTCCGTTATTGTGCCGTTAAACTTCCGTTAACACAACTGCCCGCGAGTGACCCAAGGGTGCGGGAAGATCATGGCCTTGGCGGGCGCGTCGCGGCCCTTGACCGCCGTGACGCCGGCGATGACGTCGCCGACCTGGCAGCGCCTCGAAGACGCCGCCGCCCACGCTCGGCGAACAGACCGACGCCCCTTCGATTTTGGCCGGTTCGGCCATGTCGCCGAATTCTTCGAGGTGGGCCTTGTACTTGGCCAGGACTTCTGCGGCGTTATCAACTGATTTGCAGCTCGCGACGAAGCCGGTGAACCCGGCCTCGCCGTCGCGGTATTGGGCCGTGAACGCGTTGGTCAGGAAGTCGAGCCCCAGAGCATCGACCATGAGGTATTGGACCGTATTGTCGATCCGATTCTTCGCCGGGAGCATGGCGAGACCCCATAGCTCCGACGCTTTACCTTTCAGGCGATTCGCCAGTGTATCGGCCAAGGCGGTTACCGCTTTCTGGATCTCCTCTCGTAAAGGAAGACGTCGATGAATTTGGCTGGGTGGTCGGCTTTGCCCGAATCCGAATCATGGTGTCCCCCGAATCGAATCTCGGCTGAATTTAGTATGGTGTCCCCCGAATCAACGGCGAAAAGGCTTGAGGGAGTTGGCAGTATTCGCATCGCGATTTCGCCCGTTGCCGGACCAACCGCTCAAGTGCGGCATTCATGCGTGGCGTCCATGCCGGCGTGCTTCAGGGAAACTCTTGCCTTAGACCAAAGAATGCCAAGCCAATATCCTACCCGCCGATAACTTTCCACCTCGCTTTGCTCCGTCGGCGAGAGGGTTCCCTTTTGAGCTTTGAGGGAAAGCGCCCTCATATGCGTTTGATCCTCGCCACTAAGCTGGATGCTGAGAATCTCGCGGGCGGCTTCGGGCGAGAAGTCGCTATGGTCGGGCTTGCCAAGGCGGCCGACGATCGCCGCATCGGTGGTGGGCAGTTGTGATTGGTGCATATCTGCTAATCCGTGTCGGAGTCCGGATTCCTTACTTATCATACCCACTCCGCGTTGCCAAGGGAGAGCATAGCAGCGGCAGATTGCTTCATGCAGGCAATTATGACCTTGTCAGGCGGCACCGCGCCAGCGATGCCGCCGAGGGCGGGCGACGGGAGGTTAAAATGAACTGACACGATTTAACGCGCCGGGGAGAATCCCCGGCGAGTTCGGTGGGTCATACATCCGGTGGGAGGTGAAACTCACGCCGGATGTCGGCGATGCCTTCCTCGGCGGGCCGTCCGCCGCCCGGCGTGCATGTCCGCGAGGCCCTGGCCGATGCCCTGGAGCACGCTGGCTTCCTCGGCTTCCTCCCGCTGACGGAGCAAATGCACGGCCTCGGTGATCGCCTCGTCAGAGGACGTGAAGCGGCCGCCGCGCACCTTGGCCTTCACGAATTGCTCAAGGTCGGCGGGAAAATGCGTGTTCATATCGGCTATCTCCTCATTTTCGAGCCTGCCACCATTGCTGGTCGTTGTCGAGACGGCAGATTGCTTCATGCACGCGATTATTGCGATGAGTTTAGAGTTTGCAATACATGGGTGTTATCCTCGCCTGTGTCAGTTAGGGGTAAATAATCCCCTTTGTCGCCTTCTAGGGTCGCTTTTCAATGGGTGCACGCAATCGATTTCAGGCCGATCTGACGATAACAGGTAATAATGTCCTTCATTACATGCTATCCTTGACACCACGCTCGCGGTGTGCAAAATAGCACCGAAAAGCGAGGGCTAGAACGCATGGGTGAGCTGTCGAGGGAATCAGTCATTGCGGAGGTCCAGGAGATCGCCCGCCGCTTACGTAGCGATACATTGCGCCGGCAGGATTTTGTCAAAGAATCGTCTACCCCCCTTCATTATGTGTACAACCTGTTTCCCGATGATGGGTGGCGGGGAGTTCTCGAAGCGGCCGGTCTTCGGGTGACGTTTCAAAATGTGCCTATACCGGATAACGTGCTGCTTGAGGAATTCCATCGCGTCGTCGGAGAGAAGGACTGCATCCCGACGGCGGTCCAGCTCGATGCAAAAGGGAAGCATTCCTATGCGGTCTACAAGAGGCGTTTTGGCGGTATCCAGGGCACCCTGAAACGCTACCGGGCTTGGCTCGAGGAGTATCACCCTGACGCTGCCGAGTTGCAGCTTATTCAGTTTAGATCCAAACCTGAAATCATAACGCCAGCTCCCGCGACAAAGGTCACCGCTGGTCCACAGCAATGGGCGAGGGGAGCTGGTGTCGTTTTTGGGGCACCGATAAGTTTCCGTGGTTTGCGACATGCCCCGATCAACGAACAAGGCGTTGTATATCTGTTTGGGATGGTCAGCTCCGAGCTCGGCTTGATTGTCGAGGCGGTGCAGGCGGCATATCCCGACTGCGAAGCGAAACGATGCGTTGACGCTCGGCAAAATCGTTGGCAAAGGGTGCGGATCGAGTTCGAGTTTTACAGCAGCAATTTCCGTGAACATGGTCACGATCCGGCGGGGTGCGACATGATCGTCTGCTGGGCACATGACTGGCTGGAATGCCCGCTCGAGGTTGTCGAATTGCAATCGGTCATTAACCAGTTAGAAGGGTAGCACGTCCACGGAACTATTCACGGTGTCGTCGTCCAGCGTCGCAGTTGCCAATGGTAAGACGAGCCTGCCTGAGCTGGTCGAGCGGGCGGGCGGCGCGCGCTTCGCCTGGGAGGAGTTCTTCTTCGCCTAGCATCATAATCCGCGAACGCATCGGGCCTATCAGTCAGCGGTGCGGCGGTTCCCGGCCCGGGTTGAGGGGTAGGCGGTCGACCTGGCCAGAATCTCGCCGGGTATGGTGAGCCAGTACGTCTTACGGGCTTGGGCGGCTCGGCCGCCAAGCGTAACCTACACCTGTCCGCGTTGCGGGGGTTTTTGGACCGCCTTTTGCGGCGGCATGTGGTGCCTGCTCAACCCGGCCGCGTCGATGAGCGGCGTTAAGGAAACGGTGGTCGAGGGCAAGACGCCGGAAATCACGATCGAGCAGGCGCGGAAGCTGATCGCGTCGGTCAGGACCACATACACGGTGAAAGTGAAAGGGCTGGAACCCGAGGAGGTCGTGAGCGTTGTGGGCCTGCGGGACCGGGCGATCCTCGTTACGCTGGCCTATACCGCCTGCCGGGCCGGGGCAATTGCCAAGCTGCGGCTCCAGGATTTCCAGCATGACGGCGAGCAGTACGTGCTACGGTTCCAGGAGAAGGGCGGAAAGTCGCGGGAAATCCCGGTGCGGCTCGAATTGCAGCGGGACATCCTGGCCTATATTGAGGCGCTGGCATCGCCGGCGGATAATAAAGATCAACCACTGTTCGCTCGACGGTGCGCCGGACGAAGCAACTAACCGGCAATGCCCTGGCGACGAAAGACATTTGCAAGCTGGTCAAGCGGCGGCTGAAAGATGCCGGGCTGCCGAAGCGGCTGTCCCCGCACTCGTTTCGGGTGTCGGCGATCACTGACCTCTTGACGCAAGGCGTACCGCTTGAAGATGTTCAATATCTGGCCGGGCATGCCGAGCCGCGAACGACCGGGCTTTACGACCGGCGGCAGAAGAAGGTGACGCGGAACATCGTGGAGCGGATTTCGATCTAAGTGGCACCAGATACTTAGCCGTTCGCCACGTTAGACCATGTAAGACACCGTGAGGAGATTATCTTGTCATGCGGTCGACAACACGCCTAACGTTGGCTCTCTCTCTTGTTTGCCTGTCAGGGTGCAACGCTGTTGAAACTGTCCAAGATGCAGTTGCGTCCATAAACAGTGACATTGGAAAGCTCCAAACCGAATCGATTGATTGGAGAGTTGCACTCAAAGAGAGTGCCGAATCTCTGAAGAAAGCCGGACAAACAACGCTCGCAACAGAAGTTCAAAACGTGGCTGACAGGGCAGTAGCTACTTCTGGCCAAGAATTACGTTGCAACGCCGAGTTTTTCGCAAGCCGCACTCAAAAGGTACTCGGCAACGCTATCCGTGTGTTAAACGGCGGCTCCAAAGACATTGTGATCTCTCCGCCTACGGTATGCCATTGGTCGCCGGACTCCGTTGACATGAGCTTGTCGGAGGATCGTCGTAACAAATTAGAAATCTCCGGCTATGATCTTGGAAATCGCACTGGATCGGGCGACGGCCTGAAGCTGTCCTTGGTTCTAGCAGATGGAAGCAAGACCGATGGGTCCCAATTTATGAGCAGTGTTACATTTCAGCAGATAGTGGTAAACACGGCAGCAAATGGCCTTCAGTTTCCGCCGAACAGCTCGCAGCTAGTGCTTTCATGGGGCACTGACGTTCTATCAAAGGTGCCAATACTTATGCCGCACCATGGATGGGATAGAAACAATTCATCAGGAGAGCTGTATAAGAAGGACTTTTCTCAGACGTCCGAAGATACGCACGGTAAGCGGGGTGGCATACAAAAAAGCGGCGTTTTTACTCTTGATGTGCCAGATGCACGTATTTACAAAGTGGAATTTCATCATTACGGATCCTATGCTGGTTGGAATTATAATCCAAACGGCGGGTACGCAGGGTGGACGGAAATCTTACCTGACGGCAAATCCTTCGTATGGAGACGGTTGTGGGGGGGACTGCCCACACTTGAAGTTTACACTGCCTACTACGAGGTATGGCATTGACTGATAGCAGCATATGTTCTCTGCAGATCGGAACCATTATGTCATTAGACCACAACCGGTCCCATTCATCGAATGGGATCAAGCCGCGTCGTGCCTGGGCTGGTCCCGTTGCGATGATGAACAGCTTTAGGTTAGGCTCATAGGCCCGGCTGGCAATAACTGTGCTTGCGTGCCCGTGTGGTTCTCTGTGGGATCTTCAGAGATGCGGGCCGCTCCGTGTCGCGCTTTCGTGCGCATAATCCCCTTTATGCGACAGCTTTTTGACGTCGCTGTCAAGCGGCGATTTGGGGGCAGGAGGGCATGGGCTCGTCCGGTCAATCGTTGATGAACGTTCACCGATGGCGAGGAAGGGCGGAGCGGGAAAGGAGCCAAACTCGAAGCTGGATGCCGCCGCGTCGCGGTTGTCCGACCAGAATCGCCAGAAGCAATATGGGCTAGCGGTATGGCGAGCGGCACCGGGGGTGATACCACTATCTTGAGCTAACCCGACTGCAACGGCTCTTGGCAACCCGATCGCCATCGGGGAAAGCGTGGCAGTCGGCGGAGCGATCATGGCGGGCACAACCCTGCTGTTTCCTCACCTCTCTCGCACAGGGTCGGCCTCCGCGGACGTTGGTAGTTTCGCCCAACTTGCTCATTTCTGATTTCGAGGCTCGCCTGCTCGCGCAGGGACGTCCTCCAGGGAAGTTGGTGGGACGGGGACAGCTAAGGAGGGAGCCGGCGGATCGTCAGGTTTCATGCGGGGAGCAACGCCCTGACTCTGCCTGAGTGCCCCAAGCAGCGACTCCCACCGCTTGATGCCGCCTTCAACTCTCCGCAGTCGATGGCGCAGCTTCGCCGCTTCGTCCCTCAAACTCTTGAGCTGAGCTTCCGCGAGATTCGCATCCCGCTCGGCGAGCGCCATGGCGGCCTTCTCCGGATCTTCCGAAGAACCAGTGGAAATGTGGATGCTTGTCCTCGGGGCCTGGGATTGGGATGGATTTTGGGCCACAGTGACCGTCCTCACCCAGCCGATCATGCATGTTGCCGCGAGCAAAACGGCGAAAGTCAGCTTGTGCACTCGAATCCACTTGAACCGCATCATGCACCTCCGTAACGCAAGCTCAGAGATTTGCGATAGCCTCAACTGCGCCATAGTGTAATAAAGAGACGCCGCCGGCAATACCTCTTGACACACTGCACAGACGCCCGAACCCCAACTGTCTGCGTGCGAGATACTTGGCACGCGATTAAATGACGCCCTGAGCAATTCCAGTGGTTTTCAATATTGATCCGAGCTGACCACCTCACCTCCGTTGCGCGTGCCGAGGCCCCACCAGGTGGTGAGGCTGATCGAACTCTTCACAAAGTGCACCGAGCCGTCGGCGAAACAGAGATTCACGCCGCCGGAGTGCAGGCTATTGGCGGAGGGTGCGCCGTAGGGGCCAATATAATCTTGAACGGTCTTGTCGGCCGTATTGAGGCAAGGCGGCGAATTGGGGACCGTCCAATGGACATAGCTGGAAAGGCCAAGGAACGCGGGCCCGCCCGTGAGCATCATGATGCCGATGGACGCCGGTATCTCCGCCGGCGTATTCGAGCCGATCGATTGGCATGCCTGGGCGAAGAGGTAGGCGGTGTTGCTCGTCAGCGGTGTGCCCGGCAGCACGCTGTTTGGCGGCGCGGCGACGGGCCCCTCGAAGATCGCGCCCAAGCCGGCTATCTCGTTGGCGTAAACGATGGCTTTCGTGGGTTCGCCGTTGGTGATATACGGGTATCGCGAGATCAGACGCTCGCTGAACAGGGCGGTGTTCGACGTCCCGTCGGTGATCGCTTCGATGCCGACAGAGGGCAAGCTGTTGGTCGTGGCCACGTAGCCTTGCTCGAGGTCCCAGCCGGGGATGATCGTCCCGGAGTACGGCATGATTGCCGCTGGCCCGCCATAATTGCCGACATAGCTCGATACCGAATAGTAGCCGGGAAAAACAGGCGTGATGAGGCCGGTCGAGATGGCGAGGAGCTGCGTTGACGCCGACTCCGACGGGCAGAGCAGCGTGCCGATCTGAACGCCCACCGCCGTGGCCATGGCGGCGTATCCGGGGCCACGGTCTGCCGGGCAGAGCGAGAAGTTGATGGCGTAAAGAGCGATTGCTGCTCGATCTGCGGTAGGAGCGCAGTACCAGTTAAAGCCATATAAGATCCCTTGGATATTGCTTGGGGGGTTCACCACGCCCGTCGGCGTGATCGACTGGGCGGGAAACACACTATTCGCGGAGGCGTAGTTGTGCACCGCCAGCCCGAGCTGCTTCAGATTGTTGGCACATTGTGCCGCGGCGTGCGGCCTCGCGTGCGGCCTGGACGGCCGGGAGCAACAGCGCGATCAGCACCGCGATGATCGAGACGACTACCAGGAGTTCGATGAGCGTAAATCCACGACGAGCCGGCATTGAAGTGTCCTCCATGCGATTAGCGAAAAAAAGGGGCGACGCTAGACACGAAGTCTGTCATCGCGAGATCCCCCCGCAGACGCCCCGGGCCTATTAGAACGCTGGACACGAAGTTTGTCACCGCGAGATCCGCAACCGAACATAACTCCGCTTATCGGACGCTCCGGGCTGCTCGGGCTGAGGCTAAGAGACCGCTATGGATAGGAGCTCGGATCATCTACGACCCGCCCTTCGGCCGTGGCGGCGTCGTTAAGGACTTGATCGGCGGAGGTCAACGTCACCGAAGCGAAACCAGCATCCTGCTCCTCCTGGTTGATTCCAAGGGCGGGGCGAAAACAGGGGACGAGAAACACGGACGCGAATAGTTAATGGCGCCGAACTACCGTTTGCCGCCTGTGACGTCGCCCCCATCCGGGGGCTCTGGCCATGCGGAGGAAATCCCGCTTCGGTCCTGGGGCGACATCGCCAGGCCGTATGATTCCGCACCATCCGGGGCTCAGGAAGTGATGCCTCGACCGTCAACGAAACCGGCATGAGCGCACCTCCCCTTTGTCAAAGTCAACTATCCATGGAATGCCGAGCATCAAATCCTTGGTCAGGACGGCGAGGGATGTACGAACTCTAAATCAAGATTTCTCAGGGTCTGTGCCGATTGTGGCGAGACAATCGCCAGAATCGGCCGCGGTGCGATTGAGGAGGAAGTGAGGAACAACCCGGCCCTTGTGACCGCAGATCCCGGGATTCAGTCCGTACTTCAAGCCAGACGTTAACTGAGACAGGCGCCCGCGAGGGACATGAGGAAAAGCGGCGTTTGCCGCTGGCCTGCGACAGCCAAGACAAGGTCGAGTTCCGGTTCTAGATTTCTTCGTGTTTTGTACTTTCGTGGTTTCGTGATCGATTTGGAGGAACTTCGATGGGCCATGACTTCGAGCCGCTTTCCGCGAGGGTCATCGAGGCGGCCATCGCTGTTCACAAGGCTCTCGGGCCTGGCTTTATTGGTCAACTTCAATGCCTCGACGCTTGTCGTGAAACG
>CAWHKI010000097.1:0-23248 GCA_963829765.1 uncultured Isosphaeraceae bacterium | reverse complement strand
ACCAAGGCCATACCAACCTGGAGGATGGCCTCCCGGAGAGCGTCGATTGTCGACCTACCGCGGCTTAACTCTTCGCAATAGTGCGCGATCAAGAAAAGACAATAGTCCGTGCCCGCGCCGAAGAGGACGACGATAATAAAGACGCGAGTGATACTGATCACTTGAAAGCCGACGCCCGGCATCGTCGCGAGCAATGAAATGAGCCGGAGCGAGACGAACGCGGATAAAGCGATCGTGACCAACGGAACCATGGCCAAGAGCGGTGAGCGATAGACCAAAAGCAAGATGAGTACGACCAGGATGACGGTGCTATAAGTCGTATTTTGGATGCTTTCGCCTGCCGCGAGATTCGTGTCGTGCCCCATGACGGCCGAGCCCGTCATCGCGAGCTCGAGGCCCGCCGGCGCCGGCGGGCGTTCTGTCTTCAGCCAATCGATAATCTGGTCGACCGCGATTCGGGTCCTTTTGGAGAGATAAGTCCCGTTCAAACGGGCGATCGTCAGCACCGCCTGATCGTGCCCATCGGCGCTGGTGCCAATCAAGCGAGGTCCGATGACGGGCGTACTGTGACGATCCAGCTTCTTGATCCCGAGCTCAGGGTGCGAGATGCCGAAATCATAGAGCTTGGTGGCCACATCGTCGATGTAGCGGAGATCGTCCTGTGTCACAAGTGCGTGCTTGCGTTCGTAAACCAAGACAAGCTGAGAGCTCGAGGCGTCACCGGGGAAGCCTCGCTCGAGCAGGTCATGGCCGATGACGCTGAGAGAATCGGGGGGAAAAAATCGGACGTCGTCGTCTTTGGTCACCTCTTCCCAGCGCGGTGCGAGTTGATAAAGCCCGGCGGTCAGGACCAGCCAGCCCACGATCACAACCCAAGGTCGGTGGATCACAAATCGAGACAAGCTAGAGAACATAAGTCATGAGGTCCCGGGCGCTCGGCGATTTGCCATCATTCGACGCGTGAGCGAGCATCTTTTCATGAGGAACCCTATATCCTCTCGGGGCAAGGAATTTGAAGACCGAACATAGTCGATCGCAAGTGCCGATGTCAAAGCAAAATGTCGAGCCGCGTCGCCGCGGGTTGGGTTGCCCACCCCGTTGGCTCGACCGGCCGGCGCCAGCCCGAATCGATGGTTCCCAGAGAGAGCGCTAATCCGCCCACCAGGGGCTTGTCCTGGCTCAGAAGTTGTCCTATCTATTTATCAGTGTGAGCATTTGCGTCTCTGACATGTAAAAAGGCCCGAGGGGATTTACCAGTCCGTGTTTGCGACACTCATAAGCCAATTACCTCGTTACTGGGTGGGCGACCTGGCTCATTATGGCTTGCATCGTAATGACGAGCACTGTGCCGCGTTGTTCAGCGAAGCCGTGCGATACTGCGGCTTGCACCTGGAAAATGACCTGGCGAACTCTCGTTATTGGTCCGCGATGCCGCTTCATCAAAGGGCCATCGTTCTGTTGTTTCTCGTCGACCGAGGACTCGTCAAGCGGAACGTGCGCAAAGGGCGGCGGGTCTTCGAGCCCGTTCCGCACGCGGAGTCTTGGGTGGAAAAACAACCGTCCTTGCTCCCTTATCTCCAACCCACCAAAGAGCTCTTATCAGCCCTTCGTGACGAGTTGAAGAGGCGTGCTCGCTCTCATCGGGCGTGAATCGCCAGTGTCGCCGCGAACCGTTCAATCCCCCGCCAGAGTACCGCAAGCCGCCTGGATGTCTTGTCCGCCCGAGATACGCCGAACGACCGGCTGGGGAAGCTCGCGTGCCAGCGCATCGCGGAATCTTCGGTACTCATCGGGAGTGGGGGGCTGCCAGCGACCTGTCGAATCCGTCACGTCGATCAGGTCGAGTCGTACCGGTGTATCGCCGATCAGATCGGCCAGGGCGCGGGCATCCGACTCGTCGACGTTGACCCCGTGAATGCACACATACGCCAACATCACGCGATCGCGCCGGGCCACCGCGTGTCGCCGGGCGGCCGCCATGACCTCGGAGATCGGGATCTTCGCGGCCAACGGTACGAGCTGGGCTCGCTTGGCATCAGTCGCCGCCCCCAAACTAATCGCCAGGCGAAACCGACGGTTCTCGACGGTAAAGCGATCGATCTCCCTCACGAGCCCGACGGTACTGATCGTGATCGCTTGCGCGGCGACCGCTCCGCCGAAGGGACATCGAAGCAATTCGGCGGCCGCCATCACACGGTCGTAATTGAGGAATGGTTCGCCCATCCCCATGAAAACCGCCCCGGTCACACGCCGGCCTTCCGCCGCACACAGCTCGCGAGCCTGAATGAACTGGTCCATGATCTCCCAGGTTTCCAGACTGCGCCGTCGCGCCATTCGGGCGGTGGCGCAAAAGACGCAGCCCATGGCGCAGCCGACTTGCGAGGAAAGGCAAAGACTGACCGCGCCCGGTTTGTGCAACGGAATCAAGACCGTCTCCACCGCCAATCCGTCCCCGGTGCGAAACAGGAGCTTCCGGAACCCGTCGATCGGCGACGTCACCGATTTCTCTAACTGTAATCTGGGCAAAGGGTAAACAATCGCTGCGTGCAACCGCCGCGGGACTTGAAAGTCGCGCCCCCACGTCACCGGATCGTGGATTCCTCGGCCCACCAAGGCGGAAAGTAGTTTACGGACGGACAGCTCGGGGACGCCGAGTTCGCGTGCCCGCGTGGCAAAGACGTCAGGGGCCAAGTCTCGCGGGTCAAACATCAGAAAAACTCTCAAAAAAACACAAAAGCCAGTCGACGATTCGCCAATTTTTTTTTTAAAGTACCATCGAGAGGCTTGCGACAATAGGCGGTCGGACGACCATCGGTCCGTTCTCGACCCGAGAATGGGTTACCCGGATGCCAGGCGACCATGTGAAGCGAACCCATTCACCAAATGGCTCGCGACGAATGGCATCATGGATGGAAATGAACGGAAGAATATGAGCCAACCTTCTGAATATCCGGTTCGTAATAGTGAAGTACTCATTGTGTGGGCGGTTAGGGAGGAATGAAACTCGCGATCGGCTGCATCGATGACTTTGGAATGAAAAAGGTGAGGCAGAGCGAGATCTGGCGAAGCGCCCTCGCTTTTTGGTCAGGTTTTTAGGACTTAGGATCTACCCAAGGAGATTGAACAAGCATGAGACGCAATCCAGTGGCATGGGCCGCGTTGATAGTGGCAACGGCGGCGCTTTTTAGCTCGGCGGGCTTTTTGCGGCAAATGCCGGCTGCGCCGAAGGTTACAGAAGAGGGGCAGCGAACGGCAAAGGCACTGTCGCAGGCGTTCGGGGCGGTCGCGGAATTCGCGCGTCCGTCGGTCGTTCAGATCAGCGTTCAGAAGAAGGGGGGCAGCGGCCTGCCTCCGGGGATGAGACGCTTCCAGCTTCCCAATCCGCGCGGCGGTCCGGGCAACCCAGGTGATCCCGGGCGTGATCTGGAAGAGATGCTGCGTCGGTTCTTCAATCCGGAATCCGGCCCCCAGAAGGAACAATTCGGTAATCGGGGCCACGGATTGGGATCGGGCTTCGTCTACGACAGCAAGGGCCACATCTTGACCAATAATCACGTCGTCGAAGACTCCGATCACATCACCGTGACGTTCTGGGACGGCGTCGAGGTCAAGGCGACCTTGGTCGGCACTGACAAACAATCGGACGTGGCCGTTATCAAGGTCGACAAAACCAGCTATCCGGCACTTCCCCAGGGTGACAGCAACAAATTGAGGGTGGGCGAATTGGTGATGGCCGTCGGGTCGCCGTTTGGGCTTAGTCAGAGCGTCACGACCGGCGTCATCTCGGCGCTCGAACGTAACGACGTCCGAATCAACGACTACGAGTCGTTTATCCAGACCGACGCACCCATCAATCGCGGTAATTCGGGAGGCCCGCTGGTGAACATGGACGGCGAGGTCATTGGGATTAACTCGGCGATCGTGACGGGGGGCAGTAGCGGCAACGACGGCATCGGCTTCACGATTCCGATCAATATGGCGGCGCGCGTGGCCAATATGCTGATCAAGGACGGCAAGGTTCAGTATGCCCGCGTCGGAATCCAGCTCTCGCCGCTCACTCCCGCCCTGGCTCGTCAGCTTGGGCTCGAAGAGGGAACCAAAGGCGTTTTCGTCGGTGACGTTCTGGCGGGCAGTCCGGCGGAAAAGGCTGGTCTCAAGCAGGGTGATGTGATCACCGGCTTCGCCGGCGAGAAGGTTCAGAGCGCATCGTCGTTCAAGCTCAAGGTAGCAACCAGCGAAGTTTCCAAGCCGTTCGAGCTGGTCTACCTCCGCGATGGGAAGGAACGAACGACCACGATTGTCCCCGCGCCGTACGAAAAAGTCGTCTTCGAAATGGAGAAAGAGGGAAAAGGTAGTAGCCCGGGGGCGAGCCCATCCGAACACGAAAAGACCTCGATCAGCGGTTTCGGGCTTGAAGTTCAGCCGTTGACCGCGGACCTGGCCAAGCCGCTCGGGTTGCCCGCGGACCTCAAGGGGTTGCTCGTCTCTTCCGTCAAGGACGGCAGCCCGGCCGCGGCCGCCGGTATCGAAGAAGGCGATGTGATCACCAAAATTATTCGCGACCACAAGCCGCAGGCGGTCACTAGCGTTAAGGATTTCCAGGCTTTGGCCGCAAAGAATGACGAGCTGGCCGTCTTCGTTCAGAAGGGCAAAATCGGCGGCTTCGTCGTCTTGTCCAAGAAGTCGAATTGATCCGCGTTTCGATCGCCTTTGCTCGCCCCTCTTGTCGGGGGTGGTCAGAGTAAAAAGCTCGAATGGTTAAAAAAAATCGGGGCGGTCCGGACAAGCCGGGCCGCCCCCTTATCATTTATGATAATCCAGATTGACCCGTGGAAGCGGGGCCGATCAAGGTGATATCCAACCAGTGAGTGGGTCTTCCTGGTGGTACATCGAGTATCGACCGTCATCGTTAGGAAGATGATGGGAAAACGAACTAACCTTTGCACGACCGTCATCAAAACCGCTATAGTCGACTGTCGTGCTCAAGCCGTAACGCGTGTCGGCAATCGGTAGACTCACAATGAACAATTCTCCGGTCGGGCCGCGAGTTTCTGACGTTGCAAGCCGAAACCTAGGGACGACCCGGCACGCTCGACTCGGCGAGCGGAACCCCATTCTCAACGGTGGCGCAAGTCGCAAGCGAGGGTTAACATGATCGATCCCACGACGAACCCTGGTTGTGAAGACCATGAATCGATCGAGCGTTACGACCTCGAAGTGGCACCGCGGGTACGCAACCTCCCGCCCTATCTGTTCGGCAAGATCAACGAGCTCAAGTATCGCAAGCGGCGGGATGGCATCGACGTGATCGACCTGGGAATGGGCAATCCCACCGATCCCCCGGAAGATTGGGTGATCGAAAAGCTTTGCGAGGCCGCTCGTGATGCACGCAATCACCGATACAGCGTGGCGACCGGCATTTACAACCTGCGTCGCGAGGTAGCCCAGCGCTACGAGTCGCGGTTTGGTGTCAGCCTTGATCCCGACCATGAGGTCGTGGCCACGATCGGCTCGAAGGAAGGCTTTAGCCACATGTGCCTGGCCCTGCTCGGGTCTGGCGATACCGCACTGGTGCCTGCCCCGAGCTTTCCGATTCATATTCACGCGATTGCATCGGCTTCCGCCAACGTCATTTCTCTCGATGTACGGGATGAATCCAGCTTTCTGACGAACATTGCGCGGACTTGCGAGAGTCTCTACCCGCGACCGAAGATCCTGGTGATCAATTATCCCCACAACCCGACTGCGACTGTGGTCGAGCGACCGTTTTTCGAGGAGATCGTCGCCCTGGCCAAGAAGTACCGCTTCTTTGTGATTCACGACTTTGCCTATGGTGACATTGGCTTCGACGGGTACGCTCCCCCGAGCTTCCTGTCAGTGAAAGGGGCCAAGAGCGTCGGCTGCGAATTCACAACGATGTCCAAGGGCTACAACATGGCTGGTTGGCGGGTGGGCTTTGCCACCGGCAATCGGGATATGCTGGCGCGCTCAAGGCCATCAAGGGTTACTATGACTATGGGATCTTCCAGGCTGTCCAGGTGGGGGCGATCGTGGCTCTCCGTCATGGCGAAGCCGGCAGGCTTGCGCAGGTCGCCGAGTATCAACTGCGGCGCGATGCCCTGGTTCGCGGTCTCACGCGCATGGGGTGGGCCCCGCAAGTTCCCAGGGCTGGGATGTTTGTCTGGACGGCAATTCCCGAACCCTGGCGGTCGCAATCCGGCTCAATCGATTTCGCCATGCAACTCCTGGAGAATGCCAACGTGGCCGTCAGTCCCGGACGCGGCTTCGGTGAGACCGGAGAAGGCTTCCTGCGGCTCGCACTGGTGGAGAACGAACAGCGACTGCGGCAGGCCGTACGACAGGTCGCGCGTTACCTTCGCCCCGAAAAGGCAATGAACTGATCGAGACGGAGCCGGCTGTTCAGGTGTGCCGGCCCTGGGCGGGGCTCTGGCTGTCCTGGTGAGGGGTGGAGCCGGAGGCTACCACCGTTTTGGGAGGTTGAACAGGATCAATCCGGCCAAAAATCATGCGGCCGGCGCTCGTCTGGAGGACGCTAGTCACCGTCAGGCGGAGTGTTTCGCCCAGGTGGTATGCACCCTGCTCGGCGACGACCATCGTCCCGTCGTCCAAATAGCCGATGCCCTGTCCCTGCTCCTCGCCTCGCTTGAGGATCTTGATCGTCAGGCTTTCGCCAGGAAGCACGATTGGCTTCATGGCGTTGGCGAGATCATTGAGGTTGATGACTTCCACTCCTTGCAGACGGGCGATCTTGTTGAGATTGTAGTCGTTGGTCACGACCTTACCGCCCAAATGCTTTGCCAGGACCACCAGGCGCTGATCGACCTCGCGAATTCCCGCCAGCTCGGGAATTTCGCCATCGTGGATCCGCACCTCAATGCCGGGCGACTTCTGAAGCCGATTAAGGATGTCGAGCCCGCGGCGCCCACGGTTACGCCGCAGCTTGTCGGAGCTGTCGGCGATCGTCTGCAGCTCTTGAAGTACGAACCGAGGAATGATCATTGGCTGATCAATGACCCGAGTCTCGGCGACGTCGGCGATTCGTCCGTCGATGATGACCGACGTATCCAGCACCAGGGGGCGAGAGCCTTTGATCTCTTTGGAAAACTCTACATACGGAATCAAGAAGCGAAAGTCGTCTTTGGTCTGAAGTAATGTCGATATGCACACATAGCATATGAAGCAGTAGACGAAAGTAAGGAAAATACTGTGAACACTTGGCTTCAAATACAGTTGCATGGTCGGCTGCAGGGCCGAGCTGAGCAAATTAGTGAGAAAGATCCCCACGATAAAGCCAATATAAATGGCGGAAATCGTCTGGATCCGTTTCCGCGGCGTCACGAGGTCAACGGCGACGACGATCACCGTCATGAGCATGATCGCCGCGAAGACGACAATCGGATTGGCGAGCCCATTATCTCTGACGATGTAGGCGAGCTGGACGCCAAAGCCGGCAACGACGAACACGAAGATGGCGCGGACCAATACTAGAAGCATGGCAATTTACCTCGTTTGTCCTCTTCGGCGGGGTGGCGGGTGGACCAGACGATAACTGCGAGCAGACCGTCGGCGATCAAGCGACTGAAGCCCCGATTCGTGCGAGTCATCCCTCGCGGCGGCCCCAGTTCGTCTGACAGCCGATCATAAAATTCGTCCAAGCTTTCCACAATGACCTTCGCATGCGCGAGGATGGGCATGAAATTGGTGTCTCCGTCCCACCGCGGCACAATGTGCCAGTGCAGGTGTCCCGGTAAACCGGCCCCAGCGGCGTGCCCCTGGTTAAGGCCGATGTTGTAACCCTGGGGTTGGAGCATTCGATCGAGAATCGCGACCATTCGCTGGATCGTTTCAATCGGCTCTAACAAGTCGGCGCCCTCCAGGTCGGCGAGCTTACCACGGTGCACACACGGAGCGACAAGGAGATGCCCGTTGTTGTAGGGATAACGATTCAAGATGACAAACGAACTCTTCCGCCGCTCCACGATCAAGTTTTGCCGGTCTTCGTCGCTCGCCAAGGCCCGACACAAGAAACACTCGCCATAAGCTTGTGGCGCCGCCACGCCGATTGGACATAATGCGCGCGCCAAGGAGCCCAGATCCGATTCAACAAGAGGATTGACTCCTGAGCGATTCGAGGATTCCCAGCCGCTTTCTCGTCATTCAAGGATTGGCTAGATCAGAGTCGGGCATTGGTAACGACCAAGACCACGGCGTCGTACGCTCCATGATATCATCGCCGGAGCTGCTTTGTCTCGATTGCAACCGTTTTTTGCGATCACAAAAGATGGCGATCCCAGACGGGATGAAATGGGCCGATGCGCGGCCGACGATTGCATTGGGGCGGACAAGCACGTTCGAAATTGAGCTCATACGCCACTCTCGTAAAGTCTTCAGCTCTTGACGGTCCAGCATAGCCTGTTAAAATACCGTGCTCGCATTTACTGGACATACTTGGACTATTCTTGCCCCAATAACCTTCCACCCTTTGAACACCATCTGAGTATAACGGAACATGGAAAATCTTCGTAGCGTACGGAACATTGGAATCTCGGCGCACATCGACTCGGGGAAGACCACGCTAACGGAGCGGGTCTTGTTTTACTCCGGCCGCACCCACTCCATTAAGGAGGTGAAGGGTGAGGGCGCCGTGATGGACCACATGGATTTGGAGCGTGAGCGCGGCATCACGATCACCTCGGCCGCGACCACGGTTTCCTGGGATGACCATAAGATCAACATCATCGACACGCCCGGGCACGTCGATTTCACGGTCGAGGTCGAGCGTTCGCTTCGAGTTCTCGATGGCGCGGTCCTTGTTCTGTGCGCCGTGGCCGGCGTGCAGTCGCAATCGATTACCGTCGATCGCCAGATGAAGCGTTACGCGGTTCCTCGCATTGCGTTCATCAACAAGATGGACCGGACCGGTGCCAACCCCGCCAACGTGATCCAGCAACTTGAAACCAAGCTTGGCCTTACGGCCATTCCGCTTCAGCTCCCGATCGGGGCCGAGTCGAGTTTCCAGGGCGTGATCGATTTGATCGACCGCGTCGCGATCTACTTCGACGGCGAGAAGGGCGAAGACGTTCGCCGCGAGCCGATCCCGGCCGACATGGCCGATGCCACCGAGCGCGCCCGGCAAGGAATGCTCGAAGCCCTTTCGATGATTTCCGATCGAGATCATGGAGTCTCCTTCTCGAAGAAGCCGAAGTCCCGATCGACCTGATTCACAAGACCATCCGCGAGGGAACGATCGCGCAGCAGCTCTGCCCGGTGATGGTCGGCTCCGCCTATCGCAACAAGGGCGTTCAGGCCCTGCTTGATGCCATTTGCAGGTATTTGCCGAGCCCGCTCGACCGCGAGATCTTCGCCAAAGACCACGCCAATGGCGGGGCCGAAGTTCCGCTGGCGCCGATCCCGACGCGCCCTCTGGTCGCCATGGCTTTCAAACTCGTGGAAGAGCCGTTTGGGCAGGTGACTTTCGTCCGCATCTATCAGGGCACGCTCTCCAAGGGAACCTTTTACTTCAACTCGCGCCAGCGGAAGCGAACGCGGATCAGCCGGATCCTCCGCGTGCACGCCGATCAGAAAGAAGATATCGACTCTGCCTCCGCCGGCGATATCGTGGCCGTCATGGGCATCGAGTGCGCGACCGGCGATACGTATTGCTCTGAAGGGAGCAGATCTCTCCCTCGAGAGCATCTTCGCCGCGGAACCGGTGATCGATCTCTCGATCCAACCGTTGAAACGGGCCGATTACGACAAGCTCGCGAAGGCGCTTCACCGCTTCATGCGCGAGGACCCGACGTTCCGGGTTCACGTCGACCACGAAACCAGTGAGACGATCATCTCGGGGATGGGGAGCTGCACCTTGAGATCTATGTCGAACGAATTCGCCGCGAATACAAGGTCGACTGCACTGTCGGCGCTCCGAAGGTCAGTTATCGCGAGGCGCCGACGCGAGAAACGCCCTTCAATTACAAACACAAGAAACAAACCGGTGGCTCCGGGCAGTATGCCCACATCATGGGCAGGCTGATCCCGCTCGATCCCCAATCGCCCGAGCAGTTTGTTTTTGAGAATAAGGTCACCGGCGGCCGCATTCCCGACCGAGTATATCCCCTCGGTTGAGAAGGGCTTTCGTGAATCGATGCACAAAGGCCCGGTCGCCGGCTACGAGGTCATGGGCGTGCACATGCGGCTTGAAGATGGCTCGTATCACGACGTCGACTCGTCCACCATGGCATTTGAGATCTGCGCCCGCGATTGCTTCCGAGAGACCTTCAAGAAGGCCGATCCCGTCCTGCTCGAGCCGATCATGAAGGTCGAGGTCGAGATCCCCACCGAGTTCCAAGGGCCGGTCACCGGGGCCTTCTCCTCGAAGCGAGGCGTGATCCTCGGCACGCGAGTCACGCTCCGGCTACTCGGTCATCACCTCGGAAGTTCCTCTCGCCGAGATGTTTGGCTACTCCAACGACCTGCGCAGCATGACACAGGGCAAGGGGAGTTTCAGCATGGAATTCCTCAAGTATCAAAAGGTGCCTTCAAGCTTCCAGGAAGAGATTGTCAAGAAGGCGCAGCTCGCCAAGGCGTGAGGCGTTCGGGCCGTCAGTCCAACGTCAGGAACGAGTTTGGCTTCACCGGATTTGGAGCGATCGACAACGATGGCGGATACGCAAAAGTACGTTTATTCCTTTGGCGGGGGCTCGGCCGAGGGTCGCGCCGAGATGAAAGAACTCTTAGGCGGCAAAGGGGCAAACCTGGCCGAGATGAGTGTGATCGGCATTCCGGTTCCACCCGGTTTCACGCTCACGACCGAGGTCTGTGCCGTCTATTATGACCGGGACCGCCGGCTTCCCGAGGAACTCAAGCCGCAAGTGGAGTCAGCGCTCGCGCGGATGGAGGAAGCCGTCGGCAAGAAGTTCGGCGAGCCGGCCGATCCGCTCTTGGTCAGTGTCCGCTCGGGAGCGGCCCTGTCGATGCCGGGCATGATGAACACGATCTTGAACCTCGGGCTAACGGACCTCTCGGTTGAGGGACTGGCCAAGAAGACCGGCAATCCGCGCTTCGCCTATGACGGCTATCGACGCCTGATCGATATGTTCGGCTCCACGGCGATGGGCGTCGAGCACGAGGCTTTCGAGCACGAGCTAGCGGGGCTGAAGCAAGAGCGGGGAGTCAAGCTGGATACCGAGCTCGACGGCGACGACCTGAAAGAGCTGGTCCGCCGTTACAAGGCCGTCTATCAGAAGCACGTCAAGGAGCCCTTTCCCCAAGACCCGAAACAACAGCTCTGGAAGGCGATCATGGCGGTCTTCAATAGCTGGATGGGGAACAAGGCCGTCGAGTATCGCCGGATCGAGCGAATCTCGGGCTTGAAGGGGACCGCGGTCAACGTTCAGGCCATGGTCTTTGGTAACACCGGCAACGATTCGGGCACGGGCGTGGCCTTTACCCGCGATCCCAACACGGGCGAGGACGAGTTTTACGGCGACTACCTGATCAACGCCCAGGGCGAGGACGTGGTCGCCGGCATCCGGACTCCGGAACCGATCAGCCGGCTCAAGGAAGAAATGCCCAAGGTCTACGACCAGTTGCTCCAGATCCGCAAGAAGCTCGAAGGTCATTACAAGGAGATGCAGGATATCGAGTTCACCGTGCAGTCCGGCACGCTTTACATGCTCCAGACGCGTACCGGCAAGCGAACCGGCAGCGCGGCCGTGCGGATTGCCGTCGAAATGGTGAAAGAAAAGCTGATCGACGAAACGACCGCGATCAAACGGGTCAGCCCCGACAGCCTCAACCACCTGCTCCTGCCCCAGCTCGATCCCAAGGCCAAGCGAAATGCGGTCGCGCGGGGGATCGCCGCCAGTCCCGGCGCGGCCTGCGGCAAGGTCGTTTTCTCCGCCGAGGCGGCCGTCGAGCATCACGCGAATCACCCGGGCGAACCCATCCTCTTGGTTCGGAAAGAGACGAGCCCCGAAGACGTGGCCGGTATGCACCTGGCCAAAGGCATCCTGACGGCCACCGGCGGCAAGGCAAGCCACGCGGCCGTGGTTGCGCGTGGCTGGGGAAAGCCCTGCGTCGTCGGTTGCGACGCCATCCAAATCAATGAAAAGGCCGGGACTTTTACGGTTGGCGAACATACAGTCAAGGCCGGCGATTTCGTCACGATTGACGGCACCCTGGGGGACGTGATGATCGGCAAGGTGCCCACGGTCGATCCCTCGATTTCGGGTGCCTTCGCGACGTTCATGTCGTGGGCCGACAAGGTCCGAACCTTGAAGATTCGAACCAACGCCGACACGCCTGAAGACTCCGCCCGGGCCCGATCGTTCGGCGCCGAGGGGATCGGCCTGTGCCGTACCGAGCATATGTTTTTCGGTGACCAGCGAATCGTCGCCATGCGCAAGATGATCCTGGCCGATGACGAGGCCGGGGCAAGGCCGCGCTCGCCGAGCTCGAGCCGTTTCAGAAGCAGGATTTCATCGGCATCTTCGAGGCCATGGACGGATTACCCGTCACGATCCGGCTCCTTGATCCGCCGTTGCACGAGTTCCTCCCCCGCGACGACAACCCGAGCGGCCAGGCTGAGGTCGCCCGCCAGCTTGGGATCCCCATCGAAAAGGTCAAGCGCCGGGTCGAACAACTTCACGAAGCGAACCCGATGCTCGGCTTGCGCGGGTGCCGGCTGCCGATCAAATTCCCCGAGATTGGCGATATGCAGGTGCGGGCGATTATTCAGGCCGCGATTGAGGTCAAGAAAGCGCGGCAAGACCGTGCTCCCCGAGATCATGATTCCTTTAGTCGGTGTTCTCGAGGAGCTGATAATCCTCAAGAAGCGGGCGATCGCCATCGCCGAGCAAGAGTTCAAGAAATCCGGCGTCACCGTGGAATATCAAATCGGCACCATGATCGAGGTCCCACGGGCCGCTCTGGCGGCCGACCAGATCGCCGAAGAAGCCGAGTTCTTCTCATTCGGGACGAACGACCTGACGCAGTTGACCTTTGGTTTCTCCCGCGACGACATCGTCTCGTTCATGCCGGTCTATGTCGAGAAGAAGATTCTCCCGGTCGACCCATTCCAGACCATTGACGTCAAAGGCGTCGGCCAGTTGATCGAGATTGGCGTCACGCAGGGACGTAAGTCTCGCCAGGCCAAGCACGGCGAGCATCTGAAAGTGGGCATCTGCGGCGAGCACGGCGGCGATCCCGACAGTGTCGCCTTTTGCCACAATATGGGCATGGACTACGTTTCCTGCTCGCCCTTCCGCGTCCCCATCGCCCGTCTGGCGGCGGCGCAGGCGGCCTTGGCTGGTGGAAAAGGGATCAGTCGGGATAAATAACGTCGCCGAGTCTCGCACGCTCTTCGGTCGAAAGGGGGCGAGGCCTGCCGCTGTATCGAACTGCCGGGTCATTCATGCCGATCGCCTCGGCCAGGAGCTCATCCTTGCGATGGTCCTCGAGGAGTTCGGGAGGTTCGCTCTGGCGATACGCGATTGCCTCTTCAACGGCTTCCAAGGGAATGGACCAGTCATCAGCTAGCTCTTGGGGCGTCCGCGGCTCTGTTTGATTGATGAACTCGCAGTACAGCGTCCAGGCCCAGATGCGGTTCCTCACCCAGCTCGTTCTGGGAGGGCTGCTCGTCTTCTTCCTGGGCACCGTGATCTTCCTGATCGCGGCGATGGACAACCCGTTCCGGGCCGAGGTATTCGTCTCACGGTATCCAAAGTCGTGATGTTCATGGGGGCTCTCGCCGATGATCGCATACAACAAGGCAATTCTGATTAAGATAATTGGTGCATATGGAGTCGCCACGTTCGGCATCGCCGCCCAGGCCCAGGTCGCCGACGTCATCTACAAAGGTGGCGACATCGTCACAATGAATAGCCGCCGACCGTCCGCGGAGGCGTTGGCGGTAAAGGACGGCAAGATCCTGGCCGTCGGAACCGCCGCCGAAGTCGAAAGGGCTCACAAGGGTATCGCCGCGAGGGTCGTGGACCTGGAAGGCAAGTGCTTACTCCCGGGCTTCCTCGATGCGCACAGCCACTACATCCGCTCGTTGATAGTCGCCAATCAGGTCAATGTCTACGCACCGCCGGCAGGGCCGGGCAAGGACCCAGCCAGCATCGTCGACGAGCTTGTGAAGCACCGCGACGCCAAGAAGGTCGCCAAGGGCGAATTCATCCAGGCGTACGGCTACGACGACAACGTGATGCCGGACGGGCGGTCGCTCAACCGCGACGACCTCGACGCGGCCTTCCCCGACAACCCCGTCATCGTCAGTCACGTTTCGATGCACGGGGCCGTCATGAACTCGGCCGCGCTCAAGAGGTTCAACATCACGGCGGAGACGAAAACGCCCCCCGGCGGTGTCATCGTTCGCAAGCCGGGCACAAACGAGCCGTGGGGCCTGATCATGGAGACCGCTTACTTTCCGGTCGTCGCGGCCCTGCCCAAGCCGACACGCGAGCAAGAAGGCGAGTGGTCGCGGGCCGGTCAGATGCTCTACGCCCGGGCCGGCATCACGACGGCCCAAGAGGGGGCCACGCAAGCCGACGAGATCGAGCTCATGAAGCGTGCGACCGAGGGGGGGGCCAACATCATCGACGTGGTCGCGTACCCCTTCATCACCGAGCTCGACAAGGTGCTGGAGCAAAACCCGGTCAGCGGCTGGGGCAAGTACGACCGGCACTTCAAGATCGGCGGCGTGAAGATCACGATCGATGGTTCCCCTCAGGGCAAGACGGCCTACTTCACCACACCATACCTGACCGGCGGCCCCGGAGGAGAAAAGAACTGGCGCGGCGAGCTGACGTTCCCGGAGGAGACCGTCAAGCAGATGGTCAAGAAAGTCTACGACCTCGGAGTGCCGCTCATCCTGCACTGCAACGGTGACGCGGCGATCGACACCTTCCTGAGAGCGTACGAATTCGCCCGGGGTGGCGACTTCAGCAAGCCCTGGAACGTGACGACGATTCACTCGCAGTTCATCCGGAAAGACCAGATCCCCAAGTTCGTTCAGTACAAGGTCCGCCCCTCCTTCTATACCCTCCACACCTATTACTTCGCCGAGGCCCACATCGCCAACCGCGGCCGGAAGCAGGCGATGTACATCAGCCCGATGCGCGACGCGATCGACGCCGCGCTCCGCCCCACCAACCATACAGACTTCGTCGTCGCGCCGCTCGACCAGTTGTTCATGCTCTGGTCGGCCGTGAACCGGATCTCTCGGGCCGGCGCTTCGATCGGACCAGACCAGCGGGTAACCCCCCTCGAAGGCCTCAGGGCGATGACGATCTGGGCTGCGGAGCAGTACGGGGAGGAGGCGACCAAAGGCTCACTCGAACCCGGAAAACTGGCCGACCTCGTGATCCTCGACAAGAACCCGCTCAAGGTTGATCACGTGGCGATCAAGGAGATCAAGGTCGTCGAGACGATCAAGGAGGGGAAGACCATCTATCAGGCCAAAAAATCGACGCGCTTGTGCTCGGATATTACGACTGGTAACATCGTAACACGCTGTGGGTATTACGAGTTTCCTCCGTAATCGGATCACGCCTGCCATGGTTGTGTATGTCAGTGATATGATCGTGCGTCGCAAACCGAATCCGCGACTTCGTCGGGGCTTTACCCTCATTGAGCTTCTCGTCGTGATTGGCATTATCGGCGTACTCATCGCCTTGCTTCTCCCTGCGGTTCAGGCCTGCGCGGGAAGCCGCCCGGGTGACGCAATGCGCCAACAATTCGAAACAGCTCATGCTGTCCACGCATAACTTCGCCACCAGTTACGACAGCCAGCTTCCCGCCGCGAATTTTTTCCAGGTCGTCAACTCGCAGACTGGCCTGGCTGCCGAGGGAAGCGCGTTTTATGGATTGCTCCCCTACTACGAGCAGTCCACGATCTTTGCGACGTATACGCAAAATACTACGGCTCCCGGTTATCTGGGGAGCCAATTTATCCCGATGTCCATTCATGTTTGTCCTACCGATACGACAAATACCAATGGAATCGCGAATTTGGGCGGGCAGATCGCCACTTCCAACTACTGCATGAACCTGGAGGTTTTCGGCGCTGGCGGAACGTTCAATATCAAGGGGACACCATCGCCCTATCGGATCGGGAACATCCCCGATGGTACATCCAACACCATCGGTTTATTCGAGACGGCCGGGTCTTTTCCGGGATATCCTATTCTTGATCCGCAGTCGGGAACCTACGAAAACATCATGGCGTGGTCTTACCCGGCGTACCCGAACACGTACGGACCGTACTGGCCCAATCCGGATGAGCTCGTGGGGCAGCAGAATTACACGGGGAGTTATCCCCTGCCGCAGATCGGCATCAATGCCATGCAGGCGAACCCCAATCTTTGTCAAAGCTTTCATACCGTCATGAACATAGCCACGATGGACGGAAGCGTCCGCAAGATCACCGCGAGTATCAATCAGATGATCTGGAGCCAGGCGATCAATCCCAACGACGGGGGGCTGATGGGTCAGTGGTAGCCGGCCGTACTGCGAAGGTGCCCTCTCGCTCCAGTGTAGCGAGTACCCTAGCGAGCGGATGGCGGTCAGTGCGACACCAGGAAGTGCGAATCTTGTGACCCCTAGCATTCGGATCGTATACTAGAAAGCTTCAGAGCGAAATCCCACAAGAAACACTTTCGCGTTTTCATTTGGTTAGAACACTCGCGGCCAAAGATCGCACAGTGCCGCCTGGAGAGTCTTGATGTTCCGAACGATTCGAGGACTCGTTGTCGTCTGTCTCATTTTCCTGACTACGGAAGCGACGGCTCGTGCTCAAGGGTGGGGCTGGGAAGGCTGGGGGGGGTGGACGTCCACTCCTGGCGGTTCCCTGGCCCAGGGCATGGGCCATTATTACCATGGCGCGGGCATTTTTAACGAACGGACGGCGATCGCGAATTCCATCAACGCCAACACGTTGATGGGGTGGAACGAATATCTCCATCACGCCAACGATGAAGCCTTGCGCCGTTATGTAGCGAGGCGTCGGGAGAATTCCCGGAACATTCGCGCCCAAAACGACGCGATCAACACGCGGATTCGGGATAATCCCACGGTTCGCGACATTGAACAGGGCGATGCGCTCAATGCCGCGGTCAATCAACTGACCGATCCCAAAGTTTCGAGCGCGGCCTTGCGTCAGGCCGGTGCCACGATCGAAGCGAACGCCATTCAGGAAATCGCGTTTAGAAACGCGGGCGAGGCGGTGGTTATCGTGCTCAGTCACATCAGAAATGTTACTAAGTGGCCGGCCGCGCTCGACACGCCGCGGTTCTCGCTCGAAAAGAAGTCGTTCGAGGTCATTGTCGATCAAGCTGTCAAGGAAGACGAAGAGGGCGATGTATCTTCCGACACGTTGAAGACGGCTCATGATTTCGTGAATCGTCTCCGCGCCAATCTCGCGGCCCAACCGCTGGAAGGAAATCGAGCGAGGGAAGAGGCGAGCAAGTTTGTCAAGACGCTTGCGGGGCTGATCAGGCTTCTCGAACGACCCGACACGACGGATGCATTTAATCAATTGCGGACTATTCAGACGACAACGCTCGCCAATCTTATCGCCTTCATGGAGATCTACAACCTCCGATTTGGCGCGGCCACGACTCCTCGCCAGAGAGCCGTCTACCGTGATCTCTTTACGAAGATCGACGCCGTCCGCGATCGAGTCGTGACACAGGCCAAGGCGGAAGAAAACGGATCATTCCTGTCGAATCTCAATCCAGTGTTCAATTTTTTCGGTCAGTTATTTAGCTTTTGAGTGAACCCTTGCCGCGGCTCGAAGTGCACGCCCGCGTTCAGTGAGGCGGCGGGGGATCGCCCGCCAGGGCGGACGTGGCCAAATCAGTGCCCGCGGTGCCCAAATTCGTCAAGCCCGGCTCAGGGGCCGGCACCGGTGGCAGCGACATCGGCATCGGAATCGGCGGCTCGACCACGGGCACGGGCTGCGGCGGGACTGGTTCGGGAACGGCGACCTTCTTGCGCCCGCCGAAAGTCATGTTCACGCCCATAAAGATCTGGTCGACCTGGCTCGTGAGCTTTACCGACGTCCCGGGCACCTGGAGAATCGAGCCCTGGATCGAATTGTCGAAGCCGTGCATCCACGCGAACGATGCTGTGATGTTTTCCGTTATGGCGTACGAGGCACCGAGCGACAGCGTGTTTTGGGTGATCGTGGGGGCCTGCACGTTGAAGAGAGTCGCCGTGGCGGGGATCGGGTTGGTATTAAAGAGGTAGCCTCCGCGCAGAGTTAGCCGTTCGGTCAGAGCATACTGCATACCGGTGGCGACCGCGAATACGCCACGCCAACCGAGCCCGCCGCTCGACGGGCTTTGGCCGAAGAGTTCGGTGTTGGCGTAGTCGATGTAGCGCAGATCGACATCGATCAGGGCCTTCTCCAATCCCTTGTAAGCAACGCCCCATGAGTAGATCGCCGGAAGAGAGGCCTGCAGGCTGACCGGCCGCGCGGATCTGTTTGGATAAGCCGCGTTGTATTCCCATCGTTGTTGCCAGATCGGGCTCTTGTACGAAAACCCCACGTTCCAGTTATCGTTGAGCTCATAGAGCACGCCAATCTGGAATCCCGCGCCCCAGAAGGGGTGCGAGTTGGTCGCCGAGGGGAAGGTTGGCAAGCCGAGGGGGCCCGGCGTGGGAGCGAAGAACGCAGGGGCAAAGGCGGCCGATGTCGTCGTGATGACCGGCCCTCCGCCGATCGCGAGGCGGTCCGTGACCTGGTAAGACGCCATCGGGTTGATTCCGAGCAGCGAGATGTTGGAAAAGATCGGTCCGACCCCGAAATACTTGGGAGGGAGACGCGGGGTCAATATCGGCGTGGTCGCGCTGCCGGCGAAGTTGACGCCGCCCCCGACGAGCCCGAAGACTCCCAGACCCAACGTGAGCCGTGAATCTTCAGTGCACGAAATGAAAACCCCGTGGCGAGGTTCGAAGCCACGCCACTGCTACTGCGGGATGTCCCGGAACGGGTGGTCGAGGGAAATAACCCCCCAATCGAATTGGCCGGGATGGTCGACTCGAGATTGATGTTCGGGAAAATCGGCGACGAGCCCAGGAGGAACTCCTGGCTGGATAGGCCGCTGATATTCGCCGGGTTCCAATATGAGCTGCCGAACTCGATCGGAGCGGCCACGGATGCACCTGCCATCGCGCTATTGATGGGGCCTGCACTTGGACTGAAGATTCCCTGTCCGAAGACAGGAGCAGCCACGAACGCCAGGGTCGCGAACAAAACGCCGGCATAAATGCCCCGTCGCATTGCACCGCTCCGTGAAAGCAGCCTCGATCCCGATGGGCCACGCACCCTGCGGCCGGGTCGTCGCCGTGGGGTTATCGATCGCAAGCGTTCACGCTGGAAATGACTTGCGAGCGCAGCCCGCGCACTGGATCTGTCGTTGGGCGAAACACTCTCACACCATCTATCGGCGCCCGAACAATCAGCCTGAAGCGAATTACCGTTACAATCGCCAGTTCTTAGCAGCGAGCTGCGAAAACCGGCCAAGAAAAAGCAACGACCCGAAACATGGCTAGCACGCCGGATCGCACTCCACCATTCATTCTCGCATCGATCCTCTTGAAATAACTCGCAAGAAATCCGGAACGGGCAGCAAGAATGGCAGATGGTCGCGAACGGAAGAGGCACTAAAGCTTATCCAGTCGGCAAACTCTGCCGATGAATCGTAACGACGTGCGCGTGCGTCGTGCGCTTGATCCTCGCGCTGACCCGTTGGCGTTGAGAAGAGAATGCCCGTACATGGAAGATCCGGATCGCCGCATTTCGATCGCAAGAGCGGTGTACGCCTGGACGGCACTGGTGATGATTCTGCCGCTGCTGGAAGGTGTCGCGCGCGCACAATCGGCGTTGCCAGAGGCAATGCCGGCCTCGGACAGCTCGCGGATTGATCGGCTGGAAAAGATGCTGCAGACGGTTGCGGAAGAGAACCGTCGTCTATCCGCGGAGGTTCGCACGCTCACCGAGCAATTGAACGCGCGCTCGCCGGAGGTACCGATGCCGGCGGTCGAGCCCGTTACCCCTCCCGCGGTACCATTCGATTTTGGAAGTGCCTTCAGCCCATCGGAGGTTCAGGCGCCAACAATTAGCTCTTCCGTAGTGCCGCCCGCCGATTGGGGGGAGTTGGTCCGCCCCCGTTACAAGGTGGACTACGACGGCGGCTTTGTGATCGTTCCCGAAGACCTCGAAGAGTCTTCGTTCTCGCTGAAGGTCAACAATCAGAACCAGTTCCGCTACGCTGGATTCGAGCGCGGCGCGTCTACGTGGACCGATAGCGCGGGGTACGCGATCCCGATTTATAACCGCAGCAACTTTCAGATCCCCCGTGGACGGTTGATTTTCTCGGGAAAGGCGTTTCTGCCAGAAATCTCTTATCTTTTGAACATCGATTACAACACGGTCACCAACAACCCAATCGGCTTCCGAGCCTACTCGCTGAGCTACCGATTCAGCCGCGCCCTGGAAGTTTTTGTTGGCCAGAACAAGGTGCCGGGCAGTCGCGAGTGGCTTGGCAGCGCGTTCGTCGGCCAGGAGGGGCCCGATCGCTCGATGGCGACCACATTCTTCCGTCCCAGTCTCAGCCAGGGAATCTGGATTGTCGGTGAACCGATAGACGGCTTGCATTACCATGCGATGATGTCTAACGGGTTCAATACTCTCAATTCGGCGCTGAGTCAGCTCGACAACCGATTTTGCTGGTCGGGATCGGCGTGGTGGGAGCCCTGGGGTGAATTTGGCCCTGGATACCCCGATATCGAGGCACACCAGCAATGGGTTATGCGCGTCGGCGGCAGTTACACCTACGACATCGGGCACGGAAGCCAGTCCGGGAGTAGCTCGCCCGAGAACTCCGCGATCCGGCTGTCCGATGGCACACTGATCACTCAGCCAGGTGCCCTCGCGCCAGGGGTAACGCTGGAGCGGTACGATCTATCGCTCGCCGCGATCGACCTGGCGCTCAAATATCGCGGTTTCAGCATATCGACCGAGATGTATGCCCAGGACCTGCTAGGGCTGAGCGGAAATGGCCCGCTTCCGATCAGTTCCACGCAGGCCTATGGAGGTGTCTTGCAGGGAGGCTACTTCCTTATTCCTCAGAGGCTCGAGTTTTACTCCCGCAGTTCATTCGTGACCGGCAGATTTGGAGGGGGCGAAGAGTATGGCGGCGGCTTCAATTGGTTCCCGCTGAGCGGAAAAAACAACATGCGGGTCACGGTCGACGCCACATGGCTGGAGCACTGCCCGGCCGACCAGAATCGCACCGGTTACGTCGCCGGGGTGACAGGGATCTTGGTCCGCGCAGATTTCAACCTCGTTTTGAGCCGGGTCACGCTCGGAGCGATCTGGAAGCACGAGGCGCAGGACTTGTCGGGCGCCAGCAACCAGTTCGGGCCGATCCCGACGGCGATCTTCGGGCCGAGGAACGGGGGCGGCGTCGAGTTTTTCTACAACTACCAGGCGACGTCCTGGCTCAACATCACTCCGGATCTTCAGTGGCTCCGCCCGGGGGCCGGGAACCTGGCCACGGGCAACGCGTTCGTCTACGGAATCCGTATCAATGTGACCTTCTGACCTCGCCAAGCGACGGCAAAGACGGCAATCAGCCACGGCACGTGCTTGTAGGTGGAAGCGACCGGGCAGTAAGCCAGCCCCCACAACACGACCACGATCTGCCCCATCCGGGAAAAGACGTCGGGATCGACGGCAGCCATGACGGGGTGAAAGCGACCCAGGGCGGCCCATCGATGTTGCCGACAGATCGTGCTCCAAGGTCGATGGGAAGCACCAAGATGACTTCGCGCGGACGAAAACGTCTGTCCAACGCTTGGGGTTAGACTCAACCTTCCGGCTAGTTCAATTGGGCTTCTCCTTCAGCTTGTCCAGCACCGCGTTCAGATTGAAGCTGGCGGCTTTCTGGCGCTGCGGGTATCTCCCGGAATGTCATGAGGAACCGGCCCACATAATCCTGTGCCGGGACCATCAGGAAAGCGTGGTCGATCAGCCAATCGTAGTAGGTGTTGGAAGTGACGTCCGCCCGCTCGTATGGATCGAGACGCAGATTGAAGACCTTCGGCACGCGAAGGGTCGTGAACGGTTCGGCCCAGACTCGCAGCGTGCCAAGGACGCGCTGTTCCATGAAAACCAGCTTCCAGTTGTCGTATCGCAGACCGGTGAGCTGCTGGTCGTCGTTGCAATAGAGGAACGATTCGCGCTGGCCCTTTTCGGATTGGCCCGTCAGGTGCGGGACGAGGTTGTAACCGTCGAGGTAGACCTTGTAGGTCGTCTCGCCGACCTTGTACCCATCGAGGAGCTTCTGCGTGATCTCTAGATCGCCGGCAATCGCCAGCAGCGTCGGCAACCAGTCGAGGTGGCTGACGATCTGATTGGAGACGCTCCCCGGCTTGATCTTGCCGGGCCAGCGGACGAGGCACGGAACGCGATAGGCCCCTTCCCAGTTGGTGTTCTTCTCGTTGCGGAACGGCGTCATGGCGGCGTCCGGCCACGAGTTGATGTGCGGCCCATTGTCAGTGCTGTACATGATAAACGTATTTTCGACGATGCCGGCGTCATCGAGCGCCTTCAAGACTGTGCCGACATTCTTGTCGTGGTCGATCATCGCATCGACGTATTCGCCCGACCAGCGCCCGGATTGCCCTTTGCTCTCGGGTTTGACATGAGTGCGGAAGTGCATATGCGTGAAATTGACCCAGACGAAGAACGGCTTATCCTCCTTCGCCTGCCGCTGGATGAATTCCGCGGCCCGACCGGCGATGTCGTCATCGACCGTCTCCATCCGCTTTCTCGTGAGCGGCCCGGTGTCGTGGATCGTTTGTTTGCCGACCTTGCCGAACCGCGGATCGACCGTCGGGTCGTCCTCGGCGGTAGCCTTGCAGTCCAGCACTCCGCGCGGACCGTACCTCGCTTTGAAGGCTGGGTCTTTCGGATAATCCGGTAGCTCCGGCTCTTCTTCGGCGTTGAGGTGATACAAGTTGCCGTAGAATTCATCGAAGCCATGAGCGGTCGGCAGGAACTCGTTCCGGTCGCCGAGGTGGTTCTTGCCAAACTGACCGGTGGCGTAGCCGAGCGGCTTGAGCAGCCCGGCGATCGTCGGATCTTCCTTCCTGATGCCCAGTGTCGCGCCTGGCAGGCCGACCTTGGTGAGGCCGGTTCGCAGGCCGTGCTGGC
>CAWHKI010000096.1:0-15674 GCA_963829765.1 uncultured Isosphaeraceae bacterium | reverse complement strand
AGCAACGAAGCGGGGTTGACGACGCCGATGAGGCTGGTCCCCAACCCGGGGAGCTGTTTGCCGAGCAGGGACGCAGCCGCGTCCTGCACGAACGTCTCCACATTCTGAAGGCCCTCGAGCACGGCGCCATCGTCAGGTTCGAGAGGCTCAAAACCGAGGCCGGAGTGATGGCCACCGTTAACGTCGTGGGATCGGTGATGTTGGTCCAGTTTGACCGCGACTTCCGCTCCCGACGGGAGCGTGACGCCCTCCAGCGGTACCGCCAGACTGAGCGGGAGCGTGAGTTGGGCCGTGCCCGATACCTGCGGGCTGCGAGGCCGCTCAGCGAGGTGGTGCCCGCAGTGCGCCTGGGCCAGTTGAGCGAGGGTGGTGGGGCTCGTGAACGTCAGTGACCCTTGAACTTGAATGCTTCCGGAGCCGGTGGCCATAGCCAGGGCTACCACGCCCAAGTCGCCGGTGGCACTCACCTGGCTTGCCGAGCCGGTCACGCTAGCCTGGAACGTCTCGCTTTCAATGAAAAAGTGGTTCTGCAAGGAGTCGCCGGACAGAGATTGCCCCGTGATGACGGCGGTGCTCCCCGGCTCGACCCCACCATCTGGAGGTCTGCGGGATTGTAGGAGCCCGCGATCCCCAAGTCCGCCGCTGCGTAAGAGCCATTGATGGCGGCAACGGTGAAGCTGCCCGACGACGAGGTAACCATGGCGGGAGACATCTGGGTGACATCAAGGGCTTGTTGGCTAGTCGGATCGATGGTCACCGAGACCGCGCCGTCGGTGGCAGTCTCGATGTCCGTGATGACGTTCTGAACCGTCTGGGCTCCGCTGAGACTGACCTGGAAACTTGTGCCGTTGGTCAACGTGATTTGAAGATCGGGCGATGTGCCGTTGATGCGAACGCCCGCTCCACCATTGAGTGTCGAGAGACAGGTCGCGGGGGTGAGCACAAACCCCTGTCCCAGGGGTGTGAGGTTTATGCCAAGGGTCAGGCTGGCCGTGATCTTCGGCACCAGGCTCAACTGGCCGCCGCCGAGGCTCGCATTGGCAAGGCCCCCTTGGTCGAGGTTAACCTGCAACGCCTGATCCAGCACGTTTGAGAAGGTATAGGAGGTGAAGGACAGATTATAGGTCAGAGCGTTGGTCGTCGGGTTGAACTGCACATTGATCTGCGATGGGCTGACGTCCAGCCCTGGGCTAACAGGTTGGCCAGGCCCTGCGCCGTCGTGAAATCGGTGACGTCTTGCTGGAGCGAGCCGATCTGGTCGGTCACTTCCGTCCGAAACGCCTGTTCGAGGTTGGCCGCCTGGGCGAGGCTCAGGGAGGGCAGGAAGGGGAGATCGGCGGTCCAGAGCTCTTGAGCGATCGGGCCGAGCTGGCTCGCCAGTTGGTTCAGCATCCCCATGACCACGGTGGGGCTGACGGTGGTGAAGTTCTGCCAGCCGGAGAATCCCTGGAACGTGACGACGGGCGTGGAACTTATGGCCAGGTTGGGCGCGCTGATCGTCAGGGTGCCGCTGGCGCTCTGATTGCCCAATTGCGCTTGCAACGGAAGCACGACGTTCAGCGAGCCTGACAGGCTCAACGTCAGGTTTTCGCAGGTCGGAGATCGTCAAGTCGGACTCTGGCGGCGGCATTCGCGGCCGTGGCGCTCATCTGGATCGATCCGTTGGTTGGTCTGGGCGCCGAGGAAGCCGATCGTGATCGCGCTGTCGATTCGGCCGCGTTGATCGCCACCGAGCGCTGAAGCCGCCGGCCGGAGCGTTCAGGAAAAACGCCTGGGCGGCGGTCAGGCCGGACGTCTGATTGACGCCGAAGCTGAAATTGAAATTCAGCGTGGTCGTCACGTTGACCTCGGTTGCCGGACTGAGACTGATCCCGAGTTCTTCGCGCCTGGGCCGCCGAGGTTCGGCAGGGATATGGCCGTCGTGTCCGTGGCCTCGAAGTCGAGGGAGTACACGAGATCGTTGCCCGACGTGTCTCCTGCACGCTCTAGGGTGCGACGGTAACCACGAGATCGCCCATTTGGGCGCTCAACCCTTCAGCAAGCTGAGGAAACCCGCCTCGACGGCGTGTTCATGACCCGCGAGATACGCATTAATGGGATTAAGCAGACCGACCTCGCAGGGCGTTTTGGATTGACGTGGTGTTGCCGACGAAGGGGAAGACCTGGCCGGCGGACCAGCTCGTTAGGGCGGCCAGGCCATTGCTGACCGCCTGAGAGCGGTGGACTCGACGACGAAACCGGCGCCTTCCACTGACCTGCCCGCCGTGGCCGCGAGCGTTACCGAGTTCGCCTCGGGGTTATCGAGGGTGACGGTGGCGGTAGCCGTGCCATTGCTCAATAACAGCGGGGTCGGTGTCACGGTGACGGACTGGAGTCACTGCAGCTCAGGGTCACCGCGCTGTTGTCATTCGTAACGACTTGCAGAACTTATCGTGGCGGTGATCGTAACCGTGAAGCCCTCGCCCGCGCCGGCAGTGCTCGGGGCGCTAACGGTGAGGGTGGAAGCAGCGGCTGGGCTGACCGTGATCGAGCTGCTCGTGCCCTGGGCCACGAAGGCAGTCGCCGTCAGCGTGGCGGAGTCGGCCGTGTCGAGAGCGACGGCTACTGTGGCCGTCCCGTCGCTCAGCATGACGGAGGTGGGCAAACCGACGATGGCTGGCCGTCATTACTGGCGAGCGTGACCGGGCCGCTGTACCCGGTGGCCGTGTTGCCGTATTGGTCTTCGGCCGTGATGGTGACCGCGAAGGCGACGCCGGCGATCGCCGAGCTCGGGGCCTGCGCTGATTCCAAGCGATGCGACGGTTTCCGTCTGGAGGGCGCCGATGTCCGCGGTTCCTGTGCCACCACGGCTCGCGAAATTGGCGGTAACGGTGCAGTCGGTCACGCCAACGTTCCGCCGGCACCACCCGCCACTCCGCCGCCGACGCCGCTCGATGAATTTCCGCTGATCGTGCAGCCGGTGAGCGTTGCGGCTCCGAGGGTGCCCACCCCGCCGCCGCCCGCGCCGCTTGCTGAGTTTCCAATGATCGTGCAATCGGTCAGAGTTACGGTGCCCCAGTTTCCCACGCCACCGCCAATACCACTCAAGAGACCACTGGTGCCGGTTGCCGAGTTGCTGGCGATCGTGCAGTCGGCGAGGTAAGCCGATCCGTAGTTGGCGATGCCGCCGCCGTTGTTGCCCGCGGTGTTCCCGCTGAACGTGCAATCGGTCAAAGTGAGCGTGCCATCGTTGAGCAGCCCCCCTCCGCTGTCCGCCGTCGATCCGCTGCTGATCGTCAGGCCGGAAATCGTCGCCGTCACGCCGCTACTGATCGTAAAGACGCCGACACTGTTTCCGCCACTGATGGTGAGCACGTCGGCACCCGGACCGTCGATGACCTCCGGGCCGGCAGTCTCGGAGAGCACCAAGGAGGCCGTGACGGTGATCGTCTGCGGCGATGCCCCGGAAAACACCGACGGGCCGAAGACGATCTCGCTGCCGTACGGGTTGATGTTGGCATTGGCCTGGGAGATCACGTACGCCAGCGTGCCCGACGTTCCCGTCCCCGAGCCGTCGCCCGCGGTCGATTCGACGATGTAGATCGTCGGTACTGTCCACGGCAGGGTAGTCTGACTGCTGGTGCCGGTCAGGTTAAGCGAGCCGAAGCCTGAGGCCGAGGCGGTGAGCGCGAACGTACCGCCGCCAGTGATGTCGAGCCCGGTGAAGCTGGCGAAGCCGCCCGAAGGGCTGACCGACATTGTTCCCGCCAGCGTGCCGGTACCCGACCACGGGCTGAGGGTCATGACGGCCTGGGCCCCGGGAACGGTGGTGGCGTCGAAGTTGATGCCCAGGTTGCCGCTGGCGTCCTCGGCCTCGACGACCGGCTGGGTGGCGAAGGCCACGCCCGCGTCAGCCGTGGACGACGGCTCGGTGACGAAGACCAACTGGGTTGGGACGGCGTAGAGGGTGATGCCGGTGGGCTGGAAGCCAACACCAGCTTCGGAGTGTAAACGCCGATCCACGGGGTGACGCTCACGTGGGACGAGACGATGGTGCCGTTGCCACCCGGGTTCGCGGTGGTGGTCGGTCCGTGCAGAGCTACCCCACCAGTCGTCGATCGTAGTGACGCTAGGCCGAGTTGGTCTGGTTGTCGGTTATCCCGCCTGATGTTGCCTGAGAGGTTGTCGTACTGGGCCGTCACCACGCAGGTGTCGCTGGCCCCGCTGCCGACCAGGATTCCGGTGCCGTCGCCGGTGATCGAGTCGTTAGTGATGATGGCCGTTTCGCCGCCCTGGACTTCGACGCCGGTCCCATTCTCAGAGATCGTGTTACCACGCCGGCGGCCGTGCCGCCGATCGTGTTGCCGGACGAATCCACATCAATGCCGTCACCGCTAAAGTTCGTGATTTCCAGGCCTTCGATGAGGGTGCCGGCACCGTCGAGGACGAGGCCGGAAGGCCCATTCTCCTCGCCCTTCACCACGATAGATCCAAGAGTGCCGCCGTCGATCGTTACGCCAGACGCTGTAATCGCGGGAAGTCCGGATGTAGTGATCGTCATGCCCGAGGCGAACTCAATAGAGCCACCGCCATCGTTATCCACCTGCTGGATGGCTGAACGTAGGGTGACCGCCCCGTCAGCGGTCTCGGCGGGGCCCATCTCGGGGTCGAACCCTAGGTCCCCCGGATCGTTGACGACGAACGGGCCTGCCGCGGACTGGCCCTGTACGCTGAAGTTAGCAAACGTCTGGTGCGAGTTATACCCGTAAAGACCTACCCCTCCCGATGCGAATGCGGATGTCGTGATGGTCGTGGCGGGCGTCGGCGACCCGTTGACGTAGGCCGAGTAGTTATTGCCAGAAACCACGACCTGGATTTGGGCGTCGCTCACCCCAGAAGTGAAGAGGCCGTTGACGCCATCGAGTCCTGAACCGTACGTCGAGCCGTTGGTGACTAGATGCCAGTAAAGGCCTGTGCCGGTGCCTCTATTCCCCCCCGTTACCAAAAGAACGCCCTCGATCCCCACCGTCGTGCCGGTGCTTCCGTACTCCTCAGCCAGATGCCGCCGTCGTGATTCACATTCACAGTAACTGTGAAGTTGGCTGAGGTCGAACGGCAGCGTCGACTTGCGCGTTGGGGACGGTACTCGGTGTCGCCGCACTGTAGACACTGCCCGCAGCCGACCATGCCCCAATCTGATTGCCCCAGAGCGGCGAGGCACCGCCGTTGAAGGCATCGCTAAAAGAGACGTTGCCGGAGGCCAGTAAGGTCCGATCTTCGAGCCGGATTACGGCTCGGCCGGAATGCGTGACGGGGCTTTCGCCGCGCGCAGATGGCGAGGTCCGTGGCGAGGTGCGAGACTTCCGGCGCATGGGGGCTTCTCCTGAGTTGAAGGTGCGGATCAAAGGAAGAATGAGAGAATCAGCCACTTGGGCGCTGAATTGGAGCCGCCCGGGGGACGTCGGGGCCGGTGGCGGTTCGGCTTGGCGGCCGGCGCCGCCTGGCCGCCTTTCGGCCCTCCTGGGACTAACTGCGGCAGGCACTGTTTCGTCTCGGCGTCGGTTGCGGTATACTCCAATGGGTGACCCGGTTCCTTTGGGGGCAATAACCATGACCTTGACCTTCGAAGCCATCTACGAGAACGGCGTGCTTAAGCCGGCCCAACCGCTGCCGCTTCAAGAACACGAAAAGGTGCGCGTCACCGTGGAGCCGGCTCGGAGATCGTTGGCCGAGGAGATCGCGTCCCGCGGCCGTACGTTGCCGCAGGAAATCTTGGATCGGCTCCCCGCCGACGGAGCATCGCAGCACGACCACTATATCTACGGCACGCCGAAACGGCCGGAGTGACGGGGTATGCCTGCCGTATACTTTGCGGACAGCTTTTGGTGGATCGCACTGGCCAATCCCAAAGATGCTTGGCACGCCCCAGTTGTCGCGTGGGAGGCCGCGCACCGCGACGCCCGATTCGTCACAACGGAAGAAATTTTGTCCGAGCTGCTGACCTGGTTCGCGGGAACCGGGCCGGCCGGCCGTGCCCACGCCAGCGCAGCGGTCCGCGGCGCCATCGCCGATCCGTCGACACAAGTCTTGCCCCAGACCTCGGCCGACTTTGTCGCCTCCCTTGCGCTCTACGCAGCGCGGCCAGACAAAGATTACAGCCTGACCGACTGCCGATCGATGGTCGCGATGTGCGCGCTGGGCGTTGCCGAAGTATTGACCAACGATCATCATTTCACCCAGGAAGGTTTCACGGTCTTGTTCCCGGGCCCGTGATCGAGAGCTCGGACCGATGCAGCGCCGACACGCTGCGCCGCCGCAGCCCTACGCACATTCCTGCATTCAGTAACGGCTCCTCAGCGACGACGCCCCGATCGTGGCGGTGATGCAAGCTAACGGCCTGACCAGGCTCGCTAGTTCCGAACATGAGTTCGAGCGGGTGACCGGGTTGACGCGGTATGAACCGAATTAGGAGCGTTCTCATAGGCGGGCTCGGTCTAAGCTAAGAAGGAACCGAAATAATGAGGATTCGGAATTTGAACAGAAGGAAACGAAGGAAACAAAGAATTCTGAGACTAAACACATGAGATTTCGGGATTGAGACATTCGCGTTAGGCTCAGCTCCCCGCCTTCGTTACCTCCGTTTGCTTCTGTTCAAGATTTGTGTTGCGCCAAGTACCCGGATGTCGCAACGTCTGATTTTTTCCGTGTCCTTTAAGTTGGTTTTTTACGGCTTTGGTGAAGCGAGGGTCCCCGGGTGCGATACACCCAGCGCCAGGACCCGTCCGAGTCCTTCGCTTAAGAAAGCGATACATCACAAAGAAGGCCGGCGACTTGGCTCACTGGGATCACGGTGCCGGCTGGTCAAATCGTGCCTCTACGTCGTCGCCGCGAAGCGGCAGGAACACATCAACGATGCTCTATGCAGTCACGGTCCCTCCCCCGCTGTGAGATCCTCCGAAAGCGCCGTTGAAAGCAGATATAATCCAAGCTTGCCTGGGCTACCCGCCCATACGGCCAGAGTTCGCCCGTCCGGCGAGAAACAGGGGTGTAAGACGACGCCTTTGAACGGCTCCGGCAGTGTGAGCAGCTCTTCGAACGTCGCTACATCCCAGAGCTTCACCGTCCCGTCCTTGCTCGCGGAAACAAGCGTCTTCCCGTCGGGGGAAAAAGCCACCTCGCCGACTGCGTCAAGGTGGCCCCGTAGTGTTCCGAGCGGCTCCAGGGTGGCCACGTCCCACAACGGAACTTCCCCGCCATCTTCGCCGGTCGCGAGGATGGTCGCATCGGGCGAGATGGCGCCGGCGGTGAATATTTGCCGATCGATTCGACGCCTGCGCAACACCCGCTTTGTCGCCACGTCCCAGATCATCAACTGGTCGCGGTTCCGAAACGCGAGGATGTCTCCTGTCGGTGAGGCCGCCATGCATCGCCAGGATTCCGTTCCTTCCTAGTAGGACGCACCACGTCAAGCCCGTGGCCGCATCGACCAGCTCGAAGGCGTCCTTCCGGCCGCTTCAGCACGCAGAATTGCCCCAATGCCGGACCAAGGCACTCAACCTGGCCCATCGTCGCCAGAGGCTTTCCTGTTCGCAACGTCCCAGACGGTCGCCGGAAGGCCCGGACTCGGCGCGAGACCACGAGCGCCCCTCCTTCAATTAAGCGGGTCCCGTGGAAACCGTCCGCCCGGTCGAGGCTGCGTTGGAACCGCTGTGTGCCCGTGCTCGGATCGAACCCAAGCACCTCCAGACCCACATCGACAGGAGCGCCGGAGGTCGCGTCGACCGTCTCGAAGCCTGCTCCCGACGCACCGACCGAGCGACGATCAAGGTCCGCCCGTCCGGTGTGAAGGCGGCCGTACATTCACCATAGGTCTGGCCAGAAGCGTGGCGCTCCGGCTGCGGCGGCTGCGCGTTCCAGAGCTTGACGGTGCTGTCGCTGCTGGCCGTCGCGAGAGTTGTCCCGTCGGGCGAGACCGAAACGCCCCAGATCTTTTCTGTATGACCCAGCAGCGAACCGAGACACTTTCCCGTGGCCGCATCCCAGAGCTTCAGGATCCGTATCCGCCCGCCGACACGATTACGCGATCGCCGGCCAGAAACGCCACTGATTGGATGTCGGCGGTATGCTGTTGCGCATCCGCGAATTCGGTCCTCCGTTCCGAGAGGCCCCAGACTCTGAGATGACCATCGATATCACCCGTGGCGATCCGGGTACCGTCCGCGGAAAAGGCCAGAGCATAGAGTATGCGTCCTTCGCGAATATGATGATGCTTTTTACAGATGAGGCTCAGGTCCGCGGAGTTCCAGAAGATGGCGGATCCCTCCTCGCCGACGGCGGCCACAGTTGTCCCGTCGGGCGAGAGCAAAACGTTCTCCAAGACTTTCGCGCCTCGCCTTGATCGACGCCACTGGCTTCGTACGTCGCCAAGTCCCAAAGCTTGACCAGACCGTCTGTGCGCCCGGCGGAAATCAGTCGGCGACCATCGGGCGCAAACAGGGCGTAGGCGTCATCCTTATGTGCGGGGATCGTCGTCTGGAGAGCGTAGCTCGCGAGATTCCAGAGTCTGACCTTGCCGTCATCGCTGGCCGTGACGAGGCTACGACCGTCTGGCGAAAACTCGGCTGAATTCACCTCTCCAGCCTGGTCTTGGGCCGGAATTGTGCGCAAGGACTGTCCGGTGGCGACGTCCCAGAACCGCACCGTGCCGTCCTGGCCGCAGGAGACGAGCGTCTTTCCGTCGGGAGAGAATCCCGCATGATAGACCGCGCCCTTGTGGCCGCGAAGCGTCCGCCGTTCTCCGTGGCAGAGTCGCATCACGTAATACCAGGCGAAGCTCCGCATGTCCTCGTCGCTTGCCCCGGGTCGGTATTTGTTGAGCAGATCCAGAGCCTTCATGCCATGGCCGCTCTGAGCGAGCTGGTAGGCCAGCCGGATGTCGGCCACATAGCCGTGGTGGCGATTCCGGTCCCGCTGCCGCACCGTCTCGGCACGCTCTCGCGCGATCAGAGCCACGCTGGCACCCAGGCCCGCTGCCGCCAGGAAGGCGATCACCAGGGCCGAGGCCACGAGCGTGCGGTGCCGGCGGGCCCACTTCGCCGCTCGTTCCGCGAGCGCCGGCCGGCGGGCCTTGATGGGCCGGTGATCGAGGAAGCGCCGCAGGTCGTCGGCGAGCTCTTGGGCCGTGTCGTAGCGCGAGACCGGCTCCTTGCTCATCGCCTTGAGCACGATCGTCTCCAGCTCCCGCGGCGCCGGATCGAATCGGCCGATGGCGGGCGGCTCATCCTCCGCGATCTTGCGGAGGACCTCCTGCCGGTCTTGCCCGTCGATGGCGGGCCGGAGCGTGATTAGCTCGTAGAGCGTCGCGCCCAGTGAGTAGATGTCGGTCCGATGATCCAGGTAGCCCCGCTTGGCCAGCGCCTGCTCGGGGCTCATGTAGCGGAGCGTGCCCACCACATCGCCGGTGATCGTCAGGCCGGCGTCGTCTTGAAGACGAGCCAGGCCGAAATCGGTGATCCAGAGCTTGCCATAGACGTCCAACAAGAGGTTGGCCGGTTTGATGTCGCGGTGGATGATGCCGAACTTGTGCGCGTGGTCGAGGCCCTCGGCGGCCTGGATGCCCATTTCCGCGACCGTGCGGAAATATTCGCGGGGGCGAGCCGACGGGCGCGGTTCTCCCGAGTCTGATGGCGAGGTCTCCCGACCCTCGACCATCGGGGTCGGGAGACCCTTGCTCAACCCGCACCTTCGCCTCGTCGGCCGGGGCGAGCCCTTGCCCCTCACCCGCCCTCCGGGCGACCTCTCCCCGGGGGGGCGAGGTGGGGTTATCGCTTGCACAGGCGCCTGTGAGATCGCCCGGGAGGGCGAGCCTCCTGGCGAGCCGAGTGCCAATGCCGGCTCGGACGGAGCCTCGCCCTCCCCACGGAGCCGCCGCGGGTTGCGCGGCGTCGGTCGCTGCGGCTTGCGCTTCCCCCTCACCCGCCCTTCGGGCACCCTCTCCCCGGAGGGGCGAGGGGTCGTCGAGGCCGAGGCTCGCGGGCGGCGGCTGCTCTATCTTCCGGCGTTCGGCAATCGCCTGGGCAAGGGTTCGGCCCTCGATGAACTGCATGGCGTAGTAGTGCACGCCGCGCTCGCAGCCGACGGAATACACCGGGACGATGTTCGTGTGGTGGAGCTGGGCGGCCGCCCGGGCCTCGGTCTGGAACCGCCGGAGCTGGGTCGGGTCCATCGCCGCCGCGAACGGCAGCACCTTGAGCGCCACCCGGCGCCTCAAGGAGCGCTGCACCGCCTCGTAGACCACCCCCATGCCCCCACGGCCGATCTCCGCGATCAACCGGAAGTCGCCCAGGTCGCCGATCCCCGTTTCTCCTTCATCCGCGTGGACCGCCTTCGGGTCGAGCACCAACGGCGGTGCGTTCAGCGACGCCTGGTGGATGAATTCGAGGCTGGCCAGGCACGCCTCCAGGTCATCGGCCAGCTCGGGATGTTGTGCCAACAGCACCTCCCGCGCAGGCGCAGTCCCCTCCTGGGCAGCCGCCAGGTAGGCATCGAGCACCTCCACCAGCTTCACCTCGCTGGGCGATTTGCTCTTACTTTGACCTTGAGAAAGTCTGTTGCTGCTGAACATTTGGTTGCTTGTCCGTGGTCCGTTGTCGGCTATGTCCGTGGTCCGTTGTCCGTTGTCCGTTGCAGGAGCTCCCGCTCCGATCCGTTGGTAAAGACCTGCACTTTGGCTCTTGTCAGTCGTCCGTTGTCAGGCTCATGATCCCGCCGCGTCGCTTGGGTACCAGGCTTATCACACCAAGCCAACGAGCGCAACGCATCACCCAGCCTATCAGTTGCCACCTGTTCGTTGTCCATTGTCCGCCGCCGAGGCTTTTCCGACTGAGCTTCGACCAACGCGAAACCACTACAACTGACCACTGACTACTGACCACTGACCACTCATAATCGTGTCTCAATCAGCGGCCGAAGCTTCTTGAGTGCTCGCGCCCAGAGGAGGCGGACGGCGCCTGGGGTGCGGCCCATGGCGCGGGCGACCGTATCCCAGTCTTTGCCCTCGAGGGTCCGGAGCACGACCACTTCCCGGTGGTCGGCGGCCAGCGCCGCCAGGGCGTCGGCCAGGATGATACTCAATTCGCGCCGCTGGGCCGACTGGCTGGGGGAATGGCCGTTGGGGGCGACCAGGTCGAGCATGACACGCGACCTTGCGCCGAAGAGGTCGTCCAAGGATTGCTCGCGCCGGACCGAGCGCGCACCGCCGGCCTTGAATCGGCGGACCAGGTCGGCCAGGTTCCGCGTCAGGATCTTGCGCAGCCAGGCGATCAGCTCGGCCTCGGTCTGGCCCTGGAACTGGTCGAAGTGCTGGTGGGCTTTCATGAGCGTTTCCTGGACCAGGTCGGACGGGTCCGCCTTGCCCCGTAGCGAGGCGTCGATCCCGGTGCGTGCCAATAGCCGTAAGTAGTTGCGATACGACTCCAGTAGCCGGTCGAGCGCGCCCGGGGCCTGGCGCCGCGCTTCCTCGATCAATCGAACGATGATGGGATCCTCGCCGGCCATCAGCGGTCACTCCCCTCCCCGGCCCCAGTCCCTCCCAGCTCAGCCTCACGACACGACGCCAGCATGTCGCGATAATGTAACAGACGCATCCGATTCCCAAAACGCACGCGCAAAATGGTCAGAAAGTGACTTTTCTTAGGAAATTCTCGCGAGCAAGGCTTATGCGGGTTATTCAGGCATCATACCGCAACATCGTGTCGTCGCGCAATGATCGCGGACAAAAATTTCGGAAAATTTTTTTAGTCTCTAACGGATAAGGTGATGCGCTCAACTTTTGCACCGAATTCCGCATAGGTGCATTAACGAAATTTGCAAACCGTGTTATATTGTATACAGGAGGTCTGCGCAAACTGTGCGAGGCGTGTTCGTCGTGGGCCGCAGGGTCGCCTCGGCGCTCGGGTGTGCCCACAGATTCTGGCGACCGCTCGGGAAAGCGCCGTGGACAAATCGGAGTTTACGCTGGACATACCAGCCCGACGCGCCACCGAGGGGAGTGCCGACGGAAGACAGAACCCTCGCTGGCGCGTCGGGTTGGTATCGGTCGCCACCCCTCGACGCCGGAATCCTTTGGGAGGACCCCGCCTCGCTGGTGCCGCGTGGTTAGTGGAGCGATAACCTGAAGGCAAGGAAGGGCTTCGTACTCGTTCCCACGCTCCCGCGTGGGAATGTCCTCTTTGACGCTCCGCGCCGCCAGGAGGTAGCGCCGCGGCTGGGAAGTCGCAAGGACGCAGAGCGTCCAGAAAGTGGGTTCCCACGCGGGAGCGTGATCCACCGGGAGCGTGAGAACCAGACGATTCCAAGTCTCGTCTTTTCGTATGGTTAATGCCAATTCAACGGTATCGGGATTAGGCCCGTGGCTTACGCCACTGGGCTCTATGGTCTCACTCCACTTCGGAGGCTCTGAACACCCGCGTTGCCAGCAACCGAAGCAGGATGAAGGCTATGGCGATGCAAGGCGAAGTTTCCACGAGCCCAGGCTCGCGCCCTCACGCGGCCGCAGCCATTTTTGCATGCCGCAACCGCGACTGTACCCGCTCCTTTATCGAATGGTCCTACCTCGTTTTTTGGATTGGCTTTCTGAGACGGACGCCCTCTGAAACCGTGCTCCCTCGTGCCAAAAAGTGCCATTTCAATGAATAAGCATCGGAACGATTCACCCAAGCTTGACGGTGACGGTCTTGAGCTCGGTGTAGTGTTCCAGGGCCGCCTCGCCGTTTTCGCGCCCTTGGCCCGACATCTTGAAGCCGCCAAAGGGGGTCGTGGTGTCGACGACGTGGTAGCAGTTGACCCAGACAGTGCCCGCTTTGACCTTCTTGGCATAGAGGTGGGCTTTGTCGATGTTCTTGGTCCAGATGGCGGCGGCGAGGCCGTAGAAGGTGCGATTGGCGCGATCGATGACTTCGTCGACGCCGCGGAACGGCAAGATGCTGACCACGGGGCCGAAGATTTCGTCCTTGGCGATCGCCATGTCGTCCTTGACGTTATCAAAGATGGTGGGCTGAACGAAAAAACCCTTGGAGCCGACACGCTCGCCGCCGGTCAAGAGGGTCGCGCCCTGTTTCTCGCCGAGCTTGACGTAGTGGAGGATCTTATCGAGCTGCTCTTGCGAGACCTGTGGCCCTTGCTCGGTTTTGGGGTCGAGCTGGTCGCCGACCACGCGGCCCTTGGCCTTCTCGGCCAGGCGCTCGACGAATTCATGGTGAATTTTCGACTCGACAAAGAGCCGGCTGCCGGCCGTGCAGCACTGGCCGCCGTGGAAATAAATCGCATGAAACGCCCCTTCGACCGCGGCATCAAGGTCGGCGTCGGCGAAGACGACGTTGGGGCTCTTGCCGCCCAGCTCGAAGGTCGTCCGCTTGAGTGTGTCGGCGGCGACCTTCTGGATAATTTTGGCCGTGTCAACGTGGCCGGTAAAGGCGATCTTGTCGACATCGGGATGCGCCACCAGGGCCGCCCCGGTGGTTTCGCCCATGCCATTGACGACGTTGAGCACTCCGGCCGGGAAGCCGGCTTCCTGGGCGAGCTCGGCGATCCCGAGCGCGGTCAACGGCGTCTGCTCGGCGGGCTTCATGACGACGGTGTTGCCGCAAGCCAAAGCGGGGCCCCACTTCCAGGCGAGCATCAAGAGCGGGAAATTCCAGGGGATGATCTGACCGACGACTCCCACCGGCTGGCGAAGTGTGTACGACAAGAAACTGCCGCGGACGGGGACGGTCCGGCCCTCGATCTTGTCGGCCCAGCCGGCGTAATAGCGCAGGGTGTTGACGACTCCGCCCATGTCTCCCTTCGCGTCCCTGATCGTTTTGCCGCAGTTGAGCGACTCGAGCGCGGCCAGCTCGTCAGCGTGTCTTCTCGACCAGGTCGGCGAGCGTGAACAGCAACCGACCGCGATCGGCGGCGTCCATCGTGCTCCACGGCCCCGTTTCGAGGGCTCGCCGGGCGGCCTTGACGGCCTTGTCGACGTCGGCCGCGCTTCCGGCCGCGACCTTGGCGATCACCTCGCCGGTCGCCGGGTTGTATGTCTCGAACTCACCGCCATCGACGGGGTCCATCCATTTGTTGTCAATGAAGAGCTTGGTCAACTTAACCTTGGGCCTGGCTGGTGCTGACGCGACTTTCGTGGGCATCGTTAGTCCTCATCGCGGGGGTCGGGAAGGAGAATCGGTGCACGTTGAAAAACGAATCGTCAGGCACAGGCCGGCGAATGTCAAGACCCCGGCCCGGCAATTCATCCGTCCGCGCCGCCTGACGGCCTGGTCCCTTGCGTCTCCGCGGTTTGTCGCCGAAGATGGGTGCCATTCAAAACGAATGGGCGCAAGATCGCCTGTTCCCATTTTCAAGGACCACATTAGATGACTTTTAGTGCCATTCGTGCCGCTCTCTGGTTTCTGATGATCATCGCGTACGGCTCTTCACTGGGTGCCGGCGAGCTGACGATCACCCGCGTTTTCGGCCCCGAAGTCCCGACCGGCCCCTACAAGCACCCGGCCTGCCTGACCGAGCTGAAGAGCGGCGACTTGTATCTGGTTTATTACGGCGGCGCCGGCGAATATGCCATCGAAACGGCGGTCTTCGGGTCCCGGCTCAAAAAGGGCGAAAGCCAGTGGACGTCCCCCAAGCCGATCGCCAGCGACCCGCTGCGCTCGGTGGGCAACGGCGTGATCTGGGAAGCCCCCGACGGGGTCGTCTGGCTGTTTTACGTGGTCCGGTACGGGGAGACCTGGTCGACATCGCGGATTCAATGCAAGCTCTCACACGATAACGCCGAGACCTGGTCGGACGCGTCGGTGCTCTCACTCGACGAGGGCGACATGGTCCGCGGTCGGCCCATCGTGCTCAATAACGGCGATTACCTGCTGCCGATTTATCATGAAACCGGCCACGATCCCGAGCTGGTCGGTGCTGACAGCACGTCGTTGTTCTTGCGGTTTAATCCCGCCAAAAAGACCTGGACCAAGAGCGGTCCGATCCGCTCGGCGAAGGGGAACATTCAGCCGGCGGTGGCGCAGCTTGATAACGGTGACTTAATCGCCTACTGTCGGCGCGGCGGCGACTATGATCCCAAGACGATCGGCTATATTGTCCGTTCGGAATCACACGACGGCGGCATGACCTGGGCCGAGGGCAAGGACTCGGCGTTCCCCAATCCCAACGCCGCGGTCGATTTCATCAAACTCAAGAGCGGCCGGCTGCTCCTGGTCTTTAACGACAGCATGAATCTGCGCACCCCGCTCACTGCGGCACTCTCTTCCGATCGAGACCGTACCTGGCCGATCCGCCGCAACATTCGCGAAGGCGAAGGCGACTTCGGCTACCCAACCGTCTTGCAAGCACGCGACGGCCGGATTCACTTGGTGTTCACGTCCGAAAAGCGGCGAGTCGTTAACCATGCTGTCTTTGATGAAGACTGGGTTGTCCATGGTTTGTAATCACTTGGACTGAAGACGGCCGGCCCATTGGCATCGAGATGCCCTCGCCATCGCTCGTAACTCTCGACGGTTTGAACCTAATCCTGACCTCGGTGCACCTTGACCCCGGCGCCCCGAACGAAGTTGCGCCGCTGGTTGCCGCTTGATCGGAGCTTGTTCAGCTCGGTCGAGACGCCCAGCATGACGCCTGGGGCCCTCAGGACGCACCGG
>CAWHKI010000095.1:0-30568 GCA_963829765.1 uncultured Isosphaeraceae bacterium | reverse complement strand
TTTATGTCTTCGTCTCAACATCTACCCGCAGATACGGCTCGTCGACCTACTCAGCCGAAAGTACGACGTGGTGGCGGCAAATCCGCCTTATATGGGCAGTAAGAATATGGCGCCGAGGCTCAAGGCTTACGTCGAGCGGAATTTCAAGCCTGGCAAGCGGGACCTCTACGCGGCTTTCATGCTTCGGAACAACACCCTAGCGATACCGGCGGGCCGGGTCGCCATGGTGGCTCCTCACACTTGGATGTTTCTCGGTTCTTACGCAGATCTAAGGGTATTTCCGAAACATGATTCGCCCATACATGGTTCGGGTCTTTTGACTGAGACAACTGTCGAAACGCTTAGCCAACTTGGTCGTCATGCGTTCGATGAGGCTGATCCGCCAAGTAACGTTGCTCTCACGGTCTGGGCAACGATTCCACCGAGACACGACCACACGCTCGTCGCGTTCCGGATAACGGCGTCGATGGCCAGCGAGGAACAGGCTGCATTACTACGGACAAACAACAACTCAGATTCGGCCACGCTTAAGCATTCCCCTTTGCAGTCCCGCCTTCTCGAAATCCGCAGGCGCCACTGGTCTTTTGGTTGAGCGACTCAATCCATTCGTTACTAGCACGCCCTGCTCACCGTTTTTCCGACGTTGTTACGACACGGTACGGGATGAATACCGGGGATAACGCCCGGTTTGTGCGGTTTTTTTGGGAGGGAGCGGACGGCGGAACGCGTTGGGTGCCGTATGCGAAGGCTGGTGGCTACTCGAAATGGGCCGGGATGGAGTGGTTTCTGCTGGAATGGTTCAATGAAGGAGTACGTATCCGTTCCACAGGAGGGGCAAAAATCCAGAATGCGAGTTTTACTTCACGGAGGGTGCCACCTATTCTCTAATGGTGTGGAGCGATGGCGCGAGACACCTCCCAGGGGAAGTTGTGTTTGATTCCGCAAGTCTCTCGATGTTTCCGCTTTCGCATCGAGCGACCGCGATCAATACGATTCTCGCGGTGGCGAATTCTCGCGTATGCAGTTACCTGCTTCGAGTTCTTTCATCCGACGTAAAGTTCAATCCCGGATATGTTGATAGAGCGGCGTTTGTATATCCCCAAAGTAAGCTTATTCAGCAGCATGTCGATCTTGTGAAAGAGTGGAAGCGTTACGAGGTCTCGACCATTCCGACCGAGCGAACGTTTTCCGCCCCTATGGAGACCGTTTGCAGTCCGATTAGAGTGCTGCGTCATACCCTGGAGGGAGTGATCGAAAGTGAAATGTTCAATGAGTTCGGCCTGGATCCAACTGACCGACAGACGATCTTAGCAGAGACCGGTACGCCCGCCGGCTGGTTTCCAATGATTCGTGGTTACGACGCGATTCCGGACTTGCCTGATTGCTCGTTCGGAGCGGTCACAGAAATCACTGCACAGGTGACGCGAATTGAACGCCGGATTCTTGAGAACTCGCAACTTGATTCGATTCGAATGCGCCTTCGAGTTCTCTTCGAAGCCGGTCCAGGGTCAGATGTCGCGTTGGAGCCGGAAGACGACGGGACGGGCGATGTGGAAGAAGACCTGCAAGTTGCTCTTGGGTCCCGGCTACCTATCCCTTCCGAGACGTTTCTGGAAGAGCTATCCCGTGAGGTGGAAATCCACCCAATCTCTATCTACTGGCTGCTCAAGGAAGGGATCGAATCCAAAGGCTGGCGCTGTCTTCCTGAGGAATTAGGGCTGTGGGCCAACCGGGTAACCGTAACAATTCTTCGCCTGCTCGGCTACCGCTGGCCCATACAGATCGATGCGAGCGAGCCAGTTCCCTAACTGGGCCGATCCGGATGGAATCATTCCGCTCACGCCGCTGGCCAAGGAAACGACGCTGCTCGAGCGCGTGCAGGAGCGGCTGAGAGCTGACGAGATCGACACGAGCGACTTTGCTGAGGTGATGGGCAAGCCACTCGACGGCTGGCTGGCCACCGAGTTTTTCAAGCATCACACGACGCAGTTCAAGAAGCGGCCGATCGCCTGGCAACTGCAGAGCGGCAGGTTCACGTCTCGGACGCCGCCAGCGTTCGCGATGCTCTGCTTTATTATCACAAGCTGGATCTGGATGCGGTTCCGAAGCTTCGCTCCCAGTATCTCGGCCCACTGCGGCAGCGGCTCGAAACCGAGCTGCGCGGCGTCATGGGCATTGCGGCCGAAGCCCGCAGCGATCGCCAAGTCAAACGCCGAGCGGAACTGGAGGACTGCCGTCCTGGAACTGCAAAAGTTTGACACGATCCTTGAAGCCGTTGCTGTCACTGGATTTGGTCCCGCTTCACTTCATGCCCCCCTCCGCCAGTATGCCATCGACGACGCGATGCTGGCTCTAAAGGCTCGCTGGCTCCGCCGACTGGCCGAATGATCGCGAACTCGCCGCTCCCCGACTGGCTCGACGAGGCCGACCAGACGGACCTGCATCCCGATCTTCGCTCCTGGATCGCCGAGGCGATGGCGACCTCGACCACCACTGTGCGAAGGTTGGCCCGCAACCACCCGACCAGGGCGAGCTGGCCACCGACCCAACCGCCGCGGACCTGGCGAAACTCATCAGCACCCAGGCTCATTCGATGCTCAAGGACGCGCTGAGGCTCGCGTGTGACTCGTGGTGGAAGCGATTCGAGGCAGTCGTGCTCGGGCCCGATAAGGATCAGATCAAAGCCCTGAAGGAAGAGCAAAAGGACTGCGAGGCACAACTTGGCGCCGAGCCCTCACTCTCCGGGGCGGAGGCTCGGCACCTTAGATCGCGCGTGAAGGAAATCAAAGAGGCGGTGAAGGGACTGACCGCGCGGATCAAGAAGAGAACGGCACGAGCCAATCAGCTTCGCACCCAGATTGAACGATGGGAAAGCAAGGAGCCTTTGGGCTGGGGCGAGTGGCTCGCAGGCCAACCGCTCTTCGACCGGATCTCGAGCCTTGATGGGCGCCGGGCGATTCCGACCACGATCGCCGAGTTCGTCGCCCAGGAATCGCTTTACGCCCCCGACATCAATGACGGCGTGCGCGTGAATATCGCCCCGCTGCAAAAGGCGGGAATCCTGGCCGCCGATGTCCTGGCCTCGAAAGACGTCGACAAAGCCATCGCCGATCGCGCCGAGTGGCGTGCCGACGAACGCCGCTGGGTCCGCGAAGGCAAGCTGCCTCAACCGGGCTGGTGGCCAGACGAGTAAGATAACGGTTGGAGCGCGAGAGGCCATTGGACCGTTTGAGCGTCATCGTTTTGAGTGGAGAACCAGTAATGAAAATCATGAAATTGGAAGTCGAAGGCTTTCGCTCGCTCAAATCGCAATCCTGGTGCCCTGGTGACTTGAACGTGGTCATCGGACCGAACGCGAGCGGTAAATCGAATCTACTGCGCGTGCTGGAAATGCTCAATGCCATGGCCAAGGGAGCATTAGGCCGGTACGTTCAACACGAAGGCGGAATGGAGCCCCTGGTGTGGGACGGCGCAGCGAAAGCAATCCGCGTCCGCACGAAGATGACGCCTATTCCGCCTTACATCGACCCCGTGAAGGACGCCTTGACATACGAAATCTCGCTTGCACGATTTGGCAAGACGAGCAGCTATCGGATCGATCACGAGCTCCTGGGGAACTTTTACAAGGTCGAGACGGGGGAAATGCAGGTTCCGTTCAAGCTAATCGAACGCGATCCTCAACTTGCCGCTGTTTTTTCGATGGATTCGCAGCGTTTCGAGGCGCCCGTCGAGGCGTTCCTCCAGGAGGAGGCCTTGCTCGCGGTGGCTGGTGGTCCCTTTGCCGCGAACCAATTCGTGGACGAATTTCAGAAGGAGCTGGCGTCCTGGAAGATTCACCAGGATTTCCAAACGCACGGAGAAGCCCAGATCCGCTCGCCTCAGGTGCGCGCGAACGGAGACCCAGGTGAGTCCCGACGGTCAGAACTTGATTTCCGTATTGCACAGCCTATATACGGGCAGCCGCCAATTCAAGAAAGAGGTTAACAAGGCGATGCGAGCTGCATTCGGTGAGGACTTCGAGGAATTGCTCTTCCCGCCGGACGCCGACCAGCGCATCCAGTTGCAAATCCGTTGGCGGAGCCTCCAGCGCGAACGATCCGCGGCGGACATCTCTGACGGCACGCTACGGTTCTTGTTTCTCCTCGCCGTGCTCGCTAATCCGTCACCGGCCCCTCTTATCGCGATTGACGAGCCTGAAACCGGGCTTCATCCGTCCATGCTTCCCATCGTTGCGGAATACGCTCGCGAAGCCGCCAACAGGGCGACAGGTGATCCTAACCACACATTCGCCCGAATTCCTGAGTGCTTTTGGCAACGACCCTCCGACCACAACCGTCGCGGAACGTCAAGACGGAGAGACTGTTCTGAGGGTGGTTTCGGGTGAATCCCTTTCGTATTGGTTGAAGGACTACACGTTGGGCGAACTGTACCGCTCGAGTGAGCTTGAGGCCATGAGATGAAGTTTGTCCTTCTGGTCGAAGGCAGCGGTACTGTAATACAGCAATTGCGCCAGACCGCGCCAATGGGCAGTGGGGCGAGATCGGACCATAAATGTCAGCGCAGAATAGCTTCCGAGATTGGCTCTGCCTCGCGATTCGCGGGGCCCTGGGACACCAGTCGCCGGCGCCGCCGCTCTTGGTGTGGTGCGACCCGGATCGCTCGTGGCTGGACCTGTTGCGCGAAGCCGCGAAGGCCGATGGCTTTGAGCTGTGGGCGCCGCTCGCGGGCCAGGAAGACGTGCACGAGCTGCTGGTGCGCGATCGGTTTTATTCGTCGCCACGCAGCCCCAGAGTCGTGTGGCTGCCGTGCTCTCGCGATTCGATCAGTTGGTTCAAACCGTTCGAATTGGAGGCCGAAGAGGTCTGGGAAAAAAGCCTGTTGCAGGCCCTCCGCGAGTATGGCGTGGATATATCTCGCGACCACGAAGACGAACTGGTCGGGTTGCTGCCGGCTCACGCTCGCGAGTGGTTTGACAAGCCCAAAGACACCTGGAAAGAACTGACGCCGCGCAACGCCAAGGGGACCCTGGTTGACGACCACCGCATGTTGCAGGTGCTTGCCGGGCCTCCCCGCGAATTCGACGCTCTGCGCGAGGAAGCTCGGTTCGACATCTTCGCCCGACGCTGCACCGAGGACTTTGGGTTGCCCGATCCGAAGGAACTCGACGAGGAACCCTGGCGTATCGCGGCCACCGCGCGGCTGCTTTGCACCGAGGCCGCCGAAGGCTCGCCCCGCGAACAGCCCCGCGAGCCGGACAAGATTATCGCGCCCGGCCTGCCCCGCACGCACTCGCTGCGCTTGCTGAAACAATGGCAACATGACAATCGCTACATCGCCAGCTTTGAACGCCTCGTCCCACAGGCCGAGGCCACAATCGGACTGACCTATTGGGCACGCAACCTCACTTCGATGCCGCGTTCGTGGAGTTCCCGTGCCGTCGAAGACGCTCTCTTTCTGAAAACAACGGATCGGCTTGACCGCCTGGAGGAAGTCGATGTCCTCGCCGACGAGTTGGGGCGGGACGTTCAGAACTACAAAGACCGGGAGGGCCGGTTTTGGGGTAGGGAAGCGAGCAAACCGGTCGGCTGGCGCTACCTGGTCGAAATGGCGGGAGCCGCCTCACTCATCGTCGAGAATCGAGCCGTCGAGGAAACCTGGAAAACGGTGACCGACGCAATCGACTGGTACAGTGTGCGCGGCTGGCAACTGGACCAGGCCGGCGAGCAGCTTTTCAAGGAGTCGGCCGATCTACCACCGCCGTTGCACCGCATCCGGGCACGGCTACGTCGCGGATATCTGCGAACGATGGATCGTGTCGGGCGGACATTTTCCGATCTCTTGGCAAAGTGCAAGGGGAATGTCTTTGAACTGTCCACCGCCGGTGAAGTCGCGCTGGCGGAGCTCCCCCGTGATAGCGTACCGACCGCACTTGTTTTCCTGGACGCCTTTCGGCTAGACCTTGGTTGGCGGCTGGCACAACTACTAAATCAGGGCGAACCCACCCAGCGCCCGACTGTTATTACCGCCGTTGCTCCCGTCCCGAGTATCACGCCTCTGGGGATGTCCTTCGCTCTGCCGGTAAAGCGAGATAGCCTGCATGTCCGGTTGGCCGATGATTCCAAGACGTTTTACGTTTCGATTGACGGATTCGATGGCGACCTGAAATGGGCGGAGGAACGGCGCAAGTGGCTGAAGCAAAATCTCGATGTCAAGGATTGGCTCGAAATTGCAGAGGTGCTCGACGGTGAGACACTCAAGAAGCCGGGTCGCGGCCGACGCTTGATCGCTGTTCACGGGGATGAATTCGACAGCCACGACGGGCAGTTGAAGATCACCGGAGCAGACGAGCATCTACGCCGCTACGTCCAGGCGATCCGCAAATTACGCGACGCCGGATACAGTCGTGTCATCGTCCTGTCCGACCACGGCTTCTTTCATTGGCAGCCCGACGACCACGAAATCGTGGACGATCTGCCGACGGGAACCTTGCTGTGGAAGCACCGCCGGGCGATGGTCGGGCACGACTTGTCGCACCCCAGTGCGGTTCACATGCAGATTCCGCAATCCGAGCTCGAAGTGGTGGTCCCGCGAAGCACCAGTGCATTTCGCACTTATGGAGCGCTAGGCTTTTTCCACGGCGGTGCAACCCTGCAAGAGATGATCATTCCCGTGGTCGTCGCCACTTGGCCGACCAAGGCCCGCAAGGTGAACGTGGTGCTGAAGCCTGTCGGATACATCACCAGCGAGGCCCCGCGTGTTCAAGTTCAGGCTGCGGCCACAGGCCAGCTTTTCAATGCCGACGTAAATCTGCTGGCACGGCGTGTCCTGGTCAAGGTGAAAGACCCAGCGGCGGGCAAACTCGTTTTCCGACACGGCGAACCGATCGTCATCGAGCCGGAGGGCGACTTCGGTCACCGTGCAGTTGCAAATGGTCGAACCGAAACCACAACTGGCGTACGGAACGCAGCTCCTGGTCGAGGTGCTCGACGCCGACGACGAGGAGATTCTGGTGCGCGAGGACGTGACATTGAAAATTGAAATCAGTGATTGGTAATGCGTGGGTCGAACACTGCGATCGCGACAGGTAGGCAAACTCCGATGACACCCGAAATCAAACATCCAGCGTGGGTTGACTCGCTAGACAGCAAATTGATCGACGCCTTTCCGGGCCGGGTGGTCCGGAAAGACCTGGTCCAGCGTCTCAAAGTCGGCTTTAGCATTCCCGTCTACGTGCTGGAGTATCTGCTCGGCAAGTATTGCTCGACCACGGACGAAAGCCAAATTGACTCTGGGCTGGCAAGCGTCAAAGAAATGATCAAAGAGCGGATCGTTCGGTCGGATCAAAGCGAGCTGATCAAGGCACGGTTGCAACGGTTTCGCTCGATGAAAATGATCGACATGGTGTCCGTCACGTTCGACGAGAAGGACCAAGGGGGCAAATATTGGGCGAAGTTCGCGACCTCCGGCATGGACAAGGTCCACATCGACGAGCGAATCGTCTACCAATACGAGCGGACGTTGACGGGTGGCGTATGGGCCAACCTGGAGCTCGTGTTCGACGAAACGATCGTTCACGGCGGCGTGACGAGGCCCTTTGTCTTGACAAGGATGCAGCCGATCCAAATCGCAAGCGCCAACTTGGGCGAATACATCCAAGCTCGCCGTCAGTTTACCCGAGAAGAATGGGTCGGCGTACTAATGCGCACGCTGGGCTATGAGCCGACTCAACCGGAGTTCACGTGGCGCCGAAAGCTCTTGTACCTCCTCCGCCTTGTGCCAATGGTCGAGCGCAATTACAACCTCATCGAGCTCGGCCCCAAGGAAACGGGAAAGTCCTTCGTGTTTCGCGAAATCTCACCTTACGCCATTCTCCTGTCCGGCGGCCAAGGCAGCGTGACCGACCTGTTCGGCTGGAAAAACCGCAAGGACAAACCGGGACTCGTGGTGAAATACGATCTTGTCGCATTCGACGAAGTTGCCGGGCCCAACTTCAAGTCCGCGAATGACAAGGATATGTACAAGGGCTACATGGAGCAAGGATCGTTCTCGCGGGGCGACGACAAAGGCACCGTCTCCGCGGAGGCGTGTATCATTTTCAATGGCAACACGCACGGCGACATCAACACGCTCGTGGAAACGTCTCACCTTTTCAAGCCGCTGCCAGAAACCATTCGGGACGACGACGCATTCCACGACCGCTGGCACGCGTATCTGCCCGGCTGGGAGATGGCCAAGCTCACCCCGAATCTGTTCACGAGCCATCTTGGATTTATCGCCGATTATATCGCGGAGATTTTTCACAACGAACTTCGCCCGGTGAATTACACCGACGCTTATGAGCGGTACTATTCTTTCGGCCCACAGCTTGGCCACCGCGATCGGAAGGCGGTCATGCGCACGGTGTCCGGGTTGATCAAGCTCATTCACCCGGACGGTGAAGTGTCCAAGGCTGAGCTCGCCGAATACTTGACCTTTGCGCTCGAAATGCGACGGCGGGTCAAGGAACAATTGCGCCGCATTAATCCCTCAGAGTTCGCGCGCACAAACCTCACCTTCGTTGATAAGGATTCTGGACAAGAGTTTTCCGCGACTTGTCCCGAGTCGCCTCAGACGGCTGAACTGGGGGCCGGCAACTCGCCGAGCGGGAATCACGCGGAGAGTACCCGCGCAGAGGATTCCGAACCATTGGCTGTATTCCTCGGCTACGACCTGTTGCGCAGTTTGGACGCAGGAGGAATGGCCGAGGCGTATGTAGCCCGAAATCGCGAAAATGGCCAACGCGTGTTCCTAAAAGCGCGTGCGGCGAAATTCAGCGGACAAAGATGCTCTTCAACGCGAAATGGCGATCTACGACAAATTGATGCGATTGAGCGCGGCCCCATGTTCTCCAGGTCCTCGATTTCATTCGAGATGATGAGTACGTCGCTCTTGTTACAGAGTTTGCGGACGGTGGCGATTTGCAGACGCATGTAGAAGGGCGAGGAAACGGGCGTGGCCTTCCTGTTCAGGAGGCGAAACAGATTGCACTGAGTGTGGCCACCGCGCTCCGAGAACTTCACGATCATGATATTGTCCATCGCGACCTTAAGCCCGACAACGTACTCTCCCTGGGTGGTTGCTGGAAGCTTGCCGATTTCGGAATTTCCAAGAACGTCTCCCGCGTGGTGACGCAAAAGACGTTTCAGCGATACGGAACGCTCGGTTACGCAGCTCCCGAGCAATTTGAAGGTGTCGAAGCCCGCCCGAGTGCGGATGTGTATTCGCTCGGCAAGATCATGGTTTTTCTTCTGACCGGGCAGACCGACGTAGACTACGTGCAGTTTTCGGCTTGGCGAGACTTGATCACCCGTTGCATCAGGCAAGACCCGCAACAACGACTCATGATTGGAAAAGTGATCGAGGAGATCGCATCAATGCCGACGTAGGGAGCTTAAGGTGAAAAGAGGTGACTAACATAAAAAAGTTCACTGTTGAGAATTCGTAGATGGCTTCTGCTCCAACACTGTCGCTCGGTGAGTTCCTCCGGCTGTAACCCGTACGGGCGCCGGATCCGATGTGGCTTCGACGCTACGATGGGACGCTCCGACTCCCCGCCGTCCGTTTCGGCTCGTTTCGATCACTTCGCGAGCCGATACCATCGTTTCGCCCCTGTTTCGCTCCTCTTCTGGCAGCAGGTCTAGCTAGATATCGATTCACTCCACCTCGCCGCCGCGGTCGAGCTTGGCTGTGGACTGAATCTGAGCAACGACGTCCAACGGCGACAATTTCCCGACGTCGCGGTCGAGGTGCTGGCCTGATTCCGCGCTCACTCCAGATAGCCGAGGTCGGCCAGGCGCTGCTCGATAATCTGTTGATCTTCGGAGGTATATTCAAACGGTCTAGGATGAGGTCCATTAATGATCGGGATCAATCTGATAGGCCTCGGCGGTTTCGATAATCTAGGAAAGAGACGCCAGGTTGGCCCGCAGTTCGGCCGGCTTCTCGATCACGATCGTGCTGGCAGCCGAGAACGATGCCTCCACCAAGAGATCGAGGCCCTGCGAGGCGGATGACCGCCGCCTCGCGAGAGGGACCGGCCGACCCCCAACTGCGGGATAAGGTCGATTTCGGCATCCATCGGAAGGGGCGGCCCGATTTTGACAGCGACCCGACACAAGGCTAGCTCGGGGGTCGGGAGACGGAGCTCCCTCCTACAATTCCTGTAGGAGCCGGCTCTGTCCGGCGACGTTTCTAGCCGTGTGTCGGGACATTGAATTTTGACGCATACAGCGATTATCCAGCCGACACGCCGTAATATATTCGTACGTATAGAGATACGTCATTTTTTCCAAATATTCCGATTATACAGCCGACACGCCGTAACATTTTGATATGTAATGAGATCCGGCGTTTTTTCCGATCATGACGATTATTCTGCTGACATGCGCAACACTAGTGATAGTATGGACTTATGGCCCGGCGAAAGTTCCGATTGTAGGGCCGACACGCGGAAGTCGCACGTACAGAAGCAGTTGCGTCACGCACCGTTTTTGTGGCCGGCGAGGTGTCGTGTGCGCTTGTCGGTGCCGGGGTTTACACCCCGGCCTTGGGCCTCGGCCTCGCTTAGCAGATCGGCGTCGGATCTCTGCGAGCGCAGTTTCCGCGGCATAGAGCACGTCGTGGCCCTGCCTCCGAAGCCATCGCACGATGGGACGTCCGTGCGCTCCTCGATGTAGTCCTTCCAGTTCAGGGCCATCGTTTCTGCTCCAGAGAGAGGAGTGCTCGCGAGTCAGAGGCGATCCGGCGAGCCCGTTCCGCAGGCTTCGATCCGGATCCTTCTCATTTTCCCGCATTTGAGTTGAATCTGTCCAGGAATAACCGCCGGCTTAGGTTCGGCACGCTTTGGATTGATGACCACCGGACGGAGAAATATGGTTGATGCGTGTATTGCTCGACCTCAACGTGGTTCTCGATCGCTTTCTGGTAAAGGCGGCAGACCTCACAGTCGAGCAATCCGGCAGGATCGGCAGAACCGGACCGAGCGAGGGCGGTTCATCCGCGCGCGCAATGATCGCGGACAAAAAGTTTGGAAAAATTTTTAAACCACATCAGAACAATAGGTTCTGATCGAGATTTACCCAAGAATCGGCATAGGTGCATTAACGAAATTTGTAAGCCACGTTATATTGTTGGTATAGGCGTTGTGCGCAAGGTGTGCCCGTTCTGTTTCGTCTTCCGCCGTTTCGCGATTCTTTCCGGGTTCTCGTACGTGCCAATTCACGCTGCGCGAGCCCGCTCGTTCGGGTGGCGGGTTCAAAGACATGCTGGTTCACAATGAGCTAAGTTCGCTCATGCGGGTGATTGGTGTCGTGAGGGGGTGACCAAGATATGCCGATTCACGTTGCGCTGAGCTCGCTCCGCGGTGGGGTGTTTTTCTGCGCCAGGAAGGCACCACTGGCCGCTCGCGACGACCCGATTTTCGTACGCCGAACGCGAGTGCGCCTACTCCTTTGCCGGATTGTCGCAACTCGTTCTTTGGATTGGCTCGTTGCGACGGAGGAATTCCGAAACCCTGCCGTTGAGTGCCAAGAAGTGCCACTTCAATGAGTAAGCATAAATCGGAGCACGTTATCGCGCCGCGAGTTCTTGCGATAGGGCGCTGGCCATGCGCTCGAAGACGCTTGCCCAGTCGCCAAAAATCGGTCTGGCGGAAGAGCCGCATGGATGGATACCACGGTGAATCCTCGCGGTCGATCAGCCAGCGCCACTCACCGACCGTTGACAGAGGAACCCACACCCGCCGCGCTTTGGGCAGACGCCTGTGCCTATGAGTACCGTAAAGGGTGCCCACGGGAGGTGTTTTCTCCCAAGGGAAAGCTTGGGGAGAATCTTGCCACATTCTCCTCGGGCGTTATCAAAACACGAACAAGACGCCTATCCACCAGTCTATCGTCTTCTCGAGAACAAGACAGAGAGATAAACGGTCTCATCGACGCGCCGGGAACAAGAAGCCCGAGCGTTGCTCGCCAAATGATCGAAAGCGCTGCCGAATCGGAGATCGGTCCCACACCGCCCTGCGCCACGCGGAGACCATCAGGAAGGAGATTCGCACCCGACTTGGACTGCCTCATTGATTTCGGTGAAGCGGGCGCCGTTCCGCATGCCGTTCGGGAACGTATGCCACGACGTTGTCGCCATGCCCGAATTCCGGCGGAAAGGGCGCCGATTTCGAATAAATTCAGGCCGCTCGTTCGCTGGTTGCCGCTGATAGAGAGAGCAGGGGAAAACAGCCATCCCCGCAGTTTCGCGATCGAATTCACCAAGGGAGAACGAAGATGTTGAGCACTTTGAGAAATAGGGCGTGGGCCTTCGCCCTCGCCGTGGGCGGCCTACTCTTGATCGGCACGGCAGCGGCTCGGGCTGACGATTCCAAGACCAAGGATGATGGTCGAGAAAGCAAGAGCTCCGGCTCGTCTGCACGATCGAAGGAGCGAGGCCGTGACCATTCGTTCACACGCTCGCGCTCATCCGAGCACGGTCGCTGGCACGGCGCCACTGGCCAGCGAGGATCAAAAGAGGGTGGGAACGCGGAACAAGCCCGTCACCACCGCTCACATCGAGGCCAGGAGCAGGCTTCCGCCGGATCGCGCTCATCCGGGCATGGCCGCTGGCATGCTGCCGCTGGCCAGCGAGGATCGAAAGAGGGAGAAAAAGCGGAACAATCCCGTCACCATCGCTCACACCGAGGCCAGGAGCAGGCTTCGGCGGGATCGCGCTCATCGGGGCACGGTCGCTGGCACGGCGCCGGCGGTCAGCACGGATGGAAAGAAGGAAGGGTCGCGCAACACGGGCACGAAGGCTCGCGAAGGCACCGGGGCGATGGTCATTGGGCTCACGGCCAGGGCCATGGCGGTCGCGGGTCATCGCATGAATCGAGATACGCAACGGTCGCACACAACAGCCATGAAGGCCACCGGGGGTTCCGGGGCGAAGGTCGCTGGAGCCCTAGCGGAAGCCACGGCGGCCACGCGTGGTCCCATCATCGCGTTAGCATGCGTGGGCATCACGGCCAAGGCGGCCATCATCGGGGAGATTACGCCCAGTCAAGTCGCGAAGGACGTTCTTGTTCCGCTGACCGACGGCATCACGGCCGCGGTAGACACCACGCCAAGGGCCGCCATCACGGCAAACATCATCGACATTCGCGCGAATGGTCGAGATCGCACCGTGATTCGTGAATAACCGCGCGAGTTCTCCGGCGGTCCCGGGAGGGCGAGCCTCCGTGCGAGCCGAGTGCTGATGCCGGCTCGGACAGGGCCTCGCCTTGCCCACGTCGATGTCGCGGCTCACGCCGTGGGAACTATCGGTGTCGTCGCCCCGTCCTTCATCTGGGCGCTGGACCAGGCCTGGTTGCGATCGATGAGCTCGGCGATCAAGGCGGTCCACCCCGTTTGATGACTGGCGCCAGTCCCGCGCCCGTTTCGCCGTGGAAGTATTCATAAAAAGGGATTAGGTCACACCAGTGCGGATCGGACTGGAATACCTTCGGCCCGCCCACGACCGGACGGTGGCCGGACGAGTCTCGGAGAAAGATTCGCGTGAGACGGCTGGTGATCTCGGCAGCCGCCACATCGAGGGTCACCCGCTTTTCGCTCCAGCGCGGCAGCTCGACCGTCAGGGTCGAGCCGTAATATCGATGGAATTCCCGCAGTGCCTCGATCATCAGGTAGTTGACGGGAAACCAGATCGGCCCGCGCCAGTTGGAGTTGCCGCCGTAGATGGGTGAGGCCGACTCGCCGGGCTCGTAGGCCACCCGATTGCCGTCGTAATAGAATGGTTCCTCGTGCAGCCCCCGCGACATCGACCTTAGGCCGAAGTCGGACAGGAATTGGGCCGGGTCGAGGATGCGGGGCAGAATCGCTTCGAGCTTGGCCCGGTCGGCCAGCGCTAGCAAGCGGTGGCCGCCGCTACCGGGTTCAGTCACCAGACACAGGTTCCCGGCCAGAACCGGGCGATAGCGGAGGTACCACTCGAGCCCGCCGGCGAAAGTGAGGCAGATGCTCGAGCGTGCCCGGTTCGATCGCCAACGTGGCAAAAAGGGGGATCAAACCCACGAACGAGCGGACCTTCAGGTGCTCCGGAGGCCCTCCCTTGACCCGGAGCACGTCGTAATAAAATCCATCAACGGGGTCCCACATCCCGATCTCGCCGCAGAACCCGTTGATGGCGTGCGAAATCGCCACGAAGTGCTCGAAAAACTTGGTGGCAATCGCCTCGTAGGCCGGCCCGGTTCGAGACAGTTCAAGCGCGATCGCCAGCATGTCGAGGCAGAACATGGCCATCCAGGCGGTCCCATCCGCCTGCTCGAGTCGCCGGCCCTCGCCCAAGTTGGGCCGGCTGCGGTCGAATACGCCGATGTTGTCCAGGCCGAGGAAGCCCCCCTGAAAGGCGTTCCGCCCCTCGGGGTCCTTGCGGTTTACCCACCACGTAAAGTTGAGCAGCAGTTTATGAAAGACCTCCTCGAGAAACTGCGTGTCCGCTTCGCCGGTGAGATCGCGTGTGATCTCGTAAACGCGACGGGCGGCAAACGCGTGCACCGGCGGATTGGCGTCCGAAAAATCCCATTCGTAGGCCGGGAGCTCGCCATTCGGGTGCATGTACCATTCGCGTAGCAGAAGCACGAGCTGCCGCTTGGCCCACTCGGGGTCGAGCCGGGCCAAGACGATGCAGTGAAACGCCGTGTCCCAGGCGGCGAACCACGGATACTCCCACTTGTCGGGCACGCTGAGAACGTCGACGTTGTAAACGTGTTGCCAGCCCGCATTGCGCCCTTGCTGCCGCGTGGACGGGGGTTCCGGGCCGGCCGGGTCGCCGCTCAACCAGAGCTCCACGCTGTAGTGATAAAATTGTTTTGTCCAGAGCAGCCCCGCGAACGCCTGGCGTTGAACGCGGCGCTGATCTTGGTCCAGCCCCGCGGGCTGGATGGAGCGGTAAAACTCGTCGGTCTCGGCGATCCGCCTCTCGACGATCGAGTCGAATTGGCCAAACGGGTCGGCCAGCGAGGCCGCACTAAATCGGGTTCTCACCGCCAGACATCCCCGGGGAGCAATCATCGCGTGATAGTGCGCAGCCGCTTTCGTGCCCCGCCGGTCGGGATTGACCTTGTCGCCGCGGCCGCCGACAATCGCCTCGTGAAACGCATCCTTGACGAACGGCCCCGCATTTGGCACCCCGAAGAGCCGCTCGAAATTGGTCTCATTCTCAGTGAACAACAGCGTGGGCGTGGGAGTGGACGTGTGCGGATCGATGTCGACGTACCACCATCGCTCGCCCAGATGCCGATGCTGGCTGCGCACAACCGACGACTCGACCGCCTCGAGGACGGGGCGCTCAGGATGATGCCCCCACGACCAGGTATTGCGAAACCAGAGCTGCGGCAGGACATGCAGCGGGGCCGGATCCGGACCTCGATTATAGGCCGTGATCCGGCAAAGAATGTCGTCTTCGCCGGCCTTGGCGTAGTCGACGAAGATATCGAAATATCGCCCTGAAGCAAACGCATCGCCGATGGCGTCGATCAGTTCGAACTCGGGATCGGAACGGCCGCGCAGTTGATTTCCCTCATAGAGAAGTTGATAAGGGTACTCGACCTGTGGGTACTTGTAGAGCATCCGCATGAACGCGTGGCTCGGCACACCGTCGAGATAGTAGTAGTATTCTTTGACGTCTTCGCCGTGGTTTCCCTCCTCGTTAGCCAGGCCAAAGAGCGCTCTTTGAGATAAGGGTCTTTTTCGTTCCAGAGCGCCAGTGACAAGCAGATGTTCTGAAAGCGGTTGCAGTAACCGGCCAGCCCGTCCTCGTTCCAGCGGTAGGCCCGGCTGCGGGCGTGATCATGAGGGAAATGGTTCCAGGCATCGCCGTGGCGCTATAGTCTTCCCGGACAGTGCCCCATGCCCGCTCGGCGAGATAGGGGCCCCAGTTCTTCCAGTCAGCGCGGCGGGCCGCGCTGTCGCTTAAGCGGCGGTGCTCGGCGGTATGGGTGCTCAACGCCTTCCCTCTTCGATCATTTCCTTGACGGTTAGATCGTCCGCCAGCACTGGGCCTTGCTGATCGCGAAACCTTAGCATCTTTTCGACCACAGCTTTCACGTCACGTTCAGCCGCCGGCTGAGCTGGCGCCAGCACGGCAATCGGCTTGCCGCGCCTCGTGATCGTGATCGTTGCGCCCTGCTCCACCTGGCTGAGGAGCCGCGGGAGATGCGTCTTGGCTTCGTACGTACCGACAAATTTCACGGTAGACACTCCTTCGCAAGTTGGTCTGTTGAATCTAGTCTAAAGCTCGTCAAGTTGTTGGCGAGGTGGAATGGAGTAGGTTGCCACGACGTGAGCGACCGGCTCATTCGTGCCTTCGGAATAGAGCGAGACTTCACCGACGGCCAATGACTTGCCAACTTTCATGAGCTTGCACTCGCCGATGATGCTCCTGTCTCCCGCGGGCTTTCGAAGAAAGTTGATGGTGAGGCTCGTGGTCACGGCCAGTGGAACGATGCCGATCTCACCGAGAATGGCCACGTAAAGCGCGGTATCGGCGACCATCATCAGCACCGGCCCAGACACGGTCCCGCCCGGCCGCAGTTCGTTTGGGCCGATCTCATGGGCGACCGTCGCGACTTCCATTGCCCACTTCGCGGATAACGCACTTCGCTTCGGGGAAATAAGCGGCGAGAAACGCGACAACCTCTTCCTTCGTGGCCACAATTGAGCTCCGTTATCTATCCGTTTCATGCACGGTAAGGTCAAAACGACGTCCGAGTTGATCGAAGATACTCTTTTCGCCGACCATGATGCTAACCTACGGGCGGGCGGTCCCCGCGGAAATCGACGTGGTGGTGATCTCCAAGTAGGTGCAACTGGTCGGCTTCAGCAGTTAAAGTAATACCATAAGTTAATAACGGGAACTATTCGACCGATTGGCTCGTCCAAACTGACCACCATTCGCGCTCTTGGCGCTCCCAGCTTAAAAAGGGCTTAACAATCATGGCAACAAACAGCGAACAGCAACCGGAACCGATCGACCAGCGCCGCCTGATCGTGCTTCTCGGTCGAGTGTTGGCGGTCTTGATTCTGTGTTTAGGAGTCAGTGGCCCCCGAATTGAGAAAACACCTCGCTTCTTCGGCGATCGAGCCGCGCGGTCCGATTCGGGAGTCACCGACTCCCGAATCCGGGCTTTCGGGGAAGGAACTGGTCACCAAGCCAGCGGCTCAGGTCGCCGTCCTCGCGTGGCCAGAGAGCCAAGTGGAAGTGGTTGGGCATGGGCAGTAGGCCAGGCAGAGACGACAATCCCCTCGATTAATCCAACCGCATGCACCGTTCAGAGATCGACGTGACGGTAAGGGCGGCCAGGTTCGACGACCGGAAGATGAACCGGGCTGGTTGAACCTGGTCAACCTTCCGGGGTGAAACCAAGCACAACGTCGAAGTTCGCCGCCAGCTCGCCGATCCGCGAACCGGGGATCGGCGCGAAGTCGATTGTGACCGACTCGCGGGCCTTCAGGTCGCGGATGCCGCGGTAGACAAAGTCGCGGGCGTTTGCCGGCTCGCCCTTGACGTAGCACTGGGTCGTGAGCAACTCCTTGGACCCGCGCTTAATCTTGAAGTGGATGTGCCGCGTCCGGCCCGTGTAAAGCACCGGCTTGATCGTGCGGAAGTAGTACTCGCCGGTGGAACCCGTCAGGAACCGGCCGAAGCCCTGGAAGTTCTTGTCATGGTTCTCGCCGTGCGGATCCCTGGTGTGGATGTAGGCCCCGTTGCTGTCGACCTGCCAGATCTCGACCAGCGCGTTTCGCACCGGGGCGCCTTTGGCGTCGAGAATTCGCCCCGTCAGGTAGGTCACCTCGCCGACGGCCGGGGTGATGCCATCGTTGATCAGGAGCAGGTCGTTGTCGGTGTCGAGAGGCAGCTTGTTGGGATAAAACGGCCCTTCGGTTTGCTTCGGGGTGCGCACCAGCTCTTCGGCGAACAGGCCACGGGTCGTGAATGCGGCCGCGCCCAAGGTGACCGTGCTCAGGAAGGCGCGACGGTTCTGGGGAACAATGGTCTGGCTCATCGGCTAAAGCCCCTTTCACGGGTGTAAGGCCGGGACGGCATGCATAACTAACATCACCGATTTGTCCATCGGGAACGCTCACTTCGCAAACGAAATCATGACACTGTCCGACTACGGATTCGAGGAACGAGCTCATTCCGAACCCAATCTCTGAGCTCACGCACCCAGGCAAGCTTATCCATGGTCGAACCCATCTCGATGAATCGCAGGACGTCCGCGGGCCGCAGGCCCGGAAAACAGAGGCTCTCGTCGCTTTCTTGATATTGCCCTTCGGGGCGGAGCCGCAAAAATGCCACGGAGCGGCCATCGTAACGCCATACCTCGGGAACTCTGAGGCCGGCGTAGATCTCCATCCGGTTCAACGAGCTGGACGTAATGTCAACCTCGATCGCCAGGTCGGGAGGGGGATCAACGTCCAAATCAAGCACTTCTCGGTTTCGGGCGACGGCCTCGTTCTGGATGTAATAGCATTGATCAGGTTCCAGTCCCTTTTCCGCATCCGGCTTTCGCCAGGTTGTCATCCCCAGCGGCTCATAGCGAATCTCGAGCTCCTCGGCGAGCCGGGGCACAAAGAGGCCAAACAATTGAGCCACCGGCTCGTGTCTCTGCGACGGCATGGCGACCTCCATCGTCCCCCTGTCATAAGTCACGCGAATGTGTCGCTCGCCCACGATTTCGAGCATCGCTTCGTAATCGTTCCACCCGACGTCGTGCAGAACCAGCCGGCCTTCCCATTGCGCCGGACCGATTGGGGCCTGCGTTGCGGTCGCCATCGTCGATGCCCTCTCGGAACCAGAACGGTTGTTACTTGCAATCATACCCTCCCTGTACCGATTTGGTACAAACCCATCAGGAAATCGTCGAGGAATTGCGATAACATGAAATGTTCCGCGTCCCGAGGCCGTGGCCGTGAAGGCCTTATTTTTTCTCGTAGGCGTCCCGTTCATGACTTGCATCCTCGGCCTTGACTTCGGCACGCGGCGGATTGGCGCGTCCATCAGCGATCCCGGTCGAACGATCGCCTTCCCGCTCGAGCTCAACGAGCGGCGCGGGCCGGATGGCGATGCGCGCCATTACCGCGAGCTGGTCAGGGAAAACGACATCGAACGGATCGTCGTCGGCCTGCCGTTACACACCAGCGGCCGCGAGGGCCGGCTCGCCGCTGCGGCCCGCAGCTTTCGGTGAGTGGCTGGCCCGCGTGACCGAGCGGCCTGTTTTCTATTTCGACGAACGTTACACGACGGTCGAGGCGGAACAGCGGTTGCTCGACGCCGGCCTCACGCGACAGAGACGCAAGGCGCTCCGCGACAAGCTGGCTGCTCAGATCATGCTCCAAAGCTACTTGGACGCCGGGTGTCCCGACGTCGAGGCCGCCGCCGCCCCACTTGCCGATCGCGACGAGGTCGAAACATGACCACCCTGATCATCGGCTGCGGCTACCTGGGCCAGCGCCTGGGGGCGCGGCTCCGGCAACGAGGGGAGCGTGTCTTCGGCACGGTACGCTCGCACGAGCGAGCCAACCAGATCGCCAGCCTGGGTATCGAGCCGGTGATCGCCGAAGTGCTGGTGCCCGCCTCCCTTAAGCGGCTACCAGCGGCCGAGCGAGTTTTTTATGGCGTCGGCTTCGACCGGGCCGGCGGGGCCTCGATGCGAATGGTCTATGTCGACGGGCTGCGCCATGTGCTTGAGGCAATACCCAGTTCCGTGCGCGCGCCTGGTGTACGCAAGCTCGACCGGCGTCTACGGTCAGACGGGGGGCGAGTGGGTCGACGAAACGTCGCCAGCCTGTCCCGAGCACGAATCGGGGCGTGTCTGCCTCGAGGCAGAGGCTCTTGTCTCGAAGTGGGCCGACAAGAACGACCATGCCGCCTCGGCGATCATCTTGCGATTCGCGGGGCTGTATGGGCCTGGTCGGATCGTGCGCAGGTCGATCCTCGAGCGAGGCGAGCCGATTCCCGGCGATCCACGACAAGTTTCTTAATCTCATCCACATCGACGACGCGGCCCGGACGGCCTTGGCCGCGCTCACGGCGAGCGAGGCCGAGCCGATTTATGTGGTGAGCGACGACCGACCCGTCACTCGGCAGGACTATTACGCCCGAATGGCAGCGCTTCTCGGCGCACCCGCCCCTCGCTTCGCTCAGCCCGCGCCCGATAGCCCCGAGTCGGCCCGCGATGCGACGAATAAACGCATTGCCAACCACCGGATCAAGGCTTCACTCGGCGTCTGCCTGGTTTATCCAGACATCACGACCGGCCTTCCGGCTTGCCTCGACTGTACCGCGGGGGGCGGGAACTGAGGCATCTAAGAAACGGGTCAGTAATAGATTCCCTGATTGAACTTGTGCACGCCGCGGAGCGGCAAGAGGACCGCTCCCGCGCCGGAGCGTGGGAGCGAGAGTTTTCGGGTCGCTAAGCATCCGCAATCGGGGGCGACAGCAACATCGCGGCTTCTGACTCACCCCGACGGCGCCGGCTCGACATAGCAGCGGAGCGGGCCCTTGGATGACTTCATGCGCGGATCGGGCCCATAGGCGATCACCTGGTCGCGCTTGAGTTCGGCGAGCTCTTTGTGGGTGGTGTAAACAATCGCCCGGCCGGTTGTGTGAATGCGTAGAGTCAGTTCCTCGGCCTTGGGGAGAGGGTGGCGGAAGAGCTTGATTAGCAATTCGATCACATACGGGAAGGTATGCTCCTCGTCGTTCAAAATCACGACGTTGTACGGAGGCAGCCGACGCGTCTGGTGATCGGTCGTGACTTCGGGTTCGACAGCCGTAGCCGTTGCTTGTTGCTCGCCAGGCATCGTGTGATGCTCCCACGGGGCGATTGTGCGAATTGGAACAACCCCTTAATGTATATTGTTTGCCTCGCGAAGACAAAGCGAATTCCGCCCGTTTCGCGTCGTACACTACTTTGGGGAATGAGAATGCCGGGTATGAGTTCGGGGGCCGCGTGCGCGAGCTTCAGCAGGCCCAGGCCGGTTTGAAGAAAGCGCGTGCTCTGTTGCAACAGGCCAAAGATAATCCGCGGTTACTGCCAAAAATGTTTGACGCGGGCTGGGAAAGCCTGGCGAAGGCGCACCACATCCTGGCGGCCATCCCCGCCGCCGCGGCCGACGAGGACGTGCTGACCAAGCAACTCGCCGTAGAACGTTACGCCACGGCCCTTTTGGTCCGGCTGCGCCGAATCAAGCGAAAACCGAGTGGCGATGGTGCCTCAGACGTCGACGACGATCGTTTCGGCGACGAAGACGACGAGGATTAACACGAATGGCCCGCACGCGAACTCCTCGTCCGTCCGTTGATTTGCTTCCCCGCATTCCCGATCGGAGCCTGACGCCCGAACAACCCCTACTCACGATGGCCATCCGTGCCGCTGGTACCCACCAATTCGTTTATCGCAAAATGCTCGAAGGGCCGCTCGGCGCGGCCACACCGAACCATGGGGACCTTGTGCGAGTCGTCGACCGCGACGGAGTGCAGCTTGGCTATGCCCTCTGGAACGGTCGGTCGCAGATCAGCCTGCGGTTTTTGTCGCGAAAAATGAACCGCCGGGCCCCGAATTCTGGACCGAGAGCATCAATCGGGCCGTCTCGCTGCGCACCCAGGTTCTTGGCCTGGCCCGCGAGACAAACGCCTATCGTGTGATCCACGCCGAGGGCGACGGCCTCTCCGGCCTGATCGTCGACCGCTACGACGATGTGCTCTCCGCCCAGGTTTTCAGCCTGGGCATTTATCAACGAATCGGGCCGATCCTGTCGCTGCTCGCGGACTGCCTGGGGACCGCGCACTTTCGCGTGGCGGTCGACGATCGGGTCACCCAGCAGGAAGACTTTTCAGGCCGGCCGCTCGCTAGCCCGCAACTTCCACCCCGCGTGACCGTAACCGAGCACGGAATCCGTTACCGCATTCATTTTGAAGAGGGGCACAAGACGGGCTTTTTCTGCGATCAGCGCGATAACCGCCGCCATATCGCCGGCTTCTGCGCCGATAGGACTGTACTGGACCTTTGTTGCTACACGGGAGGATTCGGCCTCAATGCGTTGATCCGCGGGCAGGCGCGGGAGGTCACCTGTGTCGACCTGGATGAGAAGGCCGTCGCACTGGCACGCGAGAACGGCAACGCCAACCAGGTCCGTCTCGAAGTGGTTCACGCCGACGCGTTCGGCTATGCGCGGCAGATGGGGGTCAACGGCAAAACGTTCGGCTTGGTCGTCCTCGATCCGCCTAAGCTGATCATCGATCGCGACGAAATCGCACCCGGCAAGCGGAAGTATTTCGACTTAAATGTGCTGGCGATGAAACTGGTCGAGCCCGGTGGATTGCTGGTCACCTGCTCATGCTCCGGCCTGCTCGATTCCGCTGAGTTTCTGGCCTTATTGGGCGCCGCCGCTCGCAAGGCCGAGCGAAACGTCCAGCTCTTATCTCTCACAGGCGCGGCCCCCGACCATCCGGTCGCCTTAAGCGCGCTGGAAGGAAGTTACCTCAAGGTCGCATGGCTCAGCGTGGGGGAAATCAGCTAGTCGACTCACACTCACATCGGATCGGAATGATCACTCATGTGCCAGTGCCCGCCGCCGGTGCCGGCGGACGCGCCGTTTACCGGCGGTTCATCAGATGCCTCGTGCGGGCTGCCGTTCTTTCTTCCTGGGCCGTAGCCGCCATAGACGTAGCCGTAGCCACCGTAGCCGTAACCATAACCATAGCCGTACCCGTAACCAATCTGGTCACGAGTAACACCGTTGATCACCATTCCGAACACGGGAACTTCGAGGGTCTTCAACATTTCATTGGTCACGTCCAGGTCGTGGCGCCGGGTGCACGAGATCCTGACCACCAGGATGATGCCGTCTACCACGGCGGCAAGGATCGAAGGATCGGTAACGACAAGCAAGGGAGACGAATCGACCAAAATCGTGTCGTAGAGTGCTGAGAGTTCCTTGAAAAGCGTGACCAGCCGTTCAGAAGCGAGCAGCTCCGCCGGATTTGATACGTCTTCGCCGGACGTTAACAAATCGAGGTTGTTGACGAACGTCGGTTGAATGAGCCGGTCGATCGATTTACCCGATGCCAGAGCATCCGAAAAGCCGCCCGCGCGCGGCGCGTCAAACAGCCGATGGAGTGAGGGTTTCCGCAGGTCGCCGTCGATCAAGAGGACTCGACGGCCGGCGTTGGCGAGAGTGATCGCCAGATTGCTGGCGGTCGTGGTCTTGCCGTCCCCTGGAAGCGAGCTCGCGACCAGGATAACGCGAGCCTGCCGGCTGCGCTTGAAAAACTCGAGGTTGGTTCGCGTTGTCTTGTAACATTCCGCCAGTCCCGATCGAGGTTTCTGATGGCTGACCAATCCCGCCATCCCCGCGGCGATTATTTCGGTGTCCTTAATGAATGGAATGACGCCGATCAGCGGCAGGTCAACGAGCCTGCGGATCTCCGCCAAAGTCCGAACCCGGGCCTCGAGAAGGTCAGCGAGGAACGCGACGGCCGCTCCCAGCCCAACACCAAGCGCCATCGCCAGGAACACAATCGGAATCGCCAAACTCTGGTCCGCCGCCACCGTGATCGGGGCGATGGTTTGCGTTGACACACTGTCGTAGTCGCTCACCAGCCGCGCTTGTTTGAGCTGGTCAACTACCGAATTGAAAAGGGTTCGCTGACGCTCGAGGTTGCTCCGCAAATTCGACTCTTCGAGGAGGGCGATTTCGGCTTTCTGAGAGAGTGCAAGGTCTTCCTCAAACTTTTTTCTGCAGATCGCCTCTCATCGCCTCGATGAACTCGAGACTCTGAGTCATATCATCGATGAGCGAGGCACAGCCTCCTTCTTCCGCGGAATCGGCGGCCGGCGCCCGGCGGACTTCGATGCTGGCGATCCTTTGTTTAAGCTGGGCCGCCAGCGGGTGCGATTCACCGCTTTCGCGACAAATTTTTTCGTGTTGCCGACGAAGCTTCCGAAGTTCTTCCCCGCGCCTTGATCGAGTAGATCACGGAGGACTGATTCCTGGGCCTTAAGCTTGATGATCTCGGCCTCGGCCGCGCGGCGGCTCGCCGCCAGTTCGGGGTTCGCGTCCATCGCCAGGCTCTCCGCGATTTGCAGCCGTTTCGCTTCCCACAGACGCTCATACTCTTCCTTCAGGCTTTCGGCACGCTCGGTATAATGCACGACGGCGGGATCGTGCCCGGATCGCGCGGAGCGCTTAGCCTCGGCGAGTTGGGTATACACGGTACTGAATCTTGACTTGAGATCAGACACAGCCGGGTCATCAAGAAACGCTTTCTCGATCTCACGGTCCGAAACTTGCTGGTCCTGCCCAGACTCTTCCTGGCTGCGCTCGAAATGTTCGAGATACAACTCAGCCCGCTTGCGACGCAACTCAATCTCGGCAAGTTCCTGGGCAATGCCCATGTAGGAACCATCGTTAGTCGCCGAGCCCGGTGCGGCGTTCGTGGCACCCGGCGAACCAGACTGGGGATTTCCCGCGATCACTCCCACTTGACTCAGGCCGTGGGCAATGGTGGCCGCGTCAACGCCCTGGCGAGACAGTTTCTTGGCGAGCTCGAGCTGCGATTGCAACTGCTGCGATCGAGCCGTGAACTGGTTCAGGGTTTGTTCCCACTGGTCGAGCCGGCGAGCAACGAATGTATGACCACTCGAGTCCGCCGAGTAAGCTGGTTTTTTTTGGCGATATTCCAAATAGGCTTGTTCAAGTGACTTTAATTCCGCGTTCAACTCGTTGCGAGCTTTGGTGATCAGATCGATCACGTCGCTCGAGTTCTTTTGATAGTTAGATTTGAGGAATAACTTATAGCTTTCAATCATTCCGTCAAGAACGAGGTGGGCTTCTTGGGACGACTTCGACTTAAAGGCGAGGTCGATGATCTTCGCTTCGGGATCCGGCTGTTTCACCGTGAGACTGCCGATCACCGAGGTGATTGACACGGACTTCAAGCCTTTCAAGGTGAGCGCGCGATCGATGATGACCGGGCTCTTGAGCAACAAAACGTGGGTGGCCATGTTATCGTCTGAGCCACGGCCGTCATAAAGCTGGTCATTTCCGGCTCCCACACGCACGGGATGACCGCTTTGCTGAATCACGAGGAGACGAGAAGTTGCCTTGTATGTTGGTTTTAATGTGGCGATGTAAAAAATTGTAGCCGTCAAGGACGCGAGCACGCAGACGACGATGAATCTCCAGCCCCGAAAAATGACTCCCTTGTAATGTTGAAAATCCTCCACGAGCTTGCGCCCATCGCTTGGCGAACCGTTGTCGTTCGTGACGATGGCGAGCTGTGGTGCTGTTTGCACGGCATTCACTTGGATGTTTGGTGGATAGCAAGAGGGCCGCTAAAAATCGCGATCACCGAATCCACGCTTTTACTTGCCTTGGCTGTCGCTTCTCGTTTTTTTTACAATGGCGAGACTATGATCCGAGCAAAGCCGCGCAAACCGCTGGGACGGCCTGCCGGTTGAAACATAGAACGCGACGCTAGGATCGGCTAAAATCGATGGTCAAGTTTTCTTCGGGGGCGACTAAAGGCCAGCGAAGTCGCACGTTAAGCTTTACCCATCTTTTCACGGAACCCTCGTGGGCGCGTCGGGTTGGTATCTGTCGCCGCCCCTCACCGCCGGAATCCGCTGGCGTCCCGACGCGCGTGCTCCGGCTTCCTTAACGGGGCGATCGGGCATAGAATGGGGTACGACGGCGGTGAGGCACACCGTCCGAGATTCTGTTCCACCACCACTGTCTTATGCCGGAAGAACGACCGCGCCGTGCCCAGTCTGACCGTCGAAAACTATGTCAAGACGATCGCCCTGATTGCCGCGCGGAGTCCCCAGGGTACCCTCGTCGGAACCGGTGAGCTGGCGCAAGCCTCAACGTTTCGCCCGGGACAGTCACGGGCATGCTCAAAACGCTCTCGGAGGCAAATCTCGCCACTTACACTCCGTATGAGGGCGCACGCTTAACCGAGTCTGGCCAGCGCCTGGCGATGAAGGTCATCCGCCGGCATCGGCTGCTCGAACGGTTCCTGGCCGAGACTTTGACCATGCCGTGGGACGAAGTCCACGAAGAAGCCGAGCACATGGAACACGCCGCCTCCGAGCGGCTGATCGACCGAATTGACGCCTACCTGGGCTATCCCGCCGTGGACCCCCACGGCGACCCGATTCCCCGAGCCGACGGCTCGCTGGCCGAGACCGAGGGAGTTCCGATGGCACGCTGCCAGGCAGGTCAGCATTTCCGGGTCGCTCGGGTCGTGGACCAAGATCCGAGTTTTCTTCGTTATCTCAGCGAATGCGGCCTGGAACTCAACGCCGCCGGCGAACTCGTGGAAAACCGGCCCGAATCAGGTGCTCTTGTCTGCAAACTCGGCGGTCGGAATGTCGCCTTAGGACTAGCCGCGGCGGGGAAGGTGCTGGTCATCGTGACGCCGCGGGGCGAGCCCTCACCCGCCTCGAGGCAACAAAACGAATGGCGGCTGAGCCGGCTTTCCGGATCCGTCGGCGGATGGGACTGGAACACGACCAGAACACTTGCGCTAACCCGGGTGCCGGCATTGGAGGTTAACGCGCGTTTCCTGTAGGATCAATCAAGTGAGCGGGCGGCTATGGACCGTCCGATTTGCTCTCCTTTACCCCAAGGACCAGCGACCGTGAACGTCGAGCAATTCCGCAACGCCCAGCGGCTCCGTCCCTTCAAGCCATTCGTGATTCATACGGCAAGCGGAGAAAGCTATCCCGTCACGCACCCCGAAGCCGTTTGGCAGTCGCCCGGTGGCCATACCGTCATCGTCAGTATCAAAGGCGAGGAAGTTGCGATGATCGATATTGACCAGATCACCGAGTTCGTCTTCACATCGCGCAAGCCGGCCCGTGGGTCAAAGTGATTTGTTATGATTGCAGACCGAGCCGCTCACGATCGGAAACTGTCATTACCCCCTGGCTCGGGTTCACGGTCAAGCCGGAACGCCGCGATATCCAGGCGAGGCGCGCGGCCGAGCACAAGGTCGGTGACGAGCTCGGCCGTGGCCGGTGCAAGCTGTAAACCGGCTCGCTTGTGACCTGACGCGACAATCAGGTTTTCAAGCCGGGCGCGAGGCCGATATAAGGCTTGCCGTCGCAACTTCCGGGCCGAAGCCCGGCCCACGTCGCTTCGACTTCGGCTTCGCTAAGCACGGGGCAAAGCCGAACGGCCAGATCGATAAGCTCGCGGGTAACCTGGGCTGACGGAGCCGAGTCGAATCCCACTTCTTGCTCGGTAGCCCCGACCAAGACCCGGCCGTCATCGCGGGGCACAAGATAGTTCTTGCCATGCTCGACGACCCGGCGGATTAACGGCCGCTGGCCTCTTAAGACCACAATCTGCCCCTTGATGGGAGGGGTTGGCGCATCGACCCCGAGCGTTCCGAGCAACGACCCAGACCAGGCTCCGGCAGCCAACACAACCATGCCGCACGGCAAGTCGCCCACGCTGGTTCTGATCGCCGTCACGCGACGATCCTGGGCCCTGAAGCCCTCCACGCCATTCCAAGGCAGCAGGCGCCCGCCGCGCCGGGATACCGCGGCCATCAATGCCCGCAACAGCCAAGGATTCCGAACCTGGGCTCGGTCTGGCAGATAGTAAACGGCCCTGAGCGCGGGGTTGAGGGCAGGTTCGACCGCGCGAAGTCGCCAGGCGTCAGCCGCTCGTACGCAATTCCCTCGGCTCGCCATTGGCCGGCCCTGGCGAGTAAATCTTGTTCTTCACGATCGGTCCAGCCGACATCAACACCACCGGTCCGGCGATAGCCGACATCGATGCCGGTCTCTTCGCCGAGCGCGGCCGACCAACTCGGATAAAGCTCAGCGCTCCACGACCGCAGCGCGGCGAGCGGGTGCGGCGAGCGATTTTCGGCTGCGGGAGGGATCAAGCCGGCCCCTGCCCACGATGCCTCGCGCCCGAGGTCACGGCGATCAACGACGGTGGGGCGAATCCCCTCGCGTGTGAGGGCAAACGCAATCGACAACCCGATCACCCCACCACCCACGATCACGACGTCGCGCACTTCGGTCATCGCAGAGGTTCCCGCACTTTACGACCGCTGCGCACTGGATTGCTCGCGTGATCGCGGCCGAGGAGCGCTCGCCGCCGGCACCGTGGCGGCCCGCCACGACTTCTCGGAGAGCCGATAAAGTCCACCTCCCTCAGCTACCAGGACCAGCGCCCGTCTATCCCATGCGACTCCCTCGATGGGGACAGCAGCGTACCGGACCTCGGCCAAAAGCCGCCATGGAGCAAATTCGTGGCCACCGCGATCGTAAACCCGCGCGACCGCCGACGAACAGACCGCCAAGAGGGTTCCATCGGCGCTCAGATCGGCACCCGTAGCCGGTTCGGTGAATCCTTGCAATCGGCCGATCGATTGAGGGTGTGCTGGCCGCAGGATTGGCGAAGGGGGCTCGAGCGGCACCGTGAACAACTCGGCTTCGCGTCCATCGAGGTACTTGGCCACCAGGTTCGCGCTGCCACGGTCCAAGAACAAGCTCTCCGCGTCGAACCGATTCTTGGCCGGAAAATCATAAAACGTCACGCCAGAGACGGAGATCGGCTCGTCCGCGCAGAGTTCGGATCGGGCTCGTCAATGCGGTAAATCGCACGGAGTGGCAGCGCTCTCGTGTTGTTGCCGATGTCCCCCAGGTAGAGATGCCCCCGGCCATCGATGGCGATGTCTTCCCAATCGATGTTGGGGATGGCAAGGCGGAACTGGCGGACAATGCGGCCGTCCCCGCGGATCGCGAAGAGCAGGGGGGGGTTGCCCGAGTCGTTGTGAACCCAGAAGATGTCCGCATACGTCCGGCTCTTCACGACGCCCGACGCCTCGGGAATGCGCTTCTCATCCAGCCGGCCGACCGTCTCGAGAGGAGATGGTTCACTCGACATGAACCCGAGCATCAGCAAGCTCAAGAACAGGCCCGACATAAGACGAGTAACCTCCGCCACGGTTCCCAGGAACAAGCGTTATCCTAGCAAGTTCGTACCGAAGTCGACCACGAAACGCGTTGAATTGCCATTGCCGCCGGGGACGATGCTGGCTTGCGATTTCCCTGCGCGTGCGTCAAACTTGGGTTCCTAAACCGGCCGAGCGCCGGATTCAACCGATGCCCCACCGCACTGATTTGAAAAGAGAGTGGCTTGTCCATGGAAACGCCGCAAGTCCGGCCCGGGTTAGTGAAACAGGCCGAAAAGATGCCTCGAGTGGTCGTTTTTTTCCCCAACTCGGCGCTCGGGAACCTCGCCATCCAGTTGCTGATGCAGATCGGCGTCCCCAACGACCGCCTCGGTGTCACTCCCCCGGAACAAATCGAAGGAGGGCAGGGCATGGTCCTATCGATTGGCTGCCCCGATGAAACGTATCTGGCCAAAGTCGAGTCGATCTGCCGCTCTCAAGGGGGCCGGATTCACCGTCAGCGTTCTTGATCCGCGCACGCCGGCCGTCGCGCCGCTGGAGCTCACGTGGTCATTCAGAATCGTCGTATCGAAATAGGGTTTATTGTTGTCGGACTCAGTTTCGCGGTCGCGGCCTTGGCGGCGGACGGCCCAGCCCGCGACGTCCCCTCGTTCGCCCGCGAACTGCCCCGAATTCGAAGTGGGGAACCGATCTTCCAGTTTAACGGTAAGGACCTGACCGGGTTTTACAGCTATTTGAACAAGCACAAATACGTTGACCCCGCCAAGGTTTTCACCGTCCGCGACGGGATGGTCCGAATTTCGGGCGAGGAATTTGGCGGGCTGACGACCCGAGGGAGAGTTTCACGACTATCACCTGGTTGTCGAATGGAAGTGGGGCGAGCGGACCTTCGCGCCGCGAAACAGAACGCGCGCGACTTGGGAATCTTGCTCCATTGCGTGGGGCCCGACGGCGCGGCGGGGGGCCTCTGGATGGAGTCGCAAGAATGTCAGTTGATTGAAGGGGGCTGCGGCGACTTCATTATGGTCAACGGCCGGGAAAAACCGAGCCTCACCTGTGAAACGCGGGTCGGCCCTGACCGCCAGCTTTACTTTGAAAAGGGGGGCGGGGCTGTGACGCGCGACGCGGGCCGCTTCAATTGGTGGGGACGCGACCCTGGCTGGAGGGACATGCTCGGCTTTCGCGGCGGCCGTGACGTCGAGAAACCGGCCGGCGAATGGAATCGCATGGAGGTCATCTGCGACGGTGACTCGATCACCAACATCCTCAACGGCTACGTCGTCAACGTCGGCACCAAGTCGAGCCTGACCAAGGGCAAGATCATCTTTCAGTCGGAAGGGGCCGAGATCTTCTTTCGCAAGATCGAGATCCGGCCGTTGCTGAGTAGCTGGAATCAGACGTAACCGGCAGGACATCCGGGGCGGGGGTTCGCGGGGCCAGGGTCGCGATCACGGGGCGGAGCGTCTTGCATTGGGCGTCGTGTTTTGGCCGTTCAGCCGTCGGATTCACGGACGTTGACGGAGCCGCGGTTCACCAGAACCTG
>CAWHKI010000094.1:0-14831 GCA_963829765.1 uncultured Isosphaeraceae bacterium | reverse complement strand
GGATTGGGAGAGAGGCTCACGCGACCGACGACTTGCATCCCCCTCCCATCGCATGTGGGCCGAACCGACGCCCCGCGGCGATGATTCCACCGCACACGGCCAGTGCCAGGGTGATACCGATCATGCCCAGCGACCGGGGTCGGAGCCTACCGGTCGCCCCCCCTGCGTCAAGGGGCGAACGAGCGTTGTCGCGACGTCCACGGTTTGTCTTCGTCTTCGCTCGGTTTGGCCGAAGCCGTTTGCCGGCTTTTGGGCGACTCGCCAGCAGCGGGCGTGCCATCAGCGCGAGCATGCGCCGTCACGAGAACGACCGCATCGGCTGCAAATCCGAGGGCCAGCAGGACCGCCAAGCCCAGCGCGGCCCGCGGAGCTCGACGCCTTCGACGTAACTTGGGCATCGGCAGATCCTCTGCTGAAGTGTCGCGGGCCACGTGCTCGCGACGGAATCTTCTTCGGGCAAAAGAAGATGCCCGTTTCGTGTCTCACTTAGACGAGAACTTCGTCGCGTCCGCTCGGCTCGGGCAGGCTGATACGGCCTCGATCATAAAGCCGGCGGAGGCGTCTGTGATCTCAACCTGGGCTGCTTCGGAATCAGATAGGCGGAAGGGGCCGAGGTGTTCGAGATGGTGGCGCAGCCGGCTTGCTGCCGTGGAGGGAAGGGCTGTCATCACTTTCGCCCGCACCGGGGCGGCTGCTCCCGCCAAGGCCAGCGACCACGTATCGAGATCTTCTTCGTGAAACGCCGCCCGGAGATCGCCGTCGGCCATTTTCACAAGATCGTCAAAACCGAAGCAAAGCCGGCGCAGGCCTAGACTATAGAATTCTTCGAGGACGGCCTCGCGGTCGGCCGGATCAACGCGCTCCAGCCTGGCGATCTCCCACGTCACCGCCTCGACCGCCGAACGGTCAAGGTGCGCCAGCAATTGCGAAGCCAGCGACTGGTCCAAGCTCACGAGCACGATGGCTGCCTTGCGAACCGGAGAAATCGCGGACGGATCAGCATCGCGATCGGGACCGCGGAAGTTCGGTTCAGCCACGGCGTGGTCGTCGCTCGCCGCGTGGTCGGCGGGTAGAGGCCCATGCGACCGCGGCGGTTGAACGTCCGAACGAGTCGTCGTCATCAGACGCGTCCTCCCTGCCCGGCCCAGCGCTCTAGGACACTGGCGGCGGCTTCGGGATTGCGGCGGACCAGTTCCCGAACACGCTCTGACGGGCCGGGCTCCGAAGCCGTGTCCACGTGATAACGCCGGGGCTCGAGCACTGGTCCAGGCGGCGACAGTGGCCGGCGTGCCACCTGAATCCACGAACCCAGCGCGGCCAAAATCGACACGCCCGCGACAACGGTGCCGATAATCCCCCAGTCCAAGACCCTGCGCCGCCCGTCGACTGTTGACTCCAAGTTCACCGGCCGGTTCTGCGTTACCTCGTCGGGGATCGTGATAATGTCCACCTTCCAACTTTCGGACGACGGCGTCGCCATGCCGACGATGGTGCGGATTTGATTCTCGGTCCGTTCCGCCATCACGAGCAGCTCGTCGCGAGTCGGCTCACGGTTGGCCGGTCGCATGTCGGCATTGAGATAAAAGCTGCGCGGGACATAGACGAGCACATGGCCAGGCGCCGGTTTCCGTTGCGGTTCCTGTCCCTCGGCATGACCGGCCCCCGGTGGGTTCGTGCTCATTCCATTCGCCGCGGCCGCGGCTATTGGCGGTGCTGGCGCAAGCCCGGGCTCGGGGTCGAACATCGGGGGCTGATTAACTCTCATCGCCGGCGTCGCGTTCTCCGGTTCCGACTTGAGTGTTGAGCCTCCGGTCTTGGCGGCACCGATCTGATCGGCGCGACCGCCTGGCGCGGGGCGTTGGCGGCACTGGCCAGAGCTGGCGACGGCCCAGCGATGGGGGGACTGTTCACCTTGACCTGGACCCGCACGCCCTTGATCCAGTCGAGCTTGTCCTTGATCCTTTCGACCAGGTTCTCTTCCCGAGCACGATCGCGCGAGGCGTCGCTGATCAGGGGATTGCCGGAGTCGAGATACCGGACCCCGTGCCGGTCGAGCACCGTGATCGATGTGGGCGCCAGATCAGGCACCTTGCCGGTCAAGATCCCGGAGATCGCTTGTGTGGTTTGATAGGAGAGTTGCCGGTTGCCCTCGGTCTCGATGTAAACGAACGCCGTTGGCTTTGCGCTCGAGCGCGGCCACTTCGCTGACTGCGGGCGTTCGATCGACACTAACGACCAGACAACCCCATCGAGCTCACCGATGAGTCCCTCGATGATCTTTTCGCGGGCGAGATGCTGCCGATTCTCTCGGTCGGCGGGAGAGTCGAGAAAGTAGGACATATACGACTGTTCCCGAATATCGCCGATGGGTCGTCGACCGATTTCGAGCTTCGCGATCGCGTCGGCAGCCTGATCGTACTGATCCGCCGCCACTTCGACGCGCCGGGAGTCGTCCACGTGCCAGTTGATGCGATGCTTGTCAAGGGCGGTGCATACCTTGATCAGGTCGTCGGACGAGAACCGCCGGCCGGATACCAGATAGCGGACACCAAGGGTACTGTACGATGCGGCGATCCAGTAAATCCCTGACGTCAGGCCAATGATTGCAAGCGCAGCCGCGGTCCATCGCACCACCGGACGTCGGGACATCACCGACCGCCGGAGGCGATCGACCTGCGCACGCAGCCAGGTCAGGGCCGCGATAGGTAACAGGTCATCGTTGGTCGGCATCAACCCTCCTCAGCTCAAGACCTCAAGCTCGTGACGCTTGAAATCGCGCCGCGCCGCGGGGGGAGAGTTAGCCATAAACGGCCCGGTTTGTCAATCGCGCTGGGCCTGGACGTTCGGCTAACAGCAGGAATAGTAGAAGGGAGCTCCGTCTCCCGATCCCCAATCTACTGGCCCAGTCACACAATGAGGACGCGAGACAGATCATACAGTCACGCTTGGGTGCAATGTCTGTGCTTTTCGGATTTCGCGTGGAGGTGGGTGAGCGATCTGTCGCGATTCCGAACAAGCTTGTCGCCCGTGACCTGTTGGTTGTTATTAATGATTCGGCCGCCGATTCCAAGCCAACACGTCTTTCGCGTCTCTTTGAAAGTAGAGCATACTAAAGGTCGATTCGCGGAAGAAGCGAGGATTTGCCGATGGATCCCATTCAGGCCGGGCTTGCCACGTTGTTTGCTTCCGGGACATTGACGGGCCTTTCTGACGTCGAGTTGTTGGAGCGGTGGGCATCGCGGGGTGATCGGACGGCGTTCGAGGTCTTGGTGAGACGACACGGCCGCTTGGTCATGAATGTCTGTCACCGCCTGCTGGCCGACCCGAGCGATGCGGACGATGCGTTTCAGGCCACGTTCCTGGTACTGGGCCGCAAGGCGGGTTCGATCCGCACCGGCGACGCGCTCGCGAGCTGGCTGTGTCGGGTGGCCTACCGCATTGCTGTCCGTGCGGGCGTGGATTCGAAGCGGTGCCGGCAGGCTGAACGTCGAGCCGCCGATCGAAGCAACGCCCCGTCTGCGTCCGGGGCGGCGGACCGCACGGGGACCGATGAGATTGCCATTCTCTTCCATGAAATCGACCGGCTCCCCGAACGCTACCGGATTGTGATCGTGCTTTGCCATCTGGAAGGGCTATCGACCGAAGCCGCGGCCCGGCAGTTGGGTTGTCCCGTGGGGACGATCTGGGCGCGTCTTTCTCGAGCCGCGGCGCTACTGCGATCTCGCCTGGTGCGGCGCGGGGTCTCGCTCTCCGTGCCCGCGCTCTCGGCGGGAGGCATAACGCCAATGGCGGAAGCAGCAATCTCGTCCAAACTTCTCCTAACGACCATCCGGAGCTCACTGGGCTACCCCCGGCCGATGCACTGGGCGTCACAGTTGCCTCGGCCCGGGCTCTCGCGTGGACGAAGGTTGCTGCTGCGGGCCATGCTTCATGCGAAGCTCAAGGCTGCCGCGATGATCGCCTTGGCGGTAGGTGCCCTCGTAACGGTCGGCGCCGTTCTCGCCCAGGGTCACCGGCAAGCCGCTCAGCCGACTAACCGCGTTGCCGAACCTGAGCAGGTCATCCGTCGAACGATCCACTTCCCCGACGACCGCGCGATCGGGATCATCTACTTGCTGGATACCGATGAGCACGATCTCTCCGCAATCAGGGACTATGATCGATGGCAACGCATCGGCGAGGCGCGGGGCGTTGTGCGGCTTCCGGCCAGGGGATTGGTCCGACTCGACCTCGCTAGGTCGGCCGTCGCCGACCTCTCTCCTCTTCAACAGCTCGACACTCAAGCAATCCAGGTTCTGCGCCTCCGCAACCTGGGGGCACACGACGATGCACTCCGTCACGTCAGTCACTGGAAAGGGCTCCTGCGATTGGACCTGCAGGGGAATTTCTTCACGGGCCAGGCACTCGAGGACATCGTCCTGATGCATGGCCTTCTCTCCCTAGACCTGGGCGACACCACGATCGGAGACGACGGGATTCGGCAGATCGCGCCATTGAAGTCGTTACGACAGATCGACCTCAAGCGATCACGGATCACCGACCGATCGCTCGAGCTGCTCGGGTCGATGTCGCGCCTGGAGAGTCTCGATCTCTACCAAACAGCCATCACCGACCGAGGGGTCGCCCACATCGTTGGTCTCAAGAACCTTCGGAATCTTCGGATCAGCCACACCAACACGACGAATGTTTCACTAGAGCACGTCGCGAAGCTGGAGAATCTCGACCATTTTGATTTCGGTGAGACCCGCGTGACGGATTCCGGCTTGGCGTACCTGGGCGGTTTGATGAAGCTCAAGTCGATCCGAGCCGATCAAAATCGCTTTACCGACGCGGGATTGGCCCACTTGGCCAGGCTGCCGGCGCTCGAAGAATTGTCCGTGGGTGGCGGCACCAGCTTCACGGACCGAGGTCTCGCTCATCTGGGCCGGTGCCGCTCGCTCAGAATACTCCATCTCCAAGGACACGAGCATTTCAGCGACGATGGCTTGGCGCGACTCGCCCAACTGCCGCTCCTCAAGGAACTGACGATCTCGGGCCGCGCGAGTCGTGAGCCTGGTTCGGCGCCCGCCATCACCGACCGCGGCATGGAGTCGTTGGGGCGAATCAAGACGCTGAAGCAGCTCGCGCTGAACGACGTTCGAATTGGTGGCGATGGCTTGGACTCTCTGAGCCGGCTTCCTGCGTTGGAGACGCTCCAACTCCAGAAGACCACTCTGACATTTGAAGACCTTCGGCATCTCGACGGATTCGACAATCTCAAACACTTTCTACTATCTTCGGTCCCGGAAAACGCCGGACGTCCCACCCTGCGGGCTTTCCGATCGCTCACGTCCTTGGAATCGCTCCGGCTGCCCGACAAGGCCGACGCCCGCCGTCCGGACGACACCCTCGACTTTGAGCCGGTTGAGTTCGCCAATCTCTCTGGATTGACCAAGCTGAAGAGCCTCAATTATTCGGGCCGGCTCACTGACGCCGGTCTGAAGCACCTCGCGCCCCTGACGGCCATGGTCAGCCTCGACTTCCCCAACGCCGATATTACCGACGACGGGCTTCGGTACTTGTCCGGAATGACGAACCTGGACAACGTAACGATCGGCGGCCGGATCACTGATGAGGGATTGCGACACCTGGTGACGCTGCAATCGCTGAGAGTACTGCAGCTCAGGACGCGGACCGTGTCATTGGAAGGCGTGAAATGGCTCTGGGAGCGATTGCCCTCGCTTCAAATGGTCCCGGGCTTCGATGACCAGCACCCTTTGATCGTGGGCCCGCGCATCGTTTACACGAAGGTCGGAGAAAAGGCCCCGGACTTCTCGGTCATCACGCGCGACGGCAAGCTTTTTCGCCTTGCCGATCACCGCGGCAAGGTCGTGCTGCTCCACTTTTGGGGGCCGAAGTGTGCCCCGTGCATTCGGGCGATGCCCAAGCTCAAACAACTGCATCAGGAACTCGCCGAGCGACCCGATCGTTTCGCCATGATCTCGTTCACCGCAGGTATGGAAGACCGGGACTGGCGAGCGTTCTTGGGCGGTCATGGGATGGATTGGCCCCAAGCTCTCCTGACCGGAGGCGACCTCAAGGTCTGGGCTGATTTCCATGTCCGTGGCATCCCCGATTACGCCGTGATCGACCCCAGCGGCAAGATCGTCGCCGATGGCGACTCGACTGGAGGCGACGTGACTAAGCTTATGGCAAAGACCATTCGGACGATGGAGAACTGAAAAGCCGTCGAAAAAAGCTCCATGAGCGAGCGATCATTCACTGTCCGGCGGGCCCAAGTTGTGCCAGTCGTAACGGTATCCTCTGTTTGCTGCCGGGTTTACTCGCGCCGCACAGCTCGACTCGACGCAATGGCTTCCTTCCAACTGGATCTCCGGTGCATGCTCAGCCCCAAGTTTCTGGTAGTTTGCAAAGGAAGGCGTTCAGGTTGTGCCGGGCATCGGTAATCGCAACGGCTTGCGTCGGGTCGTCGCGTGCGTGAACTAGCGTGTTGCGGTAATTCCGGACGGCATGGACGGCGCGACGCACGTCCTCGGAGACGGCCCGACCACGACGGACGCCAGCCACAGTGTTGATCAGATCGTGCGTCCCGATCCGGTTGTCCGCGTCGTGGATCAGCCAAGCGTAGTAAGATCGAACCGCCGTCTCAAACTCCGCCCAAAGGCGGATCAAGTACGTTCCTTCCAGATTCTCGTTGGCCGTCAGCAAGTCGCCGACGGTGGTGTTAACGGGACCCTCAGCCCCATCGATGATAGCTCTCCGCATACGACCAACAGCAGACCGCAGGGCGCGATACTCGCGCTCGACAGCCTTGATTCGGTCATGCCAATCGTAGAGGTTATGCGGCATAGGCAACGAGCTCATTAAGCACGCGGATGATCGTCCCTTCGGAGAGCGCCAGAACTTCGGGCCCGTGATCCTTGGCCGTCGCCGATCCGTCGTGGAAGACGTAGTATAGTTTCCACTCGCCTGCGATAAGGTATAAACTAGCGATATCGTCATAAGTAGGTAACAAGTATAGATCGACGGCCCCGTCGGCACCGGGGACGAACCGGGAGACCGGATTTAAAATCACCTCGACCGTCTCGCGCTGCATGAGCAATGCTGGTGCCCGATATTCCCCCAAGAAGGAGTCCTTCATCGACTTTGTAATTTCTCGGGTCTTCCAGCCGTACCGCTCGGCCCAGCTTTTGATCGTCCTTACTAAGTCGCTCAAGCAGGCCAGCCAATCATTCCGGATCGCGTCCGGAGCGGAGTCATCCTGTAGTTCAGCCGCCGGCTTTGACATCTGCTCTTTCTCCAAGTGTTCTCGAGCCTCCATCTCTCGATCATTGTTCCACTCGTCCCGGCCCGCGACAAGAGTGTGACTCGAGATGCTTTAGTCGATCAGATGGTCCGATCTTCACTGACCAGGCACGGGACCTCTCTAATTAGCAACTCGGCCGGTTCCCCGCCGTCGGCAGCGAACCCCAGCCGAGCTTATCTCGAAGGGTTCGATAGAAGCTGTGCCCCGCGAGCCGGATCATGGGAAATGGGGTCTTGCCGCGGCGAATCGTAACCCGATCACCTGATCGCAAAGGGACTTGCACTTGGCCATCGATCACCAGCATGGTCGTGGGCCCTTCGCCTTGTGGTGTGATCTCGTAGACCTTGTGGCCGCTGTCGACAAGGGGGCGCTGGGTGAGCGTATGGGGGCAGATGGGCGTGACCACGAACATATGGGCGTTGGGCGGGAGGATCGGTCCGCCGGCCGAGAGACTGTGGGCCGTCGAGCCGACAGGGGTGGCGATGATCAGGCCGTCACCCCGATAGGTCATTACGCTTTCGCCATCGATCGACAGGCCGATATCGACCAAATGGAAGATCGGTGCTGCTCGGATGACGGCGTCGTTCAAGCCGCGGAATTGGCGGGTGGGCCCGCTGCGCGGGGTGACGACGCAGGCCAAAGTCATGAGGTTGTCGATCGTAAATCTCCACGCGGCGAGGTCAGTCAGCCGCTCTTGAAATGCCGTGGGCGCCAGGTCGGCCAGGAACCCAAGTCGGCCGGCGTTGACACCGAGCACGGGCGTTGGATGATCTTGCATCCGTCGCGCCGTATGGAGCACGGTGCCGTCGCCTCCGAGCACGATCGCCACGTCGGCGGGCAGCGACGAAAGGTTCGAGTCGGCCGAAAGATCGACACCGGTCAGCTCAATCCCGCCGGCCTTTGTGACAAGTTCGGCCATCGCTTTGGCGAGCACGTGGACCTCGGGCTTGATCCCATTACCCAGGATGACTAACCGCAGCGCCCGCGCCTTGATGTGCCTGCATTGGCCATGCCCGGTTGGCGAAGGCGTAGACTGGGAGGGGCTCGAAGCCGGATGAAGGGCCGGCGGGAGCGGATCAGAAACGGGATCGACGGGCGAATCCGCGGGCCCCATGTGCGGGATTACCTACGAGATGATCGCGAAAGGCATCTCATCCCAAGACCTTCCGCAGATCGGCCAATGGAGGCCCCAGGCCGGATGAGGGGGCCTCGGCAGTCGTTCATCGGGCGCGAAGTGGTTCGTTGCCGGCCAGGATACCTCGCTCGGGGCCGGGTGCAGTGGGTAGCGTGGTGGTGCCATTGCCGTTCCTTTGATCGTGACCGTTGGAGCCAGCTTCCCACTCGGGAGGGTTCCAGCCGGTGGCGATCGCCAGGTCGATTGCGGCCTGAGAGATTCCATCGACGTCGAGCCCAACCTCGGCGAGCTGCTCGTCGCGCTCGGCGTGCATGACATATCGGTCGGGCAGGCCGAGCCGTCGGACGTGGTGAGTGGGCAGCCCTGCGTCGTTGGCCGCTTCAAGGACCGCCGAGCCAAAGCCCCCCATCAGGCACCCTTCTTCAACCGTGAGCACGAATCCGCACTCTTCGAGCGCCTTGCCGATCGTGACGCGATCGATCGGCTTGACGAACCGAGCGTTAACCACGCCGACCCGCAGGCCGTACCGCTCGAGCAGCCGCGCGGCCACTCGCAGGCAACTGCCGACCATGGAGCCGCATGCCAAAAGCATTCCGTCGGTCTCCCACTCGAAGATCTCGGCCTGCCCCAGCTCGACGGGCTGGACCTCGCGCTCGATCGTCTCGAGGTTGGCTCGCGGATACCGCAGCGCAACCGGCGAGGTGCAGCCCAGGGCAAAATCGAACATCGGCGCCAGGTCTTTTTCATCGGCTGGCGCCATGACGACCATGTTGGGGAAAACTCGCATGTAAGCCAGATCGTAGGTTCCGTGGTGGGTGGGCCCGTCGGCGCCGACGACACCCGCGCGGTCAATACAGAAAACAACGGGTAGATTTTGGAGCGCGACTTCCTGAAAGATTTGGTCATAAGACCGCTGGAGGAACGTGCTGTAGATATCGACGACCGGTCGCGCGCCGGCCTTGGCCATGCCGGCGGCGAAAGCCACCGCGTGGCTCTCGCAAATGCCGACATCGAAAAACTGCGCGGGGAACGAATCGCGGATCCTCTGTAGCTTGTTGCCCTCGCACATAGCGGCGGTGATCACGGCGACTCTGGAATCGCGGCGGCAAGCCTCGAACAGCGTGTCGCTGACGGCGTCGGTATACGCGCGGCTCGACGAGGTCTTGAGCGGCACGGCTCCATTGCTTGTCTTTTGAAACGGAGCGGGGGCATGGAACTTCACCGGGTCTTTTACGGCGGGTTCGAATCCCTGCCCCTTATTGGTGAGGATATGGAGCAGAACTGGTCCATCGATCGTCTTCACACGCTCGAGATAAACGCGCAAGGTCTTGAGATCGTGGCCGTCAATCGGCCCCAAGTAGCTGAGGCCCAACTCTTCGAAAAGCATGCCATGGTGCAGCGAAGCCTTGATGCCATCTTTGAACTGCTGAATCAAGCGCTCGGCGTGCTCGCCGACCAAGGGAATACTGGGCAAGAGCGACTTGACGCGTCTGTTCCAGTCGTTGTAGGTGCTCGACATTCGGGCGCGGTCGAGGTAATCGGCCAAACCGCCGACGCGCGGGCAGATCGACATTTTATTATCGTTTAAGATGACGAGCAGCTTCTTTTTGAGGCCGCCAGCGTGGTTGAACGCCTCGAAGACGATGCCCGAGGGCAAGGCCCCGTCGCCGATGACAGCGACGGCGCGCCTGTCGGACGCGCCGCAGATCTCGTCGCCGACCTTAAGCCCCAGGGCCGTCGATGGAGAGCAGCCGGCGTGGCCGGTCATGAACAAGTCAAATGGGCTCTCGGCCGGGTTGGGGTAACCCATCAGGCCCCCTTTGGTGCGGATCGTGTGCAGGCGGCCCGCGCGACCGGTGATCAGCTTGTGGGGATAGATCTGGTGGCCTGTGTCCCAGATCAGGCGGTCGCGGGTGAAATCAAAGGTGAGATGGAGGGCCAGGCAAAGCTCGACGACACCCAGGTTGCTGGCGAAGTGAGCCGAGCGCCGGCCAACCACGTCGATGAGCTCGGAGCGCATCTCGGCGGCAAGTTGCGCGAGCTCACCGTCGGAGAGAGCCTTCAAGTCGGCGGGCGATTGGATTCTCCCGAGCACCGAAACCGGTTGGTTCATCAACGATCCCTTTCCAAAAGAGCCAGCGCCAGGTCTCTCAGGCGGTGCGCGCGAAAGCCGAACGGCTCGAGGGCTGTCACGGCCTCATCGGCCAATTGGCGGGCGCGGCGGCGACTGCCGTCAATGCCCAGGAACCGAGGGTACGTCCATTTGCCCAGCTCGGAATCCTTGCCCACGCGCTTGCCCAGCTTGGTCTCGTCGCCCTGAACGTCGAGCAAGTCGTCGACGATCTGAAACGCCAATCCCACGGCCCTGCCATAACGATCGAGCGCTTCGATGGATGCCCCGGGGGCAGCCGCGATCACCCCCCCCATACGCAGCGGCGCACGCAAGAGAGCGCCGGTCTTGCGGCGATGAATCGATTCGAGGGCCGTGAGCGTCGCCACGGTCTCGGCTCCGCCCATCTCCTGATTGCGCTCCCCTTCGACCTCGGTCTTGCCTTCGGCCTGAAGGTCGGCCATCTGGCCCGCCACCATGCCCGATGGCCCCGCCGCCTCTGCCAGGATACGCACGCACTCGAGCGCCGCTGAAACGGGCCGGACTTCGCGCGCGATGACCTCGAACGCCAGCGTCAACAGGCCGTCACCAGCCAAAATGGCTGTCGCCTCGTCAAACGCCCGGTGGCAAGTCAGCCGGCCACGTCTCAGGTCGTCGTCATCCATCGCGGGCAAATCGTCATGAATTAGCGAATAAGTGTGAACCAGCTCCAGCGCACAAGCCGCCGGGAGGGCCGTATCAACCTCGCCGCCGCACGCTTCGGCCGCCATGAGGCAAAGAACAGGACGCAGGCGCTTGCCCCCCCCTAAAGCCGCATATCGCATCGCTGACGCCAGCCGCGCGGGGCATCCGGCGCCAGCGGTTAAGTCGACCTCGGGCAAATAGCCACCCAATGCCTCTTCAATCCGCCGTAGCGCCTCGTCGAGATACTCGCCCAGCGCGGATAACTCAATTGATGTCGAGGGTAAGCTCGTCATATTTTCATCGGTTCAGGCTGCCTACGGTGCACAAGCCGGAAGCGCCGGCGTCTTCGAAACGGCGAACCGATGGCCCTGCACTCCCGATACGGGAACGCATACTCACCCGTCTTCCCTGCCCAGGCCACCGCGTACGCTCCGCTATTGTTGACATTCGACAGATGAAAGTCTACCCAAGACCCAGTAAAACAACGTTTTCGCACAAAGCGTCGTCCAGACCACCGCACGTTATATCTTGCCCGACGCGCCCATTTTGTTCAGAAAGAAGAGGCCGATTGGAACTCTGGTGGGTCGTGGCGGCACGTCATGATGACGGCGAAGTCGACGTCTTCCTGGCCGCCGGCCACCGAGACTTCGCCGGCGCTGGCACCGAGCCATGGAATCCCGTGCCTTTCGCCCCCATTCAGCCACGAATTCCCCATGAATATTCAGCGAAATGGCGCTTTTTAGCCTGGCTCCGTCTCAGAACAGCAATCAGCTACTTGGGTTAGGGCAATTGGGCCGATCGGCAGCGCCGTTCGCGTCCGCGGCGGGCAAAAGCCGGTCGCTTCCGGGGGCGACAGCGTAGGCCGCGGAACGAGCAGGGCAACGCCAGCGCCCGCCCAGCATGATCATTGCCGATCCCCTTCATAGATGGCATATAGATGGCATAGGTGGCGGCGTCCGTGCGCGTGCTATTTCTGGGCTTTCCGTGCCGCCTATGGGAACTACGCCCGCCCGGACCGCTTGGCGTCACGGGCCAGCGGCAAACGCCGCTTTTTGGGGTGTCACAATCGTGCCAGAGGATGTTCGTTCGCTCTGTGGGGCGGCGGTCGCACATGATCTCCCAGATCGTCCGGTAGCGTTGACCAAGGCAGCGAACCGCCAGGATTCGACGTTGCTTCAAAAGCAAATGTCGGGGTCGACGAAGACGGCCGTCCCAGCCTGCTGCCGGTTCACGACGTCTTCAAGGAACCCGTGGTGGCCCACCTCTCGCTCCAACTGGGTGAACTTGGCCTCGCACTCGAGCGCCGCCGCTTTGATGGGCGAGGGCTTGGAGCCGCGGAACCCAATTGTGGAGCGGGATAAACCGCCGGGAGAACTTGACCAGGATCTCGATATCGTTTCGGTGAGCCCATTTGAAGCCCTGGATATAGGCCGACATGTCGCCAACGGTGTGGCCGAAGCGTGAAGGGTTGGCGGCAAACTCGGCACCGGCCCGAAGGGACATTCGCTTGATGGCTTGGTCGAGGTTGGCGCGGCGGTACGCGAGGGAAAAAATGGCGGAGAATGGCGCTTTTTCGAAGGGCAAAAGCGCCATTTTTCGGTCACTGGAGCCAAGGCCCCTAAACACAAGCCATTGATTTAGCTGCTCTTATGTCAGCCGACATTCTTGCGCCCGAGGGCGAGAAAAATGGCGGGCGCCATTTTCGGGTGAGGGCTCTGCCGACGGGCCCCAGCGGCCGTGTATGCCAGCGGTACGGATCTGACGAACCGCGGCCGACATGGAGATCTCGACACTTTACCTTCGCCCCAAATCATGCCGGTTATTCGCCTGTTTAGGTCGTTCGCTCGCAGTCTTATCCATGAGCCGGCGCCACTCGACGTTTTCAGCGATCCGATCCGCGATAAACTTAAATCTGATCGTTCGCGTCGGGGGTGCGGTCCTTGACCTTGGCCATGGCCCGCTCGAACGCCTCACGGCTTCCGCGCCTGGCTCGTGCTTCCAGGTATTCCTCGGTCAAGAGCGCCGACATCTTCTCGGCCACGGCTGTCGCGACGAATTGATTGATCGAGATGCCTTCTCTGGCGGCTAGCTCGCGAACCTGTTTGTGCAGCGATTCGGGGAGTCGCAAACTCAGTGTGCTCATCCTAAGACCTCGATCAAGCAGAGGAAATCGCGGGGGGTCATCGTCCGGAGGCCGAATCGTTCGATTCCAAAGAAGTCATGCTGGTTATAAGTGATGACAAATTCGCAGCCCCCTTCGACGGCTAACTCCAGCACGAACTCATCCTTGGGATCACGCAAAATAGCCCGCCATAGGAAGAATATCTGACGCCGTCGTGCGACCGAGCAAAGATAATCCAGGATATCGTCGATCTCTTGGTGTGTGAGTCCAAGATTGTCGGCCTGACGCTTGAGGACATCTTCGTATTCCAACACCAGAGGTACCGACACATTGATCTCGAACCGATCGGAAATTCCCACTAGCCAAAGGAGCTTATAGGAAGCGCCCAGATTCGAGCGTAACGCCGAGAAGACCACGTTCGTATCAAGAACGACCTGGTACGGGACCATTGTGGTATTATAGACAATACCACATCTTCGGACAATGGTGCAGTACCCATGGCAGCGCAATCCTGCTTCGACCCTTCGACCCGGCAAGAGGCTGGGCGGCAATGGCTACGGCCCGCCCGAACGCAACCGTATCGCCGACGTTGGTAAGTGCTCCGCGGCTCGGGCGAACGCTTCCTTGGCGACATTGATCTCGTCAAGCTCGGATTACCTGTACGGAGCACGTCGCGGGCGAGCGTGCCCCCCGATCCAAACACAAGCCATTGATTTAGCTGCTCTTATGTCAGCCAACATTCTTGGCGCCCGAGGGCGAGAAAAATGGCGGGCGCCATTTTCGGGGGAGGGCCCTGCCGACGTGCCCCAGCGGCCGTGTATGCCAGCGGTACGGATCTGACGAACCGCGGCCGACATGGAGATCTCGACACTCTACCTTCGCCCCAAATCATGCCGGTTATTCGCCCAGCTTCCGCCCCAAATGGTCGCCGGCACGGCGGGTTCGACAAACTCTCAGCGTTCTAGGAGCGCGCACCGACAACTAGGTGCTTGGGCCAATGCACTCGGCTTCCATTTCTTCCCATCTTACCTAATTATACAGGACCCGGCAAGCGCCGCCGAGCGCGGTGCTCGATTCGACGGCGGGTATTCAGTTCCAAAGTGTTTCTCGATAAGGTGTTCGGATAATGCCTAGGCGATCCCCGCAGTGTAATCGGACATGCTGGACAATATGACAGGCGGGCCGCCAGCAAGTTCCGTCGGCAATCGGGCAAATGAAGACCCTTGGGCCATTCGCCTCGTTCCCACGGTCCCCCGTGGGAATGCCGCTGCAGCCGCTCCGCGGCCTCGGCGCCGCTGGTGCGAGCGAGGGCTCTGGGATGGTTCAGACGAGGCGTCTCGCGGGCACCCCGTCCTGAATAGAACGTCAACCATGCAAGGCAGTTACGTCCCGGACTGACGGCGCGGTGCGTGTCCTATTCGCCCTATTCCGCAACGATCGCGCCATCGGCCGTCTCGGGCGCCACATTGACTTG
>CAWHKI010000093.1:0-9669 GCA_963829765.1 uncultured Isosphaeraceae bacterium | reverse complement strand
GCTGGCGCGGTGCCGCCCGACGAGGTCAGCCTTTGTTTTTTGTTTTTCGGTCTGCCTAAAGCGGACCCTCAGCGCACGTGGACCAGCGCGGCGGCGGCATGGAGGCCGGAAGGTCGCGCTCACCGCCGCCCAGGGGGCAAGGAGAAGAAACATGGACGCCCTGTCGATGGCCCTGGAGCCATAGACCCCGGGGGCCGCATTGCCTGCACCGAGGGCTTTGAAACCCGGGATCGTCCGTTGTCATTTGTCCGTCGTCCGTCGTTCCATCGCGAAGGCCATCGCACGAAGCGACTGCCAGCGTGAGCCCCTCAGCGGACTATTGACCAGGGACGACTGACCAATGGGCCTTGGAACCGGAATCGTCCGTAGTCAGTTGTCAGTCGTCCGTGATACGGCCGTGACGTAAGGCAAGCGCTCGGGCTGCGGAAGTCACAACAATGGACCACTGACCAAGGACCGCTGAGTAGTCAGTGATCGGATACTTCATCGCCGGCGGGGATTTGCCTTACTCTTTCAACGATCTTCAGGAGTTTATCGCCAGGTACGAAACCGCCGATGCTCTCGATCTGTGCGGGGTCGATTTTTATCAGCCACCGGCAATAAAGCCCTCAAAATCCTCGTCCCACCATTCTTGTGGTGGCGGAGATTTTCTAGCCATCTCCGCGAGAACATTAGCGGCGGGCGTAAGATTCGCAGCTTCCAAACCTGCGAACAGATCTTCTGTTATCTCGTTCGCTGGCGGCCGCGCACGAATTGGCTCAGGAGGGTTCAAGCGAACCAACTCTATGCTAATCGGAATGCATTCCGTGCCGTTGGTAGTGCTCGCCCCATAATAGGGCGGACTTCTCAGTATCGTGGACACGTCAAGTGCCTCCCTCGCTCAACCGAATGCTTTTTTCGGTGAACCGTTGATTTACTCCCCCGCTCGACGTCTCCTCACTTCGACGTTGTTTTCGTGATCAGTTTCACAACGTCGATCGCGATCGACAGCGACGTACCCATCACATCGCGCCGGTACCATTGCGGATAGCCGAGCTTAGGGTCCGGTTTGAACCGCATCAACACCTTGGTCTCTTTCGGCTGGTCGAAGGGATGATCGGTCTTGAGCTGGGCCAGCTCGTCGGCGATGGTGAGAAAAAGGCCGTCCACGCTGTAGAACCGAGTGGCGGCGGGCTTGAGTACGATCCGCTTACCGTCGCCCAGAAGCGACTCGATCTTGCGGACCTCGCCTTCACGTACGGTGACATAGTACTGGTTGCTTCGCGCCCCGGTGACCGTCCATTCCAAGTCGTAATCGCGGATGCCGGCCTTCGTCCAGAGCTGCTTGGCGTGCGCAATGGCCTCTGGCGTTACTTGTTGTCCGCCTCCGCAGCCGCTTGCCGCTCCCATCACCGCGAAGATGCCAAGCATCGCGAAGCTTCGAAAGCTGGCCCCCGACGACGATGGGTTCATGTGCGAAGGGCCCTCTTTTGGCTGTCTCGAACTCAATCACGAGAATGTTTGCTTAGCTTTTTTTCCGCTCTGCCTCCAGCATGCCAGGAGCGTGCTCGATTGACCAGTCCCGGGCAAGGGGAGGGAACATTGCGGAGAGCCGCACAAAAAATGCGATCAGCCTGTCGTCAGGGCGCTTGGTGCTCGGCGGCGAAGATCAAGTCTGAAGAATTAAACGCGGTTCCAGCCAGCTTGGGCAGGCCGACCAGATCGAATTGGTTTGTGTTGTCAAACGCCCAGGTGGCGACGGTGACGCGGCGCCGGACCAGGCCCGGCAAGGCGCGCCAGGTGCTCCGTGCCAATTCATCGATCGGCTCGCTCGATTGCACGACAACCCGACGGCCACGAGCCAGCGCTTGAACAATCTGGGGCAGTCGCGGATCGTCCTTCGAGGCAGCCGTGGCGGGGCGGACGGGAATCTTTTCAATCGCGGTCCGTGTCAGGACGGGCAAGATTCGATCTCGATCGGCCGAGCTCCAGTCGGAAAGGAGTGCGCCGGCGAGCGCGAACGGGTCGGCGCCGATCCATCGGTAGGCCCATGACCCGACGAAGAGTGCGTGAAACGCCAGCGCGCCAGGCCGGCCCTGGTCGTCATGTCCCTGCGGTTGAACCCCGACGATTGTCCATGGGCCGCATTTGAGGCGCAATGCGAAGAGGCTCTTCGCCGGCGTCACACCGGCCGGGGGCTCGCCGCAGCGGTCGCATACGCTGCGCAGCTCCGCCAGCCATTCGGGACGGCAACCGGCCGAGTGGGCCAGCACCGCGTAGCCGCGATGCCAGAACGGGAAGCTGCCGTAGACGGCTTGCTCGAAACGTACTTTTACCGACAGGTTGATCATGAATCACGGGCGAACGTCGCCGGGCTGCACGCCTTAATCGGGGTGGCTTAATGAGGGGATCGAAAAATCGGAAGAGAAGACCAGCGAGGTTTTCCCTCCCTTCGATGGTTTGATGGTACCAGCGAGCAGCCTCATGGCCAGAGGGTCACCCTCGGGGCTATGAAGCGAGTAAATCTCGCTGGCGGACCAGTCGTAGTCGATGATCCGGATCGTGACCGGGTCGCCCAGCTTCCAGGTGATCGGCTGGGGAAAAGTGTACTCCCAGATCGGGCGGTGCGAGTCGCGGATCACGGGCGTTGGGCCATAGACGGTCCCGGCGACCTCGACGACGACCCCTAAATCGGGGGCGCCGCCGGCCAGATACTTGCCGACCGTCGGCTCGACCTCGCCGCGGCGCAGGGTCACACGATAATGGCCGGGGACGGAGATCTTGTCCCACCAGTCGAGGTAATGCTGAGCATCGGCGGCGTAACGGCCGTCGGAGTGATCACGCAGATACTCGCGCAGTCGGTGGGCGACGTCGGCCACATCGTCGGGGTGGGCCGCGGCGTGGTCGTAGGCTTGCCGGTAGGCGTAGGCATCCCATTCACGAAGGATGCGATCCTTGGCCTCGACGGCCTCGCTGATGAATCGGCCACCGGTTTGGTGTTCCTTCAGATAGTCTTGGTAGCGCTCGATGCGGGTGGCGAACTGGGTCGGGTATTGCCGCGAGTATTCGCGTGCCCGCTCGATGTCACGGTCGTCGAGCCTCTGAAGGTAACTCTCGAGCCGGCGCTGCACTTCGGGGCGCACGGGGCTTTCCGGATGATCTATGAGGAACCGCCGGGCTCGCTCGATCTGGTCGGAGAGCGAGACGTTGGGTAACGACTCCGACTGGATCAGCTCGTCGACGACCCTGCGGTCGACCGCGGCCTGCCGGTTGGCCAGCTCGGTCTTGAGCGACCGGGCCAGCGCGATCGCCTCGGCGCGGCGGGGGGTATCGGGAAACGCGCGGAGGAATGCGTCGATCGTCGCCAGCGGTGCGGCCGGATCGTCGATCGCGGCCAGCGACAGGGCCTCGGCCTGGACGGCCTTCCAGCGCTCGTCGTGACGGACTTGCTCCTGGGCGGCCTCGACCTTCCTGATGGCGGGGGCGAGTTGCGGCGTCTGATCCTTGAGCTGCTCCAACCGCGTGCTCAGATCGACCGGGGCCGTACCGTTGGCGACCTGGATATCCGCCGCCTTGACCTGCCACTCGGCTCTTTTCTGTCGGGCCTGCCGCGCGAGGGCGGGCCAGAACGTCGGCAGCGCGGGGTGCCGCTCGAGCAGCTCCGACCAGCGTCTCGCCACCGCGGGCGCGGAGCTATCGCCGGCGTGCTCGAATGACGAGGCGTTATAGAAAGCCAGCAGATCAGATCCGGCCAATGCGCCCATCGCCAGCAGCCCGGCCGCAACCGCGCGGGCCGCCCAGCGGAGGCGCCGATTACGCACCAATTTCTTGATCCGGCCCCGGAACTCGTAAGACCGGTTTCGAACGCCGGTAGCGCCGTTCGTAGGCGGCGACGCAGCGCTCGAGGCGGGGCAAGTCGCGGGGGGCGAGCTCCCAAAGTTGGGTCATGTCCGCGCGATCGCGGGCTTCAAGCTGCTGGGCGACCCAGCTCAGCGGGCCCTCGAGGCCCATGGGGCGCAGCTCAAGCGGAGGCCGGTTGCCGCTGGCACAAGGGCCAAATGAGCTCACCGCGAAAATCGCCCCCTCTGGCGCGTGCTCCGCCAGTGCGTGACGCGTCATGCCATAGCGCTCATCCACCAATCGCTCGACAAACTCGGCTGAAAGACCAGCGTCGACGCCCGCGCTCTCGCCTCGGACCTCGCTGCTGGCCAGCACGCGGTCGAACTTGGTCAACAAGAGCGCGACCGGCCGGCCCATGCTCAGGTCTTCGGACCGGTCGATATACCGCTCCAGCAGATTTTCGACTTCCTGCTGTCGCCGTCGGCGCTCGGCGAGATCGGCCGAGCCTTCGGGGTCGAGACAAAGCAACACGGCATCGCAATCCGCGAAGAACTCCTGGATGGGCTCATCGCTGCCGAGCGTGACGTGCTCGCCCTGATAATCCTTGACGATCAGCTCGAATCGCGCGGGCCCATGATACAGGCGAAGCTTCAGCTCGGTCTCGGCCAGCGAGCCCGCCATGGGCTGGCCCGACTCGAGCTGCGCGATCTTCTCGGCCAGGTACTCCGCGCTTTTGGCGTCGGCGGCCGCTAGTCGGAGACCGGGTACCCGGCCACTGGAGGCCTGGCGGTAAAACATGGCGAGCAAAGTGGTCTTGCCCACGTTGCGGTGGCCAAAGAGAGCGATCCGCTTCGGCCCGATGAGCCGCCCTTCGAGCGCGTCGAGCCGGTCCGTGCGGCGGTTGCTCTTGTTCATGCCTCAGATCCCTCCGCGAGCCGCTATCATCACGAAAGAGGTTATCACGGTCCATGCAGTCAGGCTGGTCGCGCACACTATATGTAAGATCGTCAAGATCAGGGTTGAGATCGATACCAGCCAAGAAATTGGTTGGTTTCCGCGACGTATTTGCCGATACCCGCGGCTTTAAGCGCATCCTCGACCGGCTTTGTCCCGAAGTCCTTACGGTTGTTGCTCATGAAGGTCATCTCGGTCATCCACGACCACGTCGGCGAACATCGAGTGATATCTCCTGATCAAAGACCGCGTTCCTCATGGTTTTGACCGCACCAAATGCCCTCGACCCACGGGCGTCAGCAGCGCCCACCGAAACGGCCGCATCATCCACCGGATCGGCAATCCGACAGCGACCAGGAAAGCCAGCACGACGGTCAATCCGGCCAGTCCGATGCCGAGGTAGCGAAACGCGGGGAAGTTGAGCCCATAGGCGGCGAGGGCGTGACCGATGGTGGTTTCAAGCCCTCGGGCCGCTCCACCGCCGACCGCCGAGGCGAGCTGAATACCCGCCCTGGCAAATTCGCGAACGGCGAATTCCGTGGCCTGACCGGCGTAATCGACAAACTTCTCCGGGTTGGCCATGAAAGCAGCCAGGATCCCCGCGGCAGCCAGCTTTTTCTTATGTGGCAAAACCTGATTGATGAAGAAAGACCAGCCGCCGCGACCTGTTTTGCGTAACACGCCCAGGCTTTCGGGGCCTTCTTTAACCAGGACTTCGGCGACGTCGTCGCCGAACACGCGGACAGCGGTCAAACCTTCCGGCCCCAGCCGGCGCACCATGTTCTCGGCTTCATGAGGGTACCGGCGTGCCAGGATTTGGGCCGTCTCGCCCAACTCGACGACCAGCCGTTTTTCAGCCGGTTTGAGCGCCTCGAAGGCACGGAGTGTTTGCGGGTCTTGCTTAAGGAGCCGTGAAAACCGTGCCTGAAGCAAAGCTTCCGCGGGCTGCTCGGCCCGCCGGCCGGCTCGGGCGAGCTCGTCCGAGCGGCGGACGAGTTGCTCGAGGGTCTCATCGGCCTCGTGGGTTACGAAAAGCCGGCTGGCGCCGCGGAACTCGGTCCGCGCACCGTCACCTCCGCGTACCACACTCTTGCCGCCGGCCTTCGCTTCGAGGATGACCTCTTGAACCAGGTCGTCCAGCCACGACAGTTTGCTCGCACTGGCCAAGCCCGGCAAAGCGAAGACCAAAATGATGGTTGCCATCATGCGCGCGATCGTTATGATCGGGGTCTGACCATGACGCGGATCATGAGACGGATTCATCGGTTCTTGTCCTTGATTTGATCGCCGATCGACGACTCGTCTTGCAGGAGATTCTCACGAGTCGCCCATTGTCCTCTAATTGTACCTTATCATGGCGCATCAAGTTGCCCTCGGGAAAACAAGTTTGCCCGGGTCACAAAGTGTGTAGTCGCGTTCCAAGGAAAAGTCCTAAAAGATGCCCCGAAAGCAGATTGCTGCTGCTCAAAAACGGGTAAAGAAGTTGACACCGCCGCCATTTCGCGCGCGAAGCGATTCGGCGCAGGCGTTGCTGTTTGACGAACTGCGAGAGTTGATCCAGTCAACGCGGGTTGGGGTGGCCCAGGCCGTGAACTCAGCGTTGGTGCTCCTCTACTGGCAGGTCGGCGAGCGAGTGCGGACGGAGACGCTCAAATCCGAGCGCGCTGCCTACGGGGGACAGATAGTCTCGACGCTGTCGAGACAATTGGCAGCGGAATTCGGGAACGGTTACTCACTGCGGCGGTTGGTCGCCGTCGAGCTGAAATTGGAGCGATTCAAGGCTGCCGACAAGGGGCAGATGGAGCTGTACCTGCGCTGGCTGGAAAAGCATGAAATGGAGCGCGGCGAGGAGACGCCGATCGGACTGATCCTGTGCGCCGACAAGGGAGACGAACAAGTCGAGCTGCTTCGCCTCGACAAGAGCGGTATCCGGATCGCGTCGTACCTGACCGACTTGCCGCCACGCCAGCTTCTTCAGCGAAAACTTCATGAGATGATGATCGTGGCGCGAACGCGGTTGGAAGGGCGGCTGGCCGATGAGGACAAGCGGGAGTAAATGGTCACGGCAGGACGCGATGCCGTTTTGACGCCAGATGCTCTTCCATCTTCTGAAACCCGACCACGCCGACCCCCGCCTGAATGGCCTGTGCGGACAGATATTTCAAGCCGCGTCGCGGCGGGATGCTCACGATGACTTCCATTCCGTCTTTCAGCAGCCTGACCGGTTTCCAAAGACTCAGTCGCATGCCGGCCTTCGCGGCGAGCGGTCCGGCCATTTCGGTGATCTGGGCGAGGCTGAGCCGGGGCAGGGCCTCCGGGAGTTGCCGCATGATCTGGTATAACCCACCGGCCGATCGCACGGTCCACCACCGCGCCCACCGTTGCGACAAGCCCGCGGGACCGACGGCGGTCGAGTGCTCGAGTGCACGCACAAGCTGACCGCCGGGCAAGGCCCTGCCGCCAGACTCGGTTCCGACCTCGGCAAGTTCGCGGCCCGCGGACCGGGCCCCTTCGCGTACCGCCGCCTTGACCTCGGTACGGAGCGATTCGGAGGCGATCGCGCCTTCGGGTTGTATCGCCGCCAGGCTGAGCACGTCAGCGATTACAAAGCAACCGTCGACCAGCGCCCACGTCATCTCGCTGGTGGTCGGCGAGTAGCCTCGGCCTACCACGTTACTCAGGTGGATCACATCGTAGAGAGGAAGGAATTGGTAGAACTGAATCTCGCTCTGATTGAGCTGCGTGACCCGCTCGAGGCCATCGTTCGTGATCGTTCGGATCGTGGCCTGGCCATTCTCCCCTGACGCGAATAACGCGGCCAGCGCCAGTGATTCGCTCAACGACCGCCGTTTCTTTGCCCCCAGATAAGCCAGCGTTTCGGGCCCCGCGTCAGATCGCATGATGGCCGGGATCACCGCCGCCCCGTGCCTGCGGAGGATCTCACGAAAATCGGGGTCTTTCGCGTACTTGTCGAGCATGGCAAGAGCCATCGAGCCGTGGCTCGCGAGAGCGGCCACCGCCTGCCGTCGCAAGGTGGCATCGCTGAAATCGCCGAAGACGACGTCTGCCGCGTCGGGGCCGGCTTTTTTGAGAGCTCGCTCGCCGGCCGCGCCATATTCAACCGAGAGTCGCAGCGCGCTGGCACTTCCTCCGGCCGCTTCGGTCAGCCCGGCGGCGGCAATGTGCCGCAAGTGGCCGGCAACGGTTTCGGGCCGGTGCGTGAGTAGCAGCTCATCAATGTAGTCCGCGTTGACTCGCAAGAGGATCAAACCCTGGTCGAGAGGCAGAGCGCTGCCGGTTGCCTCCAGGATGGCGCCGTACAAACTCACCAGCGCGAACCCCTCGAGCCCGTATCGGCGGAAAGCCTCGAGGGCGAGCGGTCCATGGCGATCGAACGTTCGGATCGCGGCCCGAAGGTCGGGACAGCCCCGCTCCAGGCTGGTGCACGAGAGCACTGCCAGCGCGTCGGCCAGCGTTTTCTCGTCGGTGGCCCACCGTTCCACAAACTCGGTGACGCCAGCGGGATCGGCCAAAATCAAGGGGAGGCAACTGGGGTATCGGGCGGCGATTCGTTGCTGGGCCGGCGACAGGTTGGCAATCTCCGCGATCAAGATGCTCCGGTCGGTGTCGTCGGCACGCTTGAATCCGAAATACTCGCGCCAGTGGAGCAGGATATCGGCGGCGGCATCCCCTCCCAGGAAGTCACGCAGCCGGTGAAATTCCGAGGGGTGTTTTTCGTAAAGAAAAATCGCTTCCATGTCGAGCCGGTCGAGCAAGACCAGGCCGCGCAGACCATCGGATCGTTCGATCGCCTCGGCGTTCCGCCCAAACCGGTCGGCCACTCGTCCGACCAGTTCACGCACCGGCGTCCGGTCAGTCGCGTATTTCGCCGTGAGCCTGGTCTTCGCGTCTAACGCGTTGTCGACGTGTTCCAAGGGCGCGACGCCAACGAGGCCCGGTGAAACGGATGCTTGGTCGCCGGTGCGCGCCGACTTGACCGTCAGCTTGATCAAAATACTCAAAGCCGCTACCAACACGGCCAGGGCTACGGTTCGCCTCATGGATGATTCCATCCCGCGTAGAGCTCGCGCCACATCACCCACTCGAAATGTGTAAGGATTCCGCTCAACTTGAGCCTTACGACGACATTCCTTATTCGCTCGATCACAGGGCTACCATCGGACGCTATTCGCTGGGGCCATTTTTGGGCAACCCATCCCCATCGTCCGTTCATAGTCAATGATAACATTGAATCGAGCCAGCGGTCGTCTGGAATGGTCTCCCGGCACGCGCACAGCAGTTCCACGCTCATTGACCACTACCATTTTAGCGACGAAATGAACTACACTCCGATGAAAACGGCGGAAGTGTGAGGTTGATTCGAACGAATCGGCGTGATTTCTCGAGCGAGCAGGGCTGAATCGTGGTCGTAAAACGTTTTCGATTCTATGCGGCCCAATGGCCATGGCAGCGGAATATCGCTGTCGTCTTGCTCGTGCTGTGGGGCTTATTCATCATTTACGCCACGATGCTACCATTCGATTTTTCAGCCTCGGCCGTCATGATTCGGTCGAGGCTGCACCGGTTGTGGGACCGTCCGATACGAGGAATGGGGGGGTCATGGCCTGATGTGTATAGCAACATCGCCTTATTCATCCCCTGGGGATTGCTGCTGGCAATTTGGCGGATCAGGCAAAATTCGAGCTGGCCGGCAACGCTGGGCCTCGCCCTGTTGAGTGGGGCGTCCCTGAGTGGTACGGTAGAATTTGTCCAGTTGTTCTCGCCCGAACGCTCCACTTCTGTCGTCGACCTGATCACCAACACCTTTGGCTCGGTCGTGGGGGCACTTGTCGGCTGGCCACTGGCTCGTTGGGTCTGGCCGGTCGCGTCGGTGCG
>CAWHKI010000092.1:0-13692 GCA_963829765.1 uncultured Isosphaeraceae bacterium | reverse complement strand
CGAGTGGAACACGGGGAAAATTATGCCGCCAGGAGTTGATGCGCTGCGACATATCGTCGTGCTGATGCTTGAAAACCGGTCTTTTGACCACATGCTGGGTTGCCTCAAGACGAAGCATCCACAGGTTGACGGTCTCAGCGGAACCGAGGCCATTCCCGATTCAACCGGCGCAATGGTCCCGATTCAGCAATTGGCTCAGTTCCGGCCCATCACTATCGAGCGCACGCCGCGGTGACAGTGACGTGACTCAGTGTATGATATTGAGCGGGCGGATCGACGTCGGGCTCGTCATAAAGCCTCGATTCGAAAGCGTTTCGTTGCTCGGCGTACCAGCAGACAAATCGGTCCGTCTGGGCCATACTTACAGAATCATCCACGCTTTCTTCCCAAGACCATTATTTAGTGGCGGAGTACTGCACAGATGGCGGCCTTGAAGCAGGTGACCGGTGAGCTTGCCGGTAAGCTCACCGATTTGACAAACAACGTGACGGTGATCGGCGCTTGCCCGAGTGCGACGTCAATCTGGCGATCAATGGAGTGAGCCGGCGGCATGCCGAGATCCGCAAGGTCGGGTCTGCCTTCTTTTTGGTCGATCTCGACTCGCGGAACAAGACGTTCTTGAACGAGATCGCGCTCATGCCGCAAGTGCCGTCTCCTTTGAACGAGAACGACCGGATCAAAATCTGCGACGTCGAATTCGTGTACTCCTCGGGTGAGCCGCGCAAGGTGAATCAGCCCGAACTCACTGCCGACCTGATGATGGTTACTGAGGGCGATGGCAAGGAGAACGCGGATTTCGTCACACTCGAGGCCTGCGCGTTCGATCACGATGGCGAGCGCGGTCCGTCCCGAGGTTAAGCTCAAGGCCATCCTCGAGATTACCCGAAGTCTTTCGACCGAGTTGCGAATCGACACCGTCGCCCCCAAGATTCTTGACTCCCTGATGGAAATCTTTCCCGGCGCCGAGCGGCTGTTTCTGATGCTGCAAGATCCCGCGAGCAAGCGTCTGGTACGTAAAGCCTTTAAGCACCGGGCCCAAAAACGTACGTCATTTTCGCGAACGGTACCCGAGGACGAGGTCCCCACGAGCATCAGCCGGTCCATCGTCGACCACGTGCTCGGCCAGAAGAAGGCGGTGCTCAGTCAAGACGCCGGCGCCGACAAGAACATCCCCAGCAGCGCGTCCATCTCCGACCTGAAGATCCGCTCGGTCATGTGCGTTCCGCTACTGACGCCGGACAACAAGGCGCTTGGTATTATCCAGCTCGACACCAGCGACCGCCGCCAGTTTAACGAAGACGACCTCGACGTTTTGGCGGCCGTCGCCAGCCAGGCGGCCATCTCCATCCAGAACGCTTCGATGCTCGAATCGCTGTTGGAGCGCGAACGACTCAACCGAGACTTGAAAATCGCCGAGCAGGTGCAGAAGAGGTTCTTACCGCAAGGCGTGCCGACCTTACGGGGATACGAGTTTTTCGCGCATTACCAGCCGACCTATGAAGTCGGGGGCGACTACTATGACTTTGTCCCGCTCTCCGCCGACCGAATGGCCCTGGCCGTGGGCGACGTCTCGGGCAAAGGTGTGGCGGCGGCATTGATGATGGCCAAGTTTTCGGGTGACACGCGATACTGCATGTTGACCGAAGACGGGCCCTGCGCCGGCCGCCACTCGTCTCAACAACCTGCTATGCGCCGCCGGGATCGATGACAAGTTTATTACGCTCGGCCTGTGCGTGCTTGATGCAACAAATGGTAAGCTGACCGTGACCTCAGCGGGGCACACGCCCGTCTTGATCCGTCGCGCCGACGGCCGCGTGGACGAGGTCGGCCAGGATGTCTCCGGCCTACCGCTAGGTGTCATGGAAGACTCGGCTTACCAGCAGGCCGAGGTTCAGTTAAACGAGGGCGACGTCGTCGTGATCTACTCCGATGGTGTGACAGACGCTCGAAGCCCTGGCGATGAGTTGTACGACTCGCAGAGCAACCACCGCCTCGTCAAGCGAGTGGCCCAGGCGTCTGGCGGCCCAGCCTCCATCGGTCGGGCGATCCTCCAGGATATCCGTGAATTTTCCGCCAACCATGCCCAGGCCGACGACATCACCCTGGTGTGCTTTGGGCCCTCGGCATAGGCTCGATTTTCGCTCCGCGAACCGCCGCTGCCGCCAGGCGAATAGGATCGTTATTCTTTCTTGAGCGTTTGCCCATGCTCGACGACGTCGATGAGTTCATCCGACAGGGTACTCGCTAGGCAAGCCACTCCTTGCGGAAGGTCTGCATCCAGGAAAAGAGGGGCTTGGGTCGTCTGGTCGGGGCGCAGTAAACCGGCGTGCGGGTAGAGATGAGGAAAGGCATCGCTCAATTGCAGCCAGCTCAGGCTGCGGACGAACGGCTTGGCCAAGGCCAGCGCGACCCACTTCGCTCCCCAGTCGGCTTGCAGTGCTTCGTCGGGCGGAATCGGCCATTGCGCCGACTCGACCCGCACCCGGGGGTCGGCATTGGGGTCGGGCCCATCGGCCGAGGGGAGCGCCATCCAGACGTGGAGCGGGACGTTCAAGAGGGAGTACAGGTCGAGCAATTTCGACAGCTCGAACAGGTCGCGCATGTGACTGCCCGGGGGGGAATAGCCCGGGGCGATTTCGATCGCGATCCCGGAAAGGCCCAGGTCGGTGCGGAGCAAGAAATCACACAGGTGCAGGGGGCCGAGCTGAAATTGGCTCGTGCCCGTCCACTCCGCCCATGGAAGGTCGATGCCGATCGTCAGTTGAGCCGCGGGGTCGGTCTGATGCGCGACGTGAATCGCCTGCGCGGTGATCTGGATCTGATCTTCCTCGGTCAGGCCCAGGATCTCGCTGCTGCCGGGGCGATGAACCATGTGCCAGAGAGGAACCCGGCCGCGATAGCGCTCAACGATCTGGCGAACGAAATCAGCCGCTAGTCCGCTGATCGCCTCGCCATCGCCCTCCCAGAGCCAGACCCAGTCGGGCAAGCCGCCCGGTCGAAAATCGATCAAGGGCCCGACCTCGAACGTCAGGCCCTGCGATCGGCACCACGTCAACTGGGCTTCGAGCAGGTCCCAGCGATACTGGCCCTCCGACGGAGCCGACTTGCTTCCACGAGACCCCCAGGTGGCAAGTGTTGAAGGCGCTCGGCCAATCGATCGCCGCCGGCAGTTTCTGGGGAGCGAACATCCAGGACACAGCCCAACGTGCGTGGAAAGCCTGGACGTCGACGCCAGCCGGCTCTGCAAGAATCTGCGAGGTGTAGGCTTCGGTCAAGAGATCGCCGGCGCGGGAGGCCGACTGAAGACACGCTTGGGCGGCATCGTTGCAGATGTTCGGGTTGATCGGTCGGACGTGACACAGCGAACAAACGAATGGTGGGCCTCGGCCAGCGCTTTATCCAATTCGGGCGTCGACCGCAGACCCATGTGCAGCCAATCGGACAATTGGTTGCGAATGTCGTTGAGCTTGCCCCGGGCGAGCTCCACCGCGAGCACATAGGGAGAGGCCCGTTCGGCGAGTGTGCCGGTTCCCACGATCGGCATGCCATGCCCCTCGATGGGCCAGGGGACGAACAGACGCCCGCTTTCAGGCGTGTCCTTGCACGCAGCTCATCAGCCCATTTCGTAGCTCGACCGCCAGCACGGCCCGGGGTCCGATCGAGGCCGGTAATATATGCCTTGCGATAGTCGGGGGCCCGTTCGGCCGGTTCGTTCGGAGGAAGCCTGAACTTCATTACCCCCATGGCACGCTTTCCGCGCGGCGGGATGAGACCGCTTCACTAAAAATAGATCACAGAAATTCACGGGACGACTTTCCGGCTGTCAGCGATCGAGTGTTGCCATCATACCAGATACATGCCAGGTTGCTGCAAAGAGTCCGGTTGCGAAGATAGAGTTCAGTGGACCGTGGCGAACGCGAGCCTCGGGCTGAAGAGCGGTGGTTGATCGTAGCGGATCAGCCTCGGCGGCTCGTCCGCGCGCCGTCGCGGCTCGATTTTCCGCAATCGATAACCACTACTCTCGCCGAGCTGACCATGCCCCGAGTTTTGATCGGCCCCTATCTACTTCGCAACCAACCCGGCCGATTCCGGCAGATTCTGACCGATGCCGGCTTCGAGTTGATCGACCCGGTTGGTGATTTCTCGTTGACGGCCGCACAGCTTCGTCCCCACCTTCCCGAGCTCGACGCGATGCTGGCCGGCGGCGAACGCATGACGCCCGACCTGTTCGCGATCGCTCCGCGTCTGCGAGCGATCGCTCGGACCGGCGTGGGCTACGACCTGATCGACCTGGCGGCCGCGTCGGCACACAAGGTCGCCGTGACGATCACGCCGGGAACCAACCAGGAAAGCGTCGCCGAGCAAACCATGGCCCTTCTGCTGGCCCTGGTGCGGCGCATTGTCCCCAACGATCGGGTGATTCATTCGGGGGGATGGGATCGCACTCTGGTCGCGCCAGTCCGCGGCAAGACGCTGGGATTGATCGGCATGGGCCGCATCGGCCGGGCGGTCGCGCTGTGCGCCCTGGCGTTCCGGATGCGAGTCGTGGCGTTCGACACGTTTCTCCATGCCGAATTCGACGAGCGGCACGGGATCGAGCGGCTACCGCTCGACGACCTCCTGGCGACCTCGGACGTGGTCAGCCTGCACCTGCCGCTCACCGAAGCCACGCGCGGCATGGTCAACCGCGAATTCCTGGCGAAGATGCGTGCCAGGCGCCTACCTCGTCAATACCTCGCGAGGCGGGCTGGTCGTCGAAACGGACCTCCGCGACGCCCTGGTCTCCGGGCATCTCACCGGCGCCGGCCTGGACGTGCTCAACCACGAACCGCCCGAGCCCGGCAACCCCCTGCTCGGCCTGCCCAACGTCGTCCTGAGCCCGCATATCGCCGGAACCGACACCCAATCGATGCGCGAAATGGCCGAACTGGCGGCCACGACGATCGTGGAACTCTCAACCGGCAACTCGCTGGCCGGCGCTGACTGATGTCGTGGTCAATCGTCCGTAGTATGCGCGACACGGCTGGCGAGTGGTCGCGATACACGGACAACTGATCACGGACAACTGACAATCAGACCTGGAACGAGCTGCCGCATCCGCAGCTCTTCACGACGTTGGGATTGTTGAACACGAAGCCTCGCTTCTCGAGGCCGTCGTAGTAATCGACGACCGTGCCGTCGAGATAGGGGTCGAACTTCTTGTCGACGACCATTCGAATGCCGTGCAGCTCGATGACGCGGTCGCGCTCGGAGGTCGACGTGTCGAAACCCAGGCTATAAGAAAAGCCGCTGCAACCGCCTCCCTGCACGCCAACCCGCAGGACGGTGCCTTCGGGGAGGTTTTGCTCGGTGATGATCTTCTTGACCTCGTTCGCGGCTTTTTCCGTCAGTGACACGCCCATCGGTTCATCTCCTGTTTTCGAGAGGGAACTCTGAAAGTCGATTCTGGAGCACCCAGACTGATAATGTATCATACCGTGAAGTCAAATCATGCCCCATCCTGAGCCGTCCAGGCAACACTCTTGCGGCGAAGCCGTGCGACGGCTTGCGGCCACGGCCTCGATGGCGAAATCGATTTCCTCGGCCGTGGTGAACCGGCCCAGGCCAAATCGCAGACTGGCGCGTGCACTGTCTTCATCGAGCCCCATCGCCAGCAGAACTTGGCTCGGTTCGGGGTTTGTCGAGGAACAGGCCGAGCCCGAGCTGACGGCGACGTCGCGCATCGCCATCATCAGGGCCTCGCCGTCGACATCCGCAAAGCTCAGGTTGAGATTTCCCGGAAGGCGATCGGCGGGTGGACCGTTGAGGCGGACTGCCGGAACACGTGCGGCGATGCCCGCATGCAATCGCTCGCGTAGTTCGAGGAGCCGGATCGCTTCGTCGGGGCGTTCGCGAACCGCCAGTTCGACGGCGACGCCCAGACCGACGACGAGGGGCACCGCGACCGTCCCGCTCCGGAGCCCCCGCTCGTGCCCTCCGCCGTCGAGCCAGAGGCTCGAGCCGAACCTGGGGATCGCGCCGGCGGACGTAAAGAGCGCCGATCCCTTTAGGCCCGTAAAACTTATGTGCCGAGAGGCTGAGCAAATCGATGTTGTCGGATTGGACGTCGAGCGGGATCTTGCCGACAGCCTGAGCGGCATCGGTGTGAAAAATGACACCGCGCTGCGTGGCACAGCCTGCCGATTTCCGCGATCGGATTGATCGTGCCGACTTCATTGTTGGCGGCCATGATCGAAACCAGTACCGTCCGCTCCGTCAGAGCGTCGGCGACCGCCTGGACCGAGACGCCTCCATATTCGTCACACGGAACGATCGTCGATCTGCCAACCCTCTCGCGCCAGCCGTTTGATCGGGTCCAGGACCGCCTTGTGCTCGGAGACGGCCGTCACCAGATGCTTGCCCCGCCGTACCGCGGCCCGGGCGGCCCCTTTGATGGCGAGGTTGTTCGATTCCGTTGCCCCGGAGGTAAAGACGATCTCTCTGGCTTCCGCGCCGATCGCCTGCGCGACTCGCTCGCGTGCGAGCTCGACCGCCGCCGCCGCCTCCCACCCGAAACGATGGGAAACGCTGGCGGAATTGCCGTAAATCTCGGTGAAATAAGGAATCATCGCCTCGACGACCCTGGGATCAGTGCGAGTCGTCGCGTGATTGTCGAGGTACACTGGGACAGGCCGCACGCGATTGCACCTCTTTGAGAGTCGTCCTCACACGGCGGATGAGTGATCGCCTGCTCGATGAGAACGGGAACCGGCTCGGCGACCAAGGGATCTTAGGCACGGGCGACCCTTTTTTCAACACTCTACGTAAAGTGCGAGTTCATCGGCATCTCGGTCAATTCCGGGTTGCGGCGGGAGCCAACATTGGGTAATTGTCCGTTGTCAGTGGTCCGTTGTCCGTTGTCGGGCTCGCGTCCTGGCCGCGCTCGGCGAGAGCGCACTGAGTATGCCCACGGCCCGCATCACCTAGCGCGGCGCGATCACAGAGCCAACAACGGACCACGGACCACTGACATCGGACAAACAAGGCAAGGAGGCCACGGCAATGAGTTACGACAAGCAACAGGTAGCCCGGGAGTTCACCACGTGGAGCGAAAGTTACGACCGAAGCATTCTTCAGTGGCTCCTCTTCGCGCCCTCACACCGCGTGCTGATCAAGCGGATCCGCGAGGCATCCGGTGAACGATCGATCAAAATGCTGGACGTTGGGTGTGGAACGGGCTTGTTTGCATCCAAGGTCAGGGCATCCTTGCCGCACGTGGAAGTCTGTGGCGTTGACCTGGTCGCCGACATGCTGACCAAAGGACAGGCGCGGTGGCGGGTGCATCGAGGGCATGTGCTGCCTGTTCAAGGGGACAGCGAACGCTTGCCGTTCGCTTCGGGGTCCTTCGACGTGGTGACCTGCGCGAATAGCTTTCACCATTATCCGCGACAGGATCGCGCGGTGGCGGAGATGCGCCGGGTGTTGCGGCCGGGCGGGCGTTTGATGATTATCGACGGATACCGTGACAGCTTATGGGGTTGGTTCATTTACGACGTCTGCGTCGCCGCGGTTGAGGGGGACGTGCACCACGCCTCGGCCGGACGGTTTCGTGAGCTCTTGACCCAGGCGGGATTGAAGGCGATCGCCCAGCGGGCGTTTCGAGGGCTTGCTCCGTTTTTGATCACCGAGGCCATTGTCACGGAGCCGATTCCGGTTGTTCCTGCTCCCCACTTTCGCTTACGCTACTCAACCGTGACCGAAGAAACGGAACTGGATTAGAATGCGGCGGGCGTGCGGGCGCCGCGATTCCATGCGAGGCTAGAGATATTCCTCCTAGGGCGTCCAATACTCCAAGATACGATCTAAGTTGCCAATCCCGCGTCCCCGCCGCCGTCAGAGCGTTTGCTCTTTCGAGGCTTCGGTGGAAGAGTTGGCAATAACGATTACTGAGTGCACACCAATCAAATTGCTTGCATTAATGCTGCCACGCTAGACTGACTGCCGAAGTTTGGAGCAACGCCGTGGTTGTGGCCTCGTCTACCGCTGAGAATTTGGAGCGAGCGCTTGGTCTCATTGGCAGATCATTCGCGATCGCGATGCGGTCGGGGCGCCTCGAGCTGGTCGAAGAGCCGGTGCCAGCTTCCAATGGCGACGGCGAGGTGGCCGTGCGCGTGCCGGCCTGTCGGCTTGAAGATCTCGGTGACGCGAGCTTTCGGACGGATCACGGTTTGCGCTACGCTCTCATGTCGGGGGCGATGGCCAACGGGATCGGCTCGGTCGAGATCGTCGAGGCCATGGGGCGAAGGGGCCTGCTAGGGATCTTCGGCGCCGCGGGGCTCCCCTTGAACGAGGTCGAGCGGGCGATCGACCGGATTCAGCACTTGCTGGGCGACTCGGTCCCTTACGGCGTGAACCTGATCCACAGCCCTGGCGAGCCCGAGTTGGAGGCCGCCGTCGTCGATCTCTTTCTTCGGCGGCGGGTGCGGCTGGTCGAGGCGTCGGCGTTCCTCAACCTGACGTTGCCGGTGGTTCGTTATCGCGTGGCGGGCCTGGCTCGCGACGAGTCGGGGCGGTCGTCGCGACAAACCGCATCATCGCCAAGGTCTCGCGGGTCGAAGTTGCTTCCAAGTTCATGGCTCCCCCGCCCGCCGCGATGCTTCGAGAGCTGGTCGCCACCGGCGCGGTCACGCCCGAGCAAGCGGAGTGGGCGACGCGAATTCCCGATGGCCGATGATATCACGGCCGAGGCCGATTCCGGTGGGCATACCGACAACCAGCCCGCCATCGTCATGCTGCCGACGATGCTCAACCTACGCGACACGATGTCGGAGCGGTACAACTATGATCGGCCGCTCCGCGTCGGGGCGGCCGGCGGCATCTCGACTCCGTGGGCGGCGGCCGCGGCCCTGGCGATGGGCGCGGCCTACCTGGTGACCGGTTCGGTCAATCAGTCGTGCGTGGAGGCAGCGACGTCCGACGCGTGTCCGGCGGATGCTCGCACAGGCACAACAATCGGATATCGCGATGGCACCCGCGGCGGACATGTTCGAGATGGGGGTCAAGGTGCAAGTTCTCAAGCGCGGCACGCTGTTCGCGATGCGGGCCGCCAAGCTTTACGAGTTTTATCGGGCGTACGACGGCCTCGACCAGATTCCCGCTGGCCGAGCGGGCGAACATCGAGAAGACGATCTTTCCGCGCTCCGCTGGAAACGATCTGGGAACAAACCAAGGAGTATTTTCAGCAGCGCGACCCGTCGCGCATCGACCGCGCGAACTCGCGATCCCAAGCAAAAGATGGCGCTCGTGTTTCGCTGGTATCTGGGGATGTCGTCGCACTGGGCCAACAGCGGCGAGCCGTCGCGAACCGTCGACTACCAGATCTGGTGCGGGCCGGCCATGGCGGCCTTCAATGACTGGGTTCGCGGATCGTTTCTCGAGCCGCCCGAAAACCGCCGCGTGGCGACCGTCGCGATCAATATTCTGTATGGCGCGGCGGTCTTGACCCGCGCACGGATCGCCGAGCGTTCAAGGCATCCCCTTGCCTCGCGGCGTGCCCCGATTGGCGCCCCTGGAGCTCTGCGAGATTGAGAACCGGTTGCTCTTATCCTAACATACCACCATCCTCGCGAACTTCCGGCGCCACCAAAATCCCGCGGCCCGCGATGGCCTCCAACGACGTTCGAAAGGGTAGAGACTTGAATTCGTCCGATCTCTCGCCTCCGGTTCCGGTGGCCATCATCGGAATGGGATGCATGTTTCCTCAGGCGGAGAACCTGGCACGTTACTGGGCCAATATTCGCAAAGGGCATCGACGCGATCATCGAAGTGCCCGAATCCCACTGGCGAGTCTCGGACTATTTCGACAACGACCCGAAAGCCGCCGACCGCACCTACGCTCATCGCGGCGGTTTTCTCACGCCCGTCGATTTCCCGCTGCTCGACTTCGGTATCGCCCCCAATTCGGTCGAGGCGACCGACACCACCCAATTGCTCGGTCTCATGGTAGCCCGCCAGGCCCTGCTCGACGCCGGTTGCCTCGACAACCCCGCGCTCGACCGCGACAAGGTCAGCGTGATCCTGGGCGTCACGGGCACGCTCGAGCTGGTGATTCCCCTGGGGGCCCGGCTGGGACACCCGATTTGGAGGCGTGCCCTGCACGCGGCGGGCGTCGACCCGGCGACCACCGAAGACGTCGTCCAGCGGATCGCGTCTTCCTATGTCGGCTGGCAGGAAAACTCGTTCCCCGGCTTGCTCGGCAACGTCGCCGCCGGACGGATCGCCAACCGCCTTGACCTGCGCGGCACCAACTGCGTGGTCGATGCCGCCTGCGCCAGCTCATTAGGCGCGGTCAACCTGGCCACGCTCGAGCTGGCCGCCGGCCGGTGCGACCTGGCCGTGACCGGCGGGCTCGATACATTTAATGACATCTTTATGTACATGTGCTTTAGCAAGACGCCAGCCCTTTCGCCCACGGGCGATGCGCGGCCGTTTGACGCTGATGCCGACGGGACGATCCTGGGTGAGGGTCTGGGCGTGCTGGTACTCAAGCGTCTCGACGATGCGCGGCGCGACGGCGACCGGATTTACGCGGTGATCCGCTCGATCGGCAGCTCGAGCGATGGCAAGGGGCAAGCGGTGTATGCCCCGGCGGCCGCGGGGCAGGTCAAGGCGCTGAAGCAGGCCTACGAGCTAGCCGGAGCGAGCCCGGCGACGGTCGAGCTGGTCGAGGCTCATGGGACCGGGACCAAGGTCGGCGACGCGATCGAGCTGGCCGCGCTCGAAGAGGTTTATCGCGCGGCCGGGCCCGCGGGCTCGTGGTGTGCCTTGGGGTCGGTCAAGTCGCAGGTGGGCCACACGAAGGCCGCCGCGGGCGCGGCCGGGCTGATCAAGGCCGCGCTGGCGCTTTATCACAAAGTATTGCCGCCCACATCAAAGATTCGCCGGCCGATCGAGCCGCTTGCCGCCGGGACGTCGCCATTTTATCTGAGTGCTCTCGAGCGGCCCTGGCTGCCGCGGCCTTACCATCCGCGCCGCGCGGCCGTCAGCGCGTTCGGTTTTGGCGGCAGTAATTTTCACTGCGTGCTCGAAGAAGCCGATCCCGAAATGCCCGGCATCGATTGGGACGGCGACATTCAGATTCTCGCTTTTTCGAGCGAGATTGTTGCCGATATCGATGCGTTCGCTGCACGCACTGGAAAACATGCGCGACTGGAACGAGGTTCGGGCGGAGGGGTCGCGAAGTCGCGAGCAGTTTCGACAGCCGCCACCGGTTCCGCTTGCTCCTGGTCGTGGAAAAGCAGGGAGACGACCTCGCTACGGCGTGCGCGGCCGCTCGCGCCAGACTGGAATCGTTGTCGTCGACCGATCCCGCGCGCGAACCGCCACGGCTGGAACCGTTCCCGGAACTCACGGAAAGGCGGCGGTCTTCGCGGGCACAGGGCCCGCCCCCGGCCGACTCGCCATGCTTTTCCCCGGGCAAGGATCGCAGTATGTCGGAATGCTGCGCGAGCTGGCTTGCCGGTTTCCGCGAATCCAGGCCGCTCTCGCCCTGGCGAACGAGGCTCGTGACGACCAGCAGAAGCTTCTTTCGGACCAGATCTACCCTCCCACGGCTTATGATGAAGCCGCTCGCGAGTCGCCAGCAACTGACCCTTCGAGAGACGCAAATCGCGCAACCCGCGATCGGGGCGCTGAGCGTGGGACTGCTGCACATCCTGGAAGATTTCGGTGTGTGCCCTGATCTCACAGGGGGGCATAGTTTCGGTGAGTTAGTCGCCATGCGGGCGGCCGGCCGGCTTGATGATCGATCGTTCGCGCGATTGGCGCAGCGGCGCGGTGACATCATGGCGAAGTGTGCCCAGCAAGGGGGCCGCGGCGCGATGCTCGCTGTGTTCGCGCCACTCGAGCAAGTTTCTAAACTGCTCAGCGAGCATGAACTCGACCTGGTGATCGCCAACAAGAACGCCCCACGGCAATGCGTCTTGTCGGGGCAGGCCGCCGAGATCGAGCGAGCCCAGCAATTGTTCGAGGATCGCGGGCTGACGACCCGCCCGGTGCCCGTCTCCGCGGCGTTCCACAGCCAAGCCGTCGCTTCGGCCGAAAAGGCCTTTGCCGAAGAGCTCGTGTCGATTTCTGTCGCCGCCTCGACAGTTCCCGTCTTTTCCAACGCGACGGCCGAACCGTATCCAGACGAACCCCACGCCACATGCGCCTTGCTGGCGGGCGCAGCTCGCCCGGCCGGTTGAGTTTGTCGCTCAGATCGAAGCCATGTATCGTATGGGGGCACGCACTTTTCTCGAAGTCGGTCCCAGTGCGAAGCTCACAAGTTTGGTTCGCGCCATCCTCGAAGGCCGCGATCATCTGGCCCTCGCCGTCGACGCCGGAAGCGGATCGCACGGCAACCTGTACGATCTTGCCTGCTCGCTCGCAGCCTTGGCCTCGGTTGGGTATGCTGTCAAACTGACTCGATGGGATGAAGGAACACATGAGCCGCAAGCTGCTCTGAAGACTTCCGGACTCACCGTCAAAATCTGCGGCGCCAACGCCAGACCAAAGGCGCCCCCCTCCGACCCAATTGACCTGCCCATGAACTCGCCAGAGCGGATCGACTCGCACCAATCCAACGGCCAGCCTGCTTCACGCGATCACCGGTCGCGAGTGGTTGAAACACAACCGGCGTCTGTGGCCGTACTGACCCCATCGCCAGCAGTCGCCTCGACATCGGGCGTCCACTTGTCTCGGGCCCTGCGGCAAGCGCAAGACAATCTCCTGGCACTGGAGCGTCTGGCCGAACAGACGGCGGCCTTGCACCGGCAGTTTCTGGAAGGGCAAGAGAAGACGCAGCAGATCTTTCTCAGGCTGCTCGATCAGCAACAATCGTTGTTGCTGGCCGCGCCTGGTGCAGAGGGAACGCCGCGCGAGCCGGAGCGGCTCGTCACCGCTCAAACGCGAGATGCCGGGCCGACTTTCACCGAGCTCGCGCCGTCAACGACCCAACCGCCGGCTCTCGCCGCGGCCGCGCACACCAACGGCGTTTCACCAGGAAACTCCAGCGTCCATAGACCGGCGCCTCCAATTTCACGATCGGCCTCAATCACCGGGCCAGCCACCGCCTCCGGTGAGTCGGCGACCGCCATCCTGATCGATGTCGTCGCCGACAAGACCGGATACCCCGCTTCAGTCCTCGATCTCGATATGCAGCTCGACGCCGATCTGGGGATCGACTCGATCAAGCGAGTGGAAATCCTCTCCGCGTTGCAAGACCGATTGCCCGGGCTGCCCGCACTCAAGCCCGAGCTCCTCGCCTCGTTCCGCACTCTGAGAGCCATCGTCGAATTTGTCGGCCAGGGGTGCCCGATGCCGGAGCCGCGGCCACGCCGCTGGCGTACGCACCCGCGGCATCTCGCGACCGCCGTGCGGACCTCACCGCCCTTGTCCTGGAGATCGTGGCGGACAAGACCGGCTATCCCGCCGACATGCTCGCGCTCAACATGCGGCTTGACACTGATCTGGGCATCGACTCGATCAAGCGGGTCGAGATCTTTTCGGCACTCCAAGACCGACTTCCCCAAAGTCCCTCCGCGGGGCCCGAACAGGTGGGAACGCTCGGAACGCTCCAGGAGATCGTCGACTTCCTCGGCTCATCCGCGGTTGAAACGATCTCGAATCAAGCTGACCCAAGCCTATCGCTCTCCCCCGAAAACCCGCTCGGTG
>CAWHKI010000091.1:0-11736 GCA_963829765.1 uncultured Isosphaeraceae bacterium | reverse complement strand
AACTGTGGGACACCAAGCCTTTTCGCCGACGAGCCCCGCAAAAAAGAAGAAAAATAACCGGATTCGGCAGGAAACGTTGACTCCTTATGTACGGGCGGATACTATACGCCTGTCTCGTCATCGTTTTTTTGTCAGGAGAGGCCCATGACAGAAGCCATGAGCACCCCGCGACCCCGAGTCCGGCAGGTGGTCGACGAGCTTCGATCAAGCCTGGGGTTGTTCTCTTTCCAGAACGGATCGTCCTCGGCTGAACCTGCCCAAGAGCGTGGTTTATGGTCGCAGATAGCCGTGCGACCGGGGGGCATCGCGGAATGGTTGGTGGCGAGTGAGGGCGCAGGGGCGGTGACACTGGCCTTGCAAATCCTCGCGCTCTCTGCCGGATGCGGGGATCTATGGGTCGTGGTCGACTCGGCCCGGGAGTGTTATCTCCCGGCGTTATCGGGTTGGGGCATGAATCCGAACAAGATACTGGTTCTTCACCCATCCACGATGCAGGAAACATGCTGGTCGATCGAGCAATGCCTGCGTTGTCCGGGTGTGTCGGCCACCTGGGCCTGGGTCGATCGACGGGTCCCCGCGCGGGTTCATCGCCGCTGGCAGATGGCGGCCGAAGTAGGGGGAGGCGTCGGCTTGTTCTTCCGGCCGGTTCAGGCGCAACGAGATCCCATCTGGGCCGACTTACGATTGTTGGTCACGCCGGCGCCTGGAGGCCAGGGTGATACCAGGCGGTTGAATATCGAGGTGCTCTATCGCCGGGGCGGGCTCGGAGGCTGTCCCCAAACGTGGGAGATCGACCATGCCACGGGTCTTGTGTGTCTGGTTCCCCCGGTGGCCAATTCAACGATTGAGCATCGAGCGACCCGAGCTTAACCGGTCTGAACTAAACGCCTTTGCACGATCCTGGGAGGGCGAGCCTCCTGGCGAGCCGCGGCACCATCCGGCTTGGACGAAGCCTCGCCCTCCCGGAATCACGCAGGGTCATTTAGTGCTGTTCGCCGGCCAAAACCAGCGTCCCTTTGTTTTTGCATGCAGCGCGAAAGCAGAACGCTTGGGTGTGCGGATCGGTCAACCGCTGGCCGAGGCCAAGGCCCTGCTGCCCAAAGCCGTCTTCCTTCCCGCCGATACCGCCATCGACCGGTCCGCGCTCTGTCGACTCGCGATCGAATTTCAATGCTTCTCTCCTCTGGTTGGTTTGGAAGAGAGCACAGAGCCCGAATCATTATTGTCCGATGTCGCGGGGTGCACCCATCTTTGGGATGGAGAGGAGCGTTTCCTCGAAGCGGTACGCAGCTACTGGAGCGGGCTAGGTTATGAGGTTCACCTCGCACTGGCCGGCACGGTAGGAGCCGCCTGGGCCCTCGCTCATGTCTCGAAACTTTCGCTGGTGCCGGCGGGGCATGAAGAAAAAGCCTTGGCGAACCTTCCTGTAGCGGCGTTGCGTTTGAACCCAGCCGTCCGCGAGCGACTGCAAGCCCTCGGCCTGCACACGATCGGCGATGTACTTCGGCTGCCGCGCGAGACACTGGCCAGCCGGTTTGGCGTGATCTTGCCAACGCGCCTGGACCAGGCCCTGGGCCTGCTGCCCGAGACCTTCGTCTGCGAACGGCTCAAGGAGCCGCTGACCGCCTTCCGCGAGTGGGAAGTGCCGCTGGAGGACCGCTTTTCCGTCGACCTCGTTTGCCGGCAACTGCTCCGGGAACTACTGTCGCTCGCCGGGCGCCTTGGGATGGGTCTCCTCGAGTGTGAACTGGAAATCTGGGGCGAGAACGAGCCGATCAAGATCGATATCAGGCTGGTCGAACCTTCGAGCGACGAACGGCATCTCGCGCAGCTCGCCGAGCTCCAACTGGAGCGACAGACGTGGTCGGGGGGCGTCATCGGGGTTCGCTGGACCGCGACACGGCTCGGTCGCATGGAACAGGTTCAGGGGCACTGGTTTGGGGATGATACCGCATCGAAACCTAGCCGCGAGTTCAATTCCCTTGTGGAGCGACTCAGCAGCCGCCTGGAGCCGAAGGCCGTGCTTCGAGCCGAGCTCGTTACCGACCCTCAACCGGAACACGTCGTCCGGCTCGTACCGTGGACGAGCGCCCAGCCCTCGAAAAACGACAGCTTCCCATTGTCTCCGGAACAGTCTCGCGGCCGGCCTTTTCGACTATTGAAGAAGCCACTACCGATTGATGTGACCTCGCTTGTTCCCGAGGGCCCGCCCCTCCGCATGGTTTGGAATCGACAAAACTTGCTCATCGTTCGGTCGTGGGGACCAGAGCGAATCGCGACAGGCTGGTGGCGAGCGCGGGACGTCGAGCGCGATTATTACCGCGTCGAATGGGAAGACGGAACCCAGGTATGGATTTATCGCGACCGGCGCAAGGGCCGCTGGTTCTTGCATGGCTTTTTCGACTGAAGTCTCATGCCTGAATTACCATTCTCCAAACTTTATGTGCCGGCGCCTTTTCAGGTTCCTTCGGCCACGGTGACACCCCCGGTCCGTTATGTCGAGCTGCATTGCAAGACGAACTTCTCCTTCTTGGAAGGAGCGTCTCATCCCGACGAGCTCGTCTCCCGGGCAGCCGCGTTAGGCTATGCCGGGATGGCCGTCACGGATCGGAATAGTTTGGCCGGGGTGGTCCGCGCCCACGTGGCGGCGAAGGCGCCGGCGCTGAAACTGATCGTCGGAGCGGAAATCACCCTTGTCGATTCACCCCCTGTCTTGCTCTGGGCAATGAATCGCCACGGTTATGGCCGGCTGTGCCGCCTTCTGACTCGAGGCCGCCGTCAGGCACCCAAGGGAGAATGCCGCCTCGCCTTCGCCGACGTCGCCGAGCACTCAAGCGGCTTACTGATCGGCGTGTTACTACCGTTCGCCAGCGATCTGACCCGCGAATTGTGTCGCTGGCGAGAAGTCTTTCTTGATCGAACGTATGCCGTGGCCGAGCTCCATCGCGACCTTGCCGATACGCGAAATCTGCACCAGTGGCAACGAGCAACCCACGCCGCCGGCGTGCCCCTGATCGCGGCCGGCGATGTTCATTATCACGACGCCAGGCGGCGTTATCTTCAGGATGTATTGACCGCGATTCGGCTAAAGACGACCGTCGCTCTCTTAGGCGAGGCCCGCTTTCCCAATGGTGAACGGCGGCTCTTGGGCCTGGACGAAATCCTCTCGCTTTATGCCCAGTGCCCTTCCGCCGTCTCGCTCACCGGCGAGGTGGCCGACCGGTGCACGTTCTCACTCGATGAATTACGATATGAATATCCAGAAGAATTATGCCCCGACGGCGAAACGCCCTCTTCCTATCTTGTGCGACTGGCCTGGGCCGGAGCGAATGAGCGTTATCCCGCCGGCATTCCCACCAAGGTAAGGCAGTTGATCGAGCGCGAGCTGGCGATCATTGAAGAGCTCAATTACGCGGCCTATTTCCTCACGGTATGGGACCTCGTCCGTTTCGCTCGCACCGCGGGAATTCTCTGTCAGGGACGCGGCTCGGCGGCCAACTCGGCCGTGTGCTATTGCCTGGGCGTCACGGCCGTTGACCCAGATCGAATCGACGTCTTGTTCGAGCGATTCATTTCCAAGGATCGCGACGAATCGCCCGATATCGACATCGACTTTGAACATCAGCGCCGCGAAGAAGTAATTCAGTATGTTTATGAGAAATATGGCCGCGACCGCGCCGGCATGACGGCCGAATTGATCACGTACCGGCCGCGTTCCGCCGTCCGTGATGTCGGCAAGGCCCTCGGCTTGTCGCTGGACCGCGTCGATGCCCTGGCCAAGGTGATCGGTCATGCCACGCTTGGCGACGAGTTGCTCCTTCGCCTGGCTGAGGCGGGCCTCGATCCCAACTGCCGACTGGGCCGGCAATTGATCCATCTCGTCACCGAGATTCTCGGCTTTCCCCGCCATCTCTCGCAACATGTCGGCGGTATGATCTTGACCCGGGCTGCCGTTGTGCGAAATCGTGCCGATCGAAAATGCCAGCATGCCCGGCCGCACTGTCGTCGAGTGGGATAAAAACGACCTCGATGCCCTGGGCATCCTCAAAGTCGATTGCCTGGCGACTCGGAATGCTCTCGGCGATTCGGCGCTGCCTGGATCTTTTGCGGGAACATACCGGCCAACTATGGACGTTAGCCACCATTCCCGCCGAAGATCCCGCCGTGTATGAAATGATTCAGCGGGCCGATACGGTCGGTGTTTTCCAGATCGAATCGCGTGCCCAAATGAGCATGCTTCCGCGCTTAAAGCCCAAGGTATTTTACGACCTGGTGATCGAGGTGGCGATCGTTCGTCCCGGCCCCATCCAGGGAAAGATGGTCCACCCTTACTTACGGCGGCGCAACGGGGACGAGCCAGTGGAATATCCCAGCGAAGCCGTACGCGAGGTCCTCGAGAAAACTCTGGGCGTCCCGCTATTCCAGGAACAGGCCATGAAGCTGGTGGTCGTGGCGGCCGGTTTCACGGCCGGCGAAGCCGACAAGCTTCGTCGTGCCATGGGCGCGTGGAAGCGCAACGGGGTCATCCAACAATTTGGACAGAAGCTCATCGACGGCATGCTGGCCAACGGCTATTCGGAGAAATTCGCCCGTAATCTTTTTGGGCAAATCGAAGGCTTCGGCTCATATGGTTTTCCAGAGTCGCATGCGGCGTCGTTCGCCCTGCTCGCTTATGTCTCCGCCTGGATCAAGTGCCATCATCCCGCGGTTTTCCTGGCAGCACTCTTAAACAGCCAGCCGATGGGTTTCTACGGGCCGGCGCAACTCGTGGCCGACGCTCGCCGCCATGGTGTTGAAGTCCGTCCCGTCGATGTCAACTTGAGCGATTGCGATTGCACGCTAGAACGTCGCGAGGAAGACGACAACCTTGCCGTGCGACTCGGTTGGAGGACCGTCAAGGGACTCGCGAGCGCCACGGCGGAGAAGCTGGTAGAGGAACGCAGGACCGGCCCCTACACCTCATATGGCGACTTCGTCGCACGCACTGGATTCACGACGGCCGTTCTCTCCCGATTGGCGTCGGCCGATGCATTCCGCTCGCTTAGTCTTACACGACGACCGGCCTACTGGATGTCGTTGGCCCCAACCGCGACAGAGCCTCTGCTCGCCGGTCTGCCGGACGAAGAGCCGCCCCCCTTACCGCGGCTATCATCCGCCGAGGAAGTCATCCACGATTACCATGCCCAGGGGTTGTCGCTCCGCGGCCATCCTTTTGCTCCACTGCGCAGCTTCCTGGATTCGCAAAAGGTCGTGCCGGCCTCCACATTACAAACGTTGAAACCCAACCGGCGTTATCGAGTCGCCGGTCTTGTGCTCGTGAGACAACGGCCGGCAACCGCCAAGGGAGTGACATTCATGACGATCGAAGATGAAACCGGCACGGCCAATTTGATTGTCTGGCTTCCTGTGTGGGAAAAGTACCGGCGCATCGGCCACCAGGCCCGGGCCGTCATTGCAACCGGCCTCTTGCAACGGCAGGATGGAGTGACACACTTGATCGTCGACCGATTGCAGGATGTGACCGCGCAACTACCCACGCTCGGCCATCTCTCGAGGGATTTTCATTGAGCGCCTTTTTCCCAGTCCCCCGGCTATAATTGGCATCCGTGAGAACCTGACGAAGCAAAATCTTACCCTCGCTGTCTTCGCACATTGTGAAGTGGAGACGGACCCGTGTGTTTGTCCTCATCACGATCGTTCCGCTCGTTTTTGCCTGCCGCGTTTTTTGTCCTGGCCATGTTTGCCGTTTCGATACTACCGGCATCCTGGCAGCCCGACTTGGACGAGATGCAGCGGAAGCGACGGCTCGAAATGGTCGCGACTCAAATCGAGGCCCGCGGTGTCAAGGACAAAGCGGTCCTGACCGCGCTCCGGAAAATACCGCGGGACCGGTTCGTACCCACGATGTGGCGCAGGACGCGCCTACGCCGATGAGCCGCAGCCGATCGGTGAGGGCCAGACGATCTCGCAGCCGTACATCGTCGGCTGGATGACCGAGCTCATCGAGCCGACCAAGAAGATGCGAGTGCTCGAGATCGGCACAGGCTCGGGCTATCAGGCGGCCGTTCTGGCGGAGTGCGTGGCCGAGGTCGACACGATCGAAGTGGTGCCCGCGTTGGGCAAGAAGGCCCAGGAATTGCTCGGCAAACTGGGCTATCGGAACGTCCAAGTGCGGATCGGCGACGGCTACGAGGGATGGCCCGAGCGAGGTCCGTACGACGCGATCATCCTGACGGCCGCGCCCCCCACGGACGTCCCGCGCCCGCTGCTCGACCAGCTCAAACCAGGCGGACGGCTCGTGGCTCCCATCGGTCGGGGCGTGCAAGACCTGGTCCGGATCACACGCACCCCGACTGGGTACAAACGAGAAGTCCTCGCCCCTGTCCAATTTGTCCCCATGACCGGCAAGGCCCAGGACGATCGCTAAACTCCTATTCTGGAATCTGGGATTTGAAATCTAAACTGTGGTATTTGCCGCTCTAACCGGAGTAGAGACATGTTCAATCTGAAAGCCGTACAGCAGAGCTTGTGTGACTTTGGGCTCGATGGTTGGCTTTTCTATGATTTCCGCGGCAGCAACATCCTAGCGAGGCGCGTTCTGGGCCTTGATCAGACAGCCGCGGGAACTCGAAGGTTCTTCTACTTCGTACCGGCGCGGGGACAGCCACGCAAGCTCGTTCATCGCATCGAAACGGCAGCACTCGACGATCTTCCGGGGGAAAGGGCCGTCTATCTGCGCTGGGAGGATCTGGAGGCCGGAGTCGGCAAACTTCTCGCGGGCAGTCGCCGCGTCGCCATGGAGTACGCCCCACGAGTGAGCAACCCCTATGTTTCGCGTGTGGATGCGGGAACCGTCGAACTCATTCGAGGCTGTCGGGTCGAGGTGGTCTCATCGGGTGATTTAATCCAACAATTCGAGGCGACGTGGGACGATTCACAGTGGCAGATGCACCTTGAAGCCGAGAAGGTTACCTGCGCCGCCTTTGGCGTGGCATGGGGATTGATCGCCGAGCGTGTGTCGTCGGGGGGCACCGTCCGAGAGACCGAGGTACAGTCAGCCATCATGGACCATTTCCATCGCCATGGACTCACCACGTATAGCCTGCCCATCGTCGGCGTGGGCCCCCATAGTGGCGACCCCCACTACGAGCCGGTCGCGGGAAAGGACGCATCGATTGGTCTGGGCGACTTGGTGCTGGTCGACCTCTGGGCCAAGCTTGATCGTCCCCGCGCGGTTTATAGCGACCTGACCCGAATGGGATTCGTGGGGGACGTGGTTCCATCAAACTATGCGGAGATCTTCGCGATCGTGGCCGGTGCCCGCGACGCGGCGATTGCCAGCGTGCGCGAGGCGTATGCGGCGGGCCGGCCGCTCCACGGCTGGGAGGTCGACGCCGCCGGCCGCCGCGTGATCGACGCCGCCGGCTATGGGGCCAATTTCATCCACCGGATCGGGCATAACATCGGCCAGGAGGTCCATGGCAACGGCGCCAACATGGACAACCTCGAGACTCACGACGAGCGCCTTGTCCTGCGGCGTACTTGCTTCTCAATCGAGCCGGGGATTTACTTCGAGGAGTTTGGCGTCCGGAGCGAAGTCAACGTGTTCGTCGACGATCAGGGGATTGTTCACGTCACCGGCGGTCTCCAGACGAAGGTTTTCCCGATCCTGGCGCAGCCAAAATGAAATATTAAGAGCTACCCGGCCAGGATTCGAACCTGGAAAAACAGGACCAAAACCTGTTGTGATACCGTTTCACCACCGGGTAGTGATCTTTGTACTTTAGCGTTAATTGCCAGAATCGAAAAGCCTAGCCGTGTTAGGATGGCCCGGTCCCTCGGCGCTTTCGCGCGGGTCAAAGTCAGCGGGGCCGCGTTCATCGACCCTGGTCTCGCGAATAGAGCCCTTGAGCGGCGATGTAGGCCTCGACGCCGCGGGGAACCATGTAGCGAATGCTGCGGCTTGCGGCCAACCGTGCGCGCAGGTCTGTTGAGGCAATGCCGATCGGGGGAATCGTCACCGACAAAAGCGGATGAGCGCCCGGGCCGAAGTCGGGCAGTTTCGCCGGGTCGACTTCCTCAAGGCCCGGGCGGTTGACAACGACGATCGTGGCCAGTTGCGCGATTCGCCCAGGTTCCCGCCAAAAAGGCAGGTCAGCCAGGCTGTCGGCGCCGATCAGGAAAAACAGGGCATCAGCCGGCTGGTCGCGCCGGATGGTTTCCAGCGTTTCGACGCTGTAGTGCGGGCCCGGGCGCATGGTTTCGATTTCCGACACCGCGAACGACGCGTGACCGGCAATCGCGATCCGGGCCATCTCGAGGCGGTGCGACACGGCGGTCCGATCACCGCGCTTGTGGGGCGGTGCGCCGGTGACCACGAACCAGACCTGGTCCAGTGCGCACGCCTCACGGCACTGCTCGGCCAGGATCAAATGCCCGAAATGAATCGGGTCAAACGTACCGCCAAAAAGTCCCAGGCGCATTGGCCAAACACCCTCTTCACGATGACAGGACCGCCGGGGCCGGACCAGGGAGCCGCCCGTCACAGACAATGTGGACAAACGTCGAAAAACCAACGACAATCAAAGCTCGCGATCAACTCCAGTTGGACGAATCCCGACGATAGGTCCGAACGACGATGATTGTCAACGCCAGAGGGGTCATGCACGAATACGGCAAGAGCAGCCATTGAGGGAAGGCAACCTCGGGAATAAGCCCCGCGAATGAGCCGGATCAACTCAAAAGCCGATGATGAGGCGCATGATCTCGTGAGCGATGATTCCGGCCCACGCCACGCGGGTGCCGACGAGCATGACAGCAACGTCCGCACACATCAGGAGGCTTGGTTCGGGATCACGGAGCACGACCGAGCTGGCCGAGGGACCGTTCGTCGGTGTGGTCTTCAACCGGCCGATCGAGCAGGTGTTGACCTATCGTGTGCCGGGGCGGCTCAAGCGGATTATCGAGCCGGGGCAGCGGGTGCGTGTTCCTTTGGGGCGCGGCGATCGCCTGGAGGTCGGCTACTGCGTGCGAGTCGACGACTCGGCCCCGGGCGATCTCGATCCAGCACGAATCAAAGACGTGGTCGAGGTGCTCGACGCGCTGCCTTGATCGATGACAAGATGCTCACGCTGACTCGCTGGATGGCGGATTATTACGCGTGCGCGTGGGGCCAGGCGCTCGATGCCGTGGTACCGGCGGGGGTGAAGAGGCACGCGGGGACGCGGATCGGAACGTTCCTGATGATCCCGGAGGAGGTCCGGGCCGACCTGCGCGCGAGATACTCAACGCAGACTTCCTCCCAAGCAGACCGCCGTGCTCGAGGTATTGTCGCGAAGCGACGACCCGCTGACCGTGGCCGACGTTTGCCGCATGGCCAAGTGCACGACCGTGCCGATCCATGGGCTGCGAAAAGAAGGGCTGGTACACACGGTCCGGCGCGCGAATGCCGGTCGGGCTGCCGGCCCCGGCGGCGACGGCCGAACAAGCGCCTGCTGTGGACGCCTCGGGCATGCCCGCGCCGCGACCAGAGGCGGCCAAGCCGCCGACGCGGCCGACACTGACCGCCGAGCAGGCCATGACTCTCGAACGAATTCTACCGGCAATCGCGTCCGGCGGTTTCGCGACGTTCCTGGTACATGGCGTTACCGGCAGCGGCAAGACCGAGGTCTACCTGGCGGCCATCGAGGAAGTGGTGGCGCACGGCCGCGAGGCGATTGTGCTGGTACCTGAGATCAGCCTCACGCCGCAGACAATTCGCCGGTTTCGCCGCCGGTTTGACCGGGTTGCCGTCCTTCATAGCCACATGAGCGACGCCGAACGGCATCGCCACTGGCAAAGCATTGCCTCGGGCGAGGTCCAGGTTGTCGTCGGCGCTCGCTCGGCGGTCTTCGCCCCGGCCCGCCGGTTAGGACTCTTGGTGATCGACGAGGAGCACGAAAGCAGCTTCAAACAGGAAACGACCCCGCGGTACAACGCTCGCGACGTGGCTGTCAAGCGAGCGCAGACCGAGGGAGTCCCCGTGATTCTCGGCTCGGCCACGCCATCGCTCGAAAGCTGGCGCAACGCCGAGCGCGGTCGGTATACCAGGCTCGCGATGCCAAGCCGGGTTGGCGATCGGCCAATGCCGGAGGTCGAGATCATCGATATGCGAAATGAAAAGGTAGTCGTGGGGGGACTGAGCGAGTCGCTCCGTCAGGCCATGGCCCACGCATTGGACGAAGGCGGGCAGATCATCCTGCTCTTGAACCGGCGCGGCTTTCATACCTTCGTCCTTTGTCCCCGCTGCGGCTCCGTGGTCAAGTGCCACGCGTGCGATGTGGCCGCTACCTATCACAAAAGCCGCCACACCTTGATCTGCCATACTTGCGACGCCGAGCGGGCATGCCCGCCGGCTTGCCCGAACTGTGGGCGCCAGCGTTACACTACGGCGGCATCGGCACAGAACGGCTCGAGCGTGAGATCCACACGGCGTTTCCGGACGTCAGCGCGCGGCGGATGGACTCGGACACGATGCGCTCGCCTGGCAGCCATGAGCAAGTCTTGACTGCATTCAAAGAAGGGGAGGTCCGAATTTTGCTGGGCACTCAGATGATCGCCAAGGGGTTGGACTTCCCGAACGTCACCTTGGTGGGCGTCGTCAACGCCGATACAGCGCTTCATTTGCCGGACTTCCGGGCCGCCGAGCGAACTTTCCAGCTTGTGGCGCAGGTGGCGGGCGCACCGGCCGCGGCGATCGGCCCGGTCGGGTGCTCGTCCAAACTTACTCGCCGGACCACCCCGCGATTCGCTCGGCGGTCAAGCACGATTATGAGGGGTTCGCCCGAAGTGAACTGCCCGAGCGAGAAAAATACGGGGTGCCCCCTTACGGCCGGATTGTACGCCTGATTGCGCGTGGGCCAGAAGAAACAGCCGTTTCCAACTACATGAACGACCTCGCAGCGGCGTTGCGAACGGCGGCTGATTTATCGGTCCGCATCCTCGGACCGGCGCCGGCGCCGATTATCAAAATTCGCAACCTTTTTCGGTTCCACCTCCAGTTACGCTGTCCCAACGCGCGGCCACTGCAAGTGCTGGCGAGCTCGGTGCCTGGGCAGCAGCCCGCCCCTCGCGGCATCGAGCTGGCGATCGACGTCGACCCGCTCACCATGTTGTAAGGCAAGCGGCAGACGCAAATCTCCCGTAGGGCGGATTGCCAATCCGTCCCACTGACAATTGGCCCTGAGTATGTCTCAATCCACCGCTCACCATGCTGTGAGCGATTGCACGCGTGCATTGGCCTTCCCTGAAAAAAATTGGCGGATTCGCTCAAAAAGCTCTAAAGTTCTGTTTACAACTTTCCGGCATCGGGTTATCTTCCCGGCCGTTCGTTCACTCCCAGGATTCGCCACGATGGAATTCACGGTTGAATTCCGGCTACGTTGGGCAAGGAGGCTGAATTTGCGATCATCCTTTCTCGTCCACCATCTCCATCCGTTTCAGGAGAAAAAGATGCGCATGACACAAGGGTGGTCAGGACTGCGAACCGCGGTCATCGCCCTAGGGCTTTTCGCGTGTGCCTCTACAGGCGCCACCGCCGATGCAATTCTCACTTACGGCACAGCCGGATCGATCGATGCCTCAACGTCGAGTGACGGTGTGACAGGCTCGAATGTGATTAGCTTTGTCCCGATCACAAGCGCTTCGGTCGACGCGAACTCGAATATTTCGCTGGGCTATTTCCAGGTAGCAATAAAC
>CAWHKI010000090.1:0-11630 GCA_963829765.1 uncultured Isosphaeraceae bacterium | reverse complement strand
CAAGGAGATCGCGAGTGTGGGAGGAACCATCGTTGTGAACGGAGGCAATTGCCTCTGGAATGACGTGAACTGGGTTCATTACGTCCACAATACTCCCATGGCCGAGCGTGGGCGGCCTTCGTTGCCACGCCGCAAGTGGTTGCGGTGGAAGCGGAGGCGTGATCAACGTCGGGAAGGGCTAGCCGTGGGCGAGTCACGCCTGGTCGTCACCGATTCAGAATTGATGAAGGCTCGGTTAATCGCCGGCACTTCAATCGAACCCGGCGCGTACAGACGATCTATTATGGAATCGATCCGGAAGTGTTTCGTCCCGCCAGCGACAGCGAGCGGTATCACGGGCGTCAATTCCTGGGACTACCGCTGGACCGGCCCTTGGTTGCCTTCGTTGGTGCACTTGGCATCGACCGCCGCAAGGGCTTCGATGTGCTTTTCGACGCGTGGCGCCGATGCCGCACGCACGCGGGTTGGGACGCGGCGCTGATCGTCGCTGGCACAGGGCCCGACCTTCCCTACTGGAGAAGCCGCGTTGCCGAGTCCAGGCTGGAGAATGACATCCGACTGCTCGGATTCACACGGGAGATTCCAATCCTCTTGGCCGCGGTCGATGCGTTTGTGAGCCCCACTCGTTTCGAGCCCTATGGCCAGGGCGTGCATGAGGCGCTTTGCTGTGGGCTGCCCGCCTTTGTCACTCGCTGTGCCGGCATTGCGGAGACGCTTACCCAGCCAGCTACACGACCTGCTTCTCGACGACCCTCCAGACGCGGAACAGCTTTGTGAGCGGCTACTTGCGTGGCATAATCACAGGGCTTCATCTCGGGAGATGACGCTCCCCTTCGCGGAGCAGTTGCGCCGCCGCACGTGGACGGACATGGCGGCCGACTTCGTCCGGGCGATGACCGACGCCGACGCCGAAGCCGCGGCAAGTCGGCAGGGCATCGGTCGCCAGAATGGAGGGCCTCTGAGGCTGAAGTGCAGACGGACACCGATTGTCTCTGTGTGTAGGAACGGTTCCAATGCCAGATAAAGCATTTGTAGGTGCATTGTGTACGGCGGTCATGGGAAATATCGCAAACACATATAATGACAACAGTGATCCGTACCGGTTCCCGGACATCTTGGGAGGCCGACATCGCGGCGTGCGCCGCAGACTCAAGAATGTGCGCTCCTTGAGTCGGCTCGGCACGCCGGATTCGTCCGTGTGAACGCACACGAGTCGGAGTCGATGAGCCAGAGCATGAGCGAGGTGCTATGTCGTGTAGAGGGCCTCGGTGAACTTTATCGATCACTGGCCGACGAAGAATCGCGGTCCGTATTAGTCGCGGTTCTGGCATTCCTGGGACTGGGCAGCCGTAAGGTTAAGCTGCCGTTGAACGAGCCGCGGTATTGGAGCACGGCCAAACGCGTCGAACAAGATCTGTTGCGTGAACGACACACCAGGCCCATCGACATGCTGGATGGGCACCTAAATCTCTATGATCTGGCGACGGAGGGGTTTCCTTTTCGACTCCACGCCCATCGCCTCAATGTTCTGAATACATTCCTGCTCCAGCAATATCGGTATAAGAAAAATGGAACATCCATCGCGGCCAAGCCGGGTGATGTCGTCATTGATGGAGGTGGATGCTGGGGAGACACGGCTCTCTACTTTTCTCACCTCGTGCAGCGCCATGGTCACGTCTTCTGCTTCGAGTTCGTCCCTGATAATCTGGCGATTCTCCAGGCAAATCTCGAGATAAACCCGAGTCTGAGTGCATGTGTGAGCGTGGTCAATAAAGCGCTATGGGATCGTTCGGGACAGCGGCTGTCGTTTCACTGCGTGGCCCGGGAACCTCGCTAAACCAGGCGGAACAGCGGGGCGACCTGTCTGTCGAGGCGCTCACGATTGACGACTTCGTGGATCAAAACAGACTTGAGCGTGTCGACTTCATCAAACTAGACGTCGAGGGGGCCGAACTGCGGACCTTGAGGGGAGCGGAACACACTCTCAACCGGATGCGCCCTTTGCTGGCTGTTTCGCTGTACCACAGCCTTGACGATTTCGTTGCTATTCCTGCATTTCTCCGAACATTAGACGTCACTTATCAGTTGTTTCTCGATCATTTCACAATCCATCGTGAGGAGACGGTCCTGTTCGCTCGGCCGTTAGTGGAATAAGAGCATATGGGGCCAAGTGCCGAGGATCTCGGCACACTGTGGGGCGAGCCTGGTTGGCTGACGATCGCGGACCGTTGCCGGGTTGGTACTGATCAGTGACTTCCGGCCCAAGTAAGTGGCTGACCGACTTGGCGAGGGGATAACGTAATGAACATCGCTCCGATCGACGCGGTCATTCCAATACATGATGCGCCGACGACCCAGTCGCTGTGTCAACCGTCCCGACGACTCGCCGTGCTCGGCGGCAGTCCTGCGTTCCGCGAAAAGCTGCACGTCGGTCGGCCGAACGTCGGGGACCGGCAATCGTTCCTGGCCAGGGTCGGGGACATGCTCGACCGGATGTGGCTCACGAATGACGGGCCGTTCGTTCAGCAACTGGAGCGGCGGCTCGCCGCGTATGTTGGGGTGCGCCACTGTGTGGTCGTTTGCAACGGTACTGTCGCCCTGGAGATCGCGATCCGCGCTCGGCCTAACCGGTGAGGTCATTATTCCGAGCTACACGTTCATCGCCACCGCCCATGCTTTGCAGTGGCAGCAAATTACCCCGGTGTTCGCCGACATCAGGGAGGATACTCACAGCCTCAACCCGGATGCGGTCGAGCGAATGATTACGCCCCGGACGAGTGGAATTATTGGGGTTCACCTCTGGGGCCAGGCGTGCGATGTGGATGCGCTGACCGAGTTGGCCCGTCGGCGAAACCTCCGGCTCCTGTTCGACGCAGCACATGCGTTCGCCTGTACCCACAAGGGGCGCCTGATCGGGAACAATGGCGACGCGGAAGTGTTCAGCTTTCATGCCACCAAATTCTTCAACACTTTGGAGGGCGGGGCAATCACGACGAACGACGATCGGCTCGCGAAGAAGATGCGGTTGATGCGGAACTTCGGGTTTGTCGGCTTTGACGACGTGGTTTACACCGGAACCAACGGCAAGATGACCGAGGTGGCTGCCGCGATGGGGCTGACGAACCTGGAACACATCGACGCGATCATCGCGGCGAACCGGCGCAACTGGCTTGCGTACCGAGACGGGTTGACCGGACTGCCGGGTGTCAAGCTCTTCCACTTCAGTGGTCGCGAGCAACGCAACGATCAATACGTGGTTGTCGAGGTCGATGCCGAGTCGGCTCGGCTGAATCGGGACGAGCTGGTATCCGCCTTATGGGCCGAAAACGTGATTGCCCGAAAGTACTTCTGGCCGGGGTGCCATCGGATGGAACCGTACCGATCGCTCTATCCGCACGCGGGGTTGCTGCTGCCGGTCTCGGACCTGGTCGCAGCCCGAGTGCTGCTGCTGCCGACCGGTACTGCTATTGGTCCTGATACAGTTTCGACGATCTGCAGTATCATCCGTACGGCGTTCGCTCAAGCGGAAGACGTGCGGCCACGGCTTTCGCGATGACGATGCCATCACGTGAGCAAGCGACTATGACTGCGCCACCACTCGTTAGTGTCGCCATGATCACGTACAACCACCGCTCGTTTATCGCGCAAGCCCTCGATAGCGTCCTCGCGCAGCGGCGCGATTTTCCCATCGAGATCGTTATCAGCGACGACTGCTCGCCTGATGGGACGGCCAGCATCATCGATGAGTATGAGCGAGCACACCCGGGACTGTTTCGCCGTCTTGACCCGCCTGTAAACGTGGGAATGAACGCGAATTTTAGTCGGGTGTGGCTGGCCTGTTCGGGCAAATACATCGCCCTTCTCGAGGGAGACGACTGGTGGCACTCGCCGGAAAAACTGTCCAGCCAAGTGGCGTTCATGGAATGTCATCCGGAGTGCACGGTCTCGGGGCACCTTTGCCAAATCAACAGCATGAACGGCCAGGAACCCCTAAGTCACAGTCTTACAGAACAGCCTGAACTATTTGACGCGCACGATTTGATTGTTGGCCGCCATTTTCTCTTGACGCCGACCGTGATGTGCCGTCGCGGGGTCCTTCCCCGAGTGCCTGATTGGGTCATGGGCATGGATTTTGTGGACCTCCCGGTGTTCCTTTTACACGCGGTCCGTGGACGAATCGGTTTCATTAATCAACCGCTCTCAACCTACAGAATGCACTTTGGAGGCATTTGGTCGTCCAAAAGCTTTGTGGCCGGAGTAACCTGTTTGATCCACGGTCTCAAGATCATCCGCCTGAACGTCCCCAGGGCTCTCAGGCAACATTTCGACGCACGATTAGGGGAGTTGAATCAGATTCTGTTCCACGCTTACCGCAATGAAGGAAGGCACTGGGCGGCTCGGCGGCATATGGGACAAGCCGTTTGGTGTTGCTATCGAGGTCGAAGGCTGACGCCCGGTTTACTTGTCAGAGCGCCTCTTTGGATATTTTACCCAGGGATGCGCCGTTTGTGGTCTCCGCCCCCCAAGGGAACGTGACTATTATTGTCGCCTCTCTTATCGCGCGATGTGAACGAAGTGCCCATGGGCCCGCCTGCCGTTTCTGTGATTCTCTGCACACATAACCCGCGGAGCGACTACCTCGCAAGAGTATTGGTCGCTCTTCGAAACCAGACGCTTGCGTGTCATTGCTGGGAATTACTTCTCGTAGACAACGCCAGCGATGAACCACTGGTCGAGCGATGTGACATAGGCTGGCACCCCAACGGCCGGCATATTCGAGAGGACGAACTGGGTCTGACCCCGGCCCGGCTGCGCGGAATCGCCGAGGCGGCCGCGAAAGTGCTGGTCTTCGTGGATGACGACAACGTTCTCTGTGCCGATTATTTAGAGCAGGGATTGCGAGTTGAGCGAGAGTATCCGTTCCTCGGCACGTGGGGAGGCCGGTGCGTCCCGGAATTCGAAGTCGAGCCGCCAGCCGAGTTGAAGCCCTACCTGGGGGCGCTTGCCCTTCGAACCGCTGACAAGGACTCCTGGACCAACCTGACCAATTGGAGCGACGCCCACCCGTTCGGAGCCGGGCTGTGCGTGCGACGAGAGGTGGTCGCCGAGTTTGGTCGGCAGACGAGAGCATGCCGCCTGCGGCGCTTGCTCGATCGGAGAGGGCAGGCCCTGCTATCCGGCCAGGACTATGACATCAACCTGACGGCGTGCGACGTGGGCCTTGGCTGTGGGGTGTTTCAGTCGCTCAAACTCACTCACCTCATTCCAGCCCGGCGCGTAACCACTGATTACCTGCTGAAATTGTATTACGGGCACGCCTTTTCCAACGCGGTGCTATTCACCGCTCGAGGAAAGCATCCAACCGACCCGCTGCCGAATCGGTTTAAGCAACTTCTCTGGAAAGTCCGGCTTCGCCGCCAGCCGTATCCGGGCCGGGCGATCACCTGGCGCAATTGACTGGCACCCACGACGGACTTCGGTTCTGCGAGATGAACCCCCCTGCCTCGACATGAACGCTCAGTGTTTCGGGAAAGTACCGGGAAAGGTGATGCCGCTTGCCTTGTGAGTATCCTGGCGAGAACGAGACACGCCCGCGCACTGTTAGACGCACCGAAGAGCCGAGCCGAAGTCTTCTCGGTGATCACTCTGTGATGGGCCGGTCGGTAGGTGCGCCCGGGAGATCAGCGGCCGTGTTTCCCGGTTGGCGGTCATCGTGGACTTTGGGGTCGAGAGGACGTCCGGCTCGCCGCTCTTGCTACACAGGCTGTTGGCCCAGTATCCAGCGGACCGACTCTTCGTTGTGTACGACCCCGCCCAGGCGGCGGCGGACCCGACCATGCTCCTGCCCGGGGTATCTTACCGACCCTATCCTCTGACAATCCCTCGACTGATTCGGAACCGGCTTAATCCAGCGTGGCCGATCGTGATGTCGGCGTGGACGCGCCGGCACGCAGACCGCGTGCTTGCTGCGCTGGAGGAATTCGACGCTGAGGCAATTGTGACGGTCCCGCACTGGTACTTGTGGTTTGCCGCCGCCGAAGCATCTCGTCGGGCAAGGCTTCCACTGCATTTGATCGTCTTCGACGATTGGCCTTGCTATACGACGTTTCGCCGACCGGGCCGGGCATGGGACTTAGTCAGGTGGGGATGTCGGCGGGTAATGGCACCGGTGTACAGGGCTGCAAACTCCCGGTTTTGTGTGAGCCCGGGAATGACGGAAAGATACGAGGACTGGTACGGAGTCGACGGGGCGGTGCTTTATCCGCCCAGGGGAGACGACAGCCCGCCGACGCGCCTTCGGGTCCGCCCATTGTGGGACGGTCCTCCTGTGGTCGCATTCTGCGGCAACATCCACCTACGCGGCACAGCCGACCTGTTGCGACAGATGGCAGCCCGATTGGTGGCCCTTGGGGGATACCTGCACCTTTACACGCAAGCGACGGCCGGTGACTTAGCGATGTGGGAATTGGATCTTCCGAACGTACGGCCCCGTGGATTCTTTGGGGCGGCCGGGATGGGTGAAAGGGTTGGTCAGACGGCTCACATCCTGTTCCTGCCGGCCTCGTTCGACCCTCGGGAGCGGGTTGATATCTCGACCTTATTTCCCAGCAAACTGGCCGACTACACAGCGATCGGCTTGCCGATCCTGGTGTGGGGCCCAGATTACAGTTCGGCTATTCGTTGGGCGGTCGACCACCCGGGGGCAACGGTTTACATCGCGGATAAGGACCCCGCGGCTATCCAAACCGCGGTCACCCGATTAATGGCTGACCGAGGCTTCGCCGCCCAGATTGCGGCAGCCGGGATGTCGGCCGGCGCCGAGTGCTTTAACCCGGCATCAGCAAGGAGAGCCTTGCACGACGCTCTTTGCGAGGGTCGCTCGTACGAAAGTTTCACCCACGGTTCGTGAGGTGCCCAACGGCGCTGGACTCGACGGCATCAAGAACCTTGGGTGTCGCCGGGTGCCGGCGGCGGACGTTGGGGCCGGTGTGGGCTGATGGAAGGTGGAGAGACGTGGTCTTCAACCGAAAGGAGCAAGGAACGTGACCGATGTGCATTCTGTCTCGGTCGATCGCATCGACGTCTCGATTATCCTCGTGTGCTGGAACTCGCTCGCGCTGACGTCCGCGGCGATAAGAACTGTAAGGGAGCATACGGCGGGCGTTCAGTTCGAGATCATCGTGATTGACAATGGATCCGTAGAAGATGACTGCGCGAAGAAGTTAGCGGACCGTTTCCCGGACGTTCGCTTAATCTTGAACAGGGAAAACCTGGGGTTCGCGGTCGCGAACAACCAGGGATTGGCGGTGGCACGGGGACGGCACGTGCTTTTCTTGAACAGCGACACCGTGCAAACCGAAAACGCAATCGGCAGAGCGGTCGAATACCTGGATGCCCACCCTGGAGTGGGGATTCTCGGTGTGATGCACCGAAACGGCGACCGTGACCGGACGTTTCAGCAATCAGCCGCCAAGTTCCCGACTCCAATGGCAAGTTGCCGACGTGTCATTGTTGGTACTGTGAAGAAAACAGCAGCGCTGGCGTCGAATGAACCACCGCCCGAGGGGGACGTGGACTGGGTCACGGGGAGCTTTCTCCTCGCTCGCCGCGCGTGCCTGGACGAAGTCGGTTCGCTTGACGAGCGGTTCTTTGTGTACGCCGAGGACATCGACCTGTGCTATCAAACCCGCAAGTTCGGGTGGCGCGTTCGATTCTGGCCCGGCGTATCGCTGGTTCACTTCGGAAGTAGTTCAGCGGAACGAATCGCGGACAAAACGTTCATGATCTACCGGAACGAGCTGGAGTTTTTTCGCAAGAACTACGACCCACTAGCGACGTTTGCATTCTACGCGGTGATGACCACACGCCTTTGGCTCTCGACCCTCTACCAGACAGGTCGGGTCTTCGGCCGCCAAGCGCGATGGGCCGAGGTGTGGGTTCGGTGGAACCGACTTTGGAACTTCATGACTCTGCGGCCGGACCGACACGGCCTGGTTCGTTCATGATGGGTGTCCATCTCCGCGGTACATTGAGCCGACATAGCTATGACATCGGGAGATCACGATGCAGTCGCACGCAATGAGAGTCGCTGTTCTGAGCTGGAGTAATCGATTAGTTGGGGGCGTGGAAGAGTATCTCCGCAGGTTTTTTGGCGCCGCCGCGGACTCTGGCAACGAAGTCGGATTTTGGTACGAGACAACCGACGGGACCGCGGACCGAGCGATGATTCCGGACCCGCCGGCTGGAGGCTGGTCGGTCGCCGAGCTGGGCCGGGCGCGGGCGCTTGAGTCTCTGCGTCACTGGCGACCAGACGTGATCTACTCCCATGGGCTCCAGTCGCCGGAACTAGAGGAAGCGGCCTACGCGATCGCGCCGGCCGTCTTTTTGCGCACGTCTACGTTGGTACTTGCATTAGCGGAGCCAAGATGACGCGGCTACCGGCGGCGATGCCATGTGGTCGGCGGTTCGGGGCGGCCTGCCTGGCCCATTATTTCCCCCGGCGGTGCGGCGGGCTTAACCCCTTCACAATGTCGCACCTGTACCGACTCCAGGCTCAGCGATTGGCCGCCATTCGCAAATGCGCGGCCGTAGTGACACACTCGGAACACATGCGCGACGAGTACGTACGGAACGGGGTCGCGGCCGATCGGGTATTCAGTGTGCCGTTCTACGTTACCGAATCGGGCCATTCGGAAATATCCGTTCGCCCACTCGCCAGTTGCCCGACGTTGTTGTTCCTGGGTCGAATGGAGGCACTCAAAGGGGGAAGCATTTTGCTGGATGCCTTGCCGCTGGTGCGGTCCGCGCTCGAGCGGCCTATGCGTGTCGTGTTCGCCGGGGACGGGCGTGAGCGGCCGAAGTGGCAAGCGCGGGCGGAATCACTCCAAGCCAGCGATCCCGGACTGCAAATCGAATTCACCGGTTGGGTCGACGCCGCGGTCCGGACTGTCCTCTTCCAGAAGTCAGACTTACTGGTTGTACCCAGCGTCTGGCCCGAACCGTTCGGCCAAGTTGGTCCGGAGGCCGGGTTGTACGGTCTGCCGGTCGCGGCATTCGCGGTCGGGGGCACACCGAGCTGGCTGACTCACGGAGAAAACGGCTACCTCGCCTCCGGCGACCCTCCGACAGCCGCTGGCCTTGCCGACGCGATCGTGGGCTGTTTGGCAAACCCGGCCGACCACCGGCAGCTTCAAACCGGGGCTGTACGGCTTGCAGGCAGGTTCACGTGGGCCAATCATTATTCGCCGCTGATCGCCCTGCTCGCGCGGGTCGCGCGGCAGCGAGAACACCCAACGTGATCCACTGGGCGATCCTCACGGGAGAGTATCCACCGCAGCCCGGAGGTGTAAGCGATTATGCTTGGTTGGTGGCCCAGCAGCTCGGCGCGGCTGGCGACGAGGTGATCGTTTATGCGCCTCCACAGGCTCTCGGCCCGGAAGTTCCCACTCCTGGCGTCAGTGTCCGCCGGCTACCCGACCGGTTCGGCCTTCGTGGCCTCGGCTGCCTTGACCGGGAACTCGTCCGCGAACGACCGGACAGAATCCTGCTTCAGTATGCCCCTCATGCATTCGGTCTAAAGGCAATGAACCTCCCGTTCACAACTTGGGTCGCAACCCGCGGTGCGCGGGTGGCGCCGCTGTGGGTCATGTTCCATGAAGTGGCATTCCCGTTTGTCCGCCGACCGCTTCGCCACAATGTGCTAGCCCTTGTCAACCGCGCGATGGCCCGGTCCCTCGCCTCACGGTCCGACCGTCTGCTCGTCTCGATACCGAGCTGGGTGCCGCTCCTGATCAACATCTGCCGAACGGCGCGAAGGGCCGAGTGGTTGCCGATCCCGTGCAGCGTGGCCACCGCGGCCGACCCGGATAGGGTCATCGCCGTCCGCTCGCAGTATTTCGCGAGCCCGTCAGAGCCCCTGGTTGGGCACTTTGGCACGTTCGGGCGGTTGATCACCAACCTGCTTGATCCGTCCGTCGCCCGACTGCTCGCGACTAACCAGCAGGCCCGTCTCCTCTTAATCGGCCGAGGGTCAAAGCGGTATTGTGCCCAGCTCATCGCGTCTCATCCAGGCTTAGCCGACCGGCTCGCCGCGACCGGCGAACTTTCCCCAGGTGAGCTGGCTGCGCACTTGCGAGCCTGTGATCTTCTTCTGCAACCGTACCCGGACGGCGTGAGTTCGCGGCCCTCGAGTGCGATGGCTCGGCCTTGCCAACCGAGTGCCGGTCGTCACCAATCTTGGCGTCGTAATCCTGCGCTTACCCAACGACCACACGGCCGGAACCGTGCCCGGCATGCCAACCCCGGAAGCGTTGGTTGCGGATAATGACCTGGCGGTGGGCCGGGTGGTGGAAGCGCCTTTCGCACAGCCCCTACTGGGACGACACGGCCATCTTTGTTCTGGAGGACGATGCGCAGGACGGCGGCGACCACGTCGACGCGCACCGCAGCACGGCGCTCGAATCAGCAAGTATTCTCCCAGTTCGCGCGCGCGCCCGGTTGTGGACCATAACTTCTACACCACCGTCAACTTGGTCCACACCATGGAAGTGCTGCTGGGATTGCCACCGATGAACCAGAATGACGCCCAGGCTGCGGCCATGGCGCCCCTGTTTTCAGGCTCGGGCAGTCAGCCACCCTTCACGGCGGACCGCACGAATTTGCGCAGCGGCGCTCTCTACCAAATGAATTCCCCCCACGCACCGGGCGCCAAGGAATCGGCCAAAATGGATTTTTCCCACGCTGACGCTGCCGACAGCGCCACGCTGAATCAAATACTTTGGCGCGATCGAAAAGGCGATGTCCCCATGCCGCCCACGCAGCATGAGGTGTTTCCCCGCGAAGATTGATGCCTCGGCGCGGAGTCGCCCCTCTCCCGACCACGCGTCCACCCTCGCTTCCCTCGCCAGCCACCTCGTTCGTGCGCCATAGAACTGAGGGCGCAGAAAGCGATTGCGTGTCGGCCAAGCCCTACGCGCGGAGCCCACATTCGCTTCCTGACTTCTCCAGCGCCGCGAACCGGACCTACCAGTTCAAACGCAGTGCCGCCTGCAGTTGCCGCGGCGTCTTGAAGATATCGTTATTCGAACTCAGTATCCCGAACGTTGAGCTTTGCAGAGTCGTCGAGCCGGTGCCAAAGCGTACGCGGTTGAAGAGATTAAATGCTTCCATGCGGAAATCCAGGCTGACTCTTTCCGTAAGCTTAATTTTGCGGTTCAAGGAAAGGTTTTCGTTGAAAATGGGGAATTGACGGCATGCGCCATTATAACGGGTGGCATTGCCGAAGGTACACTCAACGTCATCCAGAGTGACGTTTCTATCGACCCCCTACCCCTGAACGTCATCCTGAGGACCGACGGGTTTTGTCGGGCCGAAGGACCTGCATTTCTCCTTTGGCCGGTGAGAACAAATGCAGGTCCTTCGCGCTAAAAAGCAGCGCTCAGGATGACGGTCTTGCTCGTGGGTTGGGATCAAGGAACGGTTGTCGTGCGTCGCCACTCTTCCCTGAAGGTCATCTTGAGCCTGACGTTTCTATCGACCCCTACCCCTCAACGTCATCCTGAGAGTTCATTGAGACCGACGGGTTTTGTCGGGCCGAAGGACCTGCATTTCGTTCGTGCATGAGGAAAGGG
>CAWHKI010000089.1:0-18152 GCA_963829765.1 uncultured Isosphaeraceae bacterium | reverse complement strand
TCATTATAGAGTCACAGGATGCGCAAAAGACAGGCCATCTACTTCGAGAGCGTCGGATCGGCAAAATCTCCACCCGTCCCTCAGCCGCGCGTGGCTTCTCGCTCGGGATGGCGCGGACGGATCGGAGCGAGGAGCCTCTGGATAACATTCATCATTGTCCGCTCGACGCTCGGCGCAACGCGAGAGGCGTGTGGCCCTGTTTCATAGCCTCCCTGGGCATAGGCGATCTCCGTACCGATATAGCCAGGGGCGTAGTCACCGTAAGCCGCCATGGCCACGAACAAGTCGGGCCGCAGCTTCTGAGCGGCGAGTTGATACTCAACGAACAACTCACCCGGCATATGCAGGACTCGGGCCTTGCCAAGGTGCAAGCATGCAACATCGATCGTGTCGCCCGCCAGGCATCGGTGCAGCCACACCAGCTCGGTCGCGGCGACCGACCGCTCGCGTGCGGGCTTCGCGGCATCGTTCACAATGGCTTCCAGTTTCTTCATGTCCAGATGAGGAGCGGGCGGCAAGGCGACGGGCACCGATTCCCATGACATGTCGGCCGCGGTGATCGGGGTCTTCACTGTCGCCGTGAAGGCTTTCGCCATGCCGGCGGCGACCCGATCGGCGAGGATCTGGCGGTTCTCGGGGGAGCCGTCGTTCCACTTGCCGGCGCTGATGTTGCCTCCGGCACCATCGAAGTGGACGTGCGGGACCTTCGTGGCCTCCTGACGCTGGTCGCGGGCGATGCCGGGGAAGTCGGGGTTGGCAAGTCCGGTTCGGTAGTAGCTTTGGGGGTGCGTGGCGTAGTAGGTCAGGGCCACGATCGGCGTGGCACCATCCCAAAAGCTGATCATCTTGAGCAACGGGTCGATCGTCCCGACCGGCTTGGCCCGAACAGCGGGGTCCTTGCACGCGGTCCAGCGAACGTGCTCGACCTTACCGTTCGGGCCGAGAACGCGCCTGTTGGATGCCACTTTTTCGACTTCGGCCTCGCCCAGCCCTAAATGAGTGACCGTCCGGGCTTTTTTTGTCGCGACGCGGACCGCGCCGGCCGCTCGCGCGATCACGTCGCGGTCGAAGCCGGCATCGGAAATCTCGCGGTTGATCCCGTGCCGCGCGAGCAGGCGATCGGTCGAGAAATCGCAGAACGGGGCGTCATGCTGATGAAGCGTGTGAACCGCGACCCGTTTCGCGTCGGTTCCGGCCGCGTCGGCCAGCGCTTGCCGGAACTCGACTTGCCCATCGTTGGCGATCCCGATCCAGTCGACGGCGCAGAGCACAACCGGGCGTCCTTCTCCGACCAGCACGACGCCCCGGCAACTGAGGGGGTGAGCGACGCCCTTGGTCGGGTCATAGGCGAGCGGGCTGCCGATGGGCGGAGAGGCGTCGACCGCGAACACCCCCACTTTCAAGGGCTCGGCGGCTCTCGCGGTTCCCAGCGACGCGGCCAGAAACAAAACGCTAAACAGAAACAGACCGTTCATGCCAAGATGTCGGAACATAGTCCACGATCCTCGAATTCTAATCATCTCTTGGAACACCCGGTTTTGCGACGCCTCGTCTTGGCTCAAGTCGTGAATGTATCACTTCACCGCGGCCAGGACCTTGAGAACTAGCTCTTTTTCGAAGTCTTTGGGGAACTTATCGCCGTCGCCGAGTCGTACGAAGACAAGGTCGAGGCTGGGGATGACGAAGCCATCGTTATGGTTGCGGCCCAGGGTCATGACCAGGTCGGCCGGCGCGCCCTTGATGCGCGGGGCGGTCCACCACTGGCCGCCGTAGTCGGCCTTGACCGTGGTTCCCTTCCAGGCGAAGTCGTAGTACGAGGCCGGTACGATCCGCTTGCCGGCCCATTCCCCCTTGTGCATCGCCAGGTAGCAAAACCGCGCGTGCTGACGCGGGTTGGTATGGATGCCGCTATATCCCTGGCTGAACGGGCCGATCGCCCCCTCGCCCCCTCGGGGCCGCCGAGGGGCTTCCAGCGCAACTGCGTCTCGCCGATCGGCTCGAACAGCCGCCGCTTTAAAAACGGATAAAGGTCCTCGCCCGTTGCCCGATGGAACACGAGCACCAGGTGGGAGACGCCCGCATTGCTGTAGTGAAACGCCGCCCCCGGGTCGTTTAGCAACTTGACCATCGGTGAGCGGGCGACGTGGCCGAGCGCCCACTCGAATGGGTGATCCTTCTCTGGCGGGTTTTGCACGGCCAGGCCCGAAGCCATGTTCAGGAGGTTCCGGACCGTGATTTCCGCCTTGCGCGGATCGGGCAGCGGTAACGACTCGGGGAGCCACTCGGTGTTGCAGACCTTGGTGTCGAGCGAGAGCGTTTTCCCGCTCGGCAGCGGACCATTGCCGAAGTCGGACAGGATCAAGCCGTACGCCGTGCTGGTGTATGACTTCGAGCTCGAGTAAATGTTAAAGGCGGTCGTGCGATTGCCTTCTTTGTACCACTCGCCGACGACGTGCCCGTGGCGGATGACCAAAAGCCCGGTCGCCCCCGGGGCCGCGGCATTATGGTCCCAAGTCGCCTTGAGCAGGTCCCAGTCCACGCCGCCGACATCGCGGATCCGCGCCTTCTGCGAGTCATCAGGATCCCCCTCCGGCGGAAGCAACGTCCGCCAGCCCCCCTGCTCTTCCGGCGGCGGAAAGTAGTCGCTCAGGGCCGCGGTTGGCCGATCGGCGGCTCGGTCTGGCATACACGACGAAGCCAGGACCAGCAGGCAAATCCCGACGCAACAATGCAGGTGACTCATGATCGATCTCCTCCGGCGATGGTCTCTTTGGCACGAAGCGGACGCAAAGCTAAAGAATGGGGTGGCAATGACATCGCGATTCGCGCGGGGGCATAAGGTCCGACTCTTAATCTTAGTCCTGGTTTTAATCAAGTCCCTGATCCTAATCTTCCCGATACCAGCCCGAAGGGCCAGCGAGGAGATCGCAATGAAGAAACGTACGGATAGGGCCGAAGCGGCTTTTCCGTATGGCCTTTCGTGTTCAATCCGGATAGAACGACGCCTCGATCATCCGGTTCACACGCGGGGTGGCCATGCACTCCTCTGTGGATGGAGGAACAGATTGTGGCGCAGTGCGTTAGCGTCGTTGGGATCGCTCTGTGACACGGATCTCCGCGACCGGAGAGACCGTGGGGCGGGCGTCCCTCCAGGAGGGAATCGCCATGGTTGATCCGGACGATCCGAAATCGCTCGGATTTCGGTCCAGGCGGGATCTGGCGGGGAGGCCGTCCCGCCCGCATTGGAGATTGTTTCGGTGCGCCCGGCCTTCGTCTTCGTGGTCGCAACCGCGAGCGACGCGCCGCGATGCTGACGGTGACATTTCGAGCCAGCACCCGCTTGACGTGTTTTGCGGCGGAATGTATCGGGCCTGCTCTACGTGGCAGTATGAAGTGGCCGCGCATTTGATCGAACAATGTCTTGGTGGCGAGCGACTGGGATATCTGACCGGCGACCAATACGCGGCGCTCGCGGGCGCGGGGACGCCGAAGGCCTCGGGAGATTTGCCGCAAAGAAGCCGCTGGAGGGTCATCAAGTCCCATGAAGGGGACCGATCGTTTGCCCGAGCACTGGCCGAGGAACGCTCGCTAGCGATTTACGCGTACCGCGACGTGCGCGAGGTCGTCTATTCCTTGATGCACAAACGAGGGATCACCTTCGAGCAACTGCTCCGTCAGGGGATGATCCATCAGATTCTCGCCAATGACCGGTTCTGGATGGCCCAGCCCGATGTGCTCGTGCAGCGCTACGAAGACCTGCTCGCCGATCCGACCCGGGGCGTCATCGAGCTGGCACGTCATCTCGGAATCAGTCTCGCTGCAGAGTGAGGCGGCCCGAATCGCCGCTGAATACTCGCAGGAATCGAACAAGGCGCGTACCGAATCGCTCCGGCGCCAATTGCAGCAAGCTGGCGTGAACCTTGGTAACGCGGCCAATGCCCAAATCTGCGACCCGAAGACCCTCTTGCACTGGAACCATATCCGTCAAGGCGATTCGAGATCGTGGCGCACCCTTGCAAACCCGCGGCAACGCAGAATCCTTCAGCGCCTCTGCGGCCGGTGGCTGAAATCGCGAGGGTATTCCCCCGATACCGAACAGCCATGGCTATCCCGTGTGTCCGTTGGCGACATGATTCGCGCGGAAGTGGACCTCATGGTCGGCTATGCGATGCTTGTGGTTCGGGCCACATCGCTGCGATACCCGCGAACGGTCCGAACCATCAAGCGGTTCCTTGGGTTTCCCACCGTTGCACCGACCGGCGCTACCACATGGGTGGGCCCCACTCCGATTCATCCCAAAACCAGGCGGGCCGGAGAGCCTCATCTTTCAGTCACACAGACATCCGATGGAGATGCAAAGAGCCTCGCGGCTCGGGTGAACTCGGGCCTGCGGTCCGCGACATTCGATCCGCATCGGCGGTGGCCGGCAATGACGACGATGTGCACGCGGGGCGCATTTGGCCAGCCCCCTGCCGGAAAGTTGACCAGTGCTCTGGCATATCCGCTGTTCAAACATATCTACTCTTCATTGATGTATGAAGCGGCCATGAATTCGGCGGTGGCTCTAGAGAAACTCACCGAACACTTCGCCGGCATCAACGCCGAACGGAAAGCCGCGTGTTCCGCGATTCCGTAGGAAAATCAGCGGCGGAACTAGCCCCGGGTCGCGGCCGTTTCGCCAGCCAGCCAGCCCGTGCTCCAAGCGGCCTGGAAGTTGTAGCCGCCGATCAGGCCATCGAGGTCGAGAACTTCGCCGGCGAAATAAAGGCCGGGAACCAGGCGGCTCTCCAACGTTTTGGGATCGACCTCATCGAGTGCGACACCGCCGCTGGTGACCTCGGCCTTCTCGAACCCGAGCGTGCCCAGGATGGGTAGGGAGAGCCCCTTGATGACGCGGTCAGCAATCGCTGGCGTTCGTGGCGTGATAGGTCCGGGCCCATGCGATTCTCCGGAATCCCCGCGACCGACAACATGCACTCGGTCAGCCGGCGTGGCAGGTCCGCGGGCAACAGCGTGATCAACGAGCGCCGGCCCTGCCGGCTGGAGGTTTGAAGACCACGATCGAGCTCTTCCCGAGAGCGAGTCGGCGTCAGGTCCAGGTGGAGTGCCAGTGGCTCGGAACCGCCCCACCGCGCGACGGCTCGGCTGACGTCGAGAATTGCCGGGCCCGTGAGACCAAAGTGAGCAAAAAGCACGGCCTCTCGCCGTTCCTGGAGCCGGTCGCCCTGACCAGAATAGACCGACGCGATCACGTCTGGAAGGGTGAGGCCTTTCAAGCCGGCAACCCAGTCCGCCGCGACGCGGATCGGAACCAGCGCCGGTTTTGGTTCGACGATTGTATGGCCAAACCCACGCGCGATCGCATAGCCGTCGCCGATCGTGCCGCAACCCGGGTACGAGGCCCCCGACCGCTATAATCACACGCCGGGCCGCGATCCTCGAATCCGGCACCTTGATCTTGAACGCAAAGCTCTCGCCAGAATCGGCGGCGGTCCGCTCGACTTCGAGGACCGGGCTCTGGCAGCGCAGACTCGCTCCCGATCGCTCAAGCCGCCGCGTGAGAGCATCGAGGACGTCGGTGGCGCGGTCGGAGAGCGGGAAGATCTTGCCGTTGCCTTCAATCTTGGTCGCGACGCCGGCCTCCTCGAACATCCGCACCGTCGCGTCGACATCAAATCGCCGCAACGCCGGGCTCAGGAACGCTCCATTGTCGCCAAAGGCCTGCTGGATGGCACGGATGCCACGCGATTGCGCGCGGTCGTAATTGGGATCGATCGGGCCCGATACGACGCTCAGCTCACGCAGGCCCCGGGCGTTGGTGATATTGCATCTGGTGCCGCCCGAAATGAGGATCTTGACGCCGGGCCGACGGTTTTTTTCAAGCAAGATGACGCGAGCGCCGCATTCCGCGGCCCGCGTCGCGGCCACTAGTCCGGCGGCGCCGCTCCCAGGATCGCCACGTCGAAATCGCAATCGGCTGATGGTGGCACCGTGCTCACACTTTCTCACGCGAGGTTTTCGGCCAATCGCTCGATGACCAAGGCGGCGGATGGGGGAAGCTCAATCTTGACGACGCGCGCCGTGGGCCCGGTCGGTTCGAGTGTGATCATCCAGCAGTCATCCGGCAGCAGGCCGCGGACGCGATCGGCCCATTCGACCAGGCAGACGCCGCCGCCGCCCCAGTAGTCGGCGACACCGAGGTCTTCAAAGGCTCGTGGGTTTGGCAGCCGATACGCGTCGAAGTGGTACACGGGCAGGCGGCCTTCGTACTCGTGGATCAACACGAACGTCGGGCTCGAGATCGCGGCCGGATCGACCCCAAGTGCCTCGGCGACGGCACGAGCCAGCCGGGTCTTGCCCGCACCGAGTGGCCCGACCAGCCCGATCACGACGCCCGGTTCCACTAGCTCGGCAATGGCACGGCCGAGTCGCGCAGTCTCTCTTCCGATTCCACCTCGATTTTCAGAGTGTAACGGGTCTTATTCACAACCATGGCGATAGCGCGTCTCGGAAGAAGGAAAGCGGAATGATCTCGTGCATCGCAGTCAAGTCGGGACAGCCAGATGGTCGAAGCCGCCGGGCGTGATTGGTCTTTCCCGGCTGTCTGGACCGCGGAGCCGGAGGCCCGGCAGCTCGGTCACGAGTCCGACGCGATAAAGGATGGCCGGAGCCGGCGGAGCGGCCAGGAGCCGGGCGGCGTCATCCGCCGAGACAACCAGGCAAAGCTCAAAGTCCTCACCGTCGTTGAGCGCGTGATCCAGCGCGGGCGTTCCGTCGTGGCGGCTCATCGCCAGGGCGTCGGGATGAATGGGAATCGCCGACTCGTCGAGTACGGCTCCCAGGCCGCCGCTTTCGGTGAGGATATGGCCCAGGTCGGAAGAAAGCCCATCCGAGATGTCGATCAGCGCGTGGATCGGGACGAGTCTGGTGCATGGCCAGGGCCTCGGCGATTCGCGGCTCGGGGCGCAGGTGCCGGCCGGCGAGCCCAGGCTTCCGCCCAGCGGGCCGGTGACCAGGATCGCGTCGCCAGGCTGGCTCCCGCGCGCCGGACCGCACCCCGCGCTGTCGCTTCGCCGAGCAGCGGTCACGCTGATCACCAGTGGACCGTCCCAGGCATTGGTATCGCCGCCGACCAGTTCGACGCCAAATCGATCGGCAAGTTCCCGCATGCCCGACATAGATCCCTTGCGCCACGGTGGCCGCCTCCGCTCGCGGCAAGGCGACGGCCACCACGGCAGCGCGGGGAACGCCCGCCATGGCCGCGATGTCGGACAGGTTCACACCCAGGGCCTTGTAGCCGACCGCCCGCGGGCCGTCCTCGGCGAGCCGGAAATGGCGGCCGTCCATCAGCATGTCGGTCGTCACCAGAAGCTCGCGAGCCGGGATCGACGTCGCAGGATCGCGCAGTCGTCGCCGATGCCCAGCTTGGTCCATGGGCCGCCTGGAGTGCCCTCGCGGTGACGGATCCAGTCGATGAGGGCGAATTCGCCGGAGGGTTCGGGCATTTCATTATGATCGTTTCTACGACGGCATCGTGGAATGACTTTCGCGGTGTGAATTACATGAGTCAAACTCGGATTTAGGCACGCGCTGCGGACATCCGCAGTCATCGGCGTCGCCCGGCCAGAAACCCTCTGACCGCCTGCTCCGTCGCCCGTTCGAGCAGCATGCCGGCCTTGCTGATCGCCTGGTCCAGGCTGATAGGTCCGGGACAGATCGAGAAATACGCGTCGATACCCTGTTCGAGGACGGCCTCGGCTCCCGGACCGATCGAGCCGGCCAAGGCCAGGACCGGGCAACCGAGCGATCGAGCGAGCCGGGCGACACCGACGGCCGTCTTGCCGAAAGCGCTCTGGGCGTCGATCGCCCCTTCGCCGGTCAAGCACAGGTCGGCGTTCTCGAGCCGCTCGGCCAGCTTGACCGCGTCGATGATCAGATTGACGCCGGGCTCGAGCTTCCCGCCGGCGAACGCGACGAGTCCCGCCGCCCAGGCCGCCGGCGGCGCCGGAGCCGGGCTGGTCCTTGATCGCCACACCCAGGTCGCGCTCGACGATCGCCGCGAAATGGGCCAGGTTGCGATCGAGCGTTTCGATCATCGCCGGCGAAGCCCCCTTTTGCGGGCCATAGACGGCCGACGCGCCCTGCGCGGCCGCACAGGGGGTTGGTGACGTCGCAGGCGACGGCGATCTCGACGCCGTCGAGCTCGCGGCGGCGGTCGGACGGATCGATGCGAGCCAGGCGGCCCAGGCTGCCGCCGCCGGCCTCGAGGTCGCGGCCGGATTCATCGAGGAGGCGAAAGCCGAGCGATTGGCCCAAGCCGGCACCGCCATCGTTGGTCGCGCTGCCGCCGATGCCGACGACGACCCGCCGCGCTCCGGCGGCGATCGCCGCCAAGAGCAGCTCGCCGGTGCCCCGCGTGGTCGCGATCAACGGATTGCGTTTTTCGGCGGGAACCAACACCAGCCCAGACGCGGCAGCCATCTCGATCACGGCTGTCTGGCCGTCACCCAGCAGGCCGAAACAGGCGATTACCGGCTCGCCTAGTGGGCCGGTCACCTGGGCCTCGCGAATGGAACCGCCGGTCGCCGCCACCAGGGCCTGGGTCGTCCCGTCGCCGCCGTCGGCCATCGGCACCTGGTCGATCGATGCATCGGGCGCGGCCCGAGCCACTCCGCGGGCCATCGCAGCGGCGGCCTGGGGAGCCGTCAGGCTCCCCTTGAACTTATCCGGGGCGATCACCACGTCGCATTGTCGCCGGCCCACTTCAGGCTCGCCGACCACCGACGCCCCGTCTTCGCTAGACAGAGCGTCTTTTCAATGGATCAGGCTTCTCGGTGCAAGCTTACTCGATCCACCTTGCTCGGTCCAACCCGGGCTCATTCGCCGCGGAACGGACGTTCACACCCGAGCCCGATCAAGCGGCCCCGGCTTTGATACACGTGGGGTTCGGGCATCTCGAACGCGATTTCCTCGCGCTGCACCGACACGTCGTCGGGCGCTTCGATCCCGATGCGGATCGAGTTGCGGTCGATCTTCACGATGGTCACGCGGACTTCCGGCCCGACGTGAAAACTCTGGCCGAGCTTCCTGCTCAGGACTAGCATGATACGCTCCTCCGTGAGTCTTACCCGGTCGACTGATCGGGTCAGGGGCTCGTTAAAGGTAAACTTTGCTCTCCCTGTGCCAAGTCGAGTTACGCAGCTGCCGTGCCAAGCAACTCGCGAACAGGGCCGTGAACGGGACAATCAGCGGAACATGCACGCTTCGAGCAGATCGGGACGATCGTATCGGTTCGACTCGAATCTACGGGTTGTCCGCTCCAACGTGTAAAATCGATCGCGGTTTGTAAAAATTTCCTTGAGTTGATTCCGATGGCATCGTTCCGGAACGAAATGTGAACCCAAGCCTGCGTGCAAACGCTGGTGACAATTTCATGAGGCGAGCGAGGAGAGCGGCGTGAGTTCGATCGCCGATTCTGAACGCATGCGTTCTTTCGACACCCGAGCCCGCGGCTTTCTGGCTGTGTCCGCCGTAGTGGTGGCGTTGTTGGCCTGGCTTTGGCCGATCGGCATGGGGGGCAAGATGCCGGTCGGCGGCGATGTCACCCAGTTCTTCATCGGTCTGATGGGGTTTCTGGGCGATTCTCTGCGGGCGGCCGGCTGCCGGTCTGGAACGACCTGTGGGGTTATGGTTTTCCCGGCCTGGCGGAGAGCCAGATGGGGGTCTTCTATCCTGCTCATCTGGTTCTCTATCGTTGGCTTGACACCGAGACGGCATACGTCGTCAGCCTGGTGCTCCATACGCTCTGGGGAGGGCTGGGAGCATTCTGGGCGGCGCGTCGGTTGAGCATTTCGTCCACGGGTTCGGCCCTGGCCGCGCTGGCGTGGTCCACGTGCGGGTTCTTCGTGATTCACCTGGCCCACCAGTGGGGCTACACGACCGGCTGCTGGATGCCCTGGGCGTGGGGCTTGACCTGGTGCTGCCTCAGCGCCGGCGGGAGGTTTCCGACGGTCGGCGCCGTTTTTGCTGAGCGTGGTGCTCGTCCTCCAGGTTTTGCCCGGACACTTTCAACTGGCATTCATGACTCAATTCGGTGTCCTTCTGATCCTCGCATGGTCGGCCGTGGAACGTTGGGGAGGGCGTGCGTCCGGCGCGCTCATCGAATGCCGTTGGTCCCTCTTCGTTTCAGCATGCGCGGGGCAGCGGGGGTTGCGCTGGCGCGTGGCGGCGGTTTTCCCGCTGGCGGCCGTTCAGCTCTGGCCGACGGCTCGGCTGGCGGATCTGGCTGCCGGCCAGCGCGATTTCGAGTACCTGTCGGGCTTTGCCTCGACTCCGTTTCACCTGGTTAACCTTGTCGCTCCGGGGTTTTTTCATCGCTCGCCCTTGTGGCGGCCCCTGGTATGGGACCCGTTTCACACCTCGCCGGAAGAGCAGCTTGCCTATATTGGGCTGGTGCCCCTCTTTCTGGCCGGCATGGCCCTCGTCCGCGAGTGGCGCCGCGACCCCGCCGTTCGACTGCTGGGGATCGTCTTTTTGGTGACGTTCGTTTTGAGCCTGGGTCCTTACGTGCCGGGGTTTCGCTTTCTGATCGCGCTGCCGGGGTTTTCTTTCTTTCGAGCACCTTCGCGTTGGATGCTGGCCGCGTCGCTGGCGCTGGCCTTGCTGGCTGGAAAGGGGTTTGACGGCTGGGCGGAATGGCCGCGGCCGGGCCGCTCGCTGGGGCGGTTCGCGGGCGTCGCGTTGCTTTGGGTCGTGGCCATGGTGGGGCTGATCGAGCTGGCGCTGCTCTGCACATCGAGCCAGGGCTGGCCGACGCTGGCGCGAGGCTTTCAGCGTGCTTTTGACGCCATGCCCTGGAAAGGCGACCCTTCTTTCGCGTCGGTCCTGGCCGGTGCGGCGACACTCGACGCCCGACCTGCGCATTCCGGCCGGTTTCAACCGGTCGCGGTTCCTCCAAACCAGTGCGGACGTGCGACGGCTTTGCTGTCGGCGCTGGGAAATCTACGGGCTCGAGCTGGCGGAAACGGCGGTCCTGCTGGCGGTGCTGTGGGTGATCGGGCGGATGACTGAGAAAGGACGTCTCAGCATCGGCAGCGCTCGCTGGCTGCTGATCGTCGTCGCGTTCCTCGACCTCTGGGCCTTGGGGCGTCATCGTTTACTCGACGTTGGGCCGCTGAAGCCGCTCGCGGATCAGAGCCCGGTTCTGGCGGCACTCGCCCGAGAACCGCGGGGGACGCGGATCGCGAGCGATCGACTCAAGAATATGCCTATGTTAATCGGGCAGGCACCCATCTCGGCCTATCGCACGCTCGATCTGCCGGCGGTACCAGAGCTGACCGCGCTCGCGCACGGGCCCTTGAGCGAGCCGGCGATCGAGCCTCTGGTACGGGGGGCGTTGCGCGGACCGGGACCGGTGTGCGTGTGATCGATCCCATCGAGAACCGCAGGGAACATTTGTTAGGACGGGCGGCCGCGCCTGTTGAGACCATCGATGACCCCGCCCTGGCCGTTTGGCTCTATGGCGCATCGTGGGTGGCCGACCTGGGCCCATGGGCGCGAACGTTCTCGATCTGCGCTCTCCACGCCCGCCCGCCCGCGCATGGCTGGTTCCCGCTCACGCGCTGCCCGAGTCGACGACACTGGATCACTGGTCGGGCGATGTCCGCGAGATGCTGGCCATTCTTGACGCCGCGCGGCCGCTGGCGGTCGATTCGGCGACGCCCGAGGAATGGACGATACCCGTCGAGGTCGAAAAGCCAGCCTGGGTGATCCTCTCGCAGCTTGCCGATCCTCAATGGACGGCGCGATGGGTCGGCGGGGAGGGACAAGAAACCTTGCAGGGCAACATTCTGCCGGCCTTTCGCAAAGACGCACAATCGGGGGGCTGGCAATGTCTGACCGCTCCACTGCCGGGCCGTTGGACGTTACGATTAGAGTATCGACGCCGCGCGACCTGGCCGAGGGAGCGGCAATCTCGACCGTGGCATGGCTCTCCTGGATCTTGACGGCGATTTTCACGGCACTCAAAGCCCGGCGCGGTCGGTCCGCTCCGGGGATAGAGCACACCGAGGGCATCACGTGACCACCAAAATCGGCGTGGCGATTGTGGGGGCGTCGGGATACGCGGCGCGGCGAATTGATCGGAATTTTGTTGGGTCATCCCCACGTGCGTATCAACGCCGCGACGTCGCGTCAGGACGAATCACCGCGACTGGATGTTTTGCATCCCAGCCTGGCAAGGCGGATCGATCTTACCTGCGAAGTTTTCGACGCCGATCGGATTGCCGATCGCGCATCGTTTGCGTTCCTGGCCTTGCCCCATACCGCGAGCATGGCTGTCGCGCCTTTATTGCGCGAACGCGGCGTGCGCGTGATCGACTTGAGCGCGGACTATCGCCTGACCGATCCCCAGGTCTATGCCGATTGGTACGGGCATGCGCACACCGACCTCGATGGCCTGCATGGTGCCGTCTACGGGCTCCCGGAGCTGTTTCGCGATCGCATCCCACCCGTCGACTTGGTTGCCAATCCGGGTTGCTATACCTCGACCAGCATCCTGGCCCTCGCTCCCCTGATCGCCGAAAATTTGGTCGAGCGTTCCGGGATCATTGTCGACGCCAAAAGCGGAGTCAGCGGAGCCGGCCGCTCGCCCAAGCTGACGTACCATTTTCCCGAATGTAACGAGAGCCTGTCCGCTTACAGCGTGGGCAGACACCGCCATACACCCGAGATCGACCAGGTGTTGACCGACGTCGCCGGCGGAAAGGGCGATCCGGTCGATGTGATCTTTACCCCTCACCTAGTGCCGATGGACCGCGGGATCTTCGCCACGATTTATGCACAGCCCAAAGACGCGGCCACCGAGCACGATCTGCTGGCGCTTTATCGCTCGTTCTATGCGAAAAGCCCGTTCGTGCGGGTCATCGGCCACTTGCCGGCGACCAAGGACTCGGCGTTCACGAACTTCTGCGATATCACGGTGCGAGTTGTGCGGGGGAAAATCTTGGTTCTCGCCTGCCTGGATAATCTAATCAAGGGGGCAGCGGGCGTGGCCGTGCAGAACCTCAACTTGATGATGGGGTGCGCCGAGGAGACGGCACTTATGTGAGTCACCGCGGGACCAAAAGACAAGCACTTCCTAAATATGCTAGCTCGCGGATCTGGAGATGGAGCTCCCTCCCACAATTCCTTTAGCAGACTGGGTCCGGCGATGTTTTTAGCCCCATCGCGGATTATTGCAAGGGAAACCCACCCGGTCTCATTTCCGTGCCGAATCATCCGCCGCGCAGGGCCTCGATCTCCCGTCGGAGTCGCTCATTCTCTTCAGCAAGTCGCCGCTGCTCGGCTTCCGCGGCCTCGGCGCGGTGACGTTCCTCCTCGGCGCGGTGACGTTCCTCCTCAGCGCGGTGACGTTCCGCGGCCGCGATCTGGCCTTTCTCCACGGCAAGACGTTCCGCGGCCTCACGGGCCTCGAGCCGCGTCAGAAGATACTTTCCCGTGGCCGGATCGAACAGACGAAGGTTTTGTCCGTCACGCTGCAAGTGAAGACCCACGACCTGGCTCGGCAGCCGGCCGGCCACCGGCTCGATCGCTACATATTCCCCGCTTACCAGCCGGAAACCCTGGAGCGGCGGATCGAGATACTCGGCCCTCGGGTCAAATAAGAAATACTCCGTCACCCTCAAAACATCGCGATAGAGTACGAATTTCTTCTGCTTGTCCACGCGCCGGGTCGACTTGGACGTGATTTCAACGACGAAATCGGGGGCTTTCCCCTCCTTCCACACCAGATAGTAATCCCGCTTGGGCTCCCTGGGCACGTTGATGGCCACGAGCACGTCGGGAGAGACGTGTTTACGCCGGTTGCCTTCTTCGTAAAAAACCAACAGGTTGCCGCCGACATAGACGTTTGGCTCACCCGCGAACCAATCACGGAGCACTTGTCTGGAGTCAATCATCTCGTCGATGTGGAGCTCGGTCTCACCCATGGGTTTCCCGTCCGTCGTCGGATAGTCGATTTCGCGCGTCCGTCGCTGTTTGGGGACCGTTGCCATGATCGCGCTCCTTCCTTCTCGAGATACACGAATCTTACAAGCTCCCAGGTGGCCCGCCCAGCTCCTGGAGGCGGAGCCGGCGCTTCCGCCAGGCCGCGCCATCCAGTACCCTCACGGTGCCCGTGTCGTCCAAATCCATACCCGTCACAACTTCGGCCCAGAGGCTGATGCGTTCCACGTCGCCTCTAAGTGGACTGGGAGTCGTCCAGAGTCGAGCTGTTTTGTCCCGGCTGCCGGTCAAAATATATCTCCCGTCAGGGCTGAAGGCCGCGGCCGTCACCCAATCATCGTGATAGAGGGCCTCGCCGATCGGCCGTCCCGTGGCAACGTCCCAGAGCCGCGCGGTCTTATCCCCGCCCCCTGTCAAAACGCCCTTGCCATCAGGGCTGAACGCCACGGGCCGAACCATGAGCTGATGACGAAAGACTTTCCCGGTGGGCCTTCCCGTCGCCGTCTCCCATAGCCGCGCCTCCCCGAACGACGTACCGCCGCCCCCAGTCAGGAGCAGCGCTCTCGTCGGGGCTGAATGCCATACCCATGACCACTCTGCCACTCGCGATGGACGAGCCGATATCGGGCCCGCTTTGTGCCGATCGACGCATCGCGGATTCGTCGCTCTCGAGCGAGGCCGTTCCCTCGTGTCCGAAGACAGAAAGCGGCCCCGCGATGGGCTGGCCGGTGGCGACGTTCCAGGCTCTGGCGATTCCCTTGTTGTCACCCGTCAGAAGCATCCGGCCGTTCGGGCTGAAGGCCGCCGACAGGACTTTGTCGGGATTAGGGAAAGTCTTCAATAACTTCGCGGTTTCCACGTCGTAGAGTTGGATCAGCGAATTCCCTCCGGCCGTGAAAAAGGTCTGACCTGTCGGGTCGAAGGCGACAACATAGATGGGATCGTCGTAGGTCAGAGCTTTACCGATGGGCTCGCGCGTGGCCGTTCGCCACAGACGAGCTTCGCCAGGGCCTCTCAAAATGTGGCCCCCTCCGGTGAGGAACCGGGAGCCATCGGGGCTGAATGCCACGCTGACGATCTCCAGCTTATGCGGTAATGGACCTCCCAGCGTGGTTCCCGTCGCTAAGTTCCAAAGTTGGGCCTGGCCTTTTGGTCCAACCAAGTTGAATGGATTGAGATCGCGCGCACCCCGTCAGAATAGTTTTGCCGTCGGGACTAAACGCCACGGCGGCCACCGGCAGCGAATGTTGGAACTTCACGCGGGTGTGACCAATGCCAGCCGAATCCCACACATGAGTTTTCCACCGGGTGGACGTCAGAATCGTCTCACCGTCGGGACTGAAGGCCACCGCATCGACTTCGTCTTCGTGCACGAGTGGTTCACCGATCAATTTGCCGCTCACCACGTCCCAGAGCCGCGCTGTCGCGTCGATGCTGCCCGTCAGCACCACCTTGCCGTCCGGACTGAAGGCGATGGCCTTGATCGCGCTGGATTGATTGCGCATGTCACTGGCTGGTTGCATCGAAGAGTCGTTATTCCTGATGGAATAGGGGTGTCTCAAGACGACTCCGGTGGCGCGGCATGTCACGGCGTCCCAAAGTCGGGCAGCCCCATCGCGACTTACCGTGAGGATCGTCTTGCCGCTCGGGCTAAACGAAATGGCAAAGACTTCCGAGTGGTGATTCATCGGTACGCCGATGGGTTTCCCCGTGGACACGTCCCATAACCGGGCGTTCCCGTAAGCGCTTCCCGTTAGCGGCCATTTTGTTGTCCAGACTCAATGCAACGGCAGCCACGGCCCCCGGCTCGGTGATGACGGGGCCGCGGGCTTCCGCTCGTGGTGTCCCAAATGCGTACAGTACCGTCGGCGCATCCTGTCACGACGGTTTTACCATCTCGGCTGAGGACCGCGGCGAGGACCGGCGCCGGATGCGAAAGCACGCGGCTAGACGAACGCGCCGGCCCTTCCAGCCCGTCCCGCCCTTCTCGCGTCAAGGTCGCGTCGTTACCAGACCCCGAAAGGATGGTTTTGCCGTCCGAGCCGGCGGCCATCGCCCAGACACGGATCGGATAAGACATGACAGGCCCAAGCGGCTCTCCCGACGATACGTTCCATGTGCGAATCTCGCCTCGATTCAGCGCCTTGTCGCGGCCCGCCGTCATAAAGCTTTGCCCATCCGCGAAAAGCGATTCGATCGATGTTGAGAGCCCGGGTGTTGTACCGAGAACCTCAGGCGATGGGCCTCGCGGCCCCAGGCCGTCAGGTTCGACCGGATGACATGCTGGAGGTCGGATTCGCTGTCCGGAAGCTCTCGCAGCCCGCGCCAGGCAAAGGATTCCGTGCGAAACCTCGCCCTGTTCGCAGAGACGGAGGCCGGTATCCACGGTCAAAATCGCCGCCGATTTCTTGGCCTGATGAAGTGCGGCAAGGGCCGCTCTTTTAGATTCGTCTGCCCGCTGCCGCTCCGCTGCCTCGGCCTGGGCGGATTTGGTCGCCTTCCGTCGCTCGAGGTTCATTCCCAACGACGCGGCCATCGAGACAATAGTTACCAGAATCAGCGCGGCCGTCCCGGCGAGGACCCAAGCGCGGTGACGACGTGCCCAGGCCGCCAGCCGCTCCCCCCAGCGCCGGCGGTAGGCGGTCACGGGTTCATCCGCCATCCATTTTTCCAGGTCCCTGCCCAGATCACGTGGCGACGCGTACCGGTCCTCGGGTCGAGCCGCCAAAGCCTTCAGACAGATCGCCTCCAACGCGCGAGGCAGATGCGGGTTCCGTTGCCGCGGCGGGATCACGGCCGCGTCGCGCACCGCCTTGAGAGGGTCGGCTGCTCCCACGCTGACTTCCTCGAACGCGCGAGATCCGGTCAGGACCGCATAGAGGATGAGCCCAAGATTGAAAACGTCGCTGGCGGGGCCGGTCGTCTTGCCTTTGGCTTGCTCCGGGCTCATGTATTGGGGCGTGCCCATGATGGCGCCGGCCGCGACAAATCCGTGAGGCGAGTCATTCGGAGCCGGCGCTCCGCTCTCCACCTCGCCGTCCCCGTCCGCAGTGCCGAATTTTTTGGCCAAACCCCAATCCATCACCAAAGTTTCACCATAACGGCCCAGCATGATATTGGCGGGCTTCAAGTCGCGGTGTACCACCCCTTGGTCGTGGGCATAGGCGACAGTGTCGCAGACCGCCGTGAACTTCTGGAGCAACTCGCGGAACCGCAAACTTCCCTGGTCTGAAATTCGACTCAGAGATTCATCCCGGTGAAACTCATGGATCGCCTCTTCCAGGGTCTGGCCGTCGATCAGGGGCATGGTGTAAAACGGCCCTTGTTCATCGTGCCCCAGGCCGTAGATCGGCACGATGCCGGGATGCTGGAGCCCGGCGGTGATCTCGGCTTCGCGCAGAAACCGCTCGCGTGCGTCTTCTTGGAGCCGCTCGGGCCGGATCCGTTTGAGCGCGACCAGCCTTCCCAGCTCTTCCTGCCGGGCGACGAGCACTTCGCCCAATCCCCCACGCGCGTGGTGCCGCTGGGGCCAGTAAACGGCCAGAGCATGCATGACGGCGGGCACATCGTGATTCCCGGAGGGCCCCAAGTTCACCTGTGAGGGAGACGAGAAAATAGCCGTCGCACCGGTGTCGAGAACGGGATCGGTCCCGCGTAACGCTTCGATCCGTACCTTCAATTCCCCGGCGAGCTCCGGACGATCCTGCGCACAAGTCTTCGGCCGTGGCGTCTTGCCCCTGGCGACGAAGCTCATCCCATCGGTCAAGCAAATCGACCAGCTCAGTATTATCGGCTGACGTCGCCATTCCACACCTGATGCCGTGAAAAACTCACTCTCAAACCTCGATCGAGACGACCACAATTCTGACAACCGATTCAAATGACGTCTTCAGAGCACCTTGACGCGGACGTTCCGGTAGCGGACAACCTCGCGAATGTGATCTAGTACCGGTTAGGATATCCGAACCGGTGGCAGCCAAACAAGCTCGACAAACAGGCGTGCCCTACCGACATTCCCGACCCGCTCCCGCGGATCATGGTACGCCAGCGAGTGATTCGCCATAAAGTGAAAGCCCGCAAATGACGCGAACAGTGATATCGATATTGGTGGCTTTGTTGATGTTTGGGCCAGCGACGTGGGCCGGTAC
>CAWHKI010000088.1:0-5991 GCA_963829765.1 uncultured Isosphaeraceae bacterium | reverse complement strand
GATTGCTTGCGGAAGTGTGGTTGATCCGAAAGGAAGATTGCGGACGTCGTTAACGGTTGGACGACACGTGGAAGCGATCGATGGGCTGAAGAAGCCCCCCGGCCGCGTCCATGCCACTTCGCGAACTGGATCGTCGACCGTGCGAGTTCGTCGCGCGGTATCGCTGTTTCCTCGAATCGCTTAAGATAAATTGAGTGAGATCTCGACGTCCCGGCGTTCAAGAGGTCGATGCCATGTCCGTCTCAACCCCCCGTGCCAAGCCGAACCCGCCCGCCGAGCCGTCCGATGGCGACGGCGCGATCCCGCCGCTCAAAGAGGGCGATCGCCTGATCCGTGACGAGTTCGAGCGGCGGTACGATGCGATGTCAAACCTCAGGAAAGCCGAGTTGATTGAGGGAGTCGTTCACGTGCCTTCACCCGTCCGCCAGCGACGTCACTCAGCACCACACTTCAGTCTGATCGGCTGGCTTTTCAATTACCGGGCGAGGACGCCGGGACTCGAGGGGGCGACAACCCGAGCGTGCGCCTTGACTTGGGCAGCATGCCCCAGCCTGACTGCCTCCTGTTCATCGCGCCCGAATATGGCGGCCAGGCCAAAATCGACGAGGACGATTACGTCAATGGCGGCCCGGACCTCGTCGCCGAAGTCGCTGCCAGCAGCACCTCCTACGACGTGAGCGACAAACTCGACGTCTATCAGCGCCATGGCGTTCGTGAATACATCGTGTGGCGCGTCCTTGATCGGGAGATCGACTGGTTCGTGCTTCGCCAGGGGCGTTTTGAAAAACTGTCTCCAGGGCACGATGGTATCCTGCGCAGCGAGATCTTCCCGGGACTCTGGCTCGACCCGAACGCACTTCTGCGCGACGATTGCGAAGCGCTCCTGGCTGTCCTCCAGCGAGGCTTGGATTCACCCGAGCATGCGGCGTTCAAAGTTCAACTGCAACGGGCCAAAGGATAAGCGTTAGGCTGAGCACAAATGCTCGATGAGCTCGATTTCAATCCTGATTGCACCCGGCAAGTTCTCTTTCCGCGCGACCCGAACGGCCTTTTCGCTGAAATCGAATGAGCCCAGCCAGTGCGATCGCGGCAAAAATCAAATCTCCTCGAGCCGCCCCGTGGAATCACCGAGGCGCGGCAGTCCGCTCACTCCGATTCGATCGAGCATATTGAGGTAAAGGTTGCTCATCGGCTGAGATTTGAATTTAAGATGCCGCCCCGCCGACAATGAGCCCCCTGCTCTGCCGGCCAGGATGACCGGTAGGTTGAAATGGGTGTGGGCGTTGCCGTCGCCATTGCCACTGCCGTAGACGATCATCGAGTTGTGAAGCAGAGAATGTCCGTCGATGTCTTTGATGGTATCCATTTTTTCCAGGAAGCGGGCAAACTGCTGGATGTACCACCGGTCGATGTCGGCGATTTTATCCATCATCGGTTTCTTGTTGCGATGATGGGACAGGTTGTGATGGCCCTCGGTGATCTTGATATCCGGGAATGTTCGGTTGCTTCCCTCGTTGGCCAACAGGAAGGTGGCGACGCGAGTGGAATCGGTCTGGAACGCCAGGATCATCATGTCGAACATGAGCGCGATATGCTCGTGGAACGTGGCCGGAATGCCGGCCGGAGTTTCCACGGCCGGATTGGGGAAATCCTTGAACTGTTCGGCCTGTTCCAGGCGACGTTCGATTTCCCGAACGCAAGAAAGATATTCATCGAGCTTCTTCTGATCTTGGCCGCCAAGCTGTCGCTCGAGCGAGCGAGTGTCGTCGCGAACAAAGTCAAGGATCGAGCGCTGCTGCTTGCGACGGAGTTCCAGGTTCTTCTTGCGCTCGCCTGGGGCTCCGGCACCAAAGAGACGCTCGAACACGAGCCGCGGATTGGGCTCGGGTGATACCGGGAAGCGTCGGGTTGCTCCAAGACAGGTTATACTGATAGGCGCAGGAATAACCGGAATCGCAGTTACCCGACTTGCGAACGCCATCACAGGTGAGCTCCAGCGAGGGAAATCGGGTCAAGTGCCCAATCCGCTGCGCCGCCACCTGGTCGACCGAGACGCCGGCGTGGATGTCGGCGCCGGCCGTTTTCCTGACCCGCACGCCCGTCAGGAAGGTCCCACTCGCCCGCGCGTGGTCGCCGGCCCCGTCCAGCCCGCCGTTGGCGTTCAATTGGTCGAGCCCGCCGAGGACCTGAACGTGCTGCTTGACCTTCTCGAGTGGCTGCAAGGTCCGGGTGAGCCCGAAGTCCTTCCCCAGCTCCTTGGGCCACCAATGACCCTGATGCACGCCGTTGGGCACGTAAACGTAAGCCATGCGCAACGGTGCGCCTGACGGCGTTGTCGCCAGCGCACCGGCCGGGCTGACGTCAGCGCCGAGCAGGCTCGGCGAGACAAGTGATTCAAACGCGGGCAACGCCAAGGCCACGCCCACGCCTTGGAGGAAATTTCGGCGAGAGAGGTCGGTCCGCCGCCTGCCGGCAAGTCGATCGTCGTGCGGATGGTCTGATTTCATGGCTTCGCGCGTCTCTCATCCTTCAGTTGAGAAGTCCGGGATGATCCGTCGGCCACCGTGGCGACGTCCCCGCGTTTCTGGAAGGGCGCCGATTCAACCACGCCCATGAGCAGGGCCGAAAATCGCCCCCCCTCCCCTTCTACTCGCTCGACAATCCGGTCGACTGTATCAACATCATGATAATCGAGACCTCGCCCCAAGGCATACGTCAATAACTTTTCGGTAAGGCAGCGGTAAAAATCCAGGAAGTGCCGCTCTTTGATAATTCGTTTGAGGTCGCGAATATCGTGAAACGATTCGCCCGTGAGCAACCGGCCCGAAGCATCAATCGGCTGCCCGCTCTCCTTCTCTCGCCAGAGCCCCAGCGCGTTAAAGTTTTCCAGTGCCAGGCCCAGCGGGTCCATGCGAGCATGGCATGAGTTGCACAACGGCTTGGCACGATGCAAGGCCATCAACCCGCGGACTGTCGGTGATCCGCCCTTGAATTCGCCTTTCGACTCTTCAAGCGCTGGCACGTTCGGCGGAGGCGGAGGCGCCGGGGTGCCCAGGAGATTGTCGAGGATGAATTGACCTCGCTTCACCGGCGAGGTACGCGTCGGATTGGATGTCACCAGTAAGATCGAGGCATGGCTCAGCACGCCGCCCCGCGGGCTGTCCTTGGGCAGCGGGACCTTGCGCATCTCTTTGCCCTTAACGTCCTTAATGGCGTAAAACTCTGCCAGCTTCGCATTTAAGAACGTGTAGTCGCTATCAATCAGCTCGAGCACGCTACGGTCTTCGCGAGCGATGTGTGCGAAGAGCATTTCCGTCTCGCGCCGCATTGACCGCCGCAGCTCTGTGTCAAGAACGACGTCTGAGCGGTCGCTCCCGTCTTGTCTGAGCACAGCCCCGACGTCGATCGTGAATCCTTCGACGTCGAGCACTTGCAGCCACTGCCCGACGAAGTTCTGAGTCAGTGATTCGGCGCGAGCATCCGCTCGCATGCGCTCGACCTGGCGTGTCAGGTTTTTCCTGAGCTCGCCCCGTTCCGCGAGCCGCGTCAGCTCGTCGTCCGGCATGGTCGACCACAGAAAGTAAGAGAGCCTGGATGCCAGGGAGTACTCATCGATGTACGGATACCTCGTGACTGAGGGCCACGCTTTCGGCTCGGTCGCCTCCACGCGAAAGACAAACCGTGGTGAGGCGAGGATGGCCACCATGGCCCGAGCCACCCCTTGCTCAAAGCGCTGTCCCGGCTGACGGTAAATTCCTTCGGCGATCGCCACGAGTCGATCGAGAGTGCGGTCATCAACGGGGCGGCGAAAGGCCTTAGTCGCGAACCGCCCCAGAATCTCGCGAGCGTATCGGCGGCGCTCGGGATCAGAGGCTGGCGGCTCGTCTCTGGGGAAGAACCGCTCGTAGTTTTGGGTGCGAGCCCAGTGCTTGGGGTCCTGCGGCCCTTGCACCTTCAGCGAAACAATCCGCAGATCGAGCTCGCTCAGCCGTTTCTCGGGTGTGGTCATCGGCTCGATCTCGCAGGTCAACTGGTGGTCGCCGGCAGCGAGGTGCTTCGCGTACGAATACCGATACGACTTGAAATCGTGCCAGCCGTACGTCTCGCGCAGGAGTTCTCGTTTATCGAGCTTGAAGACGACCGTGCATCGCCCGGGATCGACGGTGGATGCGCCATCCACGGCGAGATCGAGCGTCAACCGATAGTCGCCTGCGATAGCGGCGGGGTGTGAAAGAGAGACCTTCGCTTTCTTGTAAAATGTCAGTCGATCACCGCTGCCCGGCCCATCAACATTGCGGAATTCTTTTCCGCGGTATGACTGCTCGGGAACGACTCTGGGAGCAGTCGGCACTGCGGCCATCACGATCGATTCCGCTGCTTGCATGTATTTTTCAAGTAACAATGGCGAGACCGAAAGCACGTCGCCGATCGTGTCGAACCCGTACCCCGTGTCGTCGGGCGGAAACTCCTCCTGTGCCTTAAAGTCGAAACCGGTCAGGTCGCGAACGGTATTGCGATACTCGACCCGGTTGAGGCGGCGGATCGTCACGCGACCAGGGTCGGGGTCGCGCGGATCGGACCCAAACACATCGCGCTTGATCCAATCGGCGAGAAGTGCGACCTCCTGTTGAGACGGGCGTGGTTTCCCGGCGGGCGGCATGATGCCGGCCCGTACATTCCTCAGCACTGACCACCAATGCTTCGGGTTCGCAACGAGTGCATCGGCGGACGTGAAGTTATCGAGGGTTACATTTCCCTTCTTCGCCCCGTTTCCATGACAGTGATAACAATAGTCGATCAGAATCGGTTGGATCGACTCTTCAAACCGCGCGAGCACAGGGTTTGTTTCCGCCAACAGCCGCTGGGCGGGCCCAAGCAGCACAATCAAGGCGGCACAGTGCTACCGCTCCCAACACGGGGCAAGACCGTGGACATATCGCCATTCTGCTCATTCTGAACGGCCTTTCCAAGAAAGGCTAAGCATAGGCATGGATAAAATCGTCAGTCGAAGGCGGGGAGAAAACGGCCAGTGCAACCAAAGTTTAACCGAAACGCGAGCTTTTGTTAAACAATAAAATGCAATTTCCCGCCGGGCGGCCGTTCGGGTGTCGCAGCGACGTTGGACGTAGCGTCTTTGAGCGGCGGTCTGGAACTCATGTTGTTTGATCCATGGCCGAATCAGGATTTCGGCAAATCCTGGCCGGTGGACGCCGCCTCGTCGTGATCGTTTAGCTCGCGAACCCAGATATTTCGGAACCGGACCGGGTTGCCATGGTCTTGCAGCAGGATCGGGCCCTTGCGTTCGTGTGCCGTGTACCTACCCACGGCCCTGTAGGCCATTGCTCCGATCAAAGGCCGGTGATCATGAACGAGGACGCCGTTGTGAAGCATGGTTACGTACGCGGGGGATTCCAGTGAGCGGTCCTCCCTGAACCGGGGCGTCCTGAAGATGATGTCGTACGTCTGCCATTGGCCCGGTGCGCGAGAGGCGTTGACCTGCGGAGGGTACTGTCCGTAGATCGCGGCGGCCTGGCCGTCGGCGTAGGTGCGGTTCTGAAAGTTATCGAGCACCTGGATCTCGTATCGGCCGAAAAACATGACGCCACTGTTGCCCCGACCCTGGTCGCGCCCTCGCGGAGGAACCGGCGACGCGAACTCCAGGTGAAGCTGGCAATCGCCGAACTTGTCGTTGGATAAGATGTCGCCGGCGTCGCCCGCGATCACCAGTGCACCTTCGATTACTTTCCATCGGGCCGGTTTTCCCGAGTGAGTATGCCAGTGCGACAGGTCCTTGCCGTCGAAAAGCACGACCGCGTCGGACGGCGGCCGCCCTGGCTGTTCCTGAGAACCGCATGTTCCCGGTTCGACAATCGGCGGCAACGGCCGCTCGCTGTCGTGGACGTGCCACTTGCCTCCGGGGAGCATCGGTGTGTCTTTGAAGCCCACCTTGGGATGATCCTGGCCAACAACGAATGAACACACAGCCACAAT
>CAWHKI010000087.1:0-21200 GCA_963829765.1 uncultured Isosphaeraceae bacterium | reverse complement strand
CGTCGGTTTCTTCTTCGGCTTCAGGGCGGAACGTCAGCCGATTCAGCACTTCGCCGCCAAGCGCCAGCAGTCCCGCCAGGGTCAAGGTCTCGCCGAGCAGGGCCATGGTGGCGAATGCATAAAACAAAGTGTCCGTACCACCACCCGCCTGCGTTCCGGAATAGCCCGATGCCTCGCCTCCGAGCCCATTCATGCCGAACATTCCATAAGAGCCCGCCACACCGGCACCACCCCCCACGAGCAGGACGAGCCCGGGAATCAAGAGGAGGGCCAGATCGCGAAACCGCGGCGACTGGCGGTAGGTGGCCTTCAGATAGTACACCGTCGCGACCAGGCCAAGCATCCACGCCAGGGCAAAGGCGGCATAGCTCGAGACCTCGCAAAGGACGTGCGTCGACAACCAGAAGTTGTCGCGTAAAACAGGCTGCAGGCTCTTGATGCTGGGATCGAGCAGCGGGACATTGGCGGCGACGATCGTGCCCAAGAGCGCCACACTGGCCCCGGCAAGCGCCGTAAACTTCTTGCGAAAGATCATCTCAAAGATAAATGACAAAACCGCGGACACGAGCGCGACCCAGATGACCGTCTCGTACATGTTGGTCACGGGGGCCCAGCTTGAGATCCGCACGCGGAGGTAAAAACCATAAATCTCCAGAGCGATCCCGATCGCCAGCGCCGACAACCCAATGCGGTAAAGCGTCGACCCCATGACGGCGGGGAACGACGATTGGGATTTGCCGGTGCCCCTCACGAATCCCAGACTGAGGAGCAGGAGAGCGACGGCCGAGCCATATCCGTAGGTCGCCTCATAGAACGGGTTCATCGCGTTGAAGTGGGTCTCGCGGTCGATCGTCGTGACCGTCGGATACTTGGTGGGGTTGACCGCTTCGCCCAGCTCACGCGAGGCGGTCAGGAACTTGGCCGCGACGCTCTCGGTGATGTGGCCGGGCGAGCTTGATTCGGCCCTTTCGAGCTCATGAAAGGCGTCGAGGAACGCCCTAATCTGGCCTTCGGGATATCCGGCCTCGATCAGCTCTTCGGGCTTCGACTTGAGCATCACCTTGAGGGGCACCCAGACCGAGTTGTCGCGGAGCCAGGCCGTGTATCGTTCGTCGAACGTCGCGTCTTCGGTCGGGTAGTGCCGATCATTGCTGCGGGATGTCATTCCAGTAGGTGGAGATTGCCTTGAGCTCGTCGAGCTTCAAGAGCGGCAGGTCGCGGGGTCGCCCTTTTCACGGGCCTCTTTGATCGTCTTGGCGGTTTCGGCGAGATACTTCGCGTTGCTCGGCCGGGGCATGATCAGGATCAATCCGGTGTTCTGAACTGCTCTCCACTGTAGGCCTTGTAGGTCGATGAGCCGCATCGGCGACCTCGATCGTGCGCTGCTCGATCTCGGTGAGCCGGGCGGCCGATAGCGGATTGGCGTCGAATTGCCGTTGCTGCTCCTGGAGCTCGCTGGCCCATTCGATGAAGGGATGGGCGTGGTCCTTGTCGGTGATCTTGGCCTCTTCGAGCTCGCGCGGGGTGAGCCACTTGTGCTCCTCGCTCAGCTTGGCGGCGACCTCGGCGATGGTCTTCTGATCTTCGAGCGGCAGCTTCGCAGCCGCGGAGGAACGCGGTCAGAGGCCGCGGTCGGTCGGCTCGCGGTCGGCGGCCAGCTTTTGCGAGAGCGGCCTTCTCGTCGTCGGGGGTTGTCGACTTGTCGGCGATCGCCTTGAGCCGGGTCGCGAGCGTGTCCGCCACGATCAGGCGTCGCAGGGGGAGATATTCGACCAGGATGAACGGCTGGTCGTCCCAGAACTCGGGGTTGACCGTCCAGCCGAGGAAGGCCCCGACCGGCCCCCACTTCTCGACCGGCCGGTCCGGCGCCGCTTTGCGGGCGTGGCTCTCCGGGTCGAGGATCTTCTCGATCTCCTCGCTCGGGTCGCGCAGCTTGATCGTCTCGCGGCCGTAGATCTGCTTGACCTCCTCGCGGGCCACGGTGTCCAGCGGCTTGACCCGGCCCTTCGTGCATCACGGCGACCTTGCCGATCAGCTCATAGGCCGGGCCGGCCCCCGGCGACTTGGCTGTCGTCGGCTCCTCGCGCGGGGAGGCGGCCGCCCACATCCCGGCCAGTGCCATCCCACCGAGTAGCTTGCCGATTCGTTTCATGTTCGGTCTCCCGGAGCTCGTGCCACGATCGATTGTTCGTGATTCTGAAGGCGACGGCTCGTTCGAGCCGGATCGCACGGTGGCTCAGGACGGAGTCTCGCCCTCTCCGGTGTCGTACAGGCTGGTTAGAGTTCATCCGATCTTCATGCCCAGCTCGGCTTTCTTCTTGGCGGCGATGGCGGCACGCTCGCGCTCTCGCTTGCCGCCGTCGGTGAAGATTCCCGCCCGCATGTAAAACTGGAGGAATGCGCCCGAGCACCACCAGAAAGCAACCGCCGTAAATGATCGGCCGGCCGGGGTTGGTGGCGACCTGGAAGACCGACTGGAACTGGCCCGTGGACTGGCTGGTGTCGCGGGTCGCGCATGCGGAATGTAGTTCGACTGGTAAAACGTGTAGCCGCGATGGTCGAGCGGGTGGTTCATCGAGATCGTATGCGGCTGGTCCTTGATCCCCAGCCGACTTGTCGGTCAGACGGACCTCGCTCACGAAATGGGTCGGCTGCTCGGTGCCGGGCTCGAAGCCCATGTCGAAGTCGTCGAGCTTGAGCTCGAAGCCCAGCGGCTTGCGATCGACGTCGTAGACGACCTGGTAGACCGAGTCGCGAAACGTGACGGTCCGGGGCGGGGGCGGGTCGAGACTCTCCGAGCGGCTCAGCCAGATCTCCTTGGTCTGGCCGTCGACCGTCATCTCGGCCCGGCATGCCGCGATGCCGTTGCCCATCTGCCCCTTGGGGAGCACGACCGGCTCGTAAATCGGCTTTTCGATCGCCGCACGGCAGGTACTGGTCGACCTGGAAGGTGATCGTCATCGGCATGTTGGCGTTGCCGCCGAAGGCGACGATCGGCTTGCCCTTGGCCAGCGGCCCGGCGGCGCGCAGCTCGCCCTCGCCCTCCTTGCCCCGGCCGAAGACGCGGTAATAGAGCGCATTGGTCCGGGCCGGCCAGGACTTCGATCTGGCCGAACCGGCCGTTGGTCTTGGGGTCGATCGTCGGCGTGACCATGTAATGAATCGCGGCCAGTGGTCGCGGCGGGGCTTTCGCCGGAGTCGTCCGGCGGAGGAATGACGTTGGGGACCATCGGCAAGTTGGCCAGAGCCATGTGGGTGATCGGCTCGCCCTTGCCGGCTGGATCTTGAACACGGCGATCGGAATCGGGTCGTCTCCCAGGACTCGATCGAGCCGCGCTGCCCTGCGTCGGAAATTCCGTCGCCTGCGAAAGCGTGACGGTCAGTTCGCTCTCGGGCAAGACGACCGACTTGCCTTGTTGGCCGTCCAGCGCCCAATCGAATACCCGCGCCTTGCCGGAGCGATCCGAATACCGAAACCGCGCGACCCCCTTCGTCGCCGGACTCGAGCCGGGGGCTTGAGGAAATCGTCGACCAGCTCGGGCCGGTCGACATAGCCAGAACGCCAACAGGGCCGGCGGCTGGCTGCGGACGACTCGGTAAAACTTCCGCTCGGTCGCGAACCAATGTTGCTTCTTCCGATCGGAAGGCATCCTGCGCCTGGGGCATGCCCGGCCCCTTGAATCTGGAGACCGAGCCGGATCATCGGCGAGCCGTCGGCATCGGCCACGTGCGCCACCGCCGGCATGCGACGCTGGCAAATGCTCCTTGACCACGAACTGGAACGGATCGCCGGGCTGGGTTAACACCTCTTCGGAGGAACCCGAGGGCCCCAGCAATCCAAATGAAACCAAAGAGAGTGCCCGACCGAGAAAGCCAGGTGATCGAGGTTTGCCCGGTCCCCACTCGAACGGGCCGGGACGGAACGGGAGCACGGTTTCGCGAGTCTGCTCGCCGGTGTGGGGATCGATCTCCAGGATCCGGATCACGGGATAATCGATCCGTACCAGCTCGCTCTTGACGTCGCCTTCAACCATCCCGACCTGCCCCTCGTCGGCGGTTCGCACGCTGTAGTAGGAACCGAGCAGCAGAATCAGGAGGCCGGCATGAGTGACCACGAACCCGGTCTGCCGCTTCTTCCAGGGGTAGCGGATCAGCGCCGCGCACAGGATATTCGTTCCCAGAAACGCCAGCAGGATCGCGAACCCTGGAGCGCGGTAGATGTATTGCTGGGCCGCCCCCGCGCCATACCACGACTCGAAAAAGGTCGCGTAGGCCAGCGTCGCGGCCAATGCGGCTGATCGACAACACGGCCAGTTTCAGCGATGCGAGGAAGTGATAGGTCCCGTCGACCAGGCGTGCGACCGAGTTAAACACGGACGGCGATGGCGCGCGTTCCTGGCTCCGAGGATGTGGAGAAGACTCCGGGGGATAGTTCTTGGTGGCAGTCGCCATATTTTCACACCTGCCCGGGAGGGGAGGGTCTCGACGGAGGGACACAGGGGGAACGCTCGCCCAATGGCGTCGCGTCAATTCGCTCGATCACATCCATTCTAGTCGGATAGTCTACGACGAACCAGATACCTTGGCTGAGCGACTTGCCGAAGCCGGCGCCCCCTTCGAACCCGTTGGAAGACGTAACCTTTTGTACGCTCATGAATTCGGGAATGTTCACGTCGAGGCGCCGCGGCGGTTGCACGGGTCCGCCGGCGGTAGAAGAGAGGTCAAAGGGTCCGTCAAGGCGACCCTCGCCCCACTCGGGCGAGCCGTTCGGCGGAAGGCAACCGACCTACTCTTGCGAAAGACTTCGTGGCACTTCACACAAGTACGATCCAGGCGACGGGCCGCGGCAAGCATGGCCGGTGTGTCGTTCCCTTGGGCGGTGCGTGCGAGCTCGACCGACGAGCGGAACATTTCGCGGCGGCGATGGCGTGCGCCGTCTGCCCGCGCGCTCAGCGCCAACCGATAGGCGACCGCGCACAACCAGCTTCCCACCGATTCTCGCCAAGGAATGGCGGCCGCCTTGCGGGCCAAGACGAGAAAAGTCGCCTGGAAGACGTCTTCGACGTCGTGTTCGTTGCGGAGCAAGGAGCGGCAGGTGCCCTTGACACGCGGCCCATGGCGACTTCACCAGGTCGACGAAAGCGGCCTCCTCGCGAAGGCTTACGTACCGTTCCAGCAGCATCGAGTCGCTCACGTCGTTCGCCATCGCCTCGGCGGGCTCCCTGGTCATCGCTCGTCTCTACCGTATTATGGCCAAAGGCGGTCAGTGCAAATGCAGCATTCTCAGAAAAAAGCTGGAATCACGATGGCACAAGCCCCCCTAAGCGAGTTGCAGCAAGTCGTTCATTCGGCGCACGACGTCTTTCATCGCCTCGAGGTTCCCATAGCCCACTTCGGCCGTGACCCAACCAGTGTAACCGGCTTCGTTCAAAGCGGTTCGGACGGCAGACCAGTCGATCTCTCCCTCTCCCAGGCGGTAGTTGAACCGTTTTTCCTTTTTGTATTCTTTAATATGGACTTTGAGGATTCGCTTGCCCAACTCGCGGATCCACTCCTCGGGATAGCCGAATTCGACGACGTTGCCGACGTCAAAATACGCGCCGACCGTGGGGCTCTCGAACTCGTCAATGTAGCGGGCAAACTCGAGCGGGCTGAGCAAGAACTTGTTCCAGACCTCTTCGATCGCGATCCTGACGCCGTGCTTTTCGGCGTCGGGGATCAGCTCGCGGATGCATTTTTGCGAGCGTTTGTAGGCGTCGCGATAGCTGACCTTTCGGTTGACCACGGCGGGAACGACGAGCACGGTGGTGCCGCCATAGGCCTTGCAGTCGGCGAATTCCCGGCGAATCGCCGCCATCCCGCGCGACGACCTCGGAATTGGGGTCCGAGAGCGCGTCCTGCCAGTGGCGGGAGCCGCTGACTCCGTGGATGGTCAACCCGGTTTTGTCGCGAGCACTCAACACCTCGTTAAGGTCGAGATTGTTGGGACTGATCAGCTCCACCCCTTCGAAGCCGGCTTCTTTTAAGAGCTGAAAACTCGCCAGCGGCGAGCCCTTGCTCACACCACCCAGCATGAATGCCTTCTTCCAGGGGTTCTTGGAGGATTCGTCCGCCAGGGCGATGGTTGGTTGCGCGAGCACGGTCGTGGCTATGGCCGTGCCCGCGGCGCTAAGAAATGTCCTTCGCTCAATCGATTTCATGGTTGAACTCTCGCCGGGACTCGCCCGTTGATGATGGACTGCCGCTTTTTGAACTTGCGATGCCGCACACGACGGCACTCTCAAGATACGGCGGTTCGAATCTCTGATCCAGGGGATTCCGCGGGCCCGTGCCTAAATGGCCTTGCGTGATTTGGGGAAGGCGAGGCTCCGTCCGAACCGGATTGTGCAGCGGCTCGCCGGGAGGCTCGCCCTCCCAGGATCGTGCAAAGGCGTTTAGCTGTTGGATACCGACGAAGAGGTTCCGCTCGCCGTGGATGAGCTGGTCGAAGTTGCACCCGTCGCGGTCGAGTTTTCGGCGGCCGCGGCCAGGGCCTGGGCGCTCTCGATCAGCGCCTGGGCGGTTGAAGTACCCGAATTCGTCGACGAAGACGCCGTGTTTGATGTGCCCGATGTTGTGCTGGCTGTGGTTGCTGAATTCGTCGCGGCCGTCGTTGGGGTTGGGCTCGTCGTCGTGCCGGTCGACGTCTGGCTCGTGGCATTGTTCGTGCTCGTCCCACTGCTACTGGATGTCGTAACGGAAGGCACGGCCGATAACCAGTCGATGGTGGTGTTGACTCCATCGATGACGGCGGACTTCGAGCCCGCCACGACGGTCTTGTTGCTCGAGGAAGACGTGCTCGATGCGGGAGACACGGAATCGAACAGCGTGTAGAGCGGTAAGTACGTTCCGGGCGTCTGGTTCTGACCGACGCCGAACTGCGCGGCGAGACGTTGCGGTACTTCTTGACTTCCGCGGCCGTGACCCACTGGTAACTGGGCAAGATGTGCTGCAACGCGACGAAGTCGCGCTTGGCGGTCGGCGCCAGCAGGAACCCGTTGGCCGAGGCTCGCTGGCGGTCGGTGATCGTATAAGCCGTGGGCGACGGGAGCAAGATGCGACCCAACATCTTGTATTCGTTAATGGTCACCGAGCCGTTGAGCTGGCCGTCGGCGGCATAGTCGAAGAAGTTGAATCGTCGCTGCTCGGCGGCCGGATCGTCGGGGTTCTCGATTAAAGACCTCGTTGTTGACGCCCGGCTGGACGGCGCCGTAAGTGGCAGTGCCTCCCAAGAGCGCGGCCATGGCACCGGCTTCGGGCAGTCCCATGGCTGCCGAATTGTCCACGAAGTTCGTCATCTCCTGGGCGGTGATGATTCCGTCGTGGTTGGTGTCGATGTACTTCCAGTCGTTGTGCTTGGTGAGATAGTGGATGGCCTCGTAGCCTTCGATCGCCGCGACGGCGTTGGCCACGTTGACCGTTGCATAAGAACGGAAGGTCGTTCCGCCCGGGAGCGTGGGCGGAGTCGACGCGCTGCCACCGTCGTTGGCATCGAGCGCCGGCGCGGCCGTCCAGGCGAGGATTCCGTTGATGCCGCTGGGCGTATTCCAGGCCGCCAGGTTCTTAAATGCCCTGAGGCCGAAATTGAGCGAATCGACGCCGACCGGCGTGTCCAGATAGGCGTCGGCCGTGTAGCCGTTGGATGTGGACAGGTTTGTCCAGTAGGTAAGGGCCGAGGAAACCAAGGCGTAGGCGCCGGTAACAATGGCCGCGGACATCGATGTCCCGACCTGGGTGAACGTAAGCGGATTCGAGAGGGTCGTTCCGGTGCCGCTGGTTGTCGAGGAGCTGGTGGAAGTCAACGAGATATACTGTCTTCGGAATGTCGGGACGTTCAGCGCCGGCGCCGCGAAGTCGGTCGTGTCGCTACGATTGGCGGCGCCGACGATTCGATTGGCGTAGATCTCGTAATCGGCCGCGGAGAGCAACTGCGCATTGGCATTGAAGCCGGACGCGGACGTTCCACTCGAGCCTGCTCGAAGCCGCCCCGTGGACACTCCGCCGATGACGAGTGAGTCGCCGAGAAGCAAAATCGGGCCGCGAGGATTGGGTAGCACTCCATCGACTTGGTCGGTCGGAGGCGACCCCGGCGTCTGGTCATAGGGGAATGAATAGACGCCGGTGACCGAAATCACCTCATTCAGGACCGCTGGAAGGGACATTCCGTTGGAGTCGCCGACCTTGCTATTGGAAGCGTTGTTAGCGCCAGTGAGTGACGTTCCTCCAGTCGTGCCGCTCGTTGAGCCGCTCGATGTTCCACCGGTCGAGCCCGAACTGGTCCCCGTTCCCAAGGGAGCGCCGAATTGGCCGGCGGCGGCGATGGGTGCGATGCCCTCTTTCAGGAATTTGTGGTATTCGTTCTTGAGTGCGATCACGATCTGAGGATAATTCTTGTAGGCGTCGACTTCGCTTTGGAAGGTCTGGCCTGTGCCGAATGCGAACGAGGCCGCGATGATGCGGTCAACCTTGCCGGGACGAAGCGGGTCGTTGACGAACGGGTGCTGAACGACGTATTGCAGCCCGTTGTACAGCATGTTTGATGACGTCAGGGCGTTGGCGGTAGCACTGATTGAGGTGCCCGACGAGGAGGAGCTACCGCTCGTCGAGGTAGAGCCAGAGAGGCCCCCCGGGATAAGATATGGAACGAAGATATTGATTGGATCGATAGTCGCCTGCGGCACGAATTGGGCGATGACGCCCGCCACCGGTGTGCCGTGCCCGTCGAGTGTATTGGAGAGATTGACGCCGGTGGTACCGGTAGTTCCTCCGGTCGCTGAACTGGTCGAGCCGGCTGGTAACAGGTCCCGGTTACCGAGGCCGCCAGTGAAAATATCGGTACCGGGCGCAACTCGCCCGCGGAACGAAGGGGTGGTAGCTTGGACGCCGGTGTCGACCACGGCCACGGCGCTATTCTGACCATCGTACGGAACACCCAGCGTGCGCAGGTCATTCAGGCCAACCAGCGTGCCGCTCGTCGAATCGGCGAGGTCCGACGTTGTTTTGAATTGCCAGATTGCATCGTCATCCGAGGCATAGAGCGTGGTCCCGTCCGCCGAGAAGCTGATGGAGAGCGACGAGTCCACAAAACTGGTGTAGTCTTGGGCATTGCTGGTATCGAAGCCATAGGCGAAGGTATTCACCGTCCCATCGGGCAAAACGCGGATGATGCGGCCGCCGCCGATCGCGTAGCCGATCCCTTCGATCACCGGGCCGGGCGGCATATAGCCGGTTGAAGTGCCGTATGGTGCGATGACCGGAATCACCTGCCCGCTGGAAGTTGTCGTCACGGAGACCACTCCCGGGCCTTGAACCGGAATGGCGACGCCGCCGGGGGGCGTGGAAACGGTGCCCCCAGTGGGAGTCGTGATTGTTCCGCTAAAAGTGACGTAAAGCCCCGACGCCAGGTCACTCACGAAGAGCGAGCCCCCGAAGTTTGGTTCCGCGTTCGCGATCGTGTAAGTGCCGGACGTCGCGGTAGCGGTGCCGCTGGTTGTCGATGAGAGCACAACGCTTTGCGAGAAATAGCCATATTGGTCGAACGCGATGCTCTGGAAACGGCGGAACGGGGTGGTGGCCGCGCCGAAAACGTCGACCGAATTCGTGCTAGTGCCGGAGGTTGAGCTGCTCGCCGTGATCGACCCGCCGATCAAGAGATTGCCGTCGGAGCCTTGGATGCCGCTGTAACCCGGCTGCGCTGGGATGCCGCCCGCGGCGGGCGTTCCGAAATCGGTGAAAATCGAGTAGAGAGGCGCGTAGCCAGACGATGTCTCCGGTGAACCGGCAGCCGTCAAACCGACGATCGGGCCAGCGTCCACGGGGGCCACGACCGGCGTAATCCCGTCACCGTAATATAAGACGACCCCGGCCGTGGGTGTACCCAGCTCTGTCTCACTGACTCCGGTCGGCAAGGTGGAGTTGCTGATGACTTGGCCCGGCGAGTAACTGCTCGCCTCGAAGTAGAGAGCCGCGAACGTCCCGCCCACCGAGCTGATCCCGCTGCCGCCGATCAGCCCATTCAAAAACGACTGATCCTGGACCGGCGGAATCAAAATCGCCGTGGGGTTGATGTTGAAATTCAACGACGATAGGCCGTCCGTCATCTGGGTGAACACACCCATCAGCGTGCCGTTGGGCGCGATTTCGAAAATAATGTTTTTGTTGGGGTCGGATCGGCTGACACTGCTGACGAACATCGCTGGGCTGCCGCTGAAAACGCCCTCGGAATCAAAGGTGATGCTATACCAGTTGACCAGCCCGCTCGACGTCAACAGGCCATTCGCGGCCGGTGTGGTCGGGGTCGAATTGTTGGGGTCAATCTGGCTGATCACCGAGTTCAGGTCGAAGAAGACGCTCGCCTGGCCGGTCGCCGGATCGACGCGATAAATCACGCCGGGATTATTGACCGTGTTGGGAAGATCAGCATTGTCACCCGGCCCGCGTGTGATCGCATAGACGCCGTTGCCGAACACACCGCCGGGGCCTGCCGCGATCGTCACAATTTGGTTGCCGAAGGAAGAGATCGGGGTGAGTTCCGAGACCGACGTGATCGGCGACATCGTGCCAACGTTCGTCACCGAGGTGTTTACCCCAACAGAGACGGTGCCCAAGTCTGAGAACGTCGGCGTTGCCGCCGGGGTGAACGACGCCGTCAACGGGAAAGTCGCGACGACCGGGGCCATCATCGCCCGCTTCTCCAGCGGCACCGGTCGATCGAACTTGGTCTCGCGGCGACGACGCTCCGAGGTGTTGCGCGACCGCGGTCGGGATGGCTGAGACATTCCCTTATCTCCTAACCCTTGACTCGTCCGCCCGGGACCGAGGCCGAGAGGCACGGCAAATAACAATATCGGCGAAGATGGCGCATCGAGATGAGGCGAACAATCCCGCGATTCCGTTACCGTCGATGAAACCATCATAAGCCGCCTGCGTGGTCACATTCTGAAAATCGGTTAAAACCGGCCGCAACGATCAGCAAAGAACCCTCCTGACTCTGAGAATCTCCAATTTTCCGGTTCGACCGGTTCTCACTAAGAGTCCGCGAGTGGGACGAACAGGCCGCGCCAGAACGCGCGCCGGCGTGCCGCGAACGAAGACGGTGGATCGACAGAACGTGGAACTGAAAAAGTACTTAACAAAAAGCGAGTTGTACCGCACGGGAGGATTCGTCAGTCGTCACGCCCTAAACCCAAAGCGCGAGCGAGGAGGACGCGTGCCGGCGCCGCGAGTGACTCGCGGCATCCCTCGGTGGCGCGTCGGGTTGATACGGCATCTGGGGCCAACCCAGGTGGTGTTCGGCAAGGGCTGTCTCAGTTGGTGCTGCTCATTCAGGCGGGCAATGCGGCGAACAAGTCAGCCAGTTCGGTCTCATAATTCCTCCAGCGGCCAACGGAACCGCTGTACACCGGCTGGCGCACTTGACTGAAGCTGGCTGTGTGAATCGGCCTGGTGTTGCGGTAAAACTCCAGGCACGCTGGCTCCCATTCCAGTCCGCAAGCGTGCAGTAGGCGCCGTGCGACGCCCTCGAGGTCGTTGACCGTTTCTTCGTAATCGACCTGATGAATCGGCGCCGGCAACGCCGTCTGCCAGTACTTCATCAACCGGTCGTATTGCTGGAATCGCATTGCGATGTGATCGATGTGGCTGGCCCAGCGCACGCTTCGAAAGCCCGTCATCCAGCATGAGACGGCCACGTCGCGTAAGTCGCGGCGGCAGTGGATGAATACGGCGCTGGGGAAAAGGGTGGCAAGCAGACCCAAATGGATGTAATTGTCGGGCATCTTGTCGCCGATCCGGATCGCTTCGCCGCCGTCCAGCGCTTGAAGTTTGGCATAGTGGCTTTCCGCGAGCTGTCGGACGACGCCCCTGGTCAATTGGGAAAGACAAGCGACTGGCGGTTCTTCGCGATTGAGTAGGCCGGGAATCGACTCGAAGTCATCTCGGGCGAGTCGGAGCTCGCCGGCCCCGTGAAACTGACTGTGGCTAGCGAGGATCTGCTCGATGAGCGTGGTACCCGATCGTGGCAGACCGACGATGAAGACGGGCCGACGCGTGTCCAGGCCCGCGGATGCCAGTCGCTCGAACAGGGCCGGCTGGAACGCCTCGATCAAATCCGAGACGAAACGTTCGTGCTGCCCCGGATCGGGAAGCACGTTTCGCCGCTGAAACTCGGCGACGGAGAGCGCATTGGCCTGGCGCGGCGCACTCGGCCGCCTCGGCGAAGCGCCGGCCGGCATCCCACACGTTTGCCAGCCCGAAAAATAAGGCGATTCGAGATGTGTCGACTAGCGATCTGTCAGCGAGCTTCTTTTCAATCGCCTCGCGGTCGCCGTCGGGCAGCTTGCCCTTTAAGAGCATGGCCAGGCGAGCAAACGCATGGTTGCTCGCTTCATCGTCGCCGAGTGCCGCTCGAAACGACGCCTCGGCCGCCGGGAAGTCGCCGGTCTTCTCATGAAGACTACCCATGGTGACGTGAGCAACAGCCAGGTCGGGCCGCAAGTCGCAGCGCCGTCTGAAGGTACTCGACCGCGAGTTCGAGCTGGCCTTCCTCCTGCAAGAGCAAGCCCAAGGCGTTGTGGGCCGTCACGTGGTCGGGGTCGCGATTGATGATCTCTCGATAGCATTCGATGGCCTCGGCGAAGTGCTCGCGCTCAACCTCGGCCTCGGCTACGAGAGTGAGGTACTCGAGAGAACGCGGCTGAAGCTCGGATCGCGCGCCGGAGCCAGCGCAGACCTTCGTCCCAGCGGCCTTCGCGCTGCAATGCGTGCGCAAGGCTGACACACGCATGAGACATCTCGGGGTTGAGCCGGATCGCCTCGCCGTAACACCACCGGGCCTCGCCGAAATGACCCATGGCCCGATAGGCATTTCCTAGATTGTTGTGGGCCTCGGCCATCTCCGGCTGCAAGGCGATGGCGGCTACGCAATGGGGCAAAGCCTGGTCGGGCCGCCCTAATTCGAGCAGGAATTGTCCCAAGTTCGTCCGAGCGGGGGCGAGCCGCGGATCGAGCTCGACGGCTCGCCTCATGTGTTCGAGCGCCCGAGAGTGGTCGCCCAGTTCGCGCAAGGCCGCGCCCAGATTAGTATGGGCCATCGCGTCGTCGGGTCGCGAATCCAGCACGGCCAAAAACGCGTCCGCCGCCTCCTGATGTGCGCCCCACCACATGGAGAGCAAGCCCCAGGTTGTTGTGCGCGGCGGGGTCGTTTAGCCCCAGCCAAATGGCTTCACAACCGTGGGCAATGGCGTCTTCAAATTGCCCGAGCGCACGACGCACCTCGGCCAACGAAGCATGATAAAGGGCCACGTGCGGCTGCAATTCAACGGCCTTGCTGATCAGCACGGCGGCCAACCCACTCTGCCCCTGATGATGCCGCAATATTCCCAGAAGATGGAGCGCGTCGGGATGAGATCGATCGTCTTCGAGAACCCACTCATACAGGCGAGCCGCGGCTTCCAGCTCTCCCGCCTGGTGCAACCGGACCGCTCGGGGAAATGCGTCACGCGAGGTCGTAATCACGATACGCCCGGCTCATCCAAAACCCCGGACGGCACTTCACTGCCGCTACGACGATTTCGACCGTGCCATCCTTGCGGTCGCATTCGTCGGGAAGTGGTCTCGCCACGCGACTTGCATGGCGAGACCCACTAAACCAACCAGTGGGCCCCTCGCGGAACGTGATTACTCAACAACGCCTTGGGGACCGAGTCGCCCGGGACCAGTGTAGGCCGGCGGCGGACTAGAGGCGCGACGCCGGACGTCGAGCTCGATCGAGCCAAAAGTCCCCTCGTGCCGTTGAATCGTCATCCCCAGTGCCGTCAAGAGTCGTTTGGCCGTGTAAAAGTTCATCACGATTCGCTGGTTTGCCTTGACGTCCTGCCGGCCGGTGGCAAACGGCTGCGGATTCAGGCCGAAGTCGAGGATGACTTCCTCGGGGGTCGCCGTGACGCGGCAAAAGTTGGAGTACGAAGGCAGTGTCCCGGAATCATCAACGACGACCTCGGTTTGCTGCTGTGCTTGCGGACCTTGCAAAGTTGCGGGGCCTGATTCTCTACCTTCTCGATCGCTCATTTCATTCTCCCGTTTCTGAGATCGCGGCGCCTCTGGGAATCGTCCCCAACCCAAAGAGGGCGTGAGGCGGCGGCGCTCTCGCATATTCAATGAAACTCTTATTCCAGCGTGGAACCGTTGAAAATGCAAGCCACTGGTTGTGCATTCCGCTTGACAAGTGACGATTCCACGAGCCTGTCGAGCTCCGCGAGGGTGCGCCCCGTCGCACCGTTTTGGGCCAAAACAAGCCTACGCCCCGCAGCCCCACGCGAGGCGGCGGCCTCGGGGTCGTCGAGATCGGCGAGCAGGCCGACGGTCAGGTCTTCGGCGTCGGCAACCTGTCGCGCGGCATTGCGATCGAGCAATTGATCGACCGTATCGCGAAAATTGGACACGTGCGGCCCGAACATCACCGAGGCTCCATAAGCGGCTGGTTCCATCATGTTTTGGCCACCGCGGCCTTGCCGCAGGCTCCCGCCCACGAAGGCCACGTCGGCCAATCCCCAAACCGCCCCCAATTCGCCGACGGTATCAATCAAAATAATCGAGCGCGAACCGCCGGTTTCCTTGGGGATGGGCGTCGTCACACGGCTGCGCCGCACAACCACCTCGCCTTGCTGTTCCAGCCATTGCGCCACCCCGTTGAAGCGTTCGGCGTGCCGTGGCACCAGGATCAGCCTCAAGCTCGAATGCTGCTTTCGGGCTGCTCGATACGCTTCCAACGCCGCGGCTTCCTCCCCTGCCATCGTGCTGCCCGCCACGAACACCAGGTCAGTGGCCGCCAGCCCGAGCAATTGCCGCAACTCGCGCGTCTTGCCATTGTTCCGATCACTCTCTAGACCGTCATATTTGACCGACCCCGTAACACTGACGCGATCACAGGGAATCCCTAAATCGACAAATCGCCGTGCATACTCCCTATTCTGCGCTGCCACGAGGTCGATGCGGGCCAGTGTTGTTTGTAACGGTGCTCGCATGCTGCGGTAACCACGATAGCTGCGTAAGCTGAGCCGTGCGTTGATGATGGCGACCCGCGCTCCTGCCCGCTTGGCCGCTCGAATTAAGTTGGGCCACAGCTCAAGCTCGACTAAGGCGAGCACAGTGGGGCGTATTTGTTGGACGGCTCGCCGCGTTGACCAGCTAAAGTCGAGTGGAGCGTAGAAGGTCACGAGCTCGGGGTAAGTGCGGCGGGCGACGGCCAAGCCCGTCGTGGTTGTGGTCGAGATCACGATCTGCCAGTTGGGACGTCGGCGACCCATTTCCCGCACCAGCGGCCGCAAGAGCAAGACCTCACCCACACTCACCGCGTGAAACCAAAGGCACGGCTGGTCACCGATGCGGACCGGCGCCGTCCCCTGAAATTTCTCGCTCCATCCTTCGCGATACTTGCCAGCGCGAATCCAGCGATAGAACAGAAGCGGCGAGAAAAAGACCAGGGCGGCGAAATAAATCACATCGAGTGCGAATGGCATCTCGGGGAATCCTTTCCCAGAACCTTGCGGCATCCTTGACTCCACGGGACCCGCGATATCTCAGCAACTGGCGTGCCTCAATCGCGTCAGCCCGCGGGATGGGCTGAGCCAGAGCTGGCGGAGCGTCTCATGCGAACCGATTCCGCAGCCACTCATTCCCGCTCGCTCAAGATCAATTTGGCGTCAGAAGAGCGCGACCTAACTTATTCCGGTGCCGGTAGATGGCGTCGCCAACCCGGCCCCCCAGTGAGGCTGGCCTCACGGTTCGATTCGGCGAGACGACCGACTCGCCATCGTCGGATGATGAAGATGAGTAAATCGGGGCGACCCGTTAAAATGGGTCCCCTGTCGTTTGTTTACGCATGTGACAGGCTTTGAACTTTTTACCGGAACCACACGGGCACGGGTCGTTGCGACCGACCTTTTTTGCAAGATTGCGGAGTGGCTCGCGTTTCTTTTCTGGAGATTGTTGGCTGCCGGCGATGGCGGCGTCCTGCTGCTGACGGACGCCCCCGTGGGCTGCAGCTCGGAGCAAGTTGCGACTCGGCCTGGTCGTGGATCGTCTGGGCCCGGTCGAGCTTCCACTGAGAGCCGAGGTAGTTGAGAAACTCCGGGTCGAACTGTTCAACGCGGAAAATCAGATCGGTGACGCGGTCGCCGATTCCGGTCCACATCTCGGCGAAGATCCTCATTCCCTCCCGCTTGTACTCCACCTTGGGATCGATTTGAGCGTAACCCTGCAGTCCGATCGAGCTACGGAGGTGGTCCATGGCCCGAAGGTGTTCCATCCAGCTCGAATCGAGGATCTGCAGCAAGACGGCTTTTTCCATCTCGCGCATCTCGGGCCGTTCCTGGGCGTCCAGGGCATTGAGCAGCGTGCGGTGGACATCGGCGGCCGACGTGGTTTCGAGATCATGAGGGCTGATCTCCAGATCAAGGGATTCGCGTGCCCATGAGCACAGGTCGGCCAGCGCCGCGGGCTCGGGTGGCGATCCGTTCTTCTCGGGGTCGGCGCCGGGAGTTTGGCAGCCGCTAGCTTAGCCTCGAGCTCCTGGGCCAATCGGGCTCCTCGGTAATTCTGATGCGCCAGGCCGATCAGAGCGTTCCTCGATCTCGGGGCGAAGTAAGGCGTTGAGCTCTTCTTCGGTGACGGTCGTGTGAAAGCGTTGGCTCGCCCACGCCGCTAAACCTTCTCGATCATAGCGCTGGTTCTGGTGGCTTGACCGGTCGCCCAGATACTTGATCAGAGCGATCCGCGTCGGCAGCTCGGCTTCTTTCCGGGCATAAAGCTCACGAGATAGCGCCTGGATTCGACGAATGATCTCCGCCCGGTCGATGTCGGCCCAGCTTGCCGGATCGACGGCCAGGGTAAACTTGTGGTGTACCCAGTCGCTTAAGGAACGTCGTCCCCACTCGGGCAGAAGGAACTCGCGAGCCGGCGACAGGTCGAACTTTTGAAGCGACTCGTTGGCTTTCTCGTTCAAGAACTCTTCGAGGTCTTGGTGGCCGAATTGAAACTCATCGCCGTCGTTTTGCGCGTATTTCCTGAGATCTTTCTCCTTGAGATTGAGCTCGAAGCGGGCGTTAACCCAATTCGCCAGCGCTTGCCAAGTCCAGTCGGAGGGATCGGCATCGGCGGGGAGGTTCTCATCCATCGCCTGGCGAATGGTCTCGCGCAAGTGGCGTTCAGCCTTGGTTTTGGCGATCTCCTCGGCGTCTTCGAAGCTTGCTCCCTTGAAGTCGCGGCCCGTGAGCTCGACCCCCAATCGCTGGCCGACCCATTCGGCGAAGGTGGCCGCGCCATAATCGTCGGCCAGGAAGCGCTTGGCGGCTTCTTCGATTTGGCCGTCGATCATCGCGGTGATCATTTCCTTGGGAGGGGAACCTTCGAGAAGCCCCTGCCGGAATGAGTAGACGCGCTTGCGCTGCTCGTCCATGACTTCGTCGTATTCGAGCAGGTTCTTGCGGATGTCGAAATTGCGTTCCTCGACCTTTTTCTGCGCTCCCTCGATCCGGCGGCTGACCATCTTGCTCTCGATGGCTTCGCCGTCCTGCATGCCCAGCCTGGTCAAGACGGCCGAGACCCACTCGCCGGCAAATTTGCGCATCAGGTCGTCTTCGAGCGAAAGGAAGAATCGTGACGACCCAGGGTCTCCTTGGCGGCCCGCGCGACCGCGGAGTTGGTTATCGATGCGGCGGCTCTCGTGGCGCTCGGTGCCGATGATGTGCAGGCCGCCGACCGCGGCGACCTCGCGGCCCTTCAACCCTCATTTCCGGTTCGTAACGGCGCACGGCCTCTTCCCACACGTGTTTGGGCACTTCGAGCCGGGTGGGATACAGCGGGCGGCCGTCTTCGTCGTTCAGCCGCTTTAAGTCGGCCCAGGCCATGAACTCTGGGTTGCCCCCCAGGATGATGTCGGTACCGCGGCCGGCCATGTTGGTCGCGATCGTGACGGCCACACGCCGGCCCGCCTGAGCCACGATTTCGGCCTCGCGCTCGTGGTATTTCGCGTTCAAGACCTCGTGAGGGATGCCGAACCGCTTGAGCATCGCGGCGAGCTCTTCGGACTTTTCGATCGACGTCGTCCCGACCAGAATCGGCCGGCCGGTGGCGTTCACTTCCTTAATCTCGTCGAGAATCGCCTGCAACTTCTCGCGCTCGGAGCGAAAAATAACGTCCGAATAATTGACCCGCGTCAAAGGCCGGTTGGTCGGAATGGCGAGTACGTCGAGGCCGTAGACCTTATAAAACTCATTCGCCTCGGTCATGGCCGTGCCGGTCATTCCCGACAGTTTTTTGTAGAGCTTGAAGAAGTTCTGAAGGGTGATGGTGGCGAGCGTCTGGTTTTCCTCTTTGATGCGCACCCGCTCTTTGGCCTCGACCGCTTGATGCAGACCGTCGGACCACTGGCGGCCGGTCATCAGCCGGCCCGTGAACTCGTCGACGATGACCACCTCGCCGTCGGGCTTGACGACGTAGTCGCGGTCGAGCCTGTAAAGGTGATGCGCCTTGAGCGCATTATCGATCAGGTGGGGCCATTCCATGTTGCCCGGCGTGTAGAAACTCTCGAGCCCGGCGATCTTCTCCGCCTCGCGAATACCATCGTCGTTCAAATGGCAGGTGCGTTCCTTCTCCTTGACCTCGAAGTGGACGTCTCGCTTGAGCAGGCGGGCGATCCGGTCGGCCTCGGAGTACTTTCTCACGTCGTCAAACGCGGGGCCGGAGATGATCAGCGGCGTGCGAGCCTCGTCGATCAGGATGCTGTCGACCTCGTCGATGATCGCGTAATGCAGCAGTCCTTGCGATTGCAGCTCCTTGGCCGGCTTCATGTTGTCGCGCAGGTAATCGAAGCCGAACTCGTTATTCGTGCCGTAGGTGATGTCGCACGAGTAGATCTCCTGTCGCTCGGTCGAGTCCATCTCTGACTGGATGGCGCCCACCGTCATTCCCAGCCCGCGAAAGAGCGGGCTCATCCACTCGGCATCGCGGCGGGCCAGGTAGTCGTTGACGGTCACCACGTGCACGCCATGACCGTCCAGGGCGTTCAAATACGCGGCCAGCGTGGCGACCAGGGTTTTGCCTTCCCCCGTGACCATCTCGGCGATATTTCCGCCGTGCAGAACCATCCCCCCCATCAACTGAACATCGAAGTGGCGCATGTTCAAGTAACGCCGGCCCGCTTCGCGTGCCGCCGCGAACGCCTCGGGCAAGAGGTCATCAAGCGACTCGCCCCCCTGTCGCCGCTGTCGAAATTCATCGGTCTTGGCCCGGAGCTCGTCCGCCGATAAGCTCGAAAAGCTCGGTTCCAGCTCGTTGATTTGAGCGACCGTCGTCCGCATCTGGCGAATCTGCCGCTCGTTCGAGCTACCGAAAAGGCGGACCAACCCCTCCGAGACGTTTTCCGAAAGAGCGGTGAAGACGTCGGTCGTTCTATCCCAAAGATCGCTCAGCACTTCCATTGCACAACCGGTCCCCAATAAGTGAAAAAGCCTCGCGCACTAAGTCTTTTGAAACTTGGATTTTATATCAGATCAATCCGCGTCGTCAAGCGGGCTCGACGACGATCGCCCGCGTGCCCGGCCCTGGCACCCTCATGAACGGACGCCCCCAGGCGAATTCCTCGCCTCGGTTGGGCATGATTCAAAAATGCCCGTTTTCGGCTGGCACTCGAGTCTTATCGGCTGGCACTCGAGTTCGCAGCGCGAGCCCTGATCGGTCCCACGAAGGTGAATTTGGCGGACTCTTGTTCCCTCGTGGTCCTGAATTCTTTGATGCTTATTCATTGAAGTGGCACTTTTTGGCACCAAATGGCGAGGTTTGAGCGGGGCTGTATCTCAGAAGCCCAATTTCGAAAAAACGAGTTAGGGAAATTCGGCGAAGGGGCAAGTACACTCGCGTTTTGGAGCATGGATTGACACGGAAGGGAACGTCCCTCTGCCCAAATCAGTTCCGTGTCTTTCGTCTTTTTCGTGGTCAATCCGATCGTAGCGACCACGAAAGGGACGAATGACACGAAAAGGAACAACTCAAACCCGTTATTGTTGTGTCGCGCTTCGGCTCGCCGATTTCTCGTCGTGGTTTCGCGATGTTGTGATCTGTGCGGATGCGCCGCGAGTGGGTCGGAACGCAATTACGCCAACGCCTTGAGATGATCGTGCCGGCGACCCGAGAACCGATGAGAAACACCCACTCGCACTTTGCGCACACTCTCCATACTAACAATATAACAGGCTTTACAAATTTCGTGAATGCACCTATTCCGGTTTTCGGGTAGATCTCGATCAGAACCCTTCCTTTGGATTGACTTAAAAATTTTTTCCGAACTTTTTGTCCGCGATCATTGCGCACGCAGTTCGGTCGACCTGACGAAGCCGAGCCGCCTGTGCGTGCATGTTATGTCGCACACAGCAACCGGGCCTCGCGCAGATCGGCGGAATCTCGCCCTCCCTCGAACGAGTCGAGGATCGTTTGCAGCTCGCGTTCTTGTTTCGCCACCTCATTGCTACTTTCGCCGCGCGGGAACATCGGTTCGGACCCGCGCCAGCTTGACCCCCAAGAATCGTTGGTGTGTCCAAGCCGCGTGAGCGGCGAAATCCTAAAGGACGGGGTGTAAACCCCGGCACCGACAAGCGCGCGCACGATACCTCGCTGGCCACAAAAATGGCGAGTGACGCAACTGCTTCTGTACGTGCGACTTCCGCATGTCGGCCCTACAATCGGAACTTTCACCGGGCCATAAGTCAAAACTATCATTAGTGTTGCGCGTGTCAGCAGAATAATCGGCATGATCGGAAAAAACGCCGAATCTCATTATATATCAAGATGTTACGGCGTGTCGGCTGTATAATCGGCATATTTGGAAAAAGGACGCATGTCCATAACTACTAAGAGATTACAGCGTGTCGGCTGTATAATCGGTACAACGCGTCAAAATCGGGTCGCCCCTTCCGAACGGATGCCGGAATCGACGTTCGACCGCGATCGGGGATCGGGGGTCCCTCTCGCGAGGCGGCCGTCATCCGCCGCGAAGGCCCTTGATCTCCCGGCGGAGCGCCCGTTCTCGCGCAACGCGGGCCAGCCGCTTCCCAGCCTCGGCTCGCCCTGGGCGGCCTCGGCTTGCCGCTGGGCGGCCTCGGCTTGCC
>CAWHKI010000086.1:0-36702 GCA_963829765.1 uncultured Isosphaeraceae bacterium | reverse complement strand
CGACTCCAAAACCTTCGTCGCCAGCGGGCGCAGGTGACCATGCAACCGTAACATCGGCTGGGTTCCCACGGTTAGGTGCAGGTCGCTCGCCTTTTGCTGAACAACCGTCTGAAGCAATTTGTCGATGAGCAGCGTACCCATTGCCCTAATGCACCTCCACGCTAGCGTTGATGGACCCGATCACCCTTCCCTGCACCCAAGATCGTAACTGGGCGAGCCGAGAGGGGCTTGACTATTACTAAAAACCAGGTGTCCACCGATTCGTGATGTTGGGCCTTGGGTTTAGGTCCGGAGTTCACTTTCCCAGCGCCATCATCATTATTTCGGTATTAACCCGCCGATCAAGGAAAAACGGAAATTTCTTTCGGCAACCGCTCGCCTTCATGCGTCCATGGTAGTGTGCGGCCACGGTCGATAAAATGCAATCAGATTTTGGTTGCGATGTCGCCTTCAGCAGTGCGCGCACGTGCAACTTTGGGTTTTATCATCCAGCGATGCATCATTTCTTCGCGGGAGCGGTGAACGACTCGGTGAGCACGTCGCGCTGGGTGACGCGCAGGACTTCGTCAAGGGTGGTGATCCCGCGGATCGCCTTGACGATTCCGTCTTCGAATAATGTGCGCATTCCCTCTTTACGAGCCATTTTACGCACATTCAGCGTTGATTCACCCTTGAACGCCATCTCACGAATTTTGGCGGACATGATCATCAATTCGTAGATCCCCTGACGGCCGCGATATCCCTTCTTGCCGCAGTGGCTGCATCCCTTTCCCTTCACGAAGTTGGCCTTCTTGGCAATCTCGGGCCGCAGTCCCAATGAGGTGAGAAGATGGGGCGACGGCTCGTAACGCATCTTGCACTTGGGACAAACCTTTCGTACCAATCGCTGAGCCATGACTGCAAGCACGGAACTTGCCACCAGGAATGGTTGGATACCGATGTCCACCAAGCGGGTAATTGCACTGGGCGCATCATTCGTATGCAACGTACTGAAAACCAAGTGTCCTGTCAAAGATGCCTGAATTGCGGTCTCGGCGGTCTCTAAATCGCGAATTTCGCCAACCAGGAGAATGTTGGGGTTTTGGCGAAGCATGGCTCGAATGATGCGGGCGAAGGTCATGCCGATCTTGGCTTTGACTTCACATTGGTTCACTCCGGGCAAGTAATATTCGACGGGGTCTTCGGCGGTGATAATCTTGGTGTCGGGGCGGTTGAGCTCGTTGAGCGCGGCGTAGAGGGTGGTGGTCTTGCCGGAGCCGGTCGGGCCGGTGACGAGCAGGATGCCGTTGGGACGTTTGATCAGCGACTTGAACCGGGTGAAGTCTTCATCCCCGAAGCCGAGGTCTTGGAGGCCGACCTTGATATTGTCGCGGTCGAGGATGCGCATGACCACCGACTGACCATGGCTGGTCGGTATGATGCTCACCCGCATGTCAATGTCTTTGCCGGCGACGAGGATTTTGATTCGACCGTCCTGGGGCCGGCGCTTTTCGGCGATATCGATGAACCCCATGATTTTGAGCCGGCTGATCATCGCGCCGAGCAGTCGGCGGGGAGCGTTTTCGCGTTCCATCAAGACGCCATCCACGCGGTAGCGGATGCGTACGCGTTCGGCGAACGGCTCGATGTGGATGTCGCTGGCGCGCATGGCGACTGCTTCTTGGATGATCAGGTGCATCAGCTTGATGACAGGGGCGTCGCCTGCTTCGAGGGTGTTGGTGATCGACGACTTCCCGCTGGCCCCCGTGGCTTCGTCCTGGAAGTCGATCGCGGTGTCGGTAAACTCTTGGAGCATGGAGTCGACGGACTCGGTCTCCTTGGTGGTACTGCCGTAGTATTTATTGATGGCCTCGACGATCGAATCTTTTGGGGCGAGCGAGACTTCGATCTCGCGGTTCAACACGAAGCGGAGCTTGTCGATCGTCTCAAAAGCCAACGGGTCGTGCATGATCACTCGAATGGACCCGCTCTCCTGAGCGAGGGGCATGACGATGTTTTCGCGTGCGAGCGACTCGGGGACGAGCTCAATGACGGAGGGGGGAATTTCGATTTCCTTGAGCTCGACGAAGGGGAGGCCATGCTGTTCGGCCTTGGCTTTCATGATGGCGTCGATATCGGCGTAGCCTAACTTGACGAGGGCCTCTTCGATGCCTCCTTGCATGCGGCCCGCTTCCGTGAGCTGATCGGGGCCAATGACGCCCCGGCGGACGAGGATTTCGGTCCAATCCCGAGTTTTGGCCATGAATAAGTGGCTCCGGAGGTGTTTGTTGGGTTTGCGTTTGGTCCGGGACCGTGCGCATGCGGTCTCACGGAAGGCAAACGGTGCGCCCTCACCCGGTCAGCGTTGCCCGGGCGGACTAGATTACACGCGCGAAATTGCGGGATAACGTCAACTTCGAGGCAAGGTGAATCCTCTGACTATGGCCGAAATTGCCCGGCCTTCCCGACTTTGTCGACTCGATCCACGAAAGGGATAAGGAAATTGATAATTCCAACTCAAAGCTACCATAATGTTTGCGGGCTCGGCAAGGGAGTGCTTAGGATTTAAGCGAGGGGCCTCTTTTCTCAGTGGCCTCAACCGCCGCCCAGAGCTGTTCGACCCCGAGCCCCTTGCTCGAGCTGACGCTCACGACGGGGACTTGCCGGCAGCCGGGAAGGTTGAGCAGTTCGCGGAGCTGCGAAACGGTTCGCTCGGCGGTGGGCAGGTCGGCCTTGTGGACGACGACGATGTCGGCGATTTCGAGCTGGCCGGCCTTTTCCCACTGCAGCTCGTCGCCGGTCTCGGGTTGCACGAGGACAATGACCACGTCGGCCACGTCGCGGATGGCCGTATCGCCTTGTCCGGCGCCGACCGTTTCGACAATCACGTTTTCGAACCCGAAGCGCCCGAACAAGTCGACCATGACATCAACGTTGCGCGCGACCCCCGACTGACCGCTGGGCGTGGCCAGGCTGCGGATGAAAACCGCGTCGTCGTCTGGCCGGTTCGGCATCCGGATGCGATCGCCCAGGAGCGCACCGCCCGTGATCGGACTTTGGGGATCACATGCCAGGACGGCGACGTTATGGCCCGATTGCCGGATCACGTCGATGAGCTTGCCGATCAGCGTGCTCTTGCCCACCCCGCCGCTTCCCGTGACGGCGATGACCCGCGTTTGACCGCGAGCATCCAGCGAGGTTGTGTCGGGCTGTTCGTGGCGGATCGTCGCGAATTGTTCTCCCCAGGACGCCCGCGTCAGCAGGCGGCTCAGGACGCGCCGATCGGCTCGCTCGACGTGATCGAAGGTCTGCCCGTGGGGTCGTCGATCATGCGATCGAACAAACGCGGCGATTTCGTCCAAGGCCGCGCCGGGGCCGAACACTCGCGCCACGCCAAGCTCGAGCAGTTTTCCCACGTCGTGCTCGGGAATGATGCCGCCGACCAGGACGCCGACATCGCCCAGCCCAGCCTGGCGGAGCAAGTCCAGGACGCGTGGCAGGAGCGTCATGTGTGCCCCGCTTAAGAGGCTCAGCCCAAGCCAATCGGCATCTTCGTCGGCCACGGCCCGCGCGACCGCCTCGGGTGACTGCCACAATCCGGCGTAGATCACATGAAAACCATGATCGCGCAGTCCGCGCGCGACCACCTTGATGCCGCGATCGTGGCCATCGAGCCCGACCTTGGCAAGCACGATTCGCGCTGGAGCTTGGTGGCTCATGGGCCCGCCTCGACCTTGAGGAAATTACGCGTTTTTCTGCTCGTAGCGACCGAAAACGTCCGCCAGGGCGTTCATGATCTCACCGACGGTGGCCCGGGCATGCGCGGCCTCGATCAACGGGCCCATCAGGTTACTCTTGGTGGAGGCCGCGCGGCAGAGCTCGGCTAAAGATCGCTTCACTTGCCCGGCATCGCGCCGGCTTTCGAGCGATCGCAGAGCGGCGATCTGGTCTCGCTCGACCTGGCTATCGACGGTCAGGAGCTCGAGTGGCTTCTCGTCGAGCTCGACGAAGGCATTCACGCCGACGATCAGCTTGCGCTTGGCGTCGACGTCTCTCTGGTAGGCGAATGCGGCGTCGGCGATCTCGCGGCGGAAAAAGCCGGTTTCGATGGCGGAGATCATGCCGCCCATCGCTTCGATGCGGTCGAAGATCGCCAGGGCGTCGTGCTGGAGCGCTTGCGGTGAGGGCCTCGATATAATAGCTGCCGCCGAGCGGGTCGACCGTGTTGGTCACTCCGGTCTCGTACGCCAGGACTTGTTGGGTGCGCAGGGCCAATGTGACGGCGTGTTCGGATGGGAGGGCCAGCGTCTCGTCCATGCTGTTGGTGTGCAGCGACTGGCAGCCGCCCAAGACCGCGGCTAAGGCCTGGTAGGCCACGCGGATCAGGTTCACCTCGGGCTGTTTGTCCTGGAGCGAGCAGCCCGCGGTTTGGGCGTGGCAGCGGAACTTCCATGACGACTCGTTGGTTGCACCATAGCGATTGCGCATCGCGTCGGCCCAGAGCACTCGGGCGGCGCGGTACTTGGCCGCCTCTTCGAACAGGTCGTTGTGGGCGTTGAAGAAAAATGACAGGCGGGGGGCAAAGTCGTCGATGTCCATACCGCGAGCCAGGCACTGGTCAACGTAGTGAAAGCCGTCGGCCAGCGTGAACGCCAGCTCCTGCGCGGCGGTCGAGCCGGCCTCGCGGATATGGTAGCCGGAGATGGATACCGGGTTCCACCGCGGGACGTGCCGGGCGCAATACTCGATCACGTCGCAGACCAGCCGTACGCTGGGCTCCGGGCGGAAACACGAATTCGTTTTGGGCGTGGAACTCTTTGAGTGCGTCATTCTGAAGCGTGCCGCCCAGCTTCCGCGCGTCAAAGCCGCGTTCCTGGGCCGCGGCCAGATAAAACGCCATGATGACGATCGCCGGTGCATTGATCGTCATCGACACGGTGATTTTTTCTAAGTTGATGCCGTCGAAAAGGGCGAGCATATCGTCGAGCGTGTCCACGGCCACGCCGAGCCGGCCGACCTCGCCGACGGCGCGGGCATCGTCGCTATCAAGTCCCATCAAGGTCGGCAGGTCGAACGCAGTCGACAGGCCGGTCTGCCCCTTCTCCAGGAGAAACTGGAACCGCTCGTTCGTCTGTCTCGCCGTACCGAACCCGGCGAACTGCCGCATCGTCCAGAGACGCCCGCGGTACATGGAGGGATGCACGCCGCGGGTGAATGGGTATTGGCCGGGATATCCTAGGTCGGTCTCGCTGTCGAAGCCGACGAGATCGTCGGGCGTGTAAAGCGGCTCGATCGGCCGGCCGCTCACGGTCGTAGGCGGCTGCTCGCGGGCCGGCGCAAGGGCGATCTCATCGGCCCAACGTTCTTTCGCCGCGCCCTCGACATGCACGGTCTGGCTCATCGTCGATTCCTCCTGACAAACAAGAACGCCCGTTGATACGTTGCGGGCAGGCCCGGGCACGGACCCGCCGGTCGCGGCGTGCCCAGGCGCATTTTACCACCCTGGAGAGCCAACGCGACACCGGGATCTCGGAAAGTTCCAGTGAAGTCGGACTGGGGCAAACCTGAGATCGGCGGCTACGGCAAGGTACCCCGTCAGGATGCAAAGCCGGCCAGGACCGTATCGAGGGCCCGCAGGAACGTAATTCGACCGTCGAGCAACCGGGCGGCCTCCCAGGTGGCTCGATGGACCGGATCGCCGTCGGCCGGTCCGTATTCGGAGGTTGGGGAAAGCATCTCCAGGGCCTCACCCAGCCACGACAGCTTCGGCACCGTCCAGCCTTTATCGGTGAGGTGAGCGGTCATCCGTCGACCAGCGCGGGTGAATTCTACCGTGGAATAAATCATTGATCCTCCGGCGGGAGTAGAAGCGGTGTCATCTTTCCCGAATCCTGGGGAAAAATGCGGCCGGCCGGTCCGGGGCGGCCGCGGAAACGGGCGATTGATCGCGCCCTAAACTAGTGACCGAAATTCGCGACAAACCACGTCACGACGACGCCCGGCAGTTCCGGGAGCTCATCGCCAGCACTACACTGGGTGGATCAGCGGAAATACTAACCCGATGGCGCGAGCGAGGGATGGGGGGCGCATGCCGGCGCCGCGAGTGCCTCGCGGCATCCCTCGCTGGCGCGTTGGGTTAAATCGGGCCTTGGTCAGTTTTTACTCAGCCAGGTCTCCGTCTGCGTCGGTTCTCGCCTTTCGCCGGCTCGCCCCCGGTAAAGCCTCGCCACATATCGCGCAAGCCTGAAAGAGAGTCCAAAACGTCGGCGCCGACTTCAGGGGCCCTGGGGATGGGGTGACCGATGGGGACGTCCAGGTCGACAAAACCGATCAGCATTTCCTCGAACGTCTGTTCCCCGAAATGGACCAGCTTGCTGGGGTCGGGATTGTAGGGGTTGTTTTCGGAGTTGTCGTAGTGAGCGAGACAATCGATTCGAGTCCCCTTGGGCAGGTTCATCGGTTCGGAGAGGACGTAATAGGTCTGCCAGCCGAAATCATAGCGCCGGTACCGAGAGCCCGACCTGGGGCGGCTCGCCCGGTTTGGTGATCGTGAACTTGAAGTCCTTGCCGCGGAGGTGCATGTGCGGCAGCATGCTCAGGAGGCGGGTGGGCTCAGGTATGACCCACGAAGAACCCGCCGCCACATTGGGTTGGTGTGGCGGGGATCAAAAAGCCCACGTTCGAGATCCCTTCCGTGAACGCCTCGCGGGTGGGCTTGGTCTTGGCGAACACCAAGCCGATCTTGGAGCGATCGGCCTTCACCGTGCCGACGGGCGTGTAGTGGACCTGGAACAGAGCTCGGCGCCGGCCGGGAGCCGCTTGGCGGTTCCCGGGGGGTAGACCGAGGGAAGATCGCCGGGAGCATAGGCCGCGAAGTGCATCTCCCGCGAGCCGCGCCGCCACGCCTCGACCCGTGCGGCTCGCGCACGTAAACGATGATGTGATGGACGACAGACCGGTCGCCCGGGACGGCCTCGGCCGCCTGGACCCACATGTCTTCCTTGAAGTGGGTCGGCACCCGGAAATGAACGTAGGAGATGACCCCTTGGGCGGGCACGTGGTAAGTCTCTGGTACCTCGAATACGACGTCGGGCGTGCCGATTGTCCATCCCTCGGGAAACGTCCTCGCGGGGGGCAATCGCCGGGCGTCACCCAGCGGAGCACCCTGATCGACCCAGGCCATCAAAGTGGCCCGCTCCTTGGGCGAGAGGCTGCGATCGTTGGCAAAATGGCCATAGCGGGGATCGGCGTGCCAGGGGGGCATCCGGCGATTGTCGACTACCTCGCGAATCATCGCGGTGTGCTTTTTGGCGTCGTCATACGTCAACAGCGAAAAGGGCGCGACTTGGCCGGGCCGGTGGCAGTTCTGACACTTGTTCTGCATGATTTCGGCGACGTCAGCGGCGTACGTGACCTTGCCCACCTCGATCGGGTGTTCTTTTTCGCGAGCCGCCAGCACATTCGCGACGTCGGAAGCGGCTGGCCGAACGCGAGCACCGTTCGACTGCGCGACCGGCTTGACTTGGGCCCGGTCAATCAGGCAGCCGGCGACCTTGGTGGCCGGCACATCGACGTTCCGATGGGCGAGGATCGCCGTCAATGCGTCACGCAGGTAGTGGTGGTCGGGGGCGTCCTTGGCCTTGCCTTGCACGTATTGATCGTCGATCGCGCCCCGGTAGCGGACCCGCGCGCACCGTCCAGCACGACCACTTCGCAGGTGCGCTCGGCCAAGGCAGAGTCGGCGACCAGGTTCTCGGGGTCTTTCAGGACCGGAAATTCGATCCCTCGATCGGCGACATACTTGGCGACATCTTGCTCCGTTTCGTGCTCGTTGGAGTTGATGCCCAGGAAAACGACTTCCTTCTTGCGAAACTCGTGGTACAGCTCATTCAGTCGCGGGACATAGAGGTTTCCCACCGGGCAGTCGGTCCCCATGAAAATGAGGGCCACCGCCTTCTTTCCCATGTAGCCATACAAAGCGATCGAACGTCCGGTGGTGACATCTTTGAGATTGAAATTGGCCAGGCGCTGCATCAGGCCGCGATCGAGGGGCAATTCGGAGGTTTTGTCGCCCGGTGCCGCCCCGACCATCGGGGCCGGCGCCCAGGTCATGATGAGACCGAAGACAAAGCACACCATGATCAAGCGGCAAAAGAGACGAGAACGGAGCATACGGTTCCCTTTAGGTAAGTCGGCTTCGAGTTTCAGCGGCGACGAAGCTGGAGAGATGCCCGACACCGGCACGTTCGTAATACCCGCACCACACGCTTCTAGTTTCAACGGGTCGAAGCCGGGGGCGGAGCCTTGAACGGGGAGCGGAGTTCTGGAAAGGGCATCCAGTTCTGCGAGGAACAATCGGAAAAATGGGAAGAGACTCGCAATTACCGGTCGACTGAGCCAGAATGGTGCGATCGGATCGCTGTCGCGGTCATGATCGCGGAGTTCGGCCACCCGTCTCGCGCGGCGTGCATTCCTACCCTATTTCGCTCATCGCGTCGTTACACGGCCGATGACGTTGATCCCGAGGAGCCATGCTCATGAGCATCAACACAAACCGTCGGTCGTTCTTGTTTGGGGCGTCCGTAGCGGGTTTCGGCATTTTCGCCAACGGCCGCCACGGCTGGGCCGGAGGTGTGGGGCCTAACGAGACGCTGAACATTGCTTGCATTGGTGTTGGCGGTAAAGGAAAGAGCGACACCGACCAAGCGGCCCGCCATGGCCGGATTGTCGCCTTGTGCGACATCGATGATGAGCGTCTGAATTCCATGGCCGCGAAGCACAAGGAAGCCAAGAAATTCTGCGATTATCGCGAGCTATTGCAGACGCTTGATTCCAAGATTGACGCGGTCGTCGTTTCGACGCCCGACCACACGCACGCCCCGGCCGCGGTGATGGCCATGCGACAGGGCAAGCACGTCTATTGTCAGAAACCGCTGGCGCACACGGTCTGGGAAGCTCGCTTGATGCGCGAGACGGCCCGGCAAAAGGGGGTCTGCACTCAGATGGGCAACCAGGGGACGGCCGATCCTGGCTTCCGCTCGGGCGCTGAGTTGGTTCGGTCGGGTGCCATCGGCGAAGTCCACGAGGTCCATATTTGGACCAATCGGCCGTTCAAGTACTGGAAACAGGCTCCCGATATCGTCGCGCGACTTCCGAAAATGCCTGTACCGAAGCACGTGCATTGGGACTTGTTCCTGGGAACGGCCCCCGAGCGTCCTTACAACAAGGTCTACCACCCCCACGATTGGCGTGGTTGGTGGGATTTCGGGACCGGATCGCTGGGCGACATGGCCTGCCACACGGCGAATCTCGCTTTCATGGCGCTCCAGCTTGGCCTGCCGGTGAAGGTGTCCGCACAGAGCGACGAGATTAACTCAGAGACCTATCCGGCCTGGGCGACAATCACCTACGAATTCCCGGCCCGCGGTAATCTGCCGCCGGTCAAGCTCACCTGGTACGAGGGGGCGAAGAACGGCAAGCGCAACCTGCCGTCGAAGAATCACTTTCCTGATTCGGGGGTCGAACCCTCTTCCAGCGGATCGCTTTTGGTCGGCTCGAAGTGGCGAATGTACTCTCCCAACGACTACGGCGCGGTTCAAATGCTTTGGCCTGTTGGTAAGTACCACGACATTAAGGTGCCTGAGCCGACGCTGTCGCGGATCGGCGGCGTGTGGGGGACCGATGAAAGCCAGAAGCGCGAATGGGTGAAGGCCATCCGAGCGGGCAACCCGGCGCTGGCGCTTTCGAATTTCGACTATGCCTCGAACCTGACCGAGTCGATGATTCTGGGCAATGTCGCCGTTCGGTCGGGCCAGGCCATCGAATACAAGCCGGAAACCGGTGAGATCGCCGGGTGCTCGTCGGCGTCGCAGTATCTCAAGCCTTATATCCGCAAGGGCTGGGAGATCTGAACTATGGTTGGTGATCCCTTAGTGACAACGCAAGGCGCTCACCGCCTCACGGTCGAAGAAGTGTATCACCAGTATTGGGGAAAGGTCGGCGGAGTGGGCAGGCTCCGCCGGACCTTTTCGTTGAGGGAAGACGCCATACTCTCCAAGCTTCTCTGGATTCAACAAGGCAGCGAAAGGTCCCGCCGCGACGTGGTCGAGATGTTGAAACGCGACGAGGAACTGGACCTCGCAATTCTCCGGGAACGTGCCGCGGCCCTCGGGCTTCACGATCTTCTCGCGGAGCTCGAACAAGACATGAGGGAGGCCCGCGATCAAGGACTCCAACCGCACCATACCTGACCACAAACCGTTGACCGGAGGCCTCTCGATGCGAGCAAGTGCGGGATGGTTCTGGGCGTTGATTGCCGCGAGCCTGTTCTGTTTTTGTGGCTTCAACTTTGCTCGTGCGGATGAGCCCGTCAAGCCGACGGCGCCGGCCTCCGAGGCCAACCCGGCGGTTCCGGCCGCCGGCCATTCGGTCCACGGGGAAGTATTCAACGAAGGACCTCGCCGCGCTGCCTATCTGATGCCAGGCATGGGCAAGATTCGCTTTGCTGTTACCAGTAAGAAGCCTCAAGTACAAGCCTTCATTGACCAAGGAGTCGCCCAGCTCCACTCGTTCTATTATCTCGAATCCGAGCGCTCGTTCCGCCAGGCCGCCCAGATCGACCCCGATTGCGCGATGGCTTATTGGGGGATGGCGATGTCGAATATCAATAATGCCAAGCGGGCTTCGGGCTTTCTCAAGGAAGCCCGCAAGCGGGCATCGTCGCTCGGCCGACGCGAGGCCCTCTACCTCGACGCGCTCGAGTCGTTTTTCAAGGAGGGCGCGAGCGCCAAAACCAAGCGACAAAGCTGGCTGCAGGGGCTAGAGACCATCGTGCAAGAGTTCCCCGGCGATATCGACGCGCGTGCCTGGCTGGCCATGGTAACGTGGCAGAACGCGATGGACGGCATCGGCAGCCGTCAAGCGGTCGACACACTGCTCGACACGGTGCTTCAAGTGGAACCGATGCATCCCGGCGCGCACCATTACCGCATTCACTTGTGGGATGGGGTCAAGCCCGAGCGAGCTGAGAAGTCGGCCGGCCTTTACGCCAAGACCGCGCCGGGATTGCGCACGCCTGGCACATGCCGGGCCACACCTACACCGGGCTCAAGCGATTTGCCGACGCCGCCTATCAACAGGAAGGCTCCGCCCGGGTCGACCATGCTTACATGATCCGCGACCGGGTGATGCCTTTTGAGATTCACAATTACGCGCACAATAATCAGTGGCTGTGCACCAGCCTCAGTCACATCGGCCGCGTTCGCGACGCTATCGCCGTGGCGCGCAACCTGGTCGAGCAGCCTCGCGACCCGCAAAAGAACGGTCCCAACGACGGCGGCTCGCCGCAGCGAAGCGGCCGGCGCGCTGGGCGGAGGTTTTCGGCCCGGTACGAGCTGTGGGACGAGCTCATCACGGCCACGACATCGGGCGCTCTCGACTGGTCCAACATCCCTCACGAGCAAGAACAGAAGGCCTATACTCTGGGATTGGCGTACGCCGCCAAGAACGACCGGGCCAAGCTCGCCGAGCAGATCACAGCGCTCAAGAAACTGTCCGGCGACGGGGCGAAGAGCGCACTCGCGGAGCTGGAAGGGCACCGGCTGTTGGCCCAGAACGAGATCGGCCCGGCCTTTGATCAGTTCGCGAAAGCGACGTCAATGCGGCCGGAGGCTCTGGCTCGCGCCCATCTGGCGGCCCGTAACTTTGGGTTCGCCGAAAGCACCGCGCGGCAGGCCGTCGACAAAAGCCCTGGACAGGTCCCGCCCCTGGCTGCGCAGGTCGAGATCCTCCAGGCGGCTGGCAAGGAGAAAGAGGCCCGTGCAGCCTACAGGTCGCTTGAGCCGCTGGCCCGTTTCGCCGACCGCGATCTGCCGGTTTTCCGCCGCCTGGAGACGGTTGTCTCCCGCTGGCATGCGGAGGGAACTTGGACAGCCTCAGCACCGAAACCAGCAAACACGTCCGGCACTGAGGAAACCGCTATTGACCGGATCGACTTGAAGACGCTCGGCCCTCTGATATGGAGCCCGGTCCCCGCCGATGCGTTCTCTCAAACCGACACAACAGACGCCAGATGGAACCTGCCCAGTCATAAAGGCCAGGATGTGCTCGTTATCTTCTTCCTGGGCGGGAAATGTGCCCATTGCATGCAGCAGCTTCAGGCATTCGGCAAGGAATACGAGGCGCTGAAGAAGCTGAATGTCGAGACGGTCGCCATCAGCTCCGACGATGTGGACGCCGCCAAGGCGCTCAAAAACAACAAAGACGGCATTAAGTTCCCCATGCCGATCCTCGCCGACCCCAAGCTCGAGTTGTTCAAACGCTATCGGACGTACGACGACTTTGAGAACCAGCCGCTGCACGGTACGTTCCTGATTGACGTCGAGGGGAACGTTCGGTTCCAGCGAATTTCGGCCGATCCGTTTCTTGAGGTTGAGTTCATCAAGGGTGAGGCGGGGCGGGTCAATCGAATTCTGAGCCAGAAGCACTGATTTGAGGGTTCTAACGCCATGCCATTGCTCGATCATTTTCATCCTCCTCTGTCCACTCGTCGACACTGGGAGTCATTTCACGTGAACTGGGCGGGGGCGATCGCGGATGATCTAAACGAATCCCTCTTGCCCGAGGGCTACTTCGCTGAGGAACACGCACAGATCGGTCCTCGTGTCGAGATCGACGTGGCGACATTTACCGATTCTGAAGCATCCGGCCCGGGAGTCGGTGGAACAGCGACCCTGCCGTCGCGCGCCTGGGCCCCACCTGCCCCCGCCATGGTGGCCCCAGCCGCATTTCCCGATGCCTTCGAAGTCTTGGTATTCGAGAACGAGGGAGGCACTCGCCTGGTGGCGGCGATCGAGCTCGTCAGTCCAGGCAACAAGGACCGCGCCGGGCACCGACAGGCGTTCGCGGTCAAGTGCGCCAGCTACCTGTGCCGGGGCGTCAGCCTCATCGTGATCGACATCGTCACGAGCCGCGGGGAGAACCTCCACAACGAGATTATGCATGTCCTGGGCCACGGTCCAGCCTTTGCGTTCCCACCGGAGACGACACTGTATTGCGTCGCCTATCGACCGATCGTCCGCGACCAGCAGGAGCTGATCGAAATGTGGCCATCGCGGCTGGAAATCGGCCAGACTTTACCTGTGCTTCCGCTGGCGATCAATGCTGAACAATCCCTTCCGATTAATCTGGAGGCGACGTACACCATCGCGTGCCAACGGCGCCGTCTCGCTTGATGGAGGCGATACCGATCTGCCTGGGCCAGCTTGGCGACCGCTATGACGCGGAGGATGCCTATTCGGCGGCCTTCCTGGCCCTCGCCCAGAGGGCCAGCTCGAGACCATGGTCGTAACCAAATGTCACGCCGCACTGGGCGAACCGGACATCGCCCCGTATGATGAGTCGAGCTATTCGAGCTGTTCATGAACGACTTTTTTCGGGGCGGCCATGCCTTCCGCTTTCTTGCCCAATGATCGAGGTATTGGTTCGTTTCCGACGGCGCCTTCGGCGGGTGTTAGCCTGCGGGTGGCTCCGCAATCCACACATCACTTCCACCGGCTTCAGCCGCTTGAAAAGAAACCGATCGGCAGCTTGCTCGTTCATGAGATCTACCGAAGCCTGCAAGGAGAAAGCACATTCGCGGGCCTTCCTTGTGTGTTCATCCGGCTGACGGCGTGCCATCTGCGGTGCGTTTACTGTGACACGCCACATGCCTTCGCCGAGGGCCAGGTCCTCAATCTCGAATCAGTCGTGACGACTGCGCTGGAACTGGGCGATGACCTGGTCGAGATCACCGGTGGCGAGCCACTCTTACAGCCGGAAGTCTACCCGCTCATGAGCCGGCTCGCCGATGCTGGCAGAACGGTCTTGCTCGAGACCAGCGGGGGGCTCGACACGGGCGAGGTCGACCCCCGCGTTCGCGTGATCCTCGACCTCAAGACGCCTGGCTCTGGTGAGGTGAACGCCAATGTTTGGAGCAACCTCGACCGGCTCAAACCGACCGACGAGGTCAAAGTCGTAATCTGTGGTCGCGCTGATTTCGACTGGGCCGTCCAAATCGTTCGCTCGCGAGGGTTAATCGAGCGCTGTCCCGTCTTACTCAGCGCGGCGTTTGGCCATGTCGAGCCAACCGAGCTGGCCCGCTGGATTCTCGAATCCCGGGTCCCGGTTCGCCTGCAGCTCCAACAGCACAAGATTTTGTGGGGGCCCACCGCTCGCGGCGTTTGAAACTTCCCCGCAAATTCGCAGGGGATTACCAACCGAGTAAAGGGCGGAGGCCGACCCAGTACTGGAGCGCCAGCAACAGGGCCACGTAGCCCATGATCCGCAGCAGCATCTGGGAAAGATTGCCGAAAAACTGCCGGACGCTTCCACCGGAAGCCGGCCGGTCCACCCCGCTCCACAGTGCGATCAGGCCGCCGGCCATCAGCAGCAGCAAGATCGGCACCGCCTCCCAGGCCTCTTGAACAAACTACCTGGGCCCATGATGGGTCGCTCTCCCGGCGGTGAAGATGAAATATCGAGGTCGGAATTTCCGACGCGAACTCTCGTCATTGAAGGAGATTATAGTGTTATCTCGTCGGGGAGGCAAAACAGACGCCGAGCGTTGTTCGTGGTGATGCGGGCAAACTCTTCGAGGGAGAGACCTCGAATCTCGGCAAGTCGTGACGCCGTCAGGACAACGCGGGCCGGCTCGTTGGTCTGCCGGCGGCACGGATGGGGGCTGAGATAGGGGCTGTCGGTTTCCACCAGCATCCGGTCCAACGGGATGCGTGAGGCCACGTCGCGAAGTGTATCGAGGCTCTTGTTCGTGAAGGTAACCGTTCCCGCGAACGACAGATGTAAGCCCAATTCAAGATACGCCTGTGCATCATCCCAGGTTCCACTAAATGCGTGCATCACGCCCCGGACAGACCGGTTTAACTTGGTAAGTTGTGCGATGATGTCGCTCTGACAGTCTCGGCTATGGATCACAACAGGAAGATTTTGCTCGTAGGCCAAGCGGAGATGGCGGTCAAACCACTGTTGCTGTTCGTCGAAAGGGGTGCGGTCCCAGTAACGGTCTAAACCAGTCTCCCCCAGGGCGACGACGCCGGCGCTGTTGGATAGGCCAGTGATGCTAGACCAGTCGCCTTGGCCGGCTTCGGCTGCTTCATTGGGATGGATGCCGACCGCCGCGAAGAGGCCGCGGTGGGTCTGGGAAAGTTCGACGGCAGCCGCGACTGGTGGTTGCCGTTGTGCCAATGACGATGATTTGCGCCACGTTGGCACGTTTTGCCCGATCTAGCACACCCTCGAGGTCGACACGCAGCCGCTCGGCATCGAGATGGGCGTGAGTATCCACGAGGGGATAACTATGCTGGGCAGGCGGGTTCATGACTCGGTGGCCGCCCCCTGCGCGAGTGAACTCGTGACGGCGATGGCTGACATCTGCCTTCTATTCTTGGGTTGCTTGACAGATGTGTCAACGAGATGTTAGGTTAAACGTCTTGGGCCGGGGCTTTAGAGGCGGATTAGCGGGCTCGGCCCGAGAGGGGCTTGGGGTGCTTGCTGCGCCTACAGCGCCGTGCGGCCTGGGTCATCGAGTGCTCCCACGGAGGTGTTGCTCAGTTTGGCGCACCGCGAGCGGAACTCCGAGCCCCAAAGCGAGTGGGTTCGGTGTGCCTCGGTCGCCGCCTGCTCCGCCCGGTCTGGCGTCCCAATCCGCCGTCCGGCGTTTGATGTTACTGAGCACGCCTCGGAGGAGATGAATGAGCGTCGATCTGGTCCGCATCGTCGATAGCATCCACCGCGATAAGAATATTTCGAAGGATATTCTCTTCGAAGGTATCCAGTCGGCACTCGCGACCGCTGCACGCAAGCACTATCCGGAAGCCGGTGAAATCGAGGTTCGGATCGATCCCGATTCGGGCACCATCGACGCAACCAAGGATGGTATCAGGATGGATCCGGCTGAACTGGGTCGGATTGCCGCCCAGACGGCTAAGCAGGTCATCATTCAAAAAATCCGGGAAGCCGAGCGCGACAGCCTATTCGATGAGTTTGAAGACCAGCGCGGCGACTTGGTCACCGGGACTGTACAGCGGTTCGAAGGGGGCGCGGTGATCGTCAACCTCGGCAAGACCGACGCCATCTTGCCTCGGAGCGAGCAGATCCCCGGCGAGAGCTATCACCCCAACGAACGGATCCGCGCCATTATCCTGGATGTACGCAAAGTCGGCCAGCGGGTAAAAATCATTCTGAGCCGCACCCATTCCGACTTTGTTCGCCGTCTTTTCGAACTGGAGATTCCCGAGATCGCCGACCAGATTATCGCAATTCGCGCCCTGGCACGTGAGGCAGGCTATCGGTCGAAGGTCGCGGTGACCTCGATCGACACTAAGGTCGATGCCGTCGGCGCCTGTGTGGGCGTACGCGGGACGCGAATCAAGAACATCGTCGACGAGCTCGGCGGCGAACGCATCGATATCGTGCGGTGGAATGAATCGCTCCAGGTATTGATTCCCAACGCGCTCCAGCCGGCTGAAATCGACGAGGTCATGTTGTGTCACTTGCTGGGCCGGGCGATCGTGCTGGTTCGCGACGACCAACTCTCGCTGGCGATCGGCCGCCGCGGTCAGAACGTTCGGCTCGCGTCGAAGCTGGTCGGCTGGGACATCGAGATTATGACCGCCGAAGAACTCGACGAAGTGATCGAGAAGGCCGTCAAGGCGTTCGAAAAGATTGAGGGCGTCGAAACAGAGCTGGCCGAACGTTTGGTCGAACAGGGGATCTTGAGCTTTGATGACCTGTCCGTCATGGAAATTACAGATTTGGTGAACACAATCGAGGGTTTGACCGAAGAACAGGCGGTGGAAATCGTGGCCAGGGCGGAGGTTCTGGCCGAGGCACAGACCGAGGAATTGCCTCGCCGCAAGGGCGCGCGGGGAAGCGTGAGCGAACCGGCTCCCGTCGTGGAGCTACTCGAAGAGGGAGACAGCGAGACAAACACAGACTTTGCGGCGGATCAATCTGTTCCGGCCGCAGAGCGTACAGATTTTGAATCAAGTAGTGATTCGTTTTCCAGTAACGCGGAAACCGAGAACGTGGAGTTCAACTCGGCCTTGTCAATCGAGCAGGCCGGCGCGGTTGCGGGGGAGTTTTCCCCTGATCAAAGCCCGGATTCGGAGCGTGACGAGGCCACCGATGATGACATTCACGACGTGGCTCTGGCGGTCGAAAAATCCAATTACTCCGCCCACGGCCACGAGGTGACATCCCCCCCCAGTGACGCCGATCAGGGTGAAACCCTGCGGATCATGACCGAAGCGGTCGAACAGAACGAGCCGGGAGTTGAGGCCGAAGCGGTGCCGGCCCCCGCGCGAGAGCCGGTCGACCGCCCGCGTGGTTCCAATTCGCGATCGACTTCGCGCTCGACGCGACGTGCTGAGCCGCCTGATGATCAGGCAGGCGACTTATCCTGATCCAAATTGATGATTAACCCGAACTTTCGAGAAGACACCCGGGTCGAGGCCGGCCTGGGAAACCGGGGTCAAATCCGGGAGGAGTTGCCTTTGTCGACGCGCGTTCACGAGTTGGCCAAAGAACTGGGCCTGAAGAGTCAGGAGCTGCTCGAGCGCATTCAAAAGTGGGGCCTCGACGTCAAGGCCAGCGCCTTGGCCAGTCTTGACCCGCCGATGGTGGATCGGATCAGGGAATTAATGCAGCAGCCACCGGCTGGAAGCAAGGCGGCTAGCCCAGTTCAGCCGCATCGACGTGCTCCGGCTTTGCCCGACGCGGCGCCGGCTCAAAAGGCATCCCCGCGATTAAGCAACGCGGCACCGGAGACGCCACTGGCGACGGGCCCGGCTGGAGCGGGATTGGCCGCGCCTCCTAGCCCGGTGCGCCAAGAGGCAGGTCGTGGAGCGGGAAGCGTATCCGCCACAGCCGATCCGTCCTCGTCGGCGACGGCCGCTCCCCAGCGGTTGATCCCCGGTTCGTCACCCTCTGCATCGGCCCGCCCCACTGGCCCGATGGCCCCCTCGCCCCCGCCTGGGGAAACACCGCCTGGCGGGCCGCGTCCGGCTGCCGCCGCGCCAGCGCCCCTGTCGCGCCCAGGCGGCTTTTCCGGGACACGACCAACGGGAGGAGGACCGCTTTCCGCTCACACGACGCATCGCGCCGCAGGGCCACGCCCCGGCGGGCCCTCGCCTCCCGGCCAAGGGCCGCGGCACGAGCCTCGAGGCGGTGAGCATTCGGCACCGGCGTCTTCCTCACCCGCTTCAGGACCATCCAGCTTCCAACCCCTGAAACGGGATGACTACATGTCCTCCGCCGGGACGCGGCCGATCAGCCCGAGGGTCGGCCCCTCATCGCCCTCTTCGTCCGGTCCGCGCCGGCCTGGGCCAGAGGCCGGCGGTGACGCCGGACGGCGAGACACAAGCAGAGGATCAGACCGCCCCTTGCCAAAAGTCGCCGGCCCCGTCATCCCGCCGACGCGAAGCGGCGGCCCGCAGCGGTCCGCTCCCACCACACCCCCGCCCAAGACGCAACGCCCAGAAAAATCGGTGACCAGGGAGGAAATGCTGGCGCTCATGAAGTCGGGGGGACTCAACGCTTTCCCCTCCCCAGGTGGGCACGCCGGCCCCGGTGTGGGATCACGCCATGGCCAGCCGCAACGCGGCACCGCTTCCCCAGGACAGCCTCGGGGCGGTCCCGGGCTCGGTGCCGGTGCGATCGCGCGGCGTCCCGCTCCCGGACCAGGATCGCCTCCGCCCACCGTCCCCCCGATGACGAGCGATGAAGAAGAAGATAAAAAGGGCAAGACCGGCCGACTGGGATCGGCCGCCGATCGCGCCGGCCGCCGCGCCCGGCGCAGCGAGCGGGCCGTGGATCGCCGTGTCACCTCCCCAGTCCCTGCCGCCGCGCTGCTCGTCGACGATGAGGATACCCGCCGTACCCGATCCGGCGCCAAAAAGTCACGTGGCGGCCAGCGAACCGCCGTCGCCCCCTCCCGCAAGTCGCGGGCCGAGATCGAACCGCCGATTACCATCCGCGGCCTTTCACTGGCGATCGGCATCAAGGCCAACGACTTGATCCGCAAGTTGATGGGAATGAACCATCTCGCCACCATCAACGCCTCCCTCGACGAGGATATGGCGACCATGCTCGCGCTCGAGGATGGTGTCGAACTCGACGTCGTTCATGAGCGCACCGCCGAAGACGACCTCCTTGACGCGTTTGCTTCTTCCGGTACCTCGGAGAATCTGGTGTCGCGACCCCCGGTTATCACCATCTTGGGCCACGTCGACCACGGCAAGACGTCGCTCCTGGACCGTATTCGCAAATCAAATGTCGTCGATTCCGAAAGCGGCGGAATTACCCAACATATTGGCGCTTACCAGGTCGAGACCAATGGCCGCCCGATCACATTCGTCGACACGCCGGGGCATGAGGCGTTCACCTCGATGCGTGCTCGAGGCGCTAATGTCACGGATATCGTCGTCTTGGTTGTCGCCGCCGACGATGGGGTCATGCCTCAGACCGTCGAAGCCATCGCCCACGCCAAAGCCGCCAACGTGCCCATCGTGGTGGCGCTTAATAAGATCGACTTGCCAAACGTCGATACTCCATCCAATGTCAACAAGATTTTTGGTGAGCTCTCTCAACAAGGATTGAACCCCGTCGAGTGGGGGGGCGACACCGAGGTTGTCAAAACCTCGGCGTCCTCTGGCCAGGGCATTCCCGAGCTGCTGGCCACGCTCGAGACAATCGCCGAGCTTCACGAGCTGAAAGCCGATCCTAGCCACCCGGCAACCGGCACTTGCCTCGAGGCCTCACTCTCCGAGGGTCGGGGCGTGCTCGCCTCTGTGTTGGTTCAGGATGGGACCCTGAGGGTCGGCGATGTCATCGTCTGCGGCGATGGCTTCGGTCGTGTTCGCGCGCTTTTCAACGACAAAGGAAAGTCAATCGCCGAGGCCGGCCCATCCACACCGGTGGAAATCTCCGGCCTCGACGTCGTCCCCAGCGCCGGCGAGAATTTTGGAGTCATCGACGATATCTCACGTGCCCGCGACGTTGCCGAGACAAGGCGGGTTCGCGCCCGCGACCTTGCCCATGCCGATCGACAAGCCGTCACGCTGGAAAACCTCTACAGCAAGATGGCCGAGCAAAAACTTAAGAGCCTTAACCTGATTCTCAAGGCGGACGTCCAGGGCTCGCTCGAAGCCCTCATCAAAGAGCTCGAAAAGCTCGAGAACGAAGAAGTCCCGATCCGCGTGCTCTTAAAAGCGGTCGGCGGGATCTCCGAGAGCGACATCGTCCTGGCCGACGCATCGCAAGCGATCGTGATCGGCTTTCGTGTCGCCCCGGAAGACCGCGTGTCACGCTCGCCGAGGAAAAGAACATCGAGATCAGGCGCTACGATATCATCTACCAGGTGACCGACGACATCAAAAAAGCCGTCGAGGGAATGCTCATCCCCGAAACCAAAGAGGTTCACCTCGGACGTGCCGTCGTCCGCCAGGTCTTCAAAATCTCCAAGGTGGGGGCCGTGGCCGGCTGTTTTGTCACGCAGGGCACCATCGAACGTTCGGCCAAGGTGCGGCTGATCCGGGAGGGACGCGAAATCTATAAAGGCTCGATCGAAGCGCTCAAGCGGTTCAAGGACGATGTCAAGGAAGTGCCGCAGAACTTCGAATGCGGCATCAAGATCGGCAACTTTGATGACATAAAGGCCGACGATGTCATCGAGGCTTACCGAATCGACATCATCCGGCGGACGCTCTAAAGGTGAACAGCGATGCCGACACACCGCGGCCTGCGAATGGCCGAAGCAATTCGCGAAGTGGTCGCCACGACCATCCTGTTTGACGTCGCGGACCCGCGCGTCGCGCGGTCACGGTGCTTCGCGTCGAGGTCTCGGGAGACCTCCGCAATGCAAAGGTCTTTGTGTCCATCATGGGGAGCGATGCCCAGCGCAAAGAAGCTTTCCGGGGACTCGTGCACGCGACGGGCTTCATACAGGCGAGGGTGGCCGCGCGGCTGCAAACCCGCTTTACGCCGGTTTTGTCTTTCAAACACGACGACAGCATCAAGAAATCGGTCGAGCTGGCGCGTGTCATCGAAGAGGCGATCGCATCGGACAAGCCCTTCGAGTGATCGATCCTGGCCCATTCAGCCTTCAACCCACGAACATGCATGGCGACACAAAGCAAAACGCAGTTGCTCTCGAACATTCATACTCTGCTCAAAAAGCGCTACAAGCCAAGGAGCGATCCCAATGCGTCTCGTCTTTCGGTATTGAAGGCGGTCCTCTATGGGATTTGTCACGAAGACACAACGCGTGAACAGGCCAACCAGGCCCTCTCACGGTTCCAGGATGAGTTCTTCGATTGGAATGAGCTCCGCGTCAGCAGCGTCGATGAGATTCAAGAAACGCTTGCGGGAATTCCCGATCCCGAAGAGCGGGCCAAACGCATCCGCAGGTTCCTTCGCCAGCTCTTTAATCGAACCTACGGCTTCACCTTAGACACACTGGCCAAGAAGCCGCTCAAGGAAGCCCTCAAGGTGCTGCATACGTACGACGCGTTCTCGTCCGACTACGTCACGGCCACCGTCATCCAGCAAGCTTTGGGCGGGCACGCGATCCCGATCGACAAGGCCTCGCACCGCGTGCTGGAGCGGGTCGGAATCTCAGAGTCGGAAATTCCCGCTCTGCGGGGCCTGCTCGAGCGAGCGGTACCCAAAAATCGAGGAGCCGAATTCGTCGACTTGCTGGAAGACCTCGCCAACGACACCTGCCACGAAACCAACCCGGACTGTCCCCGTTGTGAGCTGCGCAAAGTCTGTGCCTACGCCCTCGCGCACAAACACGATCCCCATGCGGCGGCTCGCGCCGGTCGCACGGGTTCGGCGAAGCCCGCCCACGAGGTAACCAAAACCTCGAAGGTGAAGGATTCCCCCGCGAGCGTACCGAGCACCGCCAAGAAGACCTCCGTCGTCAAGCCATCCAAAGGGGCGTCTCCGCCCCCCAAACAGCCGCCACCCGACAAACATCGCGGCGCAAAGTAGCCGATGTGAGGAACTCGCCAATTCTTTCCAGGAATCATCCGGAAGAGTGCCCATGCGATCCTGGATTATCGGCAGCGCTACCGACTGCGACGTCGTCGTTGATTCGCCGCTGGCGTCGGCTCGTCATTGCCAGTTGACACAGACAATCGAAGGCGATCTCTTATTAAATGACTTGGGTTCGACCAATGGCACCTATGTAAACGGCGTGAGGATCGCGGGGCCGGTCCGTTTTACCGCGGGCGATTCGATCACCTTGGGCCGGACGCTGCCATTCCCTTGGCCGCCGGAATTGACGACGTCTTTCCGGATCGGCCGGCTCGCGGATAATGACATCGTGATCGACGACCAGAGGGTTTCAGGCTACCATGCCCGCCTCACCGTCGTCGCCGGTTTCCACTTCTTCGTCGAGGACATCGGATCCTCGAACGGCACATTTCTGAATGGAGCCGATCGCAGGCTGACAGGCCCAACTGCCATCACCGAGTCGGACACGCTCTATTTGGGAACGCTCGCGGTGCCCGCGGCTCGACTCTTACTTGGAGCCAGAAAGCCCCAGTTGGCTGCTTCCGCCCCCCCGCCTCCGACCGCCGCACTCCCCGCGAAAGGGCGCTCGCCACTCGCCGGGCTGGCTGCGTTGGGAGAGTATCGATGGCTTCTCGCCTGGATGGTTCAGGTCCCGATCTTCGGGGTACTGATTCCGCTCTTTCTCGGTCGTCCGGCGTCGGCCGCGAACTGGCAGGCTGTCGAGCAAGGCATCGCATCGACGACCTTCGCCCTCGCTCTGGCGGCGATCTGGTTGGGGGGCTCACTCGCCATCGCCGTTGTCGCGCCTGGACGAATACCGATTCATCAGGCGGGCATCGACCGAGCGAAGTCCTGGATTCTCTTCGTCAAACGAATCGCGGTCATGGCTGCATTTTGTTTTGTGGGGTGTGCGGTGTTGCTGGCGATCGTTCAATCGGGAAGTGGGCTGAAAGGACCGTGGCCGGCGATGTGGGGCGTGCTCGTGATGACGTCATTGGCGTCTTTGTTCCTCGGCCTGACGGTCTCCGGCTCCGTTCGAAGCCTGGCCGCTGCCACTGCGGTTCTGCTGATCTGTTTTGCGACCATGATCGCACTCGGCGGATGGATCCGGCCGTTGCCAAAGATGAGGCTGCCTCTGCAATACGTCGCCGAGGCCATGCCGTCGCGCTGGGCGTTCGAAGGGCTGTACTTGCTCGAAACGGCTCACCATTCAACCCCTGCCAACCTCGAAGAAAGAGACACGTCCCGGAATTACGATCTCGTCGAAGAACTTTTCCCAGCCAATTCCGAACGGATGGGCGTAAGGGCCGATACGATGGCCTTGGCATCGATGCTGATCGGGCTGGCGACACTGGCAGTCTTTATTTCGGGGCCGTCGCGGGTAGTCCCATGAGGGCCTTCAGGTGCTTCAATCGTTCTCGCGCGGAGACCTGCGCACGGTAGTGGTTTTCGACCGGCGAGATATCGCGCCCCGGCCGCGGCGGCACTCGCCCGCCAGGGAACCCATGTTCCCTGGAATACCCTTCGAGTTTTTGAAGAAAAGCCAGAATCTCGCGCCGGGAGCGTCCGATCTGCGTCATCTTGTTCCAAACCCAGTCGTCGGCTGCAAATTCTTGATTGACTTTTTCATTCACCACATAGCCGAACGGCAGGATCACGAGAAAGAGCTTGAACATTGTTCCGCGCGGCCATTCCTTCATCCCGGGCATACGGAGGCACTCGATCGCGTGCTCGAGGTCGACGTGTGCGATTTCATGGCCGATCGCGAACTCAAGGGCGTAGTCTTCGTCGGTACCGATCAGATTGAAAAGGCCTCGGCTGATGTAAACGTTGCCGCCTGGTATTGAAAACGCATTGACGGCGTCGGAATCGAGAATGAAAAACCTGTATTCGATTTCCTTGCGCTGACGCTTTGGCAAGAACGGCTCGGCGGCCTCTTCGGCACGACTTAGCCAAGTACTAAGCCGTGGGTCGGAATCTGTCACGAGAAGCTTGAAGTGGACGATCACCTCATGCAGGATGTCGCGTATTTGTCGTTCGTCATCGGGCTTGAGATACGTGACGTCCCATTGTTTTTTCAGTTCAGGTCGGCTCCAAGATGGATCGTCCGCGAGCGGATCGATCGGCGCGGCTTTGCCGTCGGGACGAGCATCCGTATTTTTCTTCGGCGAGGCAATCACAGGGTTCGCGTGGACGACCTCGGTCGCCGGCGCGATCGGCGCAGGATGATCGGCGGCCGTTTTGCGCGGGGCCTCTACGATCGACGGCGGGACCGGGTTGGAGAGCGACGGATTCGCTGGCGCTGACGTGAGATTCGCGGCGGCCACCGATCGGCTGGTGTCATCTTTCACGCCCGGCGAACCTGTACTGGGCTGGATCTTCGCCGCGACATGTTTCGTCTGGTAGAGCCTGGCGCGGAACTCCGCCCCGGTTTGCTGCACGATCCAGATGGAACCGGCGATGTAAAGGCATCCCAAGACGGCGGCGATCAGATAGCGGACCATTTCGACATCCCTCGTCTCACTTGCTTGCGGCGGGATCGGAAATCTTCAACTTTTCGCGCTGGGCGACCATCAACTGGTGCAGCTCCGGAAACATCTCCCTTTCCCCGGGGGTCTTCGCGGCGGCGAAACGCAGGTTGTGACTCATCATGAAAACCTTGAGGTCGTTGACCGTCGTTCCCGAATACTTATCGATATCGCCGATCGCCTGCTCGATCTTGGTGATCGTAAGCTGGTGGGCGGTGTTTTTCAGCTCCTTAACGCGTTCCTTGGCTTCGATATAAAGTGGGCTGTTGATCCTCCCGAGCACTTCCTCGAGCTTGTTCAGCAAGTCGTCGGCCTTGGCCTCGAGCATTTCGATCGTGGCGTGCTGCATATTTCCATCGATCGCTTGCTCAAGGGCCTTGTCCAGGGCGGCGGCATACGCTTTCTTCACATAATCGAAGCTCTTGTCCTGGAACGCGACCGTCCATTGGCCCTTACTCTTGAGCGATAGCCGATCCATCGAAAACTGTTGGCCCTTCTCGGCGAGTACGAACGGAATGTGGCGCACGATGTCGGCGGGGAGGGGCACCTGCAACCGCTCGGAGCGGAAGACCGATTCGCCGAGGTTGGCATTCTGCAATTCTTCGAGGATCCGATTTAAGGCCTCGCCGTTGGTGACCTCGCGCGCTTCGGGGCTATTGAGGACGCGCTCGCGATTCTGCTTGTAAAACTCTTTCTCCTCCGTTGCGAAGGCCCGCTTGCGCGCCACGTACTGACGGGTTTGTTCCTCGGCAACGGCGGCCAGGTACTCGTTCCAGCGGATGCCCGTATCGAGATTGATCGAATTAGCCTGCGCAGTCTCGAGGTTGTAGAGTCCCATTCCCCAGGCGGCCAGGCCAACGCCTCGGAGATAATCCCCCTCGGGCGTCGAGCCCGGGAAGATGATTTGCCCCTCGGCACTGTTGTCGAACCACGCCAGAAATAATATCGCCGCCAAGGAAACGCGGACCATCGTCAACATCTTCATGAACCACCACCTTTCGAGGACGCGAGTCCTAGCGATAATCAAGGAAAATACAAATACGTTTTACCACAGAGACACAGAGATCACAGAGAAGACTTTCCAAGAAGGTTAACTCTCATCGCGATACGATCATCACGACCTGGAATTGTGTAGTTATTGCGGTCGTTCTTCTTATTCTTCATTGTATTAGAGTTTTTCTTCTCTGTGTCCTCTGTGACTCTGTGGTGAACTTTTCTGTCCGCAATTCGCTATGACTTGGTGCCAAGCTTCGACTTACGGACGTCTGTGCGTGGGTGTTGATATAATGAGTCCGTACTCCGCAGTGAGAGGGTATCTTGTCTCAGTCTTGATACCTAAAGCCTGCGCCTCGTGATCCCGTCTTTGAGCAACGGCACGTTGAAGTTGATCAAGAGCCCTCTGGAGATTTGCGCGAGCTTCATGTACGTGAGCAATTGCGCTTCGTGAACGGGCAGCACCTTGGCGACGGACTTGACTTCGACGATGACCAGGCGGGGAACCAGGATGTCGATGCGGAAATCGCATTCGAGGGCTTGCCCCTTGTAAATCACGGGCAGCTTCGCTTGATTCGTGACGGTGATCCCGCGCTGCTCGAGCTCATAACACAGGCAAATCTCATAGGCCGACTCCAAAAGTCCGGGGCCGAGGGTGCGGTGCACTTCGATTGCCGCTCCGATGATCGGCTCGGTAACGGAATCGCGTTCTCTGACTTGCTCCTGTTCCATCGCTTAGCCCCTCTCGATGGGCGGATGCGGAAATACCTTTTTCACCACAGAGACACAGAGATCACAGAGAAGAAGAATCCGAACACGCACGTCCAATTGGACTTATGGTGTTCCGAGATTTCGCTCGATATACGAACATTAAACTTATCTTGTTTCCCATTGTATTCCTCTGTGATCTCTGTGTCTCTGTGGTGAAAAATTTTTTTGATTGATTCCCGTCTTCACGATTTCTCGGTGGTGAATCGTACAACCTCACTTGACGCGAAGCTGGAACCGTTGCTCGCCGATTTGGAACTGGGCGGTCGACTCGACCGCGATCTGGGGCATCCGCAGCCAGAGCCCGTTCTGGGTCTTCTTGTGCTCCGCGTGCCAGCCCCCGCGCGAGCCGCCGCGGTAGAGGCGCACGTGCCGGGGCTCGCAGAAGGGATCGTCGGGCCGGCAGATCGGACAGGCCGGGTCCGAGCCGATCCAGTATTCGGACTTGATCAAGAGCATCCGGTTGCCGATTTCCGAGCCGATCAGCTCGGTCACCGCCGGCGGCCGGCCTGCGCTGGCGCCCTCATTCCAGCCGTGCGTCGCACTGAAGCCGCCTTCGGTCGGTTCCTGATCGAGCGTCGGCCCGGCATCGGCGACGGGCGCATCGAATCGGTACCGGCCATTGCCCACCAAGAATTCGGCCTTGTCGGCGAGTGCCGTCTTGCTCACTCGGACAAACACCCCGTGCGTGCTCTGGAGATCGGTAACCACCCAGCGGTGCAGCCCTCCGACGAGTTGGTGACTAATCTCGACGTGCCGCGCCGAGATCCGGCCGTCGAACGGAATGCACAAATCCCCCTCGGTGCGGCCGATGACAAATCGATGATCGCGAATGCGGATCATCTCGCCGTCGGTTTTGCCATCGTCGAAGACAGTCAATATGGCCACCGGCGGCCGGACCGTAGGTCGAAAGGGGACAGCGGTGCGCGGCGGCGGCGGCTGGGCGCGACCGGAATCGGGGCAGGGGGGTCGACCACGACTGGCTGACCGGGCTGCCGGCCCTTCTGACCCGACAGAAACGCTTGGCGGATATCCTCGTCGGTTTCGATCACGGTCCCGGATCGTTCGACCGGCTGGGGCCGGCCCGGCTGCGCCACGGCCGGCTGTCCGACCGGCTCGATCAATGTGCCAGCCCGCACGGCTGGCTCACCTGGTTTTCGTGATTCGGACATAACTTGTGCTCCCACTGCCCGTTAAGGGCGAGTCGCCGTCTTCGGAATATTGCCGTCGGGCTCAAACGTATCCCTGGATCAGTCAGAGTCTAATAGATAAAGGCCGCATCAGAGCAGGACCTGCCGCGAAAATGCGAATTTTTTTTCAAGAGGAACATCCGTTGGACTCGAATCACGAAAATGAGGCTCGGCAGCGTCCGCACCAGACGTGGCCGATTTTTGGGAAGATTTTTAACCACGGAAGGCACGGACCACACGGAAAAAACCAAAACGGAAAAAATCAGACAGCGAATCGGATCGGCATCGAAAAACAATCCAAGAACTTGATTCGATCAGACGATTATTTGTAAGTTTTTCTTCTTCAGCCTCCCTTTCCGTGTGGTCGGTGCCTTCCGTGGTTAAAAATCTTCTGTCAAAAATCTTCTGAGTCGCGATCGCCGCTGACATGATATTACGCCTTCTTTCGTATCCGAAATCGAACCGAGGTTACTTCACTTCCCAGCTCTGGACAGTCTTGGTCGAGACATTGAGCACCCGGGCGAAATCGGACTGAGACATTCCGTTCTTGAGTCGAAGCTTCGTCAGTGCTCCGGCATCGACATCGGGAGGCCGGTCGGGCATTTCGAGGGTCGTGGTTTTTAGGGTGATTTCACCCCTCACATGGCGAATCGCTTCTTCCAGCCATTTGCGCATATGTACCGCGACCGATAATCGCTTGGATTTGTCTTTCATCGTAGGTCATTCCTCCCATTGACAGATGAACCCCGGGGACCACTGTGCGGAGTTATTCGGTTGGTCGTGCCACTTTCCGTCCTGGGCGCCCCTGCTGATTGCCACGCTGTTGCCGGCCATCATGATCATGTAGTGTTCTAGACCCTGTTTGTTGTTCGGCTGTGTGGGGTTCCAATTGCTGTAACGTAGCGGCTCGCCATCGACCCACACCCAACGCCCCTCGACTTTCTCATCCGTGGCTCCAAGCCACACGACGCTGACTCCTTGGCTTTTCATCTGCGACATCAGGAACTGGTTCTCATCCTCGCTCTTAACGACTGCCAGGTGTCCGCCGAGTTCCAGGCATTTCAATTGCGCCTCGTGCCAGGACAGTTGGTAAGGAAAAACCTTAAAGAACTTGCCGTGGAACTCCTTGGCATAGGCGGGATGATGGATAACGGCGCGGCGATTTCCCGGCCTCCTTGCGGATGGCTGCCGCGCCTTCGTTCGGGCGGCGGGCGCTGGCTTTGAAAGTTCCATGATCTCGATGTCCTTGTACCTGACTTCCATCGGATAGCCGACGTGGAGCTGCAGTCCGATGATCCCCTCTTTGTTGAACTTGGGATCTTCGTGGTCAACGATCCTGGTACCGTTCAGTTCGATGGTCACGTGTTGTCCCTGGGCAGTGATCACAAACTCGTTCCAGTCGTTCTCTTTCACAAGCTCACGCAGCTTGCGCTCCGGGTAACGGTCGACGATGCCACGCCCGTGCTCGTCATAGAGCGCCCCCACCAGCCGTCACCCACATCGGCCTGAGGGCCAGAGACGGCACCGTCCGTAGCACGCATGCTGCGAAACTGAACGCCTGAATTGCCAGTGCCAAGTTTTACTTTGGCCTTGAGCACGAAGTCACCGTACGTCCTCTGGGTTACCAGGTACTCGTTCTTCTCGAGATGTCCCGTACTGCGGCCGACGATTTCGCCATCCTCAACGGTAAACAGCGACTTCTCTTTCGGGGTAACCCAGCCACCCAGGTCCGTGCCATTGAACAACGGGATAAAGTGAGTCCCTCCAGCGGGGCCAACGGCGGGCAAGGCGGAAGGAGAGAACTCCTTGATCTCGATCTTGCGGAACTCTACGATCGTCTGAGCGCTGTACTGCTGCAATGCGATGTGACCGCTGAAAAAAAGCCGACTTGTGTCTGTGTAGTCGGCGGTCGTGGTGTCATTCACCTTCACGACGACGTGATTGCCCCGGGCGATCACTTCCAGAGTAAACCACTCGAATGGACGCACGTGCGGTACGTCGACCGGGAAGACTTTGGCTCCGCCAAGAAGGCTGCCAGTATGGCTCAGATCTCCCGGCTTGCCATAGATTTGGGCCTCATATCCAACGGGAAACTTCAGATCGGTCGCGGGCCAGGAGGGGCCGAAAGAGGCCCGGATGTATACACCGCTCTTGCCAGCGTCGTTGATGCGAACTTGAGCACGAAGGTGAAAGTCCTTGTAGTCGTCGCGAATCGTGTAAAGATGGCTGACTGCCGCTGGCCCAGATCCGACGAGAATGCCGTTTTCGACGTGCCAGTTGCCGGGCTGCTGCGGATGCGTCTTCCAGCCGGCCAAGTCAACACCGTTGAAAAGCTGAACGAAGCCGTCTCGGCCCTCAACCGATCGCTTCGGCTGGTCAACTGGTATTGAAGCTTCTGGCGGCGCCGTTGAGGCGACCCCGGGCAGTCCCTCCCACAGGACCCTTTCATCCGGAGACGTCGCCTTGATGTTCTTGAAACGGACGCTAGAACCGAATGTCTCCAAGCCGACGCGGCCACACGGGTGGCGGTCGTCGGTGAAGGCGGCGAACTGGCGATCGAGTCTGGACTCTTGGTCGTAGAGCGAACATGCGAAAAAGTCGCCACGAATATGGACACGCGCGGTGTACCACCTCCGGCTAACGATCCGGACGTCAGAACTCTGGAGCCAACGCGCGAAGCCATGGTCTTGGTCGATCACCTCGCATTCCTTGTCCTCGAAAATCGTAAGCCTCACATAAGCTTCGTTTTCGTCCGAACTTCGGAAGCAAAGGCCCACACCGCCCCTTCCATCTTCTTTCATGAGATCGACGGTGAAGTCATAGTCTTTCCACCGGTCATCTCCGAACGTGACCGTCGCGGATGACTTCGATGCGTCCGCCTGCACCAGCTCGTCGCCCTTCAGATCCCACCGACCCGAGAGAATGCTAAACTGCGTGCTATCGGCTATCGGGGAGACGGCATCGTTGTCCGGCCGCTTGGTCGAGCGCGATTCAATCCTTTGCGGCCGCTCAACGACGGGAGGTTCAATCCGAGCGGTGAGCTTGAAATGTTTGCCCGACTCGATCGTCACGCTTTCGCCCAAAAGCACGTCCTTGCCCCGTTTGACACGCACGGCGTGCTCGCCCGGCTGGATCTCAATCTGGATGGGCGCACTCCCGGTGCGAATCACCCTGACTGTCTTACCGTCCACCTCAACGATGGCATCCTCCGGTACATTTTCAAGCACAATCGTCCCATTGGCGGTCTTGACCCTCAGCACCACCGTCGCCCACGCAACGACAAGCCCCATCAGCAAGAGACCGGCAACCGCCGCCGGCATTAGCCACCTTGGCTTTTGGATCACCGTCCTGATCGGAGCCGGCGCCGCGTCCCTCAGCGGTTCGGTTTCCTTGAACTCGATCAAACTTTCCCACCGGGTTTCCGGCTCTGCCGGCGCCGCCGGTTTCTTGGCAGAGGGCGCTTCGGCCGGCACCAGGCTCGTCGCGGGCTGCGTCGGCACCGATGCCCTGGCGGGCGATTCCGGCCTCGGCTTCGCTTGGCCCACCTGGGAGATCTCCGCATCGAACGGCCGGACATTCGTGCTGGCCTTCTTGAAGAACGGCGCCAGCGCCTGCGCCACCTCTGCGGGCGTCTGAAACCGCCGGCCCGGCTCCTTGGCCATCATCTTCGCCACCACGGCCGCGAGCTCACTCGGCACGTCCGGACGCACGAAGTTCAAAAGCTTCGCGTCCATCGAGTGGTGCGCCTGGTAAAGGTCCCACAAACTCTCGCCGCGAAACGGCGGGCCGCCACTCAGAACGTAGTAAAGCGTACACCCCAGGCTGTAGATATCGGCCCGGACATCGGCCGACTTGGCATCGCGAATCTGTTCGGGGGCCATGTAGTCGGGCGTTCCCAGTGCCTGGCCAGGGTCCGTCAGCCCGCCGTCCACAGGCGCTTCCCGCGTCGCCTTGGCCAGGCCGAAATCGAGGACCTTGACCACCGCCCGGCTTCCCTTGTGTGAAAGCATCAAGTTGCCCGGCTTGATGTCGCGATGGACCATCCCCTGTTCGTGGGCGTGTTGCATCCCCTGCGCCGCCTGGCTCACAAAGTAGCTAGCGTGTGCTACCGGCAACGGGCCCTTGTTTTTGAGCATCTTGGCCAGGTCGAGACCTTCGACATACTCCATCGCAAACACGATGCTCTCGCCCAATCGGAAGGCCGAGTAGGCCGTCACGATATTCGGGTGCTGCAGCCGTGCCACCGCGAATCTCCGCCAAGAACCGAGCCAGCAACCCGGGCCGATCCATGATGTGCCGGCCCATCACCTTGAGCACTTCTTTGCGCCCCATCAGACGGTTCTGAGCCAGATAGACCACCCCCATCCCCCCTCGCCCCAGCTCCTTGATGACCTCGTAGTCGGGATGGTCGGCAAGACCCGGCGGCATTGTTTCTCCCGCCGGCGGTGTTGTGACCATCGACGATCCATGATCGGTCTGCGAGACCGATGAATGCGCCCAGCCCGAAGCTGACGCCTCCGGCCGCCCTTGCGCCCGCGCAGCCGACCAAGAAAGCTGTCCGGCGATACCTCCGCCACCCGGCCCTGGCAGAGGGCACAACTTTCCAGGTGCTCGCTGACCGATTCCGCCGAGGCATCGTCGAGCTTGCCCAGGCCATAGGACCGCAAGATCTGGTCGGTTGGGTGAACGATGTCGGCGCCCATCATTCGATCTCCTGGTCGGGGGAGCACAATATCGGTCGGCGATCAATGACTAAAGGAGAAAGGCCGCAAGAGCGCGGGACATGCCGGGAAAATGAAAAACTCGCGCGGAAGCTCGCCCGTACACTCTCGTAAGCACTTATCTATAAACGACTTGGCCCGAATTCAGAATTTGTCGTCAGGCCGATTTTTTCCTGGTCGTTTGGCAATGCCGATCGGCCCGCGTTGCCTTTGCTAATGCTTTCCGCCAAACGCATCAGCCTGGGCCGGCTTGAACCGGACCGTGCGTCCCCCGATTGCCATCTCAGCAGAGACGGAAACGTGGTCGGCTCATGAGATTAGCGCGTCTACTATAATCGGTCCGAGTGGGGAATGCGAAAAGTTTGATCGGTAGCGTGGAAAGCTTTGTGTACGGCCGCCTGATAAGCATGGTTTTGTCGGAGCGTGTTTCGAAGACTCCCAGAAAGATGGTACAAAGGCGCCGAAATGGGTGGAGAGGAACGCGACGGTCGCCGAAGTCTCCCTCATGACACAGGGGCCCCGACCCAGTTCACTCAAAGTACGAATGCCGGAATCCGGCACGAAGGCTAAACAGAAGGTGATGGAATGGAAGGGATCAGCCTGGACGGTTTCCTCAGAGCGAACGAGTCGCAAATCCGCTGGCAGGTCGAGTCGCTCGTTCTCGATCGAGTGACCCGCGCCATTGGCGAGGACAATCTCAACAAGGTTACGCTGATCTTCGAGGGCTCGGCGCTCGACGACCTAGCTGTGCATGTGGAGGGCCCTGACGACCTCAAGAGTAAGATTGAAGCGGCGTTGTGCAAGCAGTAGCTCAGCGCTGGCCTGCGGGCCGACTCTCGCTGGTGGCCTACTGAGCTTGGACGTGGGCATGCCGAAGCGCCTTGGTGACCGGCGCCTAAGTACCGAGCAACTGATTGGAGCATCCCCCTTTTCCGACCAGCAGCGCCGGAGCGTCTGACGACCATGCCGAGCATTGCCGACGCGGCCTCGCGGATACTGACCGCGTCGCCACCGTTTCTACGCCAGCCAAACGTTGGTCCATCCGCCTTGGCGAACGCGGTGCAGCCGCTTGGGGATTCTTCGGACGATAATCATTGCGTTTGGATCCCCGCCGAGGTCGTTGGGTCGAGCAGGTAGCGGTTCATTCCGCCAAACTCTCGATTCCCTTGTGCATGTTGGCGATCGTGTACTCCTTTACCTTCTGACGCCAATCCGCCAAGTCCGTCTGCTCTTCGGGTGTGAACTCGAGCGGCTCCAGGGAATCGTACCACGCCAGCCAATCCGCGACGGCCTCGGGCGAGGTAGACCAATTCTCGTCAGACTCTGCGACGGACGGGTTCTCCACGATCTCGGGCTCGATCGTCAGCCGGCAGCCCTCGGGCCAATCCACTGGAACGTCCGGCACGATCCGCCCGTTCTTCCAAGTTGCCCGGATCGCTTGCACGTTTTGCCCCCTTCTCATCACCTTTTCGTAAATCAAAACCGCCTGGACGACGGCCGCTGTCGGTGTCTCGCTATCGATACTTTACACCGTATGCTTCCTGCGCGGGTACTGGAGTCGGACAGTTGCTTCGGCATCGGGCAGCTTACGACGCGGCCGCTGCTGGGTCACAAGCGATGGGTTTCCCTCCCGACTTCCTCCCCAATGCGAACGGGTCGCAGATCGTTTCGTGAATCGGTCGAGACGTTGAGCACCTGTTCGAAAACGGACTGGGTCAGTCCATTTTTGAGGCGGAGATTCGTCCCTTCCTCGGCGTGGACCGCCGGCGGCCGGTCGCGCGTTTCGAGCGACATGGTCGTCTGAGTGACCCCGCCGTTCGCGCCGCGAATTGATCGTGCACTCGTAAGGCGACGTTAATTTAGAGTTGTGGCTTTCGATGGGCCCTTCCGGCGGGCCAAAAAGTGGCAGGTTTTCACGAAGGATTGTGCCATTTGGCTCGCGAGTTTTAACCCAGGTACTCGTCGAGCATCGCGATGGCCAGAGATCCACCCAGGTTAAAGCAATTTATCCCGCAGACGACGCGGCGACGAGCCATTGAGGCCGAGAACAAAGTGATCGCGCGGTCTAAAGGGCCGCCTGGCGAAACCAGGTGGTCTCGGACAGTTCCTTGTCATGGATACGTTCTGCCCTTTCCAATGATCTGTCCTGCGGTGACTTGCAATGCGTGTTTGCTCGCCAGACGCGCGTCGGCCTCGGCTCGCTGGGCCCGGCTCAGCGGCTCCGCCGTGCCGCCAGCCGGACCTGCGGAACTCGGATCCGCCCGACTCTTGATGGCCAGAGCTCAACGGGCGGCCTGAGATCGGGCCAGGCGCAACCCCAGATAGCGGTTCTGGTAGCCCCAAGAGTTGCTGCTACGAAACGCGGAGCGAAGATAGGGTGGGCTGCTACTCAACCCGCCGCCGCGGTTCACCCGATGGGCAGCCATAGATGCCCCCGGCGGATCACTCGGCGGCGACCGCTTGTAATACTCGTCGTCGGACCAGTCTGAACACCACTCCCAGACGTTCCCGTGCATGTCGTAGATCCCAAAGTCGTTGGGACGCTTTTCGCCGACGGGGTGGCTAACACCCTTCGAGTTCCCTTCAAACCACCCAAAGGTGCCCAACCTCGACGGGTCGTTGCCGAACGAGTATTTTGCCGTCGTTCCCGCCCGGCAAGCGTATTCCCATTCCGCCTCCGTCGGCAACCGATAGGCCGGGCGATTCCTGTCCGGAATCTCCACGATCTTTTCATTAAATTCGTAGAACGGATCGAGACCTTCCGATCGTCCCAGTGGTGGTCTTGACCCTCGGCAGCACCACCCACGCAACGATCAGCACCACGAGGAAGAAACCGGTGGCCACCGCCGGCCAAGCCCACTTCGGTTTTTGGATCACCGCCTTTCTCATGGCAGGCTTTGGTTTCACCAGCGGTTCGGATTCGCTGAACTCGATCAAACTCTCCCAGCGGGTCTCCGCCGCGGCCGGGGTCGGCGGTTTCTTATCGACCGGTGGCGAGGCAATCGGTGGCTCTCGCCGCGGGTCAGCCGATGCTGGAGTGACCGGCGGCGGCTCGGTGGGCGAAAAGCCGGCGCCGAAGGCCCGGGTTGGCGCGATCGTCGGCGCGAGTTGCGACACTTCGGTGTGCCCGATGATTGGCTGCGGCGCGGCCGGCTTGAAAAACGGTATCAGCGCCCGCGCCACATCGCCCGGCCTCTGAAACCGCCGGCCCGGTTCCTTGGCCATCATCTTCGCCACCACGGCCGCCAGCTCGACCGGTACCTCCGGCCGGACTAAGTTCAGCGGCCCGGCTTGCATCGAGAAGTGGGCCTGGTACACGTCCCAGAGATGGTCGCCGCGAAATGGCGGACCGCCCGTGAGAAGATAATAGAGCGTACAACCCAGGCTATAGACGTCGGCACGAATGTCGGCCGACTTGGCGTCCCTGATCTGCTCGGGGGCTATGAAGTCGGGCGTGCCCACCATCTGGCCCTCGCGGGTCAGGTTGCTGTCGGTTTGGCCCTCGCTCGTCACCTTGGCCAGTCCAAAGTCAAGCACCTTGACAATCGCCTTCTTGCCATCGCGTGAAAGGATCAAGTTCGCCGGTTTGATGTCGCGGTGGACCATTCCGCGCTCGTGGGCGTGTTGCAATCCCAGGGCCGCCTGGTGGATGAAGTAACAGGCGTGAGCGACGGGGAGCGGGCCCTGGTCCTTGACCTTTGCCGCCAGGTCGAGCCCGTCGATGTACTCCATCACCAATACAAGGCTCGGTCCCAACCGCATGGCTGAGTACGCGGTGACAATGTTGGGATGCTGAAGCCTGGCAGCCGACTGGATCTCGCGGAGAAAACGGTCGAGGACTCCCGGCCGCTCGACCAGGTGGCGGCCGACGAATTTGAGCACTTCCAGTCGCCCCATCAGCTTGTTCTTGGCGAGGTAGACCACGCCCATTCCGCCGCGCCCCTAGCTCGCGGAGGATCTCCCAATCGGGGTGGTCGACCAGTTCTGGCGGCAGCGTATCGGCCGCCGGGGGCGGAACGAGGTGGCCCGAACTCCCGTCAGTGGAGATCCCGCAGACGGCGACCATTCGGAAATCGCCTTGTCGGGCATCACCTTGGCCTGCTGGAGCCGGCCCAGGAAATCGTCGGACGAAACCTCGGCGACCCGCTGCCGGCAGGAGTCGCACGCTTCCAGGTGCTGGCTCACCGATCCCGACCAAGCATCATCGAGCTTGCCCAGGCCGTAGGCTTGTAGGATCTGGTCGGTAGGGTGGACGGCGGCGGTGGCCATAATGCGATCTCCTTTCGGGGGACACAATGCCGATCGTCGATCAATGACTAATCCGATGATCGAGTGATCGGATACATCGTCAAATCCCACGGAACGAGCATCTCTCGCTCAATCTCCTTTCGCTTGAGGTGCGCTCAACAAGCTATTCCAGTCACGTACGTCCGGGTCGACGATCCGCAAACC
>CAWHKI010000085.1:0-65199 GCA_963829765.1 uncultured Isosphaeraceae bacterium | reverse complement strand
CTTGATCTGGGACGGGAGATTCCGCGGCGGCGCCTGGTTGTTCCGCCTACTGGACCAGCGCGTCACGTCCTGCTGATTCTTCTTCACCACATCGCGGGGGATGGCTGGTCGCGGGGCCCGCTGTGGCAGTGATCTGACGCGGGCCCATACCGCGCGAGATCGGGGCCAGGTGCCCGCCTGGGTCGAACTCCCCGTTCAGTACGCCGATTACACTTTGTGGCAGCGCCGGCTGCTGGGGAAAGGGGACGTCTCCGACAGCCCGATGGCGAGCCAGCTCGCGTTCTGGCGGAAGGAACTGGCCGGTGCGGGGCCGGAGGAACTCTGCCTGCCCTTCGATCGTCCGCGGCCGCCGTGGCTTTCCCCAGCCTACGGCGGGGCGACGGTGCCCGTTCGCCTTAGTGTCAACTTGCACCGCCGCCTGCTCAACCTGGCCTACGCCCAACGGCGCGAGTTTGTTCATGGTCCTCCAGCGGGGGCTCGCCGCGCTGCTCACTGTGCCTCGGCGCGGGTGACGACATTCCGATCGGTACCGCCGTTGCGGGGCGGGGTGAACGGGAACTGGAAGATCTTGTCGGCTTCTTCGTCAACACCTTGGTGATGCGTGCCGATGTCTCGGGTGATCCCAGCTTTCGTGAACTGGTGAGCCGGGTGCGAGAGTTTGCCCTCGAGGCATACGCCCATCAGGACGTGCCGTTCGAGCGCGTGGTCGAGGCCCTGCAGCCGGCCCGATCGCTGGCACGGGCACCCATTATTCCAGGTGATGTTCGTCTTGCAAAACACCCGCGAGTCCGAGGTGCCGCTGCCGGGTTTGGCGGTCCTGAAGAGCCTGGCTCGTGGGGGTCGTGTCCAAATTCGACCTGTTGCTGAGTTTGGGCGAAAGCCTGGGCCCAGAGAAGGAGCCCGCGGGGATCCGCGGAACTTTCGAGTACAGCACGGACCTCTTCGACCCAGAGACCGCCGACTCGATCGTTGGAACGGTTCGATCCGACCGCCGAGGAGTGCGCGCAATCCCAATGCACCGCTGCGCGGGCTCGCAATACTCGAACGCCCCGAGCCAGAAGCTATTGGAGGGCTTCAATGCCACCGCATGCCCGGTGCCCGAGACGACACTCCCGCAGCTCTTCGAGGCTCAGGCGGGGCGCACGCCGGGCCATCGCGGTGTTTTCGGCGACCAGGAACTGAGTACGCCGAATTAAATGCCCGATCCAACCGGCTGGCGCATCACCTGATCAGCGTGGGAGTGGGCCCTGAAGCGTTGGTTGGAGTGTGCCTGGAGCGGTCCGCCGAGATGATGGTCGCGCTCCTGGCAATTCTCAAGGCGGGCGGTGCCTACGTTCCGCTCGACCCTGGCTATCCGGAAGCCCGCCTGGCGTCGGTGCTGGCCGACGCGGCGCCCGGCCTGGGTACTGAGCAGCGTCTCTCTGCTCGGGAGGCTGCCTGCGGCGATGGCTTTGGATGCACCCGAAACTGAGGCGGCACTGCGGCAGGCCAGTGCGTCCGACCCCGTCGACCGCGAGCGGACTGCCCCGCTTCGTCCAGCGAACCTTGCATACGTCATCCACACCTCGGGCTCCGCAGGAGCTCCCAAGGGGGTGATGATCTCTCACCGGTCCCTGACGAATCTCCTCCTGGCGATGCGCGAGCAGCCCTGGACTGAGCAGCCGGGACACACTGCTGGCGGTGACCAGCCTCTCGTTCGATATCGCCGCGCTCGAGCTGTTCTTGCCGCTACTCGTGGGGGCAAGGGTCGAGATTGCCAGCCGCGCGGTTGTCGTCGACGGCGCCAGCCTCGCCGAAACGCTCAAGACAACGGGGGCGACTGCCATGCAAGCGACGCGGCCTCGTGGCGGCTTTTGCTTGAATCGGGCTGGCAGGCCGATCCGGTACTGAAGATCCTTTGCGGCGGCGAGGCGCTTCCACGCCACCTCGCTCAGACACTCGCGCAGAGAGCGAAGCAGTCTGGAACCTTTATGGTCCGACTGAGACAACCGTCTGGTGACGCTCTCAGAGGTGGGGCCCGATCAAGGTCCGGTGCCCATCGGCCGACCGATCTCGAACACGCGTGTGTACGTGCTCGACCGCTGGCTAGAGCCCGTCCCTATCGGTGTGGCCGGCGAGCTGTACATCGCCGGCGCGGGGTGGCGCGGCTGTCTGAACCCATCCGGTGGCTGGACAGTCCGAACGGTATCGTCGCCGACCCGGACGATCGCGCCCGAGTTAGTGAACATGTATGGCATCATCGAGACCACTGTACACGTCAGCTACCTCCCTCGACCAAGAATTGGCCCGCATCGGCCGACGGAAGCCCAATATCGGTGGGAACATTCCGAATTTGCGTGTCTATGTGCTCGACTCGGCCTTGGAACCAGTGCCTGTGGGGGTGACAGGCGAACTGTGCGTCGCTGGTGCGGCTTGGCGGGCTACCTTAACCGACCTGCGCTGACCTCCGAGTGCTCTTCGTGGCCGATCCCCATGCCACGTTACCCGGGCCGAGGATGTACCGCACCGCGCGACCGGGCGCGATGGCGGCCCAACGGCGAGCTGGAGTTCCTGGGTCGGGTCGACCATCAGGTCAAGATTCGCGGCTTCCGGATCGAGCTTGGTGAGATCGAGGCCACCCTGGCGGCGCAGCCCAGACGTGGCGCACGCCGCCGTCATCGCACGCGACGACGGGCCCGGAGGCAAGCAACTCGTGGCCTATGTCGTGGCCGTGCGACAGGCCGGCTCCGATGCGCCGACCCTTCGCCGCTATCTCGCCGAGCGGCTCCCCGACTATATGGTGCCCTCAGCCTTCGTGATGATCGATGCGCTGCCGCTGACCCCTAACGGCAAGCTTGACCGCCGGGCGCTGCCAGCACCGGAACGCCAACGCGATGAATATCGCTCGCCGCGCACCCACGTTGAAACGGCTCTCTGCGATATCTTCGCCGATGTTCTTGAGCTGGAGCGAGTCGGGATCGACGACAACTTTTTCGCATTGGGCGGCCATTCGTTGTTGGCGACGCGAGTGGTCGGCCAGGCGCGAGTCTTTCTTGGGGTGGAGCTCCCCATCCGCGCCGTGTTCGAGGCACCCACGGTCGCCGAACTCGCCACCCGCGTAAGCGGCGGCCATGCTTCCCGGGCCCCCCTGGTACGGCAAGAGCGGCCCGACCGTTTGCCGTTGTCGTTCGCGCAGCAGCGGTTGTGGTTCCTCAACCGCCTGGAAGGCCCCAACGCTACCTACAACATCCCGATGGCATGGCGCGTCGAGGGAGACCTCGACCAAGGCGCTCTGGAATCGGCGCTGGCCGATGTGGTGGCGCGACACGAGAGCCTGCGCACGATTTTTCCCGAGCGGGACGGTGTACCATTCCAGGGCATTCTGCCGCCCCACGAGGCTCTCTGCTCGCTCGCCGCCGCCGATATCGCAGAGGCCGACCTCGCTGAACGCTTAGCCGCCGCCGCCGCGACCCCTTTTGACCTGGCACGGGAGATTCCGATTCGGGCGTGGTTGTTCCGCATTGGGCGAGAGCGTCACGTGCTGCTGGTTCTCCTCCACCATATCGCGGGGGATGGCTGGTCGCGGGGCACGCTGTGGCGTGATCTGACGCTGGCCTACACCGCGCGACACCAGGGCGAGACGCCCGCCTGGGTCGAACTGCCGGTGCAGTATGCCGACTACACCTTGTGGCAGCGTGCGTTACTGGGCGACGATGATGCGTCTGAGAGTACGCTTGCTGGCCAGCTCGCGTTCTGGCGGAATGCGCTTTCCGGGGTTCCCGACGAACTTGGTCTCCCCTTCGATCGCCCGCGGCCTCCAATCGCCAGCCATCGCGGGGCGACAGTGCCGGTGCGCCTCGATGCCGAGTTGCACCGCCGCCTTCTTGAACTGGCCCATGCCTGTGGGGCGAGCTTGTTCATGGTTCTGCAAGCGGGCCTTGCCGTCCTCTTGAACCGTCTGGGCGCCGGCGACGACATCCCTATCGGCGTCCCTATCGCAGGGCGCGGTGAGCGGGCGCTGGAAGACCTTGTGGGTTTTTTCGTCAACACCCTGGTGATGCGCACCGATGTCTCTGGCAATCCCAGCTTCCGGGAGTTGGTAAGCCGGGCGCGGGCCTTTGCCCTTGACGCATACGCCCATCAGGACGTGCCGTTTGAGCGTGTGGTTGAGGCGGTGCAGCCGGCTCGATCGCTGGCGCGGCACCCGTTATTCCAGGTGATGTTCGTCTTGCAAAACACCCCCGAATCCGAGGTGTCATTGGCGGGCCTGGGGGTCCACAAAGAGCCGCTTGTGAGGGTTGTGTCCAAATTCGACCTGTTACTGAGCTTGAGCGAAAGCCTGGGGCCCGGCAAGAAGCCGGCAGGAATCGGCGGGACTCTCGAGTACAGCTCGGACCTTTTCGACGCAAGCACCGCCGATTCGATCGTCGCACGATTCATCCGACTACTGGACGAGGCTTCGCGCGATCCCGACACACCGCTGCATCGTCTTTCAGTGCTCGATCGGCTCGAGCGAGAGAAGCTGCTGGAAGGCTTCAACGCCACGGCGTGCCCGGTGCCACAGCGGTCAGTCCCCGAGCTTTTTGAATCGTGGGTGGTGCGCAACCCCGAGGCCGTGGCCCTCATCTCGGAGACCGTGTCGCTCTGTTACGGCGACCTTAACACGCAGGCCAACCGCCTCGCGCACCATTTGGTTAGCCTCGGGGTGGGCCCAGAGACCCTGGTGGGCATCTGCATCGACCGCTCCGTCGCGATGGTGGCCGCGTTGCTCGCCATCTTGAAGGCGGGCGCGGCCTATGTACCGATCGCGCCAGACCTGCCGGCCGCGCGGCGGGGCACCCTGATCTTGGATTCGGGGCTCCGCCACATGGTGACCACGGCGGCTTACAATGATCTCTTCCTCGATCAGATCACGCACGTGGTGACCCTCGACGACAACTCTCGCCGACTGTCAAATCAACGCGACGACAATCCTGGCATCACGACTCTGCCCAAAAACCTGGCGTATTTGAATTACACCTCCGGAACAACTGGAGTGCCGAAAGCGGTTTTGGTGCCCCATATCGGTGTCCTGCGGCTGGTCCACCAGCCAAACTACGCGCGTCTGGACACTTCGTCACGGCTCCTCCAAATGGCCCCCCTGAGCTTCGACGCGGCGACGTTCGAGATCTCGGGCGCCCTGCTCAACGGCGGCTCCTTGGTGATCATGTCCCCTGCGTCACTGTCACCGCAAGAAATTGGCGAGGTGCTCGTTCGTCACAAGGTCGATACGTTGTGGCTGACGGCGGGGCTATTCAATGGCGTTGTGGACTTTGCGCTACCAGCTCTGGCGGGAGTGAGACAACTATTGGCCGGGGGAGACGTGCTTTCCGTCGAGCACGTCGAGAAAGTGCGGCGCGCTCACCCAGAGTGCCGGGTGATCAACGGTTACGGGCCCACCGAAAACACCACGTTCACGTGTTGCTACCCGGTACCGCCCGATGCGGACCTCCGCGCGGGAGTTCCGATTGGCTTTCCGATCAACAACACACGAGTCTACGTCTTAGATGCCGGCTTGCAGCCGGTCCCGGTGGGTGTGACCGGAGAACTGTACACCGCCGGGCTGGGTCTCGCCCGCGGCTATCTCAATCACGCGGGGCTGACCGCCGAGCGTTTCGTCGCCGATCCCCATGCCACGACTCCGGGCCAACGGATGTATCGCACGGGCGACCTGGGGCGGTGGCGGTCCGACGGCTCACTCGAATTTCTGGGACGCGTCGACCATCAGGTCAAGGTTCGCGGCTTCCGGATCGAGCTCGGAGAGATCGAGGCCACCCTGGCGGCGCACCCAGATGTGGCGCAAACCGCCGTGATCGCGCACGACGACGGGCCCGGCGGCAAGCAACTGGTGGCCTACCTCGCGCGGGTCCTGGGGCGGAGCCTAACCCGGCAACCCTGCGCCAATTCCTCGAAGCCCGCTTGCCAGCGTACATGCTACCGGCCGCGTTCGTGGTCATTGAGGCTCTGCCGCTGACACCCAATGGCAAGCTCGATCGCCACGCCTTGCCGGTTCCGAGTGGCGGACGGCCCGATCTCGAGGCGACCTTCGCTGCTCCTCGCTTCGATATCGAAGAGAAGCTAGCCCAAATCTGGCGCGAGCTCGTGGGACTAGACCGCGTCGGTATCCATGATGACTTCTTCGAGCTAGGAGGCCACTCCCTCCTTATGCTAAAGATGTGGTCTCGGATCAAGGACTTGTTTGGGCAGAACCTTCCCATCGCGACCCTTTTTCAAAATCGAACCATCGAGCAGCTAGCCATCACATTGCGGGAGCTCCAACGGACGGAGGCCGCGGCCGCTTGTGCCGAGGATGCGGTTGGTGATGTGATCGCCGAGCCGACGCTCGTCTGCTTGGACGACATGGCCGGCCTGTTACCGCAATACCTCGGCGACGTGCCCATCTACCCGCTCGGTTTCTGGACCGACGAGTACCTGATCTGGCCTTACGATTCGCTCGAGGAGAGGACCAAGCTCTACGTCCAACGGCTGCGTCAGGCGCAGCCGAAAGGCCCTTATCGGCTCTGCGGTTCCTGCGGATCGGCGAGCACCGCCTTCGAGATGGCCCGGCAACTCCACCAGCAGGGCGAAGAGGTCCCACTCGTCATTATGATCGAGCCAAGACACGTCTATCCCAACGACGTGGAGCGATGGCCGTCGCCATTGCGCTGGATGCGATATTATCGTGCGCGGTTCCGCCACCACTGGGATCAGTTCAGGAACGTGGCGGTGACCGGATGGCCGCGGTACGGCCTCGCGACGACTCGGACGTTCTTTCGCGGCCTCGCCGTGCGGGCACGCTTGGCCCCGTCGCCGTTGGAGCAATCGGATTTCTGGAAGGACCGCCCTCACTCATTGAAGGCATTTCTGAACTACAACCCCGGAGTCTTTCCGGGGCGGGTGACGATGATCCTCGCCGAAGAGCGTTTCGAAGTCGAAAGGGATGATGATCTGGGATGGAAAAGGGTCGCGGGCAGCGGTCTTGAGGTGCGCATCGTCCCGGGCACCCATGATTCCATCCTACGGGAGCCGCACGTTCAGTTCCTAGCAAAAGAGCTCAAAGCAGTTTTCAATGAGAATTGCGGTGCGCGGACATGGCTCGGCGCTGGCGCACCTTCGGAGCCCCGTACCGCGATTGACCGCGGGCAAGACGGATCCGAAATCATCGCTACCGGACCGCTAGGAAACTGGGAATGAGCCAGTTAGACAGGCTCGTAAGCCCGCCCACCGCTCCTGCGGGTCGCGGCGCCGCACAGGTTGTTTTCGATCTGATAGAGGTACTGGCCGGTCTCGGTGGGATATTCGCCCGTGATGCAGGCGCGGCAAAGGTGCTCGGGTGCCAGACTGACCGCCCGCGCGATGGCGTCGACCGGCAGGTAACGCAGGCTGTCGGCGCCCAATTCTTTGGCCATGCGTGCTTGGGCGAGCACCGAAACTCCTCCGAATGTGTCATCGACGTAGGGGGTGGCGAAAAGCTCGTCCTTGCGCGACATGTCGATCCCGTAGTAACACGGGGCGATAATCGGCGGGCTGGCGATGCGGAGATGGATCTCGCGGGCACCACCACGGTCACGGATCTCGCGGACTAAGGCGCGCATCGTCGTTGAACGGACGATGCTGTCTTCCACCAGCAAGACACGTTTGCCCGCGAGGACCTCTGGGAGGGGCGTATATTTGAGCCGGGCCTTGGCCGCGCGGTCGGCCGTTCCCTCGATGAACGTCCGGCCGACGTAGCGGTTGCGCATCAAGCCTTCGACGGAGGGCACGCCCAAGGAGAAAGCCATGGCATCGGCGGCTGCCTTGGCGGTGTCGGGAACGGGCACAACGATGGTATCGGCGTCGAGCGGAACGTCTTCCAAGCGTGCGAGCTCCTTGCCCAAGGACGCCCGGCTGAGATAGACCGAGCGATCGTCGAGCGTGCTGGCGACGTTGGCGAAATAGATCCACTCGAAGAAGCAGTGAGCCAGCCGTGGCGAGGGAGCGTACCGTTCGGTGCGAACCCCGTTGTGATTGGCAACAACCAGCGTTCCGGGCTCGAGCGAGCGAACGTTGCGAAAGCCGAGGTTGGCGAGGGGCACGCTTTCGCTGGCCGCGGCGAACAGCGGACCGTGCTCGGCAATGCACAGAGGCCGAAAGCCATGCGGGTCGCGCACGACCACCAGCTCGCCGTGGGCCGTGATCAAGACGATGTTGTACGCACCGTCAAAGCGTTCCGCGATCCGCCCGAACACCCCGACCCAGTCCGGCTCCTGGTCTTCGGTCTGGAGTTCGTAGGCCAGCGAATGCATGATGATTTCGGTGTCGGTGTTACGCTTCAGGTGGTAATCACCCTTGCCGAGCAGCTCCTCTTTGAGCTCTTCATAATTGGCGAGCTGCCCGTTGAAGGCGAACGCGAACCACTTCGCTTTGCGGCCGTGGTCGCGTTCGAATGGCTGGGCGTCGGATCGGTCGTTGCCTCCACAGGTCGCATAGCGCACGTGGCCAATCGCGACCGGCCCGTCGACTCGGCTCATGATCGCCTCGAACTCCGCGCGATGATTGAGCCGGAACGACTCGGCGACCGTGCCCACCTCTTTGTGAGTGTTGATGAGCGCATCGCGGTCGGGACGAAAGCTGGCCATGCCGGCGGCGAGCTGTCCCCGGTTTTGCATGTCGAGCAGCATCCGGGGTATGAGCCGGCCCACGCTGTTGACGTCGCTCGGTATCGGAGCGAGTGAAGAGACCAAACGTCCCGCGGTGTGATAAACGGCGGCCACGCCGCACTCGTGGTGCAGTTCACCCATGTGCTCGGTCCATCCTGTATGCTAAGGCCAACCAATCGTGATAAGACGCCCCATCTTGCACGAAGGCGGGCCTGATCCATTGTTACTCTAGGCCAGCCGTGAGCACGCATTATAATGGGGCGGGGACCTTCAGACAACCTTCACGATCGCGGGATTCGTAACTCGCCCGCTGCATTCGTGGCAGCGATTGCTATTTACTCGTTACCCTATCGTCAGTTCGGGAAAACCGCCTTTGGCAAACAACAACAAGGCCAACTCGAGCGAACCCTCCCGAATCGCCGCCGATTCGCGACCGGCGACGCCGCGCGGTCGCGACCTGGTACGCGACGACGTGGTCCTTTCGGCACAGACCTGGGTCGTCAAAGTCGGGACGAGCGTTCTGACCGGTCCGGACGGGACGCTCGATCTGGCTCGCATCGATCATCTGGCCGAGCAAATCAGCATGGTGATGGACCGCGGCCGAAAGGTGGCACTTGTCAGCTCGGGAGCTGTGGGAGCGGGCATGGGGCAGCTCGGGTGGAAACGGCGGCCCGACGATCTGCCCCGACTTCAGGCGGCGGCGGCCGTCGGCCAGGCGTATTTGATCCGGGCCTATGACGATGGCCTGCGCCGGCATCGCCGCCACGCGGCACAACTGCTCCTCACTCACGAAGATTTCGACAGCCGGCCGCGTTATCTCAACATGCGCAATACGTTACACTCGCTTTTCGAGTCTGATGCCGTACCGATCATCAACGAGAACGACACGATCAGTGTCGACGAGATCAAGTTCGGCGATAACGACCGCCTGGCCGCCATGGTGACCAACCTGCTCCAGGCATCACTGCTCGTGATCCTGAGTGTGGTCGACGGACTTTATCGGTCCGACCCGGGCGTGTCGAACACCTCGGAGGGGGTTTCGCTCGTACCCCAGATCGACGACCAAGTGCTCGGCTTGGCCGGTGCGAGCACAAGTTCGCTGGGAACCGGGGGAATGCGCAGCAAGCTGGCGGCCGCGCGTCAGGTGACGCAGGCCGGCGGCTCCGTCATCATCGCATCCGGGACCCGGCCCGAACCGCTCACCCGGATTTTGGCCGGCGAGCCCACGGGGACCTTGTTCTTGGCTCACGGCACGACACATCGCGCGGCGGAAGCGATGGATCGGCCTGACAGCGCGGCCGCGCGGCCACTTCGTCGTCGACGTAGGCGCGCGGAAAGCTCTCGAATCGGGCTCCAGCAGCTTGCTCGCCATCGGCATCGTCGCCGTGACCGGCGAATTCGAAAAAGGTGACGTCGTCGGGGTCCGCGACCCTTCCGGCCAAGAGTTCGCTCGCGGCCTTACGAACTACGCAACCGCCGACGCCGAGCGGATCCGCGGCCTGCACACGCACGAGGCCCGCCAGACGCTCGGAGGGACTGCGTATGACGAAGTCATCCACCGCGACAACCTTGTTCTCACCGTCTGAAAGGTAGTCTCCCGACCCTCGCCGAGCATGAGTCCCGAGGAGCACAAATGCAAGCACGCATCTGCTCTTTCAGTGGGCGGATCGGTTAAAGTCGTTCGCTTTGCAGTCGCTGAACGGTATTTTTATCTTGCCTTAAGGAGCGGGCTGGTGGCGGTGACCGGTTTTCATCGATATAATAATGAGGGTGGAGAATTAGGTGGATGCAGAATCGCTGTTGCGAGGCGAGCGGCTAGGCGCTTCGGGGCTGGGTTCTGAAAGCGGATGGTGGTGTGGTACGTGAGGATCCGGGTAGGCATCGGGAACGGGCAATCGCTTGAAATGGGGGGCGAACAATGACCTCGACTCGCGAGAAGTGGCTTCGATCGTTGCTCACGGCACTGGCGGCCATGTTATGGGGTGCGGACCAATCGCCTCTTTGGGCTCAAGGTTTCGGGGCTGATCCATTCCGACCGTACAATTCTCAATACGACGCCTATACTTACCCCATGGGACCAGCCACGCCAGGGGGCGGCCAGGGCGCGATGCTGCCCCGCATGGGGAACGCGGGGGCGAACCGATTCCAGGGCTATCTCGACGAGATGGCAGGAGCGGGACGGGCGGAAACCGAGCGGTATGGAATTGGGATGCCCTACTACCGGTCGTCCATCGATCCCAGCTTCGATCCGAAAGGGACGCGGGATTATCGGCCCAATCGCCAGGCGGATCAGTCGTTCGAGCGAAGTCAAGAACTGATCACCCGCAAGTACCTGGCGTACTTCTCCGAAAAAGACCCCAAGAAGCGAGCCGGCCTGCTGGAAGAGTACAACCGGACTCGCGCCAGAGTATCTCGCGCGATGTCGAGCCGCCGCGAGAATCCGTCGCGAACTCTCGAGGCGGCAATCGGGGGCGATACGGACCGGCGCCGACCGGCTTCGGCGGACCGGGCCGCCGCGGACCGGGCCGCCGCGGATCGTGCCGCCGATGATTCGCCCTCCGCACCAAGCGTAAGACCACGATCATCGCCGCGCGCGTCATCACGAGCACCGTCCGCCGAAGCGAGCCGTCGCGGGGGAACGGGCTCGGTTCCGCCGCCTCCACCTCTTTTCGGTGGAGATTCCCTCCGCAGGCCAAGCCGGCGTCGCAGCCCGACCGACGTCCTCGACCGTTCTCGGCGGCTTAACCCGGCTGACAATGTTAAACCCAGCCCAGACGCAAGGGGCAATGCCGATGCGGGTACGGCTCGTCAACCGCTCCCTCCGGCCCTTCCGCCCGAATAGACGAATCCGCTAAATCGTTGACGCGGGCTCGTCAAGCCTTACAATGTGTGCATCGAGAACCTGCCTGCGGCTGGCCTAGGCAAGAATCTCAATGGCCGGCTGTTTCCGGGGAGACAACATCCTGGAGCGCGGCGGTCGTAATCAGACTGTCCCAGGGTGTGTCTCCCATACGATCCCGGCGAACGCCCGGATTTTTTTGGGGCCCACTTTGTGAAAATCTTCACAAGGATTTTTCGAACGTAGCGGATGTCGGGAGGAGTGACCGTCGATGGGGGCAGCATACACGCCCGTTTTTTTGCTGTTAATCGTGGCGATCGCGATCGGTGCGGGAATGATGATCTCAAGCGCCATTCTGGCTCCGAACAAGACCACGAAAGTCAAGCAGATGCCCTACGAGTCGGGCATGGACCCGATCGGCGATGCGCGGCAACGGTTTGACGTCCGCTTCTATTTGGTGGCCATCGTTTTTTTACTGTTCGATGTCGAGTTGCTGTTCCTCTATCCGTGGGCGGTGGCCCAGTGGAGTGCCGCTCTGTCCGACGGGGCAACGGCCGGGATTTCCGCCGAGTTGCGCGGTTGGGTGTTCTGGGAAATCATGGTCTTCATCGTGATCTTGGCGGCAGCTTTTGCTTACGCATGGCGGAAAGGGGTCTTTGAATGGCGTTAGTCACACCGGGAAGCGGGGCGGTAACATCGACGCCAGGGTCGGCCGGCGCGGCCAGCCTGGCCCTGCGGCCGGGCGATGCCCCGGAAATCCCCGAAAATATACATGTGACAACGCTCGATTCGGTTGTCAACTGGTGCCGGAAGTACAGCTTGTGGCCGATGCCGTTTGCAACGGCGTGTTGCGGAATCGAGCTCATGGCGGTGGGCGCCAGCCGGTTCGACATCGCCCGGTTTGGGGCCGAGGTGATGCGATTTAGCCCTCGACAATGCGACTTGATGATCGTGGCCGGGCGGGTGGCCATGAAGATGATGCCGGTGTTGCAGCGGATCTGGCTCCAGATGCCGGAGCCGAAATGGTGCATCAGCATGGGCGCGTGTGCATCCACGGGGGGAATCTTTGATACGTATGCCGTCGTGCAGGGGGTCGATCGTTTTATCCCGGTCGACGTGTACATCCCCGGCTGTCCTCCCCGTCCCGAGCAGATCCTGCGGGCACTGATGGATATTCAGGAAAAAATCCAAAAAAGCGGTGGGATGAAACGGACCGGGCTACCCGAGTTGTTCGAACGGGAAAAATTCCTGGCCGAGGCGTGCCAAGCTCCACGCGGCCTGGCCCCCCTCGGCGAACGCGGCGACGAAGATCGTTACGGCTACCGCCTGCCCGGAGGGCCGGGAAGGCTTGGAGCCGCCGAATCATCATGAGCATGCCCCAAACAACAGTGATCAATACTCACCTTGGAACTTTGGCGACACTGGCGAAGACGCTCGGTGACGGTGTCTACTCGACATCGACATTCCGCGATAACCTGCGCCTCCATGTATTCCCCGCCCGTTTAGGCGAACTTTTGATCTTGTTGAAAGACGAGTGTGGTTTCCATATGCTCTCCGAGCTGGGAGCGACCGACTACCTGGGGTATCCAGGCCGGACTCGCGCCCGCTTCGAAGTCCATTACGTTCTCAAGAACCTCGACACGGCCGAACGGCTGGTTGTCAAGTGCGGTCTGGACGACCCCGATCCGACTCTTCCCTCGGCGGTTGCACTCTGGCCGGGAGCCAACTGGATGGAGCGAGAAGTCTTTGATATGTACGGTATTCGATTCAGTGGGCATCCCGACTTGCGGCGGATTCTGATGCCCGAGGAGTTTGCCGCCTATCCGCTCCGAAAGGATTATCCACTCCGAGGGCGCGGCGAACGGCATAACTTTCCGCGATTGTCGCGGAGCGAGTCTTAAAACGCCTTCCGCGGGGAACACTCGACAGAGGATGACGTGATGTCAACGGAATTGCTCGACGAGCCGGAACTCGAGACCGAATCGCGGCAAGCCACCTGGACCTTGAACTTCGGTCCTCAGCACCCGGCCACGCATACGACCCTGCGGCTGATCCTCGAATTGGACGGCGAACGGATCGTGAGCGCCACGCCGGACATTGGCTACCTGCATTCCGGCTTCGAGAAACTGGGCGAACACCTGAACTTCAACCAGTACGTGACGATCGTCGATCGCAAGAATTACATCAGTCCGCCGATGAACGAGGTCGCCTGGCACCATGCTGTCGAGAAGCTCCTAGATATCGAGCTTACGCCGCGGTGTCAGTATATCCGGGTGATCATCTCCGAGCTCGCGCGCATCAGTGATCATTTACTGTGCACGGGAGCGGCCGCGCTCGACCTGGGAGCGTTCACGGCGTTTTTGTTCGCCTTCAACTTGCGAGAACAGATTTACGATGTTTACGAAGAGATGTCGGGTTACCGGTTTCACCCCGGTTACACCCGGGTCGGCGGCTTGCTCTACGACTTCAATGACCGTGTGCTCGATAAGGTCCGCGCCGTCCTCGCCAGCTTTCCCAAAGTTTACTCGGACATGGAAAAGCTGCTGTTCCGCAACCGGATCTTCTTGGACCGAGTGCGTGGGGTGGGGGTACTCTCCAAGGATGACGCCATTGGCTTTTCGTGTACCGGACCAATCGCTCGGGCGAGTGGGGTCACCTACGACGTTCGCAAGGATGAGCCCTACCTGTGCTATCCCGCGTTCGATTTCGAGGTCCCCTACACCGCGGAAGGCGACTGCTGGGCAAGATTCATCGTACGAATGGAGGAGATGCGACAGAGTCATCGCATCCTCCAGCAAGCCCTTGAGACTCTTCCCGTAGGTCCGGTGAACGTGCCGATCGCGGAAAAGTTTCCCTTGCCCGACAAGCTGACCACCTACAACAGCATGGAAGGCTTGATCCAGCACTTCGAGCTCATCATGCCCAACCGCGGGGTCGAGACCCCGCACGACGAGGTGTATGCCGCTGTCGAAAGTCCCAACGGCGAGCTCGGCTATTACTTGGTGGCCGACGGCAGCCAGACGGCCTGGCGAGTGCGGACCCGCCCGCCGTCGTTCATCCACTTTGCGGTATTTCCTCACATGATTAAGAATTATCTGCTCGCTGATGTCGTGGCCGTGCTGGGAAGCCTCAATATCATCGCGGCGGAGCTCGATCGATAAGTTACTCGCGGGGTGGGCACTCACCACTGGCACGACACAAGGCAATCACGGCGGGCAGTCCCGCCCTACTTCTCAAAGAGACACCATGGCAGCCGAGACGATTTCCACCGTGGCGACCGGACGAATGCCGATCCTGAGTGAGCCGCTCAAAGAGAAGATCCGCTCTCTCTTTTCGCGCTATCCCAACAAACGGGCGGTCACGTTGCCGGCCCTGCACCTGGTGCTGGAGCATTTGCGGTGCGTGCCCTACCAAGCGATGCGCGAGATCGCCGACCTGCTCGAGATCACGCCGGCTGAGGTCCACGACACGATGAGCTTTTACGGCTTCTTTCCCCAGGCCCCCATGGGCGACGTGCGAGTCTGGATTTGCCGGTCGCTCTCGTGCATGCTCCGCGGGGGGGACGAAATGCTCGAACACGCTTGCCGCAAGCTGGGGATCGAGCCCGGCGAGACAACCCAAGGGGGCGAGCTGACTGTCGAGTTTGCCGAGTGCCTGGGAATTTGCGACTACGCGCCGGCCGCTTTGGCCGACGACGGGCGAGTCTTTGGGCCGCTTGAGGAAGCAACGGTTGATGCGATGCTGGAAGAATTAAAGCGCGGGCGCCAGGATGAGCTCGCGGTGTCGTGATCATTCAGTTGCGTTCGACGAAACTTCGAGGAGAGGAACCATTCGTGGCCGCCTTTGAACCCGTATTGAGCCGTAACTGGAATGTTGCCGAGAGCCAATCGCTCAAGGTTTACGAGTCAAATGGGGGCTATCAAGCCGCCCGGAAGGCGCTGGCGACCGATCCCGATCAAGTGGTCGCGATTGTCAAAGACTCAGAGCTGCGCGGGCGCGGCGGCGCGGGCTTTCCCTGCGGACTCAAGTGGACTTTTCTCCCCAAGGACCGCAAAGAAACTCTCATGTGCATCAATGCCGATGAGAGCGAGCCGGCCACGTTCAATAATCGGCTGTTGATGGAGAAAGATCCCCACCAGTTGATCGAAGGAATCTTGATTTCCTGCTTCGCGACCAAGGCGGCGACGGCGTATCTTTACCTGCGTTTCGAGTACATCCGGGCTTATCGGGTTCTCGAGGCGGCGATCGCCGAGGCCCGGGCCGCGGGCCACTTGGGTAAAAACATTTATGGGTCGGGCTTTGATCTCGACATCTGGCTGCACCGCGGGGCGGGCGCCTACATCTGCGGTGAAGAGACCGGATTGATTGAGAGCTTGGAAGGAAAACGGGGCTGGCCGCGGATCAAGCCCCCATTTCCCGCCATCGAGGGGGCGTTTCGCAAGCCGACGGTCGTCAACAACGTCGAGACGCTCTGCTGCGTTCCCCACATCATCGAGCGGGGCGCGGGCTGGTTCAAGTCGATTGGAACGCCCAAGAGCTATGGGCCCAAGCTGTATTGCGTGTCGGGGCACGTAAACAAGCAGGTTTGCGTCGAGCTTCCGCTGGGAGTCACGTGCCGGGCGTTAATTGACGAGCACGCCGGTGGGGTCTGGAAGGGCGCAAGGCCAAGGCCGCCGTGCCGGGCGGAATCAGCATGGGCCTGTTGTCGGCTGACGAGCTCGATACGCCGCTCGACTTCGAGAGCCTGCGCAAGCCTGGCTGCCTGGGTCTGGGCACCGCGGCGGTGACCGTGATCGACGACCAGACGAGCATCGTCGACTATCTGTACAACACCTGTCGCTTTTTCGCCCATGAGAGCTGCGGCCAGTGCACCCCCTGCCGCGAAGGGACCAATTGGTTCTACAAGACGATGAAGCGGATCAAGGTGGGGGGAGGCCGCCTCGAGGACCTCGACATCATGTCGAACCTCGCCAATAACATGGGCATCATTCCCGGCACGACCATCTGCGGCCTGGCCGACGGCGCGGCCTGGCCGATCAAAAACGGTCTGTCCAAGTTTCGCGGCGAGCTGGAAGACTACATTCGAAGCCACCAGGCGGCCGGAAACGGCGTTACCCCGCTTCAGGAGAAGATCGCCCATGGGCTTCGCGCCGACGCCAACCTGCTTCCCGTCTTATCAGGTGTGCAAATTGCCCCGGCGCCGGCTGTCCGGCCCAGGATCGGGCCCGGTGTGAACGCTAGATCCCGATGTCGGAGTTCCAAGTAAAGGAAGCCAATGGCGACCATCATCATCAACAACAGCGAATACACGATCCCCGAGGGCGAGAAGCTCAACGCGATCCAGATGGCGCAGCGTGTCGGCATCGATATCCCCTATTATTGCTGGCACCCCGCGCTCTCGGTGGTCGCCAACTGCCGAATGTGCGAGATCGAGGTCGGCAACAAGGACCCGAAGACCGGTGAGATCAAGCTCCTTCCCAAGCTGGTCCCCGGCTGCCAAACGCCGGCCAAAGACGGGACCGTGCTGGTGACCGACAGTCCGAAGGTCAAGGAACACCAGCGAATGATCATGGAGTACCTGCTACTGAACCATCCGCTCGACTGTCCGGTTTGCGACCAAGCCGGCGAGTGCGGCTTGCAGGATTACAGCTTCCGCTATGGGCAGGCCGTCCATCGTTTCGTCGAGGAGCGCACGGTCAATCCGCGCAAGGAGGTCTCCGACCTGATTCAGCTCAACATGGATCGCTGCATCATGTGTACGCGATGCGTGAGGTTTACCCGTGAGATTTCGCAGACGGGCGAGCTCGAGGTGATGCGCCGGGGTAGTCACGCCGAAATTGACATCTTTCCCGACCGACCTGTCGACAATCCACTGGCCGGCAATGTGGTCGACCTCTGCCCGGTCGGTGCGTTGCTCGACAAAGATTTCTTGCACAAGCAGCGTGCCTGGTTTCTCTCGAAGCACGACTCGGTTTGCACTCGCTGCTCGACCGGGTGCAATATCAGCGCTGAGGAAAACCGCGGCGCCCTCTGGCGGTTTAAACCACGGCATAACCCGCTCGTCAACGATTACTGGATCTGCGACGAAGGAAGGTACAGCTACAAGGCCGCCAACGACGCCAATCTGTTAGCGGCGATGTACGTCCGCAAAAACGACGATCTCCGGCCAGTCGCGATCGACGAGGCCGTGAACGTCGTAGACCAGAGATTGAAGGACATTAACGACGGACGAGGGTTGATCGCCGCGATACTGTCGCCGTTTTTGACCGTCGAGGAGGCGTTCCTGCTCGGGAAGTACGTGAAGGGGTTGAGCGCGGCCAATGTCCTGGCGTTGGGCCCGGTGCCGACGCGTGGAACCGACCAGACGTTTCAGCCGGACCAGACCAAGGGACGCACCGGCGACACCAGCTTCGTCGTCCCGCGGGCCTTCACGATTCACGCCGAGAAATGTCCGAATCGCCGCGGGGTCGCCGCGGTGCTCGAGCACTTCGAGGGGAAGGTCATTTCCTACGAAGAGTTAACCCGGCGTGTCGGTACCGCTGAATTTCGAGGTTTGTATGTTGCCTCCGACGCCATCGATCCGTGGATCGACGAGACCGAGAGCAACGCCCTGCGATCAAAGGTTGACTTTCTGGTCGTGCAGGACACGACGGTGACGCCGCTGGCTCAACGAGCCGACGTTGTTTTGGCGGGCGCTACCTTCGCCGAGAAGGCGGGCTGCTATGTCAACGCCGGGGGCCAACTGCAGTACTCGGAGGCGGCTTTACCGCCGCGCGACGGCTCGCTTCCCGATCTCGATCTGCTGGCGATTCTCCTCGATCGCTCGGGCGGCCCGGTCAAGTCGAGTGAGGTTCTTGCGGAAATGGCCGAGACGATTCCCACATTCTCGATCGCCAAGGGAGGCTCCGTTCCCCGCTACGGCGTCATGCTCGGCCAGCCATCGCCGCCGGCCGGTCCGCCGCCGCCACCGAGTTTCACCGACACCTGGTTCCTCGCCCACGGCGTCGCACGGGCGCGGTAGAGTGCATCGAGAGTTACTAATCGGCGTGATCGCACGCTCGCGGCTTGTTATACTGTTCGCGGCTTCTAGCCAGCCTGAATCCAGCCGGAAGGATCGAGTTTATGTGGGTGCTGATCGGTGTGATCTTGAAGATCGTCATCGTCACGAACGTCCTCTTGGGGGCCGTCGCGTACTTGATCTACGTCGAGCGCAAAATCGCGGCTTATGCTCAGGATCGCATCGGGCCCAATCGGGCCGGCCGCGAGTTCGGCATTCCGTTCGGCTTGCTCCAGCCCTTGGCCGACGGTGCCAAGATGCTCTTGAAGGAGGGCGTTGTACCGGGTTACGTGAACAAGCCCCTTTACTTGTTGGCCCCCATGATCGCGATTGTCGCGGCCTTGATGGCGTTCGCCGTGATCCCGTTTGGCCCGGTCGGGCCAGGCCAGTGGCTCAATTTCCAAATCGCGCCGTCGCTCGACGTCGGCATTGTTTACATTTTCGCCGTGGGGAGCCTGGCGGTTTACGGCGTCATCCTGGCTGGCTGGGCCTCGAACAACAAGTACTCCTTTATCGGCGGCTTGCGTTCCAGTGCCCAATTGATCAGCTACGAGATCCCGTTGGGGCTGTCGATTTTGGGGATGGTGCTCTGGGCCGGCTCGCTCGACCTAAGCGCGATCATCAACTGGCAGGACCATCACGTCTGGGGGATCTTCGCCTCACCGATCGGCTTCTTGATCTTCCTCGTGAGTGCATTCGCCGAAACCAACCGTCTGCCGTTTGACCTGCCCGAGTCGGAGCAAGAGCTGATCGGCGGCTTTCATACCGAGTATTCGGGAATGAAATTCGGCATGTTCTTTCTTGGCGAGTATGTGCATGTAATTACGGTGAGCTTTTTGACGGTCATCCTCTTTTTCGGCGGCTGGGACTTTCCGTTCCTCAGCCAGGAACAGACGGGCCTCTTCAGTGCCGTGGCCAAGATGGGGGTGATCATGATTAAAGTCGCGATGGTCATCATTTTCATGATGTGGGTGCGCTGGACGTTGCCGAGGTTTCGGTACGACCAGCTTATGGAACTGGCCTGGAAGTCCATGATACCGCTCGCCCTCGCCAACCTGGTCGCGACGGCGGTGATCGTTCAGATGATACGCTCATAGCGAAACTGAAATCGAGAATCTTGGTGGGATGCCCTCTGTCTGGAGCCGTGACCGTGCGAGCCGACGACCCAAAGCTGAAACGATTGGAACCACCCCGGCTCAAGCCGTGGGAAAAGTTTTTCCTGCCGCAGATCGCCGTGGGCCTGGGTGTGACGGCCCAGCACATTGCCGGGGTGATGTTCGCCAACAAGGCGATCACGGTGCAATACCCCGAGGAACAGCACGTCCCCAGCCCCAACTATCGCGGCGTGCACCGTCTTAACAAGGATGAGCAAGGACGAGTGAAGTGCGTGGCGTGTATGCTATGCGCGACGGCGTGCCCGGCACATTGTATCGATATCGTCGGGGCCACGGCCCCGCCCACCTGGCCGGACCGCGAAAAGTATCCCGAGAACTTTGTCATTGACGAGCTGCGCTGCATTTACTGCGGAATGTGTGAAGAGGCCTGCCCGGTCGAGGCCATCGAGCTGACCGGCCTTTACGACCTGACCGGGCTCAACCGCGAAGAAATGATCTTCGACAAGACCAAGCTGCTCTCCGTGTTCGATCTGACCAAAAACCAGGAACCAATGCGGTATGGCAAGCCGCCGGTTGACCATGCTTCGGAAACCAAGATATTGCCGGCCCCGGAACGAAAGTGATGACGATGTCGCTGCTCATGATTTCGTTCAGTATTGTTGCCGGCGCCATCGGCACCTACTGGTTGTTGCCCCATCGACATGGGATCGCCCAACCGCGCCGGGCCCATTATTTCGGCGAGGTCAGTTCGGTCATCGCGCTCGTGGGCATTCTCGTTTCGCTGAGTTCCCCGGGGCCCATTTTGCCCACGGTTTTCTTTTACATCTTTAGCGGGTCCGCGATCGTCGGCGCTCTTTTAACCGTCACCAGCCGCAATCCCATTTACAGTGCCCTCTGGTTCGCCTCGGTCGTGCTCTCGACGTGCGGATTGTTTCTGCTGGCCAGTGCCCCGTTCCTGGCCGCCGGCACGATCATCGTTTACGCCGGAGCCATCATCGTGACCTTTCTCTTCGTGATCATGTTAGCCCAAATGGAAGGGAAAGCGCTTTACGACCGGGCCGCTCGAGCGCCCGGGCTCGCCACGTTCACCTGCTTTTTGTTGTTGTGGTGCCTGATCTACTCGCTTACGGCGCTGGGCGGCGGCGGCGTGAATGCGAATAACCAGGCTCGGAAAGCGTTGTCCCCAACGAGAGAGTTGCCGAACTTATATGCATTGCAACCATTGAGCGAGCCCCTCATCGTCCTGGATCGGGCTTACCGGTCGACATCGTGGATCAACGATTCCAAGGGAAACGAAAAGCAGAACGTCGCCGGCCTGGGTGAATCTCTCTACACCGATCATCTGGTCACAGTCGGGCTCACGGGGGTTTTACTGTTCGTCGCCCTCGTCGGGGCCGTCGCCATTACTCAACCCAAACGGATCGAACGCCCGCTTATTTGAGCTACAGCGCCGACCGCGGATTGCAAAATTTCGGTTGCCCTCAGACTTTCCATTCCAGAAAACAGATGCCCATGGATCCGAATGACGTGTTCACGCTGGAAATTCTCCGGAACTATCTCCTGGTGGGGGCAGTGCTCTTCGCGCTGGGAATACTCGGCTTTCTGTCGCGCCGGAACCTCATCGTGATGTTCCTGTCGGTCGAGATGATGCTGCAAGGAATTGCCTTGAGCTTAGTCGGGTTCGGGCGGTTCCACGGCACGTTTACCGGCCAGATCTTCACGATCGTGATCTTGACGGTGGCGGCGTGCGAAGCATCGATCGCACTGGCGTTGATCGTCATTCTCTACAACCAGACCTCGTCTCTGGACGTCACGCTCTGGCAAGAGATCCGAGAAGCCGATGCGCCGGCGCCGACCGCCGACGGCGAAGCGCGAGAGGCGGAGCCGGTCGAGGCCGAGCCCGGCCCCGAGTCGTACCCGCACCTGACGACAGCCGGCATCGAGCCTTCTCATCCGACTCAGCCGTGGATCGAACGGCGCAATTAACCATCCAAAAAGCGAAGCGAGGAGCAGTCAGTTGTCGGATTTTTTCCCAGGTATCGCGTGGTTGATTCCGGGTTTCCCGCTCTTGGGGGCGGGCGTGACGGTGTTTGGTCCCAAGCGCATGCGCACCCTTGCCCACATTCCGGTGATCGCCGGCATCGCCCTGGCGTTCCTGGTCTCCTTGGGTTTGCTCGTGGCGGCGACTCCCGAAAAAACGGCGTTCGTCATGAGCTGGCTTTCGATCAGCAATCTCGACGTACCCATCGAGTTTCGGATCGACGGTCTGACCACGATGATGCTGTCGATGGTGACGTTCGTCTCGTCGCTCGTGGCGGTGTTCGCCGCCGGCTACATGGCCGGCGACCCGGGCTATCGCCGGTTTTTCGCCTTGATCGGGCTGTTCGTCTTCTCGATGACGGGCCTTGTGCTCTCCAATAACTACCTGCTGACGTACGTCTTCTGGGAAGGCGTCGGAGTTTGCAGCTACATGCTGATCGGGTTTTGGCACACCCGCCAGAGCGCGGCCGCGGCCGCGATGAAAGCGTTTCTCGTCAACCGCCTCGGCGATACCGGTTTCGCGATCGCGATTTTTTGGCTGTGGACGATCGTGCCGGGCCACGACCTCAGTTACGGCAACGTGTTGAGCGAAACTACCCTGGCAGGCCTGCCCCATGGGGCGATCGTGGGGATCGGACTCTTGCTCTTCTGGGCGGCTACCGCCAAGAGCGCGCAGATCCCGCTTTACGTTTGGCTTCCCGACGCGATGGAAGGCCCCACGCCAGTGTCGGCCCTGATTCACGCGGCGACGATGGTGACGGCCGGCGTTTACCTGATCGCACGGTCGATGCCGCTTTTGACGCTCGCACCGGGCGTACTAACCCTGATCGCGGCGACCGGCTGTGCAACGGCCCTGCTGTCGGCGGCGATCGCGGTCACCCAGACCGACCTCAAACGCGTACTGGCTTATTCGACGGTCAGCCAGCTTGGCTACATGTTCATGGCGCTGGGATCGGGCGTGGGCAATGTGGCCCAGCTCGCGATTGTGGCGGCCATGTTTCACCTGTTCACTCATGCTTTCTTCAAGGCCCTCTTGTTCCTTGCCGCCGGCAGCGTCATGCACGCGATGGGCGACGTCATCGACATGCGGCGGTTCGGCGGTTTGCGACATCGATTGCCCCACACGTATCTCACGTTCGCCGTGGGCGCTTTGGCTCTGTCGGGAATTTTTCCCCTGTCCGGCTTCTTCAGTAAGGACGAGGTCCTGCTGGCCATCAAGCTGGCGGGGCATGACGGGGGCTCGATCTACGTCCTCATTTACTGGGTCGCGGTCTTCACGGCGTTCTTGACTGCTTTTTATACGGGCCGGGCTTTCTTCATGACGTTTTTGGGGCCCGAGAAGCTCCCCAGCCCCGACGATCCGGAGGCACCCCCGGTTGCCACGGCGAGCGATGTTCACTCGCAGCACGGGGGCCATGGCGACGATCATAGCCACTCCCTCACCGATTCGCATGGTCACGGCGGCTCTCATGTCGGCCACGAGTCGCCCCCGATCATGACGTACCCACTGTTCGCCCTCGCGGGCTGCACGGTTTTGATCGGCCTGGTTTGCGTCGTGGCCTGGCCGTTCGCGGGCACGACCGAGTGGTTCGCCCACCATTTGCACGCCACGCTCGGCTTCGCGTCACTCGGGCACGAGGAACACGGATTCGACTGGTGGACCGCCATGATCGGCACGATCGCCGGCGTGGGCGGTCTCTTCCTGAGTTATCTGATGTATGCCCAGCCGAGCCCTCTCCCCGCCCGGTTTGCCGAGCGGCTTCGTCCGCTCTATGAGGCTTCGCTCGAGAAGTTTCGTGTCGACGAGCTCTATGGCTGGCTCGTGGTCAAGCCGACGCGGGCCTTCGCGGTCGTGTGCGATTTTCTCGACACATACCTGGTGGATGGGCTGGTAATCGGCGTGGCCAAGCTTCCGCGGCTCTTGGGACGGGACGTCCTAGCCCGGTATCAAAATGGACTGCTCCAGAATTACGCGGCCGTTTCGGCCCTCTCGTTGGCGATACTTCTTTTTGTGCTGATGCTGTTGTTTCAATGATATAAGACCGAGGTCAACTAACCCTTGATTTTCGGCCGCGAGGATTGACGGATGCCGACACTACTTACGATCACTGTCCTGCTCCCGCTTTTCGGAAGCCTGGTTCTGGTGCTCGTGCCGAGGCTCGAAGTTCACACGGCCCGCTTGATCGGGCTGGTGTTCACGCTGGTGACACTGGCGCTATCTCTTATTTTCCTCCTGGGCTTTCAGTCTAATGTGACGACTCCGCAATTCGCGTTCGGCGCGTCGGACGGGCGTTATGGTTTGGGCTGGATCGAGCGCCCGGACATCCGATTCGCCCTGGGCCTTGATGGGCTCTCCATCTGGCTGTTTTTCCTGACCTCGTTATTGATGATCACGGCGATCGCGGCCTCGTGGCGGTCGATTACCGAGCGGGCGTCCCTCTATTATGCGTTTCTGCTGGCTCTCCAAACGGGCCTCCTGGGCTTATTCGCCAGCCTGGATGTCGTGCTCTTCTACATTTTCTTCGAGTTCACGCTGATTCCGCTTTTCTTTCTGATCGGCTTGTGGGGTGGTCCTCAGCGCCGGCGAGCCGCGGTGACGTTTTTCCTGTACACGCTCGCCGGCAGTTTGTTGACCTTGCTCGGCGTGATCGCGCTCGTCGCCGTGCACTATCAGCACTCACCCGGCAACGTGCTGACTTTTTCCATCCCCGAGCTAACGAAAGGCCTCGCCGAACTTCCGTGGACGGAATGGCGCGACACCCGCTCGCTCTTGAGCCCCCAGGTGGTGATCTTCCTGCTGCTCCTGGCCGGATTCGCGATCAAGGTGCCGATGTTCCCGTTCCATACCTGGCTGCCCTTGGCACACGTCGAGGCCCCGACGGCGGGCTCGATCTTGCTGGCCGGGGTCCTCCTCAAAGTCGGCAGTTACGGACTTTTGCGTTTCAACCTCGGCATGACGCCGCTGGGGGCTACCAGGCTTTTTCCGCTCTTAGCCGCGCTGGCCGTGATCGGTATCATTTATGGTGCCTTAGCAGCCCTGGCTCAGACCGACATCAAGCGATTGGTTGCTTATAGCTCGGTCAGTCATATGGGTTTCATCGTTCTGGGGATTTTCGCGTTCAACGCCACGGGCCTGGACGGCGCGGCGATCCAGATGGTTAATCATGGGCTCACCACCGGGGCCCTGTTTGCCTGCGTCGGCATGATCTACGAGCGGTACCACACCCGCGACATGAATGAGCTCGGCGGCCTGTGGAACCGCCTGCCTCTACTCGCCTTCTTCCTGATCCTTGCCGCCCTTGGCTCGGCGGCCCTCCCCGGTCTCAACGGCTTCGTGGGAGAGTTTCCGATCTTGGCCGGCATGTTCCAGAAAAGCGCCGGACGGCCGTGCTGGCGGCCACCGGGATGGTCCTGGGTGCGTACTACCTACTCTTGATGCTCCGAACGGTCGTCTTCGGCCCTCTGCGCGAGCCAGCGCACGAGGCGCCGGTCGGCGCATCGTTGGCAGATCAGGCCCACGCCCACGATGATATCGCGCCGATCGGCTGGCATGAAATCGCCGGCATGACGCCGCTTTTGGTGTTGATCGTGGTCATCGGCATCTTCCCACGGCCATTCTTGAACCCCATTCGCCCCGCCGTCGGCCGCATCGAGCAGAACCTGCAAGGCCAGCTTGCCGCGGCGACCGAAGATCGAAAGGCCGCGGCCCAACGACCACTTCATGGTTCCGAACCTGGCATGCCGCGCGGAGGCGCGATGATCGCGAAATCGGCCGCGCGGAAAAAAGCCCCGAGCACCGGTGGTCAACCCAAGAACAGCGTGCCAGAAGCAGCCAAGAAAACTTCCCGATAACAACCGGCTCGTTTTAGCCGGCAGCGAATCAAGAAAAGAAATGAAGCGGCCATGTATCCCACGAGTGCTCTCAGCGATTTCCAGCAGACGGCATTGATCCTCATCCCTGAGTTCATCCTCTTGTTTGTCGCCATGGCGATCATGACGGCATCGGCATTCATCAGCCGGCCACGCCGCTTCTGGTGCTCCCTGAGCGCCGGGGCAGTGGTCGCTGCCTTAGTAGCGCTTTTCTTCCTGCGGGAAAGCCAGACCGGGGTCTACTCAGCGGTTGCCTTAAACGATGACTTTTCAGTATTAGCACGCTTGGTGCTGTTGTTAGGCACGCTCGCCTTATTGGCGATCGCGCACCGTGAGCCCCCGGACGACCGTGCGGGTGAGTTCTTCGGTGCGCTGCTTATGGTGAATGCTGGGGCAATGCTGGTTGCCACGGCCAACGAACTGGTGTTCCTGTTCGTCGGGCTCGAGCTGGTGAGCATTCCGACGTACTTGCTGCTTTATCTTTCACGCCGCAATCGGGCGACACGGGAAGCGGCGACCAAGTATTTCTTTCTGAGCATCTTTTCATCCGCCCTGCTCCTGTACGGCCTGACTTTCCTGTACGGCACGCTGGGCATCAGCAACCTGAAGGCGATGGGTTTTATGTTCGATAAGCTGGTGAACGTACCCCAGGGCCAGCTCGGGCTGATCGCGGTTGTTTTCGTGATGGCGGGGCTCTCGTTCCGGGTCGCGGCCGTGCCGTTCCATTTCTACGCGCCCGACGTGTATGAAGGCTCGCCGATCTCGATCGCCGCGGTGCTGGCCTGGGTACCCAAGGCGGTCGGCTTCCTGGCGATCGTGCGGGCCTTAACGGCGGTCCTGGCCACGAAAGATGCCGGTGATCCGTTGATGCACCAGGTGGTCATCGTCTCGTGGGCGATTGCGGCCGCGACGATGGTCTGGGGCAATTTCGTCGCCCTGCTCCAGGAAAACCTTAAACGGCTGCTGGCCTATTCGTCGATCGCGCACGCCGGGTACATGATGGTAGGTGTGACGGCCGCTTTCTCCGGTGAGTCACGCGGCGGCGGTCTCTATTACGGGTCCGAGGGAGTCCTCTTCTACCTGGTCGCCTATGCACTCATGACCCTGGGGGCCTTCGGCGTGTTCTCCGCGGTTCGCATCAAAGGTCGGCTGGTCGAAACGGTCGATGAACTGTCCGGTCTGGGCTGGTCCCACCCCGCGGCGGCCTTGGCACTTTCGATTTGTTTGCTGAGCTTAAGCGGCATTCCGCCCTTGATCGGCTTCTGGGCGAAGTTCGAGGTCTTCTCGTCGCTACTGGCCGCCGCCCAGCGCGGCGAATCGACAGCATTTGTCGTGCTGGGCATCATCGGCATGCTCAGCGCGGCCGCCGGCGGCATATTACTACCTGCGAATCGTCGTCGTCATGTACCTGCGTCCCACAAAAAAAGAAGTTACGCTCGGCGGAGGGTGGCCCGTGGCCGTGGCCGTGGGCGTTTGCGCGAGTCTGACACTGATATTCGGACTCTACGCCACGCCTATCGCCAGCGGGGCTCGTGCGGCCGCCCGGGCGGCCATGAATCATCCTCATGTCTTGAGCTCTCAGATCGCCGTCTCTTCCGGCGCGGCATCGCATTCGGCGAGCTCGCTTTGAAGACGGACTTCGCTCCGGGCGGGACACGTTCGCCCGTTCACTCCTCGACCCACGAAAGCGTCAAGGTCAAATCGCCCGACGCCACCGGGACTACGATCTCTTGCTTTGATGGATCGTCCGGTCCCTGCCGGGCGACAAACGCCAGGATCGCACGCAAGCAGCCCTCCATCAGTTCCAGTTCCCAAGCCAGTGGGGGCCGGACGCTCAGGCCGCGCTCTTTGCGAAAGATCCACGGGTAGGCGGCCGGTCCGGCGATTTCCCAGCCGAGTTTCTTGCCGGCGTCCAGGTCGGCGACGGGGATACCCGTCTCGTCATCGAACGTTACCGTTAGCGCCACCGTCGTTCGGCACCCTCTTCGTCCGACATGTTGCTCGCCCACATTTTTTCGAGCGTCTTCATGTCGTCGTAGAGGGTCAGGCCGAACGTCACCCCCGACTGTCCCATTACCACGGCGTACCATGGGCCGCTTTGGAAACGGGGACACTCGACCTTGATCGCCACGTCGTCACCGACCTTCCGCCAGGGGGCTCGCCGGTAAAACCGACTCGCCGCTCGGTGGAAACTGGCCACTTGCTCGGGCTTGATCCCCGGCATGTCCAAAATGCCGGGAAGGGAATCACCGCCAATGAATCGGCCCATGTCCTCGATGACAAAGTCCAACTGGTCCAGTTCCTCGCTCCGCACGACGGTGACCCCGATCGCGTTGAGTCGAGGCTGCAATTCATCCCACCGTTCGTCGGGACGCACCTGCAACTCGGTGGGGCGATGTGGCACGCCGGCCGCCGGTTTTCTCATCGCCCTGGCCAACAGATCCCACACCAGGTCCGCGGTCGGCGGCTCCTCGATGATCTCTTGGGCCAGAATCAGATCATTGGTCCGGCTGGTGATCAGCACAATCCAGGGCCGGACAGGCCGGCCGGCGACCGTGACCCAGTGGGGCGTCGGGCGAAAATCCGCTTGCCAGACATCAATGTAGGCCATGCATAGATTCCTCTCGAAACGCACGCCCTGCAGGCACCAACAGACCAAAATGCTAATCTCTATTATCGTGATTGGGGACGAGAGAGCTAGACGCATTCTTAACGCGACGATGGTCCGTGGAACGCTTCGCAATTGTCGTAGAAAGCAGCCGTGGGTTATTGGCGAACAGTTACGATACAATAGTCCGGGGAATAAATAAGCGATTCCGTCCTGTTATGGAGACGCCGCTCATCATGAAGACATTGAAAGTAACGCTGGACTACGGTCGGACGGGATTAGACGTGGTGCTGCCCGCCGAGCGGGTCGTCGGGCCGCTGGCGATTCGTGATGTGCCGCCACTACCCGACCCTGAGGCCGCGGTCGTGGCGGCGCTTAATGATCCGATCGGGACGCCCGCATTGAGTCAAGTGGCCCAGGGACGAAAAAATGCTTGCATCCTCATTTGCGACATCACGCGGCCGGTTCCCAACCAGATCATTCTGCGGCCGCTGCTCGAGGTATTGCGACGGGCGGGAATTTCGCCCGAAGACACGCTGATCCTGGTGGCGACGGGCCTGCACCGGCCCAGCACGGATGCCGAGAAGCTCGAAATGCTGGGCGATCAGATCGTCGCCAACTATCCCGTCGAGGATCATTACGGCACGCGCCTGGACGAGCACACGTTAGTCGGCACGACCTCACGCGGAATTCCCGGTTGGATTGACAGCCGGTACGTCCGGGCCGGCCTCAAGATCGCCACCGGGCTGATTGAGCCGCACCTGATGGCCGGCTACTCGGGGGGCCGAAAGTTGATCTGTCCGGGAGTGGCCGCGCTCGAAACGGTCAAGCGCTGGCATGGGCCTGAACTGCTCGAGCATCCGCGGGCCGATTGCGGCATTCTCGACGGCAACCCAGTGCACGAGCAGAACACCGAGATCGCCCGGATGGCCGGCTGCGAATTCATCGTCAACGTGACACTCGACAGCCACCGGCGCGTGACGTCGGTTGTGGCCGGCGACATGGAAAAGGCCTTTCTCGAGGGCGTTCGTTTCATGGCGGGCGTCTGCCGGGCGGTCGTGCCCAAGCCGGTGGATATCGTGGTCACGAGCTCGGCCGGTTATCCGCTCGATACGACGTTTTACCAGGCGGTCAAGGGGCTTACCGGCTGCCTGCAAATTGTGAAGGAGGGGGGAACGATCATTCTGGCGGCCAGCCTGTCGGAGGGCCTGGGCAGCCCTGAGTTCCAGTCTTTATTTCATGAGAACCCGTCGCTTGAGGTCTTCATGGAGCGAATCCTGGGCCGCGACTATTTCGTGATGGACCAGTGGCAGCTCGAAGAGCTGGCCAAGGTGCCGCCGCAAGGCTCGAGTGAAGATCGTTTCCGATGGATTGCCGCCGGAAGTCCTTTCTTCATGCTTCGTCGAGCCGGCGCCGAGTGTCGAGTCAGCGCTCTCTGATTCGCTGGCGGAATATGGACCGGATGCCCAGGTGGCCGTGATTCCGAAAGGACCGTATGTATTGCCCGTGCTCTTGGGCTAAGTAAGCCATGCTTACGGTTGAGACTCAATCGCCGACCGTACCTCATCCCCAGAAGCTCTGCCGATGTCAAACAATCGCCTGCCGATTATTGATGCTTGGGCCAATCCCGCCATCAAGGAGATGTTCGAGCATGTGCCGGAGATCGAGCGGCTGTTCCGCCAGTCGGGCACCTCGCACCTGTTGACGACCGGCGTGAGCCCCGCCGAGATGGTGGCCATGATGGACGTCGCCGGCATCGAACGGCTACTCATGACGACCTGGGCACGGCCAGGCATCTCGATCACCAGCAACGATCGGATCGCGGAATTCGTGGACGAATTCCCTGACCGTTTTGTGGGTGTGGCGACAGTTGACCTGGAGAAGCCGGTGGCGGCGGTGCGAGAGTTGGACCGAGCTATTCGCGATTTGGGATTCAAGGCGCTGCGGGTGATTCCATGGCTGTGGAATCGCCCACCGAACGACAAGCTTTACTACCCACTCTATGTCAAGTGCATCGAGCTCGATGTTCCGTTCTGTACTCAAGTGGGCCACACCGGGCCGCTGATGCCGTCGGAGCCGGGCCGCCCGATTCCGTATCTCGACGAAGTCGCCCTCACGTTCCCCGAGCTGCGCATCGTCGGCGGGCACATCGGCTATCCATGGACAGACGAGATGATCGCGCTCGCTTGGAAGCACGAAAACGTGCACATCGACACCAGCGCCTACCTGCCGCGCTATTACCCACCGCAACTATTGCACTTCATGAACACTTACGGACAGGACAAGGTGCTCTTCGGCACGAACTTTCCCATGCTGCCGCTGGAAAAATGCGCGGAACAAGCGCGTGAACTCAAGCTCAAACCCGAGGCAATGGAGAAATTCCTCTACTCCAACGCGAGCCGGGTGTTCAAGCTCTCTTAGGAAACAACAACTAATCAAGTAATATGTATATCTTTAATTGTATATCCTTAGAGTTGTTCATGGAGTCGTGGCAGCGTGAAAAGCCGGTGGGCACATGAAGCGAAGCTCGAGGGCCCCGGCACCGCAGTTAATAGTCGAGGCGTCGCGCGCGGGAGTTTGCCAGCCTCTCAGCGGCCCTTCTCCTGGTTAAGCCACATCTCGGCCTCAAGGACGCGGTATTTAGCGTCAAGAACGTCCACGAAGGTGACTTTCGCCGCCCGATGACGCGCTTCCACAATCCGCTGCCGATCCCTCAATCGCTTAACGTAGCCTTCGAGGGCGGCGGTGAATTCGGCCCGGCTGGCTCCGGCGTCGCGGACGGCCTCGACTCGGCGGCGCTCCCAGACAGCGATCCTGGAATCATCGAGCGACACGTCCCCCCTCTTGAACATCGCGTCGAGGCCATCGAGGGCTTGTCGGGCCAGCGCGAGTTGCTCTTGGGCCAGAGATTTCTTGGAGTCTGGAACCTGTGAGGCGGCCGGGGCCAACACCGCTGCCAGGCGCAGATTCCCAGGAGAAAGCCGACTCTCCTCGCTCGGCTTAACATGATGCGTGCTCCGAGATAAAGTGGCAAGCCTCGTTTCTAGTTGACCCGTTACACCTCGAGTTTGACGTAAGTCCTAACTCGATCAATCAACGAGCGGTAGACCGAACCCGATATTCACCCTTTACACTTCGTACACTCGTAAAACAGCGGTGTTTCGCGGGTAATAGGTCGTATCACGACAGACACGACGACGTGATCGAGCATACCACACTGTAGGCTTCTTAGTGAAGGCCATGGCCAGATGAGTTCATTCGTCTCCGCGTGCGGAAGGCAGGTAACACCGACTAACCTTCTCCTCTTGCGCAGCGACCTAGTTATTTCCCGATCCGCGTTCAAGGCGATCGCTGGGCGCGCGGCGCGATGGCAGAAACGCCACCAGCCGGCAAATGTCAACTCGACGGATCGGGCAAGCGAGGTTCGCCGGCATCGGCCGCGGCTTCGAGCGTAGTCATGGAACGTAAATCCGCCCAGCGCCGCGGAAGTCGTCGATTGAGGACAAACGCTCGAGCAGCCGTACGGCAGCGCTCTCGGCATAAAGTCGATCCCTGATGATGCGCTGGGGATCCCCGAGAGTTACGACGGGCAAACTGTTCGGCTGATTTTCGTTCCGAATGACCATCTCGAGCGAGTCCGGATCGTCAGCGTTTCGATTTCCCGTGATCAGGATAAGCTGATGTCTCTGGCAAGTTCTCCAAACAATTACATCGGAAGAATCCGGCGGTATTTGTAGAGTGGCGAAACTTTCGACCGATAACCGAAGACCGTCCCAAATCTCGCACCACGTACCGGAGATCCAGATGGTATGAATTACGCCGACGTATCCCTCGACGTCATTGTCCGCCAGGATGCCCCTCATGTTGCATCTCCTGGCCGTTCAGTTGACGGCGTTCCCGCACCATCGCCTCGAATTTGATGTGCGCTGCATCGAGCCTCGCCTGTAATTCAGGAGGGTTGCCACGATTGATCCGCTCCATAATCTTTTCGTATTCAGCCAACACTTCTTCTTTATGTTCCTCGATATACATGACCGCTACATCAACTTGTTCTTTGCTGAGGCCAAGCCAGAACGCAATATCACTTCGTCGCCAATTCTCTTGAACGTATTCCAGGATCGTGTAAACAGTGACTCGCGTCCCCGCGAGCTCGGGACCTCGGCCCCGGTTAATGATCTTGGCTTCCCCCATAACTCACTTCCTTTCGCATGAAGCGTTTCAGTTATTGTAGGAGAAAATGGTCGGAAAGCCCAGCCAAGATTGGGTGCCTCGGCCCCAGCGGCCTACTTCGATCGTGCTGCCCCCGCCGGGCGATCGCTCGGTTCCCGCTTCGACAGCAGAAACGCGATCAACCGGTAAAAGTCAGCCTCGCCAATTTGGTCGCTTAGGTTGGCCGGCATGGGGGACAGGGGCGAGATCGAGCGTTCCTCGACCGACGACTTGGGCACGCGCACCTCTTTGCCTTGGGCATCAGCGAGGATCAAAACCTCGCCTTCTTCTCGCAGCATCAGCCCGGTCACGATTTGGCCATCCTTGAGTGCGAGGTTAGTGACTCGAAAAGTCTGGTCGACGTTGCGGTTGGGGTCGAGGATGTCTTCCATCAGGCGGTCGAGTCCGCGGCTGCCGATGCCATCGAGTTGCGGGCCGACCCGCGCCCTTTCCACCCAGTTGGTGGCAGACGCCACAATGCTTCTCGAAGACCTGGCCACCGGGGATGGGATCGGCCTTGGCTCGCCCGAATGCTTCGCGGCGGAGGGCATAAAGGGAACTCAGCTTTTGGTCGGCGGGGGGCAAGCCCTTGAGCAATGCGGCAATCCGGTCGGTGACGCCCGGCAGTCCCGAGCTCTCAAGGTTGATCGTGACCGATCGTTCCTGAAGCAGACGCGCCGAGGCCTTGCCCGCGGCGATCGCTTGCAAAAGCGCATCGGCTCCCTCGCGTCGCCGCACCAAGGCCGCGGCAATCGCCGACTGCAGTCGCTCAGGGGCGGCCGGTAGAGCACCCAAGAGGGCCGTCTTCGCCTCGCGACGATCTTGCTTGCCCATCAGGTCCGCGGCGCGATCACGCATGGCGATCGGGGCCGCGGCATCCGTAAGGACGTCGGCGATGGTGGCGAGATTGGCTTTCGGGTCGATGACCGTCAAAGCTCCCATCGCATGCGCCCGCGCCCTTCGGCAACGTCGTGGCGCTTGAGCAGGTTCTTTAAGTCCCCCTGCATGTCGCGAAAATTGAAATCGCGGACGACGTCGATCCCCAGGTTGACGTCTCCAGAATGCGAGGACGCCAAGAGCCGGCTCGCCAATTGTTTCGCGAGGCGTCGCGATGGCTCATCGAGCGCGACGCCGCGTTCCTGCGCTCCTTGCTGGATCGCCTTCAAGAGCTCAAGCCGCGCGGCCTGCGGCCGCTTTTCGGCGACAGCCAGGCCGACCACCTCCGGAATCAAGGCCGGCGATCCGTAACGGGCGATGTGGTGGAAGAAGCGAATCACGCGGTCTCGCGGTTCGTCGAGCACCTTAATATGAGCGAGTAGAAATCCAGCCGCTCCTTCCGTGTGCACGCCGGTGGCCACATCGGCGATGTCGCGCCGCTCGTGCTCCGTGAGCCCAAGACTGGCGATCTGAGGCCAGATCTCTGGGGCCCGTAACTGGTCGCAGAGCGCGAGGCGGGCGACATGGATCAGGTGAGTGTCATCTCGATGCGTTGATTGTCGCAACGCCAATAGCAGAAGAATGTTGCCCAAGTTTGGATGTGCACCCAAAACTTCGACCGCGGCTCGGCGGACAAATGGATCGACGTCGGTGAGATGGCTGAGGGCCAGATCGGAGAGCGGTTTTGTGAGATCAGAGCGGTCGACGAGCACTTTCATGCTGTGAACGCGCAGCTCGCGGTCGGGATCAGCGGCGCAGGCGGTTAGGGTCGCATCGTCGAGCGCGTTCCTACGCTCGAGCACCCACAGGCCATGAACTCGCTGACGGGCCGGCGTGCCGGGCTTCATGATCGCTCGCACCGCGGCGATGGCAGCATCGCCTCCACGGTCGACGAGCTGATTGGCAGCCGAGATTCGTACCACCAGGTTGGGATCGGCAAGGTCGGCGACTAGCTCGTAGACACAGGAGGTTGTCCGATCGATGAAGTTCGGTGCGGGCGCGCGGTTGCCATCGGCTCCTTTATAGACAATCCGCCAGATCCGGCCGCGTTCACGGTCTCGGCCTGGGTGGGTGAGCGGTACTTCGTAATGGCCGATGATCCGGTTATAGAAGTCGGCGACGTAAAGGGCCCCGTCCGGGCCGAGTTTGATGTCCACGGGCCGGAACCAGTTGTCCTCGCTCCAAACGAAGTCGGGCTGTTCGATGCCTTTGGGCGATGAGCCGTGCCACTCGATCTTGTCGTGGTTGATCCGGTTGGTGACAACGTTGCCCAGGAAAATCGTCCCGCGATCGCTTTCAGGAAACTGGTCGGCCGCGTAGAAGCTGATGCCGCCAATGCCGGTTGAGCCGTGGTCGTGCGTCACCATCTCCGGTCCGAACCCAACGCCGTCATCCGGCTTGCCGAAGCTGGGGTACCATGCCCCGCGGATAAGCTGATACACCGGCCGGCTGTGGCAATCGGCCGAATAAACGTTGCCCAGCGGGTCGAACGCCAGACCGAACGGGTTGACCTGTCCGTGGGTAAAGTACTCCGCATGCGACCCGTCGGGCCTCATCCGATAGGTGTTGCCCGACTGCATGTCGATCGGCTGATGATCCTTCCCTTGCACTTTCGAATCATTTGAGAACCCATGACAAGCATAGATCCATCCGTCAAATCCCCAGGAAAATGCGTTGGTCATGCCATGGGTGTCGCGGTTGCCAAAGATCCCATAAAACACCTCGCGGGTGTCGGCGCGGCCGTCGCCGTCGACGTCGCGCATCAGGTAAATGTTGGGGATATTGTGAACGAGGGCGGCACGGGCCGAGGGAAGGGGCAACAGACCGATGGGAATATTCAAGCCATCGGCAAACGTTTCGATCTTCTTGGCCCGTCCATTGGCCTGAAATTCGGAGAGGATTTTCACCGTGTCGCGCGGTCGAGTTCCCTCCGCGGCCGGGTACGGGTACTCGACCGTGCTCGTCACCCACAGTCGCCCGCGATCATCGAAGGCGAGGTTCAAGGGCTTGTGGATATCCGGTTCCGCGGCCACGAGCTGAATCTCAAACCCCGGGGGCAGATGCAGGGCCTTTCGTTCCTCTTCGGGCGTCCGCGGTGGGAAGGACGACACGTTCTCGACCGGAGCGGGGCTTTGGGCACGGCTGGTGTCAATGCTTGAAGCAAAATAGGTCAAAACCAGCATGGCTCCGATCATTCGCGGCGGACACATACGAACCTCCTGGGAACTACTTGCCGACGGCACTTCTTTCGATCATGCTGACGATGTATCGACCACTCCTGATCAAGCATTCGTCCAACTTCTTCGTCGGCTTCAATCATCAACAACCCAATTCTCGACCTCGAGTTGCGGAACAGCGGCCAGATCTGAGTCAGAGGAGACGACGATGCAATTACCCAGCGAAAACGCAATCGCCGCTACCATGATGTCGATCTGCTGCATGGGCCGACCGATACCGCGCAGCTCGGCGGCGACGCGTCCGTATTGGAACGCTGCATTCACGTCGAACGGCCAGACTTTCCATGCTTTGAGGGCGGTCTGCACGCTGCGCATATTGCGCTCACGCGAATTACTTAGCTCGACTCCATAGATAAGCTCGGCGAGAATCGGCATCCCGATTCCGACCCGGTTGCCATGGGCGACCTCGTTACGGGCACGCTCGAAGACGCCTCGGCGACGGTCGATGAAGTCACCCGCGACCCCGGTGTCCAACAAGAATCGCTTCATTCCCAGATCTCCCGGAGCTGCTCGGCGTTTTCATTGAAGCGGTTCTTCTCCCACTCCCTGCGAGCATTCCTATCGCCTGCGATAGCTTTCCGCTCTTCGTCCGTTAGCTCAAACGGCTCCACCGCATCCATCGCGGCCAAATTCCGGGCGATTTCCTCTTCTGTCCGCGGGTACTCATCCGCCGTCCACGCCACACCCACTGGAACGACGTCGACTTCCGTACCCTCGGGCAAGTCGCTCGGTTCAGGCAGAACAACCTGGCCGTTGTGGATGATTCCTCGGAGCATTGTCATGCGCCTCCTTCTTCCCACTCGAATGTCGTTTAACGAGCCGCAAATGCAAGGTGGTTATCCCGACCAATCCTCGATTTCGTCGATGACGTCCATTGATACAACACCTCGTGTTACTCACCCGCGGCCTTGCGAAAGGCGCTGTCCGCGTGCGGGGTCGGTCCACGCAAACAACGTCAAACTATTCCCATCGGGATCATGGAGCCGGATCTCGCGATAACCTTCCTCATGATTATCAAACGGCACTCCGACCACGACGCCGAGATCGAGCAATCGTTGCCGTTCGGCATCGACATCGCGAACCTGAAATACAATGCGAACTTTACTCGGCATCGCCGACGCACGGGGGCTCTTGATACCGTGCAGACCCAAGCGACCCTGGCCGGCCGCCAAGAATGCGAACTCATGCTGCGGGTCGATGAGAATCGGCACGAGCCGCAACGTGTCGATGTACCAGCGCACAATCTTCGCCCAATCCGCCACCCGGACCACCGTCATGAACAATTCGAGAAACGGCGGCTCCGTCGACGCAACGGCATCGGGCTCTTCAACATCGGCCATCAGAACCCCTTGCCGAGGCGGCCTCGGTGGGCAGGACCAAAACTTCTTGGGCAGGACCAACTTCTCTCTATTGTGTCAGGCGGGCGTCGCGAAGGCGAGAGGGTCTTGACGGGTTGCCGTTGACCGCACCCGGCGGAAGACTACAATTTGGGTCGACTTCGCCCGAAGTGATGAATCGAAAAGAAGTAAGGGGAGCAATGGCCGACGAGCCGCGCGAAAGCCTGGAAGACGTTCGGATCGAGAAGCTGGAGCAGATCGCCAGCCTGGGTATTGACCCGTGGGGCCAGCGTTTCGACGGACACCAGGCGATTTCCGCCGTGCGCGCTCTGCCGGTTCCCGATGCGGTCGAAGGCGAGGCGAGCACCCCGGTCCGACCGTTCGCGTCGCCGGGCGTGATCATGCTCCGGCGCGGGCAGGGCAAAGTCGTTTTCCTCGATCTTCGCGACTGGACCGATCACATCCAGATCTTTGTCGGCAAGAAGCAGGTCGGCGATCTCGGCTGGAGCCTGGTCGATCAACTCGACCTGGGCGATCTGATCGGCGTCGACGGCCGCCTTGGCCATACCAAGACCGGCGAGCTGACGGTGTTTGCCGAAACACTGACGTTTCTGGCCAAGAGCCTGCTGCCCCCTCCCGAGAAGTGGCACGGCCTCACCGACCAGGAACAGCGCTATCGCCAGCGCTATGTCGACCTGTTCAGTAACCCCGAGTCGCTGGCCGTCTTTCTCGGTCGCTCGAAGCTGATCGCCTCATTCCGCAAGACCATGGCAGAGCGGGGATTCATCGAGGTCGAGACGCCGACCATGCAGTCGATCGCCGGCGGAGCGGCGGCCCGCCCGTTTGTCACGCATCACAACGCCCTTGATATCGACCTGTTCTTGCGGATTGCCCCCGAGCTTTACCTAAAGCGCCTGCTTGGTCGGCGGCATGGAGCGGGTTTTCGAGATCGGCCGGGTCTATCGCAACGAGGGTTTGAGCCCGCGGCACAATCCCGGAATTCACCATGTTCGAGGCTTATCAGGCCTACGGCGACTACCACGCCATGATGGACCTGACCGAGTCCCTGATCTGCGCGGCGATCGAGGCGATGGGCGGCGGTTTCGTGCGGCCGTGGGGCGAAGCGACGTTCGACTTCACGCCCCCTTGGCCGCGCCGGACTTATGCCGAGTTGATTGGTCGAGTATGCCGACATTGATCCCGCTGATCTCGCGGCGGTCAAGGCCCGAGCCGAGGCCGCCGGCATCGCAACCAAAGATAAAGACCCCGATGTCGTCGCCAGCGAGCTGTTTGAGGCCGTCGTCGAAGATCACCTGAAGGGGCCGATCTTCGTCATCGACTATCCCGCGGCGATCTGCCCGCTCACCAAGCGGAAAGCGTCGAACCCGGCCGTCGCCGAGCGGTTCGAGCTTTACGTCGAGGGAGTCGAGCTGGCCAACGCCTACACCGAGCTCAACGATCCGCGGTTGCAGGAACAGCTCTTCCGCAAGCAGCTCGCCGGCCTGCGCGACGAGGATTCGATGGCCAAGATGGACGACGACTTCGTCCGCGCCCTCAAGCACGCGATGCCGCCGGCCGGCGGCCTCGGGATCGGCATTGACCGGCTGTGCATGATTCTCATGAACCGCTCGAGTATTCGCGACGTGATCTTGTTTCCGCTCATGCGCCCGCAAGGCGGAGGGACGACCGACTACGACCCTCGCGGGGGCGCTCTCGCCGCTTTACCGACAATCCACGGAAGGAGTCGCGTACGTGTATAAATACCTGCTCTGCTGGCGATACCTGAAGACGCGCTATATCGCGCTGGCGAGCGTGATCAGCGTGATGCTCGGCGTGGCCACCATGATCGTGGTTAACTCGGTCATGGCGGGGTTTGGCGAGAAAATGCGCGATCGACTGCATGGCGTGCTCGCCGACGTGGTCGTCGAATGCGTTTCGCTCGATGGATTTTACAACTCGGAAGAGGTCATGGCCCGCGTCAAGCAAGTGGCCGGCGACGAGGTGCTCGCCCAGGCCCCGACCATGGAAACGCCGGGAATCCTCCACTTCCGTTTTCCGGGCGGCCAGGTCATCACCAGGCCGGTCAATATCATTGGCATCCGGCCCGAAGATCGAGCGCAAGACCGGCGATTTCGGTGAGTTTCTGGTTGATGAGCAAAACCGGAAAATCGCCCCCTCGTTCACTGTCGACGACAAGTTCAAGCAGCAGATGCCGGCGGACGAGATCTTGAAGGAAATGCCGCAAGACCCCAATGATCCGTTCGAGCGGGCGATGATTGAAGAGCTCAAAAAGCAAGTGCAGGAACAGGCCCCGGACGAAGGCACGATCCTCGGCTACGCGATCGCGACCCACCATCGAGGCAAGAACCTGCCAGATCACTTCATCGCGCCGCCGGGCACCAAGGTCGGCCTGCTCTTTCCCGTGGCGGGCAAGTCAAAGTCAGAAGGAGGCTTCGATACCTTCACGGTCGTCGGTTACTTCAAAAGCGGAATGAGTGAATATGATTCGACACACGTTTATGTGCCGCTTGAACGCTTGCAAGATCAGCGCAAGCTGATTGACGCAAACGGCCGCGGAGCAGTCAACCAGATCCAGATCAAGGTCCGGCCCGGCGTGTCGCTCGACCGATTGGCCGAGAGAATTCAAATCGCACTCGATGACCTGCATCCCGCATTTTTCCGCGTCGCCACCTGGGAGCAGAAGCAAGGGCCGCTTCTAGGGGCCGTCGCCATCGAGCAGAACATCTTGAACATCCTGCTGTTTTTCATCATCGCCGTGGCCGGATTTGGCATCCTGGCGATCTTCTCGATGATCGTCGTCGAGAAGACCCGTGATATCGGCGTCATGAAGGCCCTGGGGGCCTCGACCGCGGGAATCAGAGGGATCTTTCTCGGCTACGGCCTCTTGCTGGGCGCTGTCGGCAGCGGCGTGGGAATGGCCGGCGGCCTGCTGTTTGTCCGCTACCTCAACGAGATCGAGAAAGCCCTGAGCGTCGTCATGCACCGCAAGGTGTTCGACGACACGATCTATTACTTCGACAAGATCCCGACGGTCGTCCAGCCGTTCACCGTGTTTTGCATCGTGACCGGAGCGCTCCTGATCGCGGTGACCGCGAGCATCTGGCCCGCCCAGCGGGCGGCCCATCTCCACCCGGTCAAGTCGCTCCGCAACGAATAACGTGACGACGTCGACGCTCGTACATGCGGACAAAACCGTTCTGAGTCGCCGCGGGAACCTGACAGATCCCATTTTTTGAATGCTAGGGTTAGGAGGGCGAATCGATGGCCGGCCATCTTTCGACACATGGTCTTTACAAGAGCTACCGGAAAGGCAAGAACGAAGTCCCGGTTCTCCACGGCGTCGACCTGGACGTCGACCGCGGAGAGATGGTCGCCGTGGTGGGGGCCAGCGGCTCGGGCAAGAGCACGCTGCTCGCACTTGCTCGGCCTACTCGACGCACCCGACGCCGGGGAAGTGGTCCTCGACGGCAAGCGGATCGACAATCTCCCCGAACGGGACCGCGACCGACATCGCAATGGCACGTTCGGATTTATCTTCCAGTTTTATCACCTGCTTCCCGAGCTGACCGCGCTCGAAAACGTCCTCATGCCGCAGTTGATCCGCCATGGCCTCTGGTCTTACTGGCGCGAGCGCGGCCGGTTGAAGCAGGAAGGGAAGGACCTGCTCGACCGAGTCGGGCTCGGGCACCGCCTGACCCATCTGCCTTCCGAGCTCTCCGGGGGCGAAATGCAGCGCGCGGCCATCGCCCGTGCCCTGGCCGGCCGGCCCAAGGTCTTGCTGGCCGACGAACCGACCGGCAACCTCGACGCCGCCAACGGCCAGGGCGTGCTCGAACTCTTGCGCGACTTGAACCGCGAGCGCGGGCTCACTATGATTTTGGTAACGCACGATCAGCAGATTGCCCAGCAGGCCGACCGGGTCGTTCGGCTTGCGGAAGGCCGAATCGAAGAGTGGTCTCGACGCTAGCCTGATTCTCCAGATCGACGCGGGAGCCTGAACACTCGGCTCTCGCCGCACACGAGCGAGAGGACGCCGCATGAGCATGAGCCCCAAGGTCTACATCAGCGGCAAGCTGTTTGAAAAGTCCGACGCCAAGATCAGCGTGTTTGACCACGGCCTGCTGTACGGCGACGGCGTCTTCGAGGGCATCACGGGCTTATTCCGGCCGGGTCTTCCGCCTCAAGCAGCACGTCGATCGCCTGTACGAATCGGCCCAGGGCATTCACCTCCAGATCCCGATGAAACGTGAGGAGATGGCCGCGGCGGTCGTCGATACCCTCGCTTACAACAAGCTCACCGACGCCTACATCCGCCTGATCGTCACCCGCGGGGCCGGCAGTCTGGGCCTCGACCCGCGCAAGACGACCGACCCGCAAGTCATCATCATCACCGACCATATCAGCCTTTACCCGGAAGAGCTCTACGACCACGGCCTGAAGATCATCACGGCCGCGACAACCCGCAACCATCCCAACGCGGTCAACCCACGGATCAAGTCGCTCAACTACTTGAACAACATCCTCGCCAAAATCGAGGGGACCAACGCCGGCTGCCTGGAAGCCCTGATGCTCAACCACAAGGGCGAGGTCGCCGAGTGCACGGGCGACAACATCTTCGTCGTGCATGGCGACAAGATTCATACGCCCTCGATCGACTCGGGCATCCTCGAAGGGATCACGCGCAATGCCGTCATCGAGCTGGCTCGCGCGGCCGGCCACACGGTGATCGAGCGGACAATGGACCGGCACGATGTGTACAACGCCGACGAATGCTTTCTGACAGGGACCGCCGCCGAGCTGATCCCGGTCGTCGAATGTGACGGGCGCGTGCTCGGCAACGGGCGTCCCGGATCGTTGACGCGAGAGCTACGTCAGCGGTTTCAAACGCTGGTTCGCGAAGAGCGCTGAAACGAAAGGGGACGACGTGATCGAGATCAAGTCCATCCTGGCTCCGACCGACTTCAGCGCCCACTCCGAACAAGCAGTCCGGTACGCCTGCCGGTTGGCCGAGCGACTGGGCTCTGAGCTGCATCTCCTGCACGTCCTCTCTGAAATCCTGCCCGCGGGGCCTGACCCGCTTTTGATGCCCGTTATGCCGGCGCAGTTCTACAAGGAAAACGAAGATCGGGCCCTGGAAGCTCTCCAACATTCACTCGACCCCTCCTGGGAAAAGCCCGCCGCGGTCGTCACGGCCGTCAAGTGGGGCAGCCCGGTCGAGGCGATCGTTTCGTACGCCGACGATCATCACATCCACTTGATCATCATCGCCACCCACGGACGATCGGGCCTGAGCCACGTCTTCCTGGGCTCGGTGGCCGAGCGCATCGTTCGCGAAGCCCCCTGCCCCGTGCTCACCATCCGCGATCCAGCCCGAGTGACCCCGTGACCGACTCCCCTGCCCCACGCCGCCTGATCTATCGCGGCCGGAAGATCGACCTGGCGCTCCAATCGGTGCTGCTCGCCGATGGCACCCAAGCCGAGCGCGAGGTCGTCGTCCACCGCGGGGCCGTGGCACTCGTGCCGATGGTTGACGAACAACGCGTCTGCCTGATCGAGAACCGCCGGTACTCGGTCGGCAAGACGCTGCTCGAGGTCCCCGCCGGCACGATCGACGAGGGAGAATCGCCCGAGCAAACGGCCCACCGCGAGCTCCAGGAGGAGACCGGCTATCGCGCGGGCCGCATCCACCGGCTCCGTGATTGGTATGTTTCGCCAGGCGTCATGACCGAGCGGATGTATCTCTTTCTCTGCGAAGACCTGGAACCAGGGCCCGCCCACCTCGAGCTCGACGAGCGGCTCAAGACCGTGGTCGTCCCCTGGGACGAAGCCCTCGCCATGGTCAACGACGGACGGATCGAGGATGCGAAAACCATGCTCGCCCTGATGATTTGCGACCGGCTGAAACGACCATGAGCCCAATCATTGCCCCGGATGCCCCGGCCCCCAGACGACTCATTGAAATGGCACTTTTTGGCACATCATGGCCGGGTTTGAGAGGGCCTCTGTCTCAGACAGCCAATCCGAAAAATGATTTAAGACAATTCGACGAAGGGGCAGGTACACTTGCGTTCGGAGCACGAAATGCTTCAGTCGCACAATTTACCCACACTGCCCATATATACAATATAACACGGTTTGCAGATTTCGTTAATGCACCTATCCCGATTTCAGGGTAAATCTCGATTAGAACATACGGCCTTGGAATGACTTAAAATCTTTTCCGAAATTTTTGTCCGCGATCATTGCGGCGCGGCAGTTGGTCGAATCCGTCCAACGAACGCCTTCCAGCGCCACCTTGAGGGGGGCGGAACCATGGCGAGTCCGCCCAGGCCCGGCTTGGGGCGTAAATCTCGATCATGACAAGTTGGCCCATGCTTATGAGCAGCATGGGAAACGTGGGATCGCTCGGACCTAACCTCCTGGTGCGGTTCGAGCGACATTCATGACGGGATAAGCCGAAGGGGACCTTGCCGATCGGGACCCCACGGCTACCAGACAAATGATTGGCTGCGCAGGTAGATGCCGTTACCAAAGCTTCTCGGGACGCGGGTGCAATTCCCGCCGCCTCCACTTAATAATCTATAACCCATTCGATTTAAAGGACTTACGCCGACTAGAGACGCGGGTAAGCAACCCGCCGGCTTGAGATCCTCAAGCTGCCAGTGCTGGTCGGGAGCATCTCACTGAGAACAAGTTGAGTCGTTGTTCTCAGTACGGTGCCGAGTCGATTCGCGTCCCAATTCGCAGGCATCGCCGCCGAACTCCCGGCCAATATCCGACTAAGCCGGGACATTTCTATTGTATGACGACAATCATCCGGGGCCATCCCTTGCTAAAGGTGCCAATGCAGTGTTAATCTCTTATTGTTGGATCGGTCGCCTGTGAAGTATCGCTCTCTCTTCGTGAACCGAAACTTTGAACGATGAGCGACCGATATCACGTGATCACAGCGATTGATACGGTCGCCGGTTCGAGGCTCGGCTCCTGATTCTCGAAGAGGTTGTCGGTCGAACCGCCGCCCGGGTAATGGCCGGCGAACAGTTCGTAGCCTGCCGCGTTTGCTTGTTGCGATGGAGTCGGTCAATGCTTTCGAGCGATGACCCGGTGACACACTGGATCGACGAGTTGCGCCACGCAGACGAGGCCGCGGCGCGGAAATTGTGGAATCATTTTTGCACGCGACTTTACGAATTGGGTCGGCAGAAACTTCGGCCGGAATCGCGACGAGTCTACGACGAGGAAGACGCGGCCCAGAGCGCGTTTCAGAGTGTTTGCGCGGGAATCGCCGCGGGGCGATTTCCGGACCTGGCGAGTCGCGACAATTTGTGGCAGTTGTTGGTGGTGATCACGGGTCGCAAGGTGGCCGATCGATGGCGCCACGAGCGGCAGCAGCGCAGGGACACGCGCCGGAATCTCTCCGATTCCATCTTCTCGGCATCGAACGAAGATTCTCCAGGTGGGTTTGCCGACGTGATTGTCTCGCGTGAACCGACCCCGGAGTTTGCCGCCGAGTTTGCTGAGACTTGCGAACTGTTTTTCCAAAGCCTCGTCGATCCAGCGCTCAAGGAGGTAGTCACGCTGCGATTGGAAGGTTACGAGGATGCCGAAATCGCCGCTCGGCTCAAGTGCTCGCGACGCACCATCCAGCGGCGGCTCGAGGTCGTTCGGCGCCACTGGGAGCATTTGGAGTCTTCGAGTGCATGATAGCTGTCGCTATGCCTTCCTGTCTGACCAGCAGCTCCAGAGGGTTCACACCGCCTGCGAGAACTTTGAAAAAGCACTTCAGAAGGGTCAATCGCTCCAAATCGAGGACTGCGTCGCGGCGGTATCCGAAGGAATCCGCGCCCCGCTTTTTCGCGAGCTGCTCGCCATCGACCTCGAGCGGCAAATGCCGCCCGAGAAGACACCGGGGATTGCTGACTACCTTGCCCGCTTTCCCGACCACAAAGCCGACATTGAGCTCGCGTTTCTCGGCAGATCGGATCAGCCGCCGACCGCGGACGACCGACCCGACAAGATCGGCCGCTTTCGGATCGAGGATCTTCTGGGCTCAGGCGCCTTTGGACGAGTGTACCTGGCTTACGACGAGGCTCTGCAGCGTCCCGTGGCCATCAAGGTCCCCCACGCCTCGCTGGTATCTCGGGAGGAACAAGCCAAACGGTATCTGAACGAAGCCCGCGCGGTGGCCAACCTCGACCACCCCCACGTCGTTCCCGTACAAGATGTCGGCAGCACCGACGAATGGCCATGCTATATTGTTTTCAAGTTTGTCAATGGGACCGATCTCGCGACGCGGGTCAAGCAGTCCCGGCTGTCGTACACGGCGGCCGCCGAGCTGGTGGCGACGGTGGCCGAGGCGCTCCACTACGCCCACACGCACGGGCTTGTGCATCGCGACGTCAAACCCGGCAACATCCTGTTGGACACGGCCGGCCAGCCCCACATCGTTGATTTCGGTTTGGCGCTTCAGGATAAAGATTCGGGACGTCAAGGTGGACGCTTCGTGGGTACGCCCAACTACATGAGTCCGGAACAGGCACGGGGTGAAGGGCACCGCGTGGACGGCCGCAGCGACATCTATAGCCTCGGCGCCGTGTTTTATGAGCTGCTCGCGGGCCGCCGGACCTTTTCCGCCGATACCCAGGCGGAACTGCTGGAAAGGATCACGACGCAGGAACCCAAGCCCCCCGTCAGATTGACGATCAAGTGCCCAAAGAATTGGAGCGGATCTGCTTGAGAGCGCTCTCCAATCGCATCAGCGAGCGTTACACAACGGCTTTCGACATGGCGGAGGATCTTCGGCACTTTCTGGGTCGTGTCGCGCCATCGACAACCACGGCGCTCATGGAAGCCCCGCGAACGGCCGCCGATCCTCCCCGGCCAGCCGGCGTGGATTCGACGACGAGCATCTTGGATTTCGACAGCCATACGATCAAGATCGTCCCCAAGGGATTGCGCCCTTCGATGAACAAGACACGGACTTCTTCCTCGAGCTGCTCCCGGGCCCGCGCGACCGTGCGGGGTTGCCCGCTATCCTGGGTTTCTGGAAGACACGGATTGAGCAAGTGGATCCGGACAGAACATTCTCGGTGGGCCTGATTTACGGTCCGTCGGGATGCGGTAAGTCGTCGCTGGTGCAAGCCGGCCTGTTGCCTCGACTTTCAGATGACGTGCGGTCGGTTTATGTCGAGGCTTCGCCGGGAGAAACGGAAACGCGACTGTTGGGCGGCCTGCGCAACCGTTGTCCGGGGCTATCGACCAACCTCGACCTGAAACAAACGCTGGCCACGATCCGGCTGGGGCACGGAATCCCCGCGGGGCAGAAAGTGCTGATTGTCCTCGACCAGTTCGAGCAATGGCTGCATGCCAACAAGGAAAGAGGGAACCCCGAGCTCGTGCAAGCCTTGAGGCAATGTGATGGAAGCCGGCTACGATGCATCGTGATGGTGCGCGATGATTTTTGGCTCGCGGTCAGCCGATTCATGGTTGATCTGGAAGTCGACCTCGTGGCGGGCCGGAACATCACGCTGGTGGACATGTTTGACCTCGATCACGCTCAAATGATCTTGGCGGCTTTGGGACGCGCCCTGGGCCGACTCCCAGAAAACGGTGGCGAGACCTCGCGGGAACAGAAGGAATTCCTCAAACAAGCCGTTAAGGGCTTGGCGAACGAAGGAAAGGTCGTTTGTGTTCGCCTGGCATTGTTCGCCGAGATGATGAAAGGCAAGCCATGGACGCTGGCCGCCCTCAAGGAAGTCGGCGGAACCGAAGGGATCGGCGTCGCCTTTCTTGAGGAAACATTCAGCGCCAGGACGGCAAACCCAAAGCATCACCGTCACCAAAAAGCGGCCCGCGCCGTCCTGAGCGCTCTATTGCCCGATTCGGGTGCCAACATCAAGGGCCGCATGCGCTCGTATGCGGAGCTTCTCGAAGTCTCGGGTTATTCGGGCCGGGCTCAAGACTTCGACCAACTCATCCAGCTTCTGGACAAGGAAGTCCGGCTGATCACGCCGACAGAACCAGAAGGCGTGGCGAATGACGAGGGGTGGGTGACGGGTGATCATTCTGACCGCCAGTCGCCACCAAGCACCCGTTACTACCAGCTTGCGCACGACTATCTGGTTCCATCGCTGCAAGATTGGCTGACACGCAAACAGAAGGAAACGCGTCGCGGCCGCGCCGAGCTGCGCCTCGCGGAACTTTCGGAATTGTGGGACGCCAAGCGTGAGAATCGCCGCCTGCCTTCGCTCCTCGAATGGGCGAACATTCGGCTTTTGACCAGGAATAAAGACTGGACCGGGCCGCAAGCCAAAATGATGAAACGCGCGGGGTTTGTTCACGGGATGCAGGGAGTTGGTACCACGGCGGCGCTCGTGGCCCTGCTCCTCTTCGGGCTCAACATCCGCGGTCGAGTCATCGAGGCAAGCGACAAAACGGTCGCCGCCGGATTGGTCGATCAAGTCCTGAAGGTCAAGACCGCCGAAGTTCCCGAGATCGTGAAGCGGATGACAGAATACAGGCAATGGGTTGATCCGGCTCTGAGAACGACGCTCGGAAAGGCGTCCGACTCTTCGGCGGAGAAACTTCATGCCAGCCTGGCGCTCTTGCCGATCGATGGTGACCGGCAGGCCGATTACCTCTATCAACGCCTGCTTATCGGCAAGCCAGACGAGATCGCCGTCGTCCGGAACGCGCTCAAGGACCATGCCCAACCTATCATTCCGAATCTCTGGGGTGTTCTCGATTCTTCCAAAACGGGCGACGTGAGCCTGCTTCCGACAGCCAGTGCCTTGGCCGATTATGATGCGGAAAGCCCACACTGGGAATCGACGGCGGGCAATGTGGCAGGAGCCCTGGTCAGCGCCAATCCCGTATTTCTCGGTCCTTGGCTCGATGTTCTGCGTCCAGTGCGAGGCAAGCTCATTGCTCCTTTGGCTGCGATCTTCCGGAACAAGAGTCATTCCGAGAGCGAACGAACCCTGGCGACCAACATCCTCGCCGATTACGCCGGAGACGATCCGGGGCTCATCGCCGAACTCCTGATGGATGCCGACCCCAAGCCGTATGCGGCATTGTTCCCCGTCGCCCAGAGGTTGGAAACTAAGACCTTGGCACTGTTCCGAGCAGAGATTGCGAAGAAAGCGACGGTAATTGAGGGCCGGCAGGACTTGGAGACAGCCAAGGACCAACTTGCGGAACGCCAAGCTCGGGCGGCGATCGCTCTCCTGCGCATGGGCAAAGCTGAAGAAGTCATGCCCCTGCTGCGCCACAGTCTCGACCCCCGCCTTCGCAGCTTCGTCGTCAATTGGCTGAAGCCCCTTGGCGCCGATCCTAACATCCTCGCCGCCGAACTCGCCCGACTAGACTCTTCCGCCAACGACAAGGGACTGGATTCTCCCGCCACCCATCACCCATCACCCACCACCCGCAAGATGGATGCGATCCTGTTCCACCCCGAGACCTCGCAGCGGCGGGCCTTGATCTTGGCGATGGGAACGTATGGCAGGGATGGGTTGTCCCCAGGCGAGCGAGAGCCACTGATCGCCAAACTGCTCGACCTCTACCGCAACGACCCCGACAGCGGTATCCATGGATCGGCGGAATGGACCCTGCGGAAGTGGGGGCAGGGCGAACAATTGAAGCTCGCCGATGCCGAATTGAGCAAACTCAAGGGACGAGGCGATCGCCGCTGGTACGTCAACAGCCTGGGGCAGACCTTCGCCGTGATCGAGGGCCCGGTCCAGTTCCTGATGGGCTCGCCGGCAAGCGAGACGGATCGAGAGAGTGACGAAACCCCTCACAAGGCCACCATCCCTCGGCGTTTTGCGATCGCCTCCAAGGAGGTGACGGTCGAGCAATACCGGCCATTCGCCCGGACCAATCCGTTGACATACGGTGTTAAGGAGGAATCGCTCAGAAGATACGCGCCCGACCCCGACTGCCCAATGATTAGTTTTAGCTGGTATATCGCCGCTGCCTACTGCGACTGGCTCAGCAAGCAGGAAGGGATTCCAAAGGACCAGTGGTGCTATCAACGAAACGGCGCAGGCTTATACGGTCCGGGGATGAAGGTCCCCGCCGACGTGCTAGGGCGGACCGGCTATCGACTGCCGACGGAGGCGGAATGGGAGTACGCGTGCCGTGCGGGGACGGTCACGAGCCGGTACTATGGACGATCGCCCGACCTTCTGGATCGATATGCCCGGTATAGCTTGAACAGCCGCGAGCGAGCTTGGACTAGCGGCAGCCTCTTGCCGAGCGATCTGGGTGGATTCGACATGCTGGGCAGCCTGTTTGAGTGGACACAACATCGACACGAGTTGTATCCCAAGGCGAGCACAGAGACTATAGACGAGAGTATGAACGTACGTGAACCTATTATGGCGGACTCCCGTGTCCTTCGGGGCTTGTCGATCATCAATTCCGCGTTTAACGTCCGCTCGGCGTACCGTAGCTGGAACCCCCCGGGGCACCGTTACTTTTACCAGGGCTTCCGCCCCTGCAGGACTTACCCCTGAGTTTCGAGCGGGGTCATTACAGCGGCCGTGTACTGGAAGTCGCGGTGAACTTTCCGGCGCTTCGTTCCGTGTGGGGCAGCGTGCTCACGGGAACCGATCGGCCAGCTCGGTTAGCATGGCGCCGGTCGTGTTTAGAGCCCGGACTCGCTCACGCTTCGCGTTAATACTTCCCGGCTCCGCAGCGTGCACGATCCGCATACCAACCCGAAGCCCGAGGAGGGGAGCAAGGTCAGTCTGCGAGCGCATTGACTGCGAACATCCCCATACTCGGCCTCGATGATATGTACGCGGAGCGAACCGTCGACGCATTCGAGTTTGTGGAAGGGATGCGCCGCAAGCTCAAATCCGTGAGCAACCCATGAGCTTCCACGTTCGACTTACAAAAAGCGCGGCGGCCGACCTTGAACTTCGGAACCCATCCGAAGCGAAAATATCGCGCCCTGTTTACCGTTCGGGGGAACGAGGTGGTCATCCTCGCCATTAGAGCACCCGGCGAAAAGCCCGTGCATCCCGAAGCCTTTGGGACGTAAGTGGAAATCCGAACGCAGTCCGGTGTTGCGCCAAATGCAATGGTACCACCGGGGCGGAAAGGGGCGGACACGCACCGCAGCGCCAGCCGCTTCCCGGTGGGCGGATGACGCGCATGCCTGCGCACGACCCTAACCCGTTTATGCCGAAACGGTTCGGATCTCCCGGCGAACCAGGGCGGAACTGACACGCACGGCAGCCGGGCGAAGACGGCCCCGTCAAGATTTGGGACGTCGACACCGCCCCATGATCCGCCACGCTCGAGAAATTTCAGAAATCTTGGCACAGCGCGAGCAGACGGAGATGAAGTAGTTATCGCCGCTCCCACGGTTCCAGGCGTGACGACGTTTTACGCGGGCTTCCCATCCAGTGGACGTTTTTCTTTTTCACCGCAACGCAGAAGGAGTACGCAGCATGAGAATGAGTATCGCCGCTGAACGGCCGCTCGTAGGTTGTGCATCGGCGCCACCAAGTTCGCCGTTCCGCACGGGCCTGCGGATCCGGTTCGTAGCATCCGTGCACCGTTCCGCCGCGGCAGCAACCGCGGCAGTCCTCAGACCCCTTTTTCTTTCAGGAGCCATCGACCATGCGTGACAACGACCGCAACTCGCACCAGCACCCCGGCCTCCATCACCCTCAGGGGAGAAACCGAATGATCGTCGCTAAGACTCTCGGCTCTTACGCACCGTTCGTCGCAATCGCGATCGGCTTGTCGCTTTGCTGCGGCCGAGCGGTTGCGGAGGACGATATTGTTGACTTTGAAGTCGTGTCTGGGACCGTCAGTGTTGGAAACACGACCGAACAGATCACTGGGAACCTTGAATTCGATACCACTACCGGCTTAGCCTCTTCGGCGGCCTTGACTGTGGGTGTCCCCGGGGACTCTCTTTACGGCTTTTCTGCCTCGTATTTTGGCAACCAGTTCTATGGCAATAATGAGCAATTTGGCCCTGACAATGAGGACTATTACCTCACCATCCAGTCCGCCTTCACCTCGCGAAGTGGTTTCGCCTTCACGTTGATCACGGGAGACTTGACCCATTATGCCGGCCAGGACCTAACATTGCTCACGCCGCCGGACCCCTCATATTCCAACGTCGTATTCGTGAATGAGGGGGTGGGAGGTTCCGCCGAGTATACGATCAACACTTTGACACTCGCGCCCACAAACTACGTGTCAGCCGTCCCCGAGCCGTCGGCGATCGTCCTGATGGGCATCGGCTCCGCAGTGCTGTTTATTGCCCGACGCCTGCGCCGCGGGAAAGCCTGACGCGGCTGGAGCGCGGAAACCCAGAGCGGCGTGGCTGCGTGCCCGCATGTTGTCCAGCAGCCGCTCTCGGTTCCGCGACCCTCGGTCCGCCGCGATTAAAATGACTTTGCGTGATTCTTTTGTTGTGCGCGGGTCTCCCGACCCCGCACGCACACCCGACCGAAGGTCTCCAGCGCTAATGATAGGCCCCGTTTTCAAACACAATTGCGCTCTCCGAGCACACTTCGAAGGGCGGAAACCTACGGTCAGGCACTCCGGCGGGGTCGGGAGACCCGCGCCGAACATGGGTCAAGCGGCTCGCCGGGAGGCTCGCCCTCCCAGGATCTTGAAATCGCGTTTACCCCAGGACAGGGCCCACCGCAGTGGTCTCGTGACAGCCGGTGCATGATCTCCCGATCAAGTCATGACGGTCCGTTTTTCTGGGAAAAATGGATTGTCATGACTTCCATCCCCCTTCTCGCAACAGGAGCGGCATTGCCGATGAAAAACAAGGTCGACTCGCAGCAGGAGCCTAGCAACGTGAAGAAGCGGGGGAGATCCCGCGGTGGGAAAAAGCGGAGGAGATCCAGCGATCCCATTGATCTGCGGGTCGTCCTGTTTCCGTCGGGAGCTCGTGCGAAGAAGGGGAGGAGACTCCGCGGTCCCATTGATTTGCGGGTCGTCATGGTTCCGTTGAGAGCTCGCGTGAAGAGGCTGAGGAGGTTCCGCGGTCGCATCAGTAGGAAGTTTCGGCGGAGGTTGGCCGTTTTGATCGGCGCCCTTGGGCTCATCGCCGGATGTACCTACTTGGTGCACGGCTTTCAAATTGACCGGCTCGCCCGGTCGGTCGATAAGCAGGCCGCCCAAGCGATCGAGGAAGGCAATTTTCAAAAGGCGGCGGCGCTGTATGCCGAGCACGTCGCGGTCGCTCCAAAAGATATCGAGCTCAAGCTCAAATATGCCGACGCGCTCTTGAAGGGCGCCCCCACGCCCAGCCAGCAGTCGGTCGCTCTCACGATCTTCGATGCGATTCTCAGACGCTATCCCGGCCGTGACGACGTGCGGAAGCAACGGGCGGAACTGCTGTTCACGCTGGGGAATCTGAGCGAAGCCGACACGCAGGCGGAACTGCAGATTCTTCTCGACTCGCCCGAAGGGAAGGCGGACGGCCACCTCCTCTTCTTGCTGGGACGATGCTGCGAGGCCAACAAATACGATGCGCGGGCGAGGGAATGTTATGCCGCCGCGATCAAAAATCACGCCCCCGAGAAGATCGCGGCCTATGAACGGCTGGCGACTCTGCTTCGTGACCCCAAGGGGCCCAATGATCCCCAAGCGGCCGACGACATGATGGACGAGATGGTCTGGTCGGCCTCCAAAGACTACGACGTTTACGTGGCGCGGGCCCGATACCGCCGTCAATTCAATCTGCCCGGCGCCAGAGACGACATCGAACAGGCGCTCTCCAAGGCCGGCGAGCAGCCCCAGGTCTACCTCGAGCTGGCCAGAGAGGCCGAGACCAACTCCGATCAAGATCAGGCGCGAAGAATTCTTAATACGGGCTTAAAGAAGTCACCAACCTCGGTGGCAATGATTTCGGGCTTGGCTTACTTCGAGATGCGCACCGGCCATCTCGACCAAGCGATCGAAGCGCTCGAGCCCGCCCTTAAGTCGGGCACCAATAATGTGCAGCTCCACTGGGTGCACGCCGACCTCCTGGCAACGCGCGGCGACACGGGCAAGCTTTTGCTCGAGATCGAAGAGCTGAAGAATATCGGCATGAATGCCAATATGCTCAACCTGCTTACGGGTCATTATTTTGTCAATGCCTCGAAATTTCCCCAAGCTCGCGACACTCTCGCCCCGCTTCAGTCGGTGCCTTGGCGACCCGAGTTTAAAGCGAGGCTCAGCTTACTCTTGGCCCGCTGTTACGGCCACTTGGGCGAGCCCGAGCAGCAACACCAAGCCAGCCGCCGGGCGCTCACCGCCGATCCGCAAAACGTGGGAGCCAAACTCGACGTGATCGACCACATGGTGAAGCAAGGCGAAATCGATGAAGCGATCGGCGAATATGGCTCGCTCGTGAGTCGCGTCCCCAAGGCCCGGCTGCTCTTGGCACAGTTGCTCATCACGCAAATTCGCCAAAAACCGGCCAAGGAGCGCGATTGGACCAAGGTCGAGACCGTGCTCGATGACGCCCAGAAGTCGATGCCCGACGCTCTCGAACCCTATTTGTTTCGCGCTGAGTTTGAGGTGGACCGCGATAAGCCGGCGCAGGCTCGAGAGGTCCTTGGCAAGGCGCGATCAAAATTTCCCAAGAGCGTCACCGTTCGTTGCGTTTTAGCAAACCTCATGGCTTTAGAGAAGAAGTTCGACGACGCGAATTCCGTGCTCGACGAAGCCGGTAAGCAGCTTGGCGACAGTGTTGAGCTGCGCCTCCAGCGGGCGAGGCTCGTGGTCGCCAAGGGAGGGCCGAAAGCCGCGGCTCGCTTGAATGAGTTGAGCGAGAAGGTCGACACCTTTTCCAAAGCGGATCGCCGCAAACTTTTCACTCGCTTGGCCGGCGAGTTCGCGCGGCGGGAAGACTCCTCCGCCGCCATCCGCTTGCTGTCTCGATGGGTGGAGCAAGACCCGGATGATGTCGAAACGCGGCTCAATTTGTTCGATCTCGCGTTACAAACGGCCGATCAGAAACAGGCCGAACATTGGATGAAACAGATCCAAAAGCTCGAAGGAGCGGCGGGATCGTCGGGAACGTTGTGTGAAGTGCTCTACTTGACGTGGCGGGCGGAACGAGCCAGCGAGAAAGACCGGCTCGAAGCCGAGCGGCTGCGATCCCAAGCGCGTGCGATCTTAAGCACGCTCGAATCTCGCCGGCCGGACCTCTCGGCCATTCCCGTGGCCTTTGCCCGCCTTGAGCAGCAGAGCTTGCGCCGCGGGCCTCTCGGATGCGGAAACCAAGGAGAGGGAAGAGGTGATCATCGCCTCCTACCAGCGTGCGATCAGCCTTGGCCAGCGCAGCCCCAAGGTCGTGCGCGAAACGGTGCGGCTGTTGTGCAAGCAGAAGCGACTGATCGAGGCGCTCGATCTCGTGAGGAGCGTGCCCGTCGAGTCGCAGCTCGCCAGCGATCTGGAGAAGACGGCCTTCTCCTCCGCGGTCGACAAGCGCGAGCTCGGACGAGCCGAGGTCCTCGCGCAAGGCCCTTGCCGCGAAACCGGCTGATCTCCCCGAGCGGATGTGGCTGGTGCGAATCTTGATGACGCAGGCCCGCCAACCGGAAGCCGAGGCCGTCATCCGCGAGGCGGTCTCGCTCGCGAGAACCGATCCGGACCGATGGACTTTGCTCGTCGTGTTCTTGATTCAAACCAACCAGCCGGCCGAGGCCTTGAAGGCGACCAAGGCCGCCGAGTCGGCCTTGCCCCCCTCGGTCGCCCCCCTGGCGCTTGCCAATTGTTATTCGCTCGTGGGAGCCGCCTATAAAGAAGCTGACGAAGTGGAGAAGCAAACGGCGTACGCCCAGGCGAAAGAATGGTACGGAAAGGCGCTGGCCGACCATCCCGACGACCTCGCCGCGGCGAGTGCCGCCGCGGATTTTTTCAGCAAGACCAAGCAGACGGTCGAGCTCGAAGCGCAATTGGAGGCCATTTTGAAACGGGGCTCCACGTCGACGGCACCGTGGGCGCGGCGGAGACTGGCTCTCTTGCTGGCGTCGTCCACGAAGGTCGATCGCGTGCGCCGGGCGTTGCCGATCATGGAGCCCTCCGGTCCCAGCGCGAAAAGCGGCCAGGGCTCGAACACGCAGGAAGAAACGGCCGACTCGCGAGCGCTTGTTCGCGTGTTGGTCGCGCAGAAGACCGTCCCCCATCGAACGCGGGCGATCGGGATTTTGGAATCGCTGATCGCGAAGAAGCTCGCGAGCGGCGAGGATCGATTGTCGCTGGCTCGGCTCGAGGAACTGAGCGGCCATTGGCCCAAGGCCCTGGCCATCTATCGTGATCCGAAATTGAGTGCCTTAAACGCTCAGGACCCTCAGTCCGCAAATCTGCGTCCCACTTATCTCGTCCGGTTTGCCAGAGGCTTGTTGCGCAATCACAAACCGGGCGACGCGGCGGATTTGGCCGAGGCCCGAAAACTTGTCGACGAGCTTGCGCAGCTACGCCCGAATGTTCTTGAAACGTTGGTGTTGCGAGTCGATGTCTATAACGCCCAAAACGAGAAAGAGAAAGCGCTCGAGTTGATCCAGCGGACAGCGCGGCAGTCGGATCTGGCGCCCGTGTGGGTCGCGACCTTGGCGAGTTTAGCGGAGCAGCTCGAGCAATGGAAAGTGGCCGAGCGACTGTATCGCCGGTACGCGGCATTGCCCAAGATCAGCGACGGCCCTAAGGTGTTGGCGGCGTTTCTGGGCCGCCGTGGCCGCGTGAACGACGCACTCGACGTCTGGGCACCTCTGTGGAGTCAAACTCGCGATGTCGAGGCGCTCGCCGCCGCGTGCTTCCAATGGATCGTCGCCTCGGAGAAGACGGTTGATGATGCGCAATTTGAACGAGTCGCCGCCTGGTTGAATAAGGCCATCGAGCGAAACAAAAACTCGGTCCGGCTCGTCCTGATCCTTGGCAACTTACGAACCGAACAAAAGCATTTCGACGATGCGCGAAAGCTCTACGGCCAAGTCGTCGAACAGGTCAATCAAAGTGGTCTATCGCAATCCGATCAAAACGCGCGTTCTCGCCAAGGCGCACAATAATCTCGCGTGGCTGGCAGCCTTTGCCGATGGTCAGGCGGAAAACGCGCTTGTTGAGGTCAACCGAGCGATTTCGCTGGTTGGTCCCCGGGCCTACCTGCTCGATACGCGGGGCCTCGTTCACTTGAGCCTGGGGCAGACCAAAGGTGCGATCGACGACTTTGAAACCGCGGCTCGCAACGGCTCTTCGCCGAAGCGGTTATTCCACCTTTCGCAGGCGTATTTCCAAGCCAACCAAAAGGACAAGTCCAAGCAGTTTTTGAGAGAAGCCCAGGCCAAGGGGCTTGACCGCGACGGCAGGGCCGTGCACTGGCTTGAGGCCCGGCCTATCAAAAGTTGCTGAGCGAATTGGGAGTGTCGTAAGCCGACACTCCTCGCCGGACGCCACCCGGCAGAAAGCATGGACAAGCAGACCCATCCCGCGAGTTCCGCGAGCGGCAATACCAACCCGACGCGCCAGCGAGGGGACGCATGCCGCCGCCGCGAGCGACTCGCGGCGACCCTCGCTGGCGCTTCGGGTTAGTATGGATTGAAGGGCTTAACCACCAAGTGGGCGAAAGCGAATACTGTGCAACCCCATTAGGAGATCTTTCCCCTCTCCTTTGATGGAGTCCGTCGACGCCGCTGTTGCCCCAAAGGCGCATTGAGTGTCCATCGGCGCCCTCAGCCGCTGCGCACAAGTGCCATGATCGCGTCCCTGACAGAAGGCGTCACGAGGTGCCAGCTTGCGACCAGCTCTTGGAGTGCCTCGTCCTCCCGGCCATGTTCCGGCCAGCCGCCAGAGGTAATTCCATAACCACATTTAGGACAAAGCTTTACGGAAAATGGGCCGCGGGTGCAATTCCCTCAACTGAAGTCGCTGGACTTCGTGAATCACTCGGGCAACAAGCTATACGCCAGACGTTTGAACCATTCCTGGATCGGCGCGTCCTGTGCCAGTTGGGTGAGGAGCAGTTCCGGCTGGAACAGATCGGAGGCTGCATGATGACCGAGGGCGCGATACGCCTCGAACTGGTCCTCGGCAAATAGCTGCTTGGCGGTGGATTCATGCGGGAAGCTCGGCTCTTTGGCCTTGTACGCCTTGACATAATCAGGCTCGTCTCCAGTCAACGACGACTTGATGTACAAAAGAAAGCCAGTCTGTGTCGCGTTGTACTTGATTGTTCCGAGCGCGCAGTGAGCGTTGCTCGCACCCGCGGCATCGATTCGGAGGTCGTCGAGATTGATGTCGATGTCGATGCCGAAATCGATTTTCGCGAAGCTGATGGCGGCGCATCAAACTCGGGAAAGCCATCGCCTCGTCGCACTCGCCGTCGATGGCGATGATGAACTTGCACTTGCGGCGAAGGACTTCGTGGATACCGAGGTTTTCGAGGTGGCCGCCGTCGGAGACGTTGACAAAGCGTGACGATTCGTCCGTCCAGCCGATCATCTCGCGGATGAGGTAGTCGGGTCCCGGCCCTTTCAGCCAGGCCCACAATTTTTGGGCGACAGAGGGCGCCTTGCCCTCTTTGGGAACGCGCATCCAGTAAGCCAGGCGGACGTTCAGCAGGGCGAGTTGGAAGTTGGCACCAAAAATGGACGACATGCCCATCACGGGGGCTGCCGCCGCGCCGGAGATGGCCATCGCCGCGCCCAGGTCGAGATCGCCGTCGAGTTCTTGCCAGGAATGAGTGTCGAAGTATCCGAGGATAGGGCTGCCACAGAAGTGCTTGCTGAACAGGAAGAAATCACTCGCGCGTCCCCGCAGCTCAGGGTTTTCGGTCCGCGACAAATTGAGCGCGCCATTAATGAGATGGTAGGGAGATTTCTTATTGGTGTTCAGATCGGAAAGCTTCTGAAACGGTTTATTCTCGACCGTCGGTTGTCCCGCTGTCGGGACAAGCAAGTATGTCTTGGCAAGGGCGTCGCGGTAGACTCTATGAGGCGACGTCATGTTGACGTTAACGAAGATGAGGCAATAACCGATCAGAGCCGCGTCGATGCCCGCGACGATCAGGAACCACCACGGAGTCGCGCCGAGCAGCCCCACGTTGACCTGTTCCCGCCACCAGCCTCCATCGGCCGCGGGTTGATACCACGCGAGTACAAGGCCGCGCGTCGCGACGAAGTAAGTCGTCAGGCATGCCAGCGGCGCGAGGAACCAAAACACTCTCGCCAACCAACGACGGTACGCTAAAAGCTCTCGTGCAATTTGCAGGAGCACGGCAATCGACGTCGGCGCTATGATGGAGAGTGACAGGGAATTCACGCCGGCCACTTTGTATACGCGCGGTCAAACGCGCCAAAAAGGCCGGGCAAATAAGCCAGAAAAAGAAAGACGGCCGCAATAACCACGAGCCAGGTCGCCGCGGTTTCAAACCCATCACGAATTCTTCTTCCGGCTACGCCCCAGCGTCCCAGGTTTTGGAAGATCGCAACGCTGAAAAACAACACCAGCATGAACCCGACGATACCGCCCACCAACCACGTCCGGCCGACGCCCATCGGCCATTGATCGCCGCGTGAATTTGGTCGCCCATCCCAAGGAAGGTCGCGATCGCCAGGAGCCCAATCAGAGCGCAGACGACGACCAAGTTGATCAGCACGCCGTAGACAAGGTGCCCAATATTGCGAAGCAGATCGCCCTCGATCAGATACTTGCTGTGATTCCGCAAGCGCCGGATGGCCGGCGCCTCATTGTTTTCGACTTTCGCAAACGGGAGCTGGTTGACTCCAGGGCCCACTGTCGGGAGATCCGAGTTCAGATACGAACTGAGGAACGATCCCAGATACCCGCCCCCGGAAACGGTGGAAAGATAGTCGACGGCCGCGAGCATACCCTTCTCGGCCAAACACTGCACGACCCCCGGCGCAAAGGTTGCCGAACGAATTCCGCCGCCGGAAATGGCCAGACCAACGACGTTACTGGCGTCCGCGTCGTCCTTCCCAAAGACTTTCTTGCGCCGCTCGACGATCTCGGCGTGTTCTTTCGTCAACACCTCCTGCCCGCGAACGCCTTGCAGCGAATCGGCGACGAAGTCGCCGCCGATATGGTCCCTCAGGGGTCGGGTGACGTCAACGTAGGGCTGGTCCGCCAGGTAGGTGACCAATTCACGGATCGGCCGGACCCGACCTTGCAGGACGAGCAACTCACGGCGGAACAGACGGCAGGTGTTGGCGTTGCGAAAGCCCCCGCCCTCGCTGATCTTGTGCCACTTTGCCGTGAACGATCGCACGGTCTTGTTGAGCAAAATGTCGATCAACACCTTGAAACACGGGCAGTTCGGGTGGTCGACCGTCGAGAGTTTCTTCGTGAACGCGAAAAAGAAATGAATGCTGTCGAGGGCGGTCTTTTCGTCACCAGAGCGAAAATGCAGCGGCTGCGTGATGATGCGATTGTTCAGCTCCTGGAGGAGCGCGACCGCCGCAAGCTTATCGTCAGCGGTCGGCGTCCAGTTCTGCTTCAGGGCCTCTTCAAAAACCGCGGCGTCCTCGTCGGCCTTCGAGTTCCATGGCTGGCTGCGGATCGCATTCAAAAACTCGGGAACCTCGCGGTCTTTCGCGGTCAGCCAAACTGCCATGGTGGTCATGTTCGAGTCTCCGCAGGTCAGTACACGATATCGGACCAGTTCCTCGGACACCATACGTAATCGACCGAAGTCGAGGGCTCATCGGCGCGGTTATATATGCGAAGTTAATCGAGCAGCTTCTTGTACGCGCGGGGTCCGCGTGTGTTATGATAATCGAACCGCACCTCTTGCCGGGGCGAGTTAGCGATGGTACCGAATGCCTGCTTATCCCGACACATGATCGGCCACTCGGGCAGAGTTAGACCTTCCGGCCATCGTTTCGAGCAATGCGATAACTACGGGGACTGAGATCGATGGACAAGGTTTGCTTCGTCATCTCGCCGATGGGCGACACCGGCTCACCGACGAGGATCCGGGCCGATTACGTCCTTGAGACTTACATCAAACCCGCTTGCGACAGACTGGGTATGAGGCCATCAGGGCTGATCATCAAGATACCCTGAATATTGTTCAGGGGATCACCACGGCGCTCCAAAACGCGCCAATGACAGTCGCGTTCATGGGCAGCTCGCACTGCGATGCTAGCGAATGCGGAGGGGCTAACTTCTGGAACGCGAACGTGATGATCGAGATAGGATCTCGAATAGCTTCCCGTCTCCCTTACGTGCTCGTCAGCGATCGAGATTTCCGCGGCAGGCGGCCTGAGTTTCCTCTGAGCCTGTCGACCCTAAACGTAACGGTTTTACCGGGGCCAGCGAGCGGCCCGACGCCTTATAATTGGGTCGACCCCGCGCCCGACGCGATAGTACAGGAGATTCGGCGAAAGATCGAGATAGAACAGAAACGTATTCGTTCACTCGACTGCAAACACTCGCTCGCGTCCATCAATGCAAGTAGTCGTGACACGAGCATGCCCGAGAGTCTTCTCTACACGGCCGCGTCTGCCGCCGCCGAAGACCTGTTCGGCGTGAATCACGATGGCGAGGACGGCCAGCGGCAGCTCGTCGGGCGGACGATGGCTCAATTCCTCGAAGGGATAAAGGACCGCATGCATCCTGTCCAGTGGAAGATGTTCGGGCGCAATCAAATTCAAGCCAGGGAGATGCTCAAAAACAACCAGACGTCCATCGCTAATGTGCCGATCGTCTTCGAGAAGCACGATAACGAGGCGCTCATAAACCGCGCCTATTTGCCAATCATCGTTCAGGAGTTCCAGCGCGATAAAGACGGCGAGAACAATTGGTATAATATACGGGTGCTTTATTTGAACGTTTCGACTGTAACAAGTAAGCATGCCCTCCCGAATGGCGATGAATACTATTCGTGCACGCTTGATCCGACTTCTGACACCACACTCGATCCCCTCAAGCCTTTCGTCGGAGTTCGCGCCTTCATGTCGTATAGCCGCAGGAACTACGATAAGGTTGAGAAGATACTAGAACTTCTACGACAACTAAGCCCCTATGTCGATCCGTTCATTGACTTGGGGATCGAAGCCGGAAATATTGCTGTTGACGATATCCAGAAGGGCCTCGACTCCGCCGAGGTCTTCTTTGTGTTCCTTGATTCCCAAAAAATGGGTCCGGGGCAATCGGTGGAAGTCAAAGAGTTAATCCAGCGTGCGTTGAGCGGTCGATCCCAAATCATTGTCCCCGTTCTACTCGATCAATGCACGGTGCCATCCATTCTGGATCAGAATGAGTGGGTCAAATACGACGAGCTCAATCTGATGAAACTTCAACGAATCCTGGTCACGCATTTCAAGGAGCGGTGCCCTGACGAATGGGCCCAGCCGAAGAAGAAGATCGGTGCTAAAGTCTGAGTAGCTAGAGTCTTCATCGGTGCGGATGGAATGATGCAATGTCGCACCGGATCTGGAACATATTAGATCATGGATCATGACGTTCTTCAGCAAATCGCCCGTGGACTATTTTACGCCCCGTTCCCTACTTTGACGCTTGACTCCAATGACCGCATCGTTGACTACAATATCGCATTGGAGGTTATTGCGGGCAATGAGTTGAACGGACTGCGCTATAAGCCACTCGACGTGCTCATGGATCGCTTCGCCCGGAGGGTGACCGCTGGGGTTTTAATTCCTAGAGGTCAGGAGCTGTGGCCGAAATGGGAATGTAAGCTGGAGACGGAGTGGCTCGGCCCGATACAGATGACTGGCACCCAGTTGGTCTGCCGCAACGAAACCGCTGCTCAGCCTTACGGACGAATCGTTTTCTGGGACGTCGCGGCTCCCGGGGGCAGTGATCCGTTCCATGAACGCTTCCGGGCCAACCTCGACCGTCAACTGACCTGGGATACCTACGCGTGGAGCTACGACCGGGTTCTCAACCTGATGCCTTACTATCAAGAGGTAGTGGGACGGCACTTGGCGGCGTTAAAAGCCACAGATGAGGGACCGATCCTCGATCTCGGGGCGGGAACCGGAAATCTGGTCGAGCAACTGATCTTGGCCGGCCGCCATGTTACCGCAGTCGATACCAGCCGAGCTATGCTCGACAAACTGCGATCGAAACCGGTGCTAGCGGCAGAAGCCGGCAAGCGCCTGGCGGTAATCGAAGCGAATGCCGAGGCACTCTCCATGTTTGAGGATGGTTCGTTCGCTGGTGTCAGTCTCCTCCTAGTGTTGTTCGACACGGACTCACCGGAAGAGGCGCTCGACACGGCTGTCCGGTTGCTTGGACCGGCGGGGGTGCTGGTCATCACCGAGCTCAAAACTTGCTTCCGGCTTGATCCGATCCTCGAGGAATGCGAGCGGCAATTGCGTCGCCTCGACCGGTACGAGGAGCTCGCCGACGACCTGGACCGAGTCGTGCACTCTAACCGCAAACTCGCCCCTGGATCACGCTCCCAATTTCGGGCGGAGGACGTCTATGACGCTCTTGTGATGAGGGGCTTCGGCGATCTTTCGCTAAAGGATTCGCATTTCGGCCAATGCGCGACGGTCACGGGCCGGAAACCAGACAGTGTGATTAGATCACGTTCTTGAGCCATCCAATTGTGAATAATTCTAGACAAGCAGAACCGGAAGACGCCAGGAACAGTTCGCCGAGCCCACTCCGACGATGCGTCCGGCATTAGCGATCTCTACGTTCGCACGTACACACCCGAAGGAGGGGGCGAAGCTCGGAACAACTATCCGTTCCCCCAAATTCTTGAGCCCGAAGACGTCGTCGGGTTGATCAGGGGAGGCGAGGTCGTCTGGGTCGTGGCTGAGGCACCCGATGGCGCAGTCATCGGCTCGGCCGCGGCAGTTAGGAACATTGGGGCAGAATCCGACAGAATCGCCGAGGTATTTGGTGTTGTAGTCGACACGGATCGACGTTATCGAGGTCTCGGATCCGCCCTATTGCGCCGGCTTGTTGAAGAACTGGCTGATTCGGCCGAGTTCATACTTTGTGAGGCCCGTACCGTCGAGGCGGGCGGCTGGAAGGTCGCGCGCAATGCTGGATTCCTGCCCGTCGGCTACGAGCCGTACGCTCATGCGATGCCCGTCGGCTACGAATCAATGGTACTTTCCGGACGCTGCCGTCGGAATTCGGGCCGGTGGCCACACCGGGATAAGATGGCACGTGCTACTCCGCAGGTGCTCTGTCTTGCAAAGGCTGTGCTCGGGGCTGACCAACTCGTCAATCCGCCAACCGTCTTTACAGGAACTGACTCCCCGATTGAGGAGAACCGCGAAGACCGCAGAGGCCTAAATCTAGGCCTGGATATGCGCCGAGACGAGACGCTCGGTCGTGCATTTTTTAATGCGACTGAAGACATCTTCGACCGCCGTTCGGGAATCGTCGGGCTAAACCCGCTCCAGGGCCTAGACCGTTGGGATCACCGATTCGAGAACATCTATTTTATAGCGTCTTCACGGGGAGCCAATCTCGGCGCCGCGAGGGTCACCTATGACCGGATCGATGCTCGCGCGCATCCTAGGGCTACGGGCGCTTGACGATGGTGTCAGGCGGCCTCTCCTGGCCGCCCTGGTTAGCGACTTGGCGCGGTTATCGGCCGGGGGTCCGTTAGTTGTCCTCATTTGGGCGCGAGCGGACGCCTCGGATGTTCAAAATGAGCTCCAATCCCTCGGGTTCTTTCCAAGCGCCTACCTTCCCGAACTAATCTCCACAATCCACGCGCGAGAGGACGTCGTACAATACACCTTGCTAGTAGGTCGGTCTTTGCGCGAGAGCGTGGACTCGGTGACCGCCCAACTCTGGCCAGAGGCTTGGACGGTCATCGAGCAGGTTCTCGGCTTTAAGACAGAGGCTTGACTTCGCCCCGAACGATAACAATAACATCGGCGTCGGCTCATTATCTCGAAGCAGTCAGTCCGGTGAGTACAAGTTCGGTGATGCGTGAAGGGTCGGTGGCGTGGAAGAGTTCTCGGTTTTGGATATCGTCCAAGCCGTTGTTCAGAGCGGCCTCGAGGCCATTCTGCGTCGCGGTTTCAAGGTCGGAGCGCAGGGCCTCTCGAGTGACTAGGGTTGCGCTGCACGCCGCGCAAAGCGCCAGCGCACTGTCATAATGCGGAACGTTGGATAAGGCATAGGCTTCCGTGAACTCAGGGCGGTCGCGGCCTTCGAGCACGTCAATGACGGCTTGCGCCGCGCCGCCGAAGGCGCCGACAACGAAGAGCGGTTGGCCCGGGGGACCGGACTTTTTGCCCGGTGCGCCCGTCATGTTTTTGGTCAGCGACAGCCAAGCCTCTTCGAAGATGCCGGGGTGATAACCCGCGAATCCGTTAAGCTTCCCGCCAACGACCAGCCGCGCGTGAACGTCGGCCGTCATCTGCTCTCGCATCGCCGTCAGTCCCCGAGCCAGCACGAAGCGCTGTTCTGACGTGTCGATCTTGAAACGATTCTTGGCGGCCGCTCGATCCTCTGCTGAGAGCGGAGGAAAGATCGAAACCAGGGGAGACGACGTCGTTATCTCCGGCCCCTCTACGTAACGGGCGTACTGATCGTCTTCATCAATGCCGTCGAGTTGAAACAACGCGAACTCGCTGTCACCGTACTCGAGCCGATAGGGCCAGGGAGCAAAGTTAAGAATGGGATGTGCTTTTGCCAATCCGGACTCCTTTGCCAGCCTGGCGTAGCTGCGGGCCAGCTCGAACAGACGGACCGTGAAATTGTTCCCTTTGCTGAAGTCTCCGCTGAGCAATCCACCATAGCCGATCTGGAATCCCGCAAGCAGGAGGTAGAGGTGGAGCTCGTCCGAGAGCGTCTGATGATGCCGTTCCGAAAGCCCGTAGCGAGCCAATTCCTCCGCGCCTGATTCGGAGATCGAAACTCCGATGATGCGTTTTTCGCTGGGCTGGCGCCGGCGGGTCCGCTTGATGAACGGCGTCAGGAATTCAGCGTCCGGACGCAGCGCCAATAGCGGCGCGAGCTCCTCGCGCGCCAGGGGCGGATCGGGGTATAGGAACACCGTCTTGTTCGCTTCGCCCGTCGAAGCCGCGCCTGGTTGTGGACCCTGATTCGCCAAAGTCAGCGCTTCCGGCGCGGCTCCCAACACAATATCGCCGGCGTCCGCGTATCGCGCGGCGAGGCGGCGATTGTGGAGAAACTTCAAGGATTCACGCACCGCGCGGTCGATGACCTGCATCGCCGCGATGGCAGCGGCTTCCTGGTCCTCGGGAGTCGCCGATTGGCCCTGGCTTCCTCGGCTGGCAGGATACGGCCCGCTCCAACGGATGGTGGGCGCGTTCCCCAGGTA
>CAWHKI010000084.1:0-11211 GCA_963829765.1 uncultured Isosphaeraceae bacterium | reverse complement strand
GTTCCAGAGCGACGACCGTTCCGCCAGCCTGAGCTGCGCCGCCACGCCGGGTTTCTCTTTGCTTGCGAGTCAACCACTCTCGGAGTGACGGAACGAGGTAGTCGTAGCCGGTCAACTGGTAGTACCGAAGGACGGAGGACGGAGGACGGAGGACGGAGGACGGAAAGAGCGTGGATGAGTCGCTCTCGCGGCGAGCGAAAGCTGGTCTTCATCTTCTGGTCTTCCGTCCTCATTCCTCCGTCCTCGTCCTCACTCTACCGTCCTCCGTCCTCATTCACTCCCTCGGGTTCGGTCGGCGTGATCAGCCGGAGCTCGCCGTCGAGAATTCTAATCAGGTCGTCAAAGTCGCCGGGGCGGTGCCATAGCCGGACGCGGCGAGTAACTCGCCGCGAGCGGCTATGGCCATTGATGTCGCTGCCGGCCTCGGGAAGCAGCGCCTTGAGGACCGCCTGGGCCGCCTTCTGATGAAAGCGGTGCTCCGGGGGGGCCGTCGAGGCGCGAAAGTCTCCTCAAGGAAGGCGACGCCCACACCCGCCGCGCCGCCCACCTGCTTGAACGTCGCGGGGGTCCACGGCCGCCTTTGAGCATCTCGGCAAACAGGGCGAGCCGCACGGAGATCACCTTTCCGTCCTGGGCCAGTCCCGCCACGGCCTGATAGAGGAATTGTCGCTGCTCCTTGGTGTGTCGTCGGCGTTTTCCGGCAGTTTGCCAAAGGCCCGGCCAAAAGCGGCCAGCACCTTCTCGGCATGGCGGATCGAAGAGATCTACGGCAGCGGAGTTCTGCCCTTCGACCAGACGAATTTCCATCTCCTGCATGAAGCGCGTGGCGGCCATCCAGAAATCGTCGCGCACCATGACGATCGCTTGCACGCGTCCGCCGTCGCATTGCCGCAGGGCTTGCACCAGCTCGGTGTTTTCCTCTTCCTTCTTGCGCGTGCAGCCATTGCTCGAACTGGTCGAGAACGATCAGCACCTTCTGCCCCGGGGAGGAACTGTCCCGGCGCACTGCGGCCAGCGTTTGCTTCAGGTCCAGTCGTCCGGGCAGCGCCGGACAGCGTTTCCGCAGACCGTTCAGCAGCCGGGTTTCCGTTTCCTGCCGGTGGCCTCGACATAGACGGCGATCACCGCGGCGGACAGACGCGGCAGCAGCCCGGCCTTGACCAGCGACGATTTGCCGCAGCCCGATGGTCCGTAGATCAGCCCGACGCTGAATGTACGGTCCGGCGTCGGTCGATTCGATGAGCGTCTTCCAGAAGCGGAGGCTCTCGGGCAGGCCGTCCCGGTCACGCGGGCCGGGGAACAGTTCGAGGAAGAAGTCGGCGTCGTCGGCATCGAAGGACCGCAGCCCCTTGGGCACGATCTTCAGCGGCTCTGCTCGAGGTCGGCGGTCGCGGCCGCGACCGCGACCGAGCGGTCCGGCGGCCAGTGCCGGCGCCGCGGCGTCCGGCGGGGCGGCGTCATTGCATGCCGCCGCCCGTGGACCGAGCTTCCGTGGCTGTCGCCTGTCGGCGAGGAAAAAACGCAGGTCATCGGCCATATCTTTTGCCGTCGAGTAGCGCTCCGAGGCCCGCTTCGACAGCGCCTTTAAACAAATGCGTTCCAGTTCTTTCGGGATATGGTTGTCGATTCTGGCGTGGTGGGCGTGGCTCGAAGTTCGCGACCTGCTCCATCAGTTCCGTCGCCGATTCGCCCCTGAAACGGCCGGCGTCCCACCAGCAATTCGTAGAAGACAACGCCCAGGCTGAAGATGTCGCTGCGGCCATCCACCCGGTGCCCTTCGCCGCGGGCCTGTTCTGGACTCATGTAAGCCGGTGTCCCGGCGTAGCGCGGTCCCTTGCCCACGTCTTGTTCCCGCAAGGCCAGCCCGAAATCCGCCACGAACGGCTTGCGGCTTTTGTCGAGCAGAATGTTGCCCGGCTTGATATCGCGATGGACCAGCCCTTGCTTGTGGGCGTGGTGCAGCGCCTCGGCCACCGTCGCCACCAGATCCACCGTTTCGTGGATCGAAAACCGGGCCTGCTTGAGGCTCGTGGCGAGGTCGGTGCCGTCGATAAATTTCGAGACGATGAAACAGGGGAACTGCTCGGTGCCGCCGACATCGAAGACGGGGACGATGTGCGAATGATCGAGGTTCGCGACCGTGCGGGCTTCCGCCAAGTAAGCCTCGGCGTCTTCGACGTGATTCACCAGCGCGATGGGGGACCTTGATGGCCACCGGGCGGTTCAACTGGTCGTCCCGGGCCAGATACACCAGGCCGAACCCGCCCTGGCCCAGCACGCGTTCGATCCGGTAGCGGCCGATGCGTTCCGGGAGCTGCGCCGGGGCCATAAGGGGGGCGCCGTTTTGGCCGAGCCCCGGCCCGGTGATCCGCCTGAGCCCCGACACGACCGCATCGACCAGGCCGTCGAGCCTCGCGGCCCGCTGCTCGCATTCGGGGCAGACGTCGAGGTGCTCGGCCACAGTCCCCAGCTCGGCGACGGGGAGCTTGCCCAGCACGAACTCGGAGAGCTTGTCGAGGCTGGGACAGTCGGTTCGGCTCATCGGTGTCTCCCCGTTCCGGCCGTCTTGTGTTTTGGGCCCGCGAGGACCCAGGCGAATGCCGGTTCCGCTGGTACCTGCTTGCTTGCCGAGAAACGCCATATTACTATCTTGGAACTGGATTTCCATACTAGACCGCGCCTGGCGCGAACGGCAACATTGGCGAGAGGAGGGCAAGGTTCCGTCCGAGCCGGCATTGGCACTCGGCTCGCACGAGGCTGGCCCTCCCGGAATGTCTCAAAGCCCGCCGCGCGGCGGTATTCTCCGCGTCGAGGTACTTTGAATCCCGTGGAATCGACCTCCCTGTCCTTGTTGAGGCGTGCCCTGGCGCGCGAGCCAGACGCCTGGAAGCGGCTGGTGGGCCTGTACACCCCGCTGGTCCACCACTGGTGCCGGCAAGCGGGAATCGCCCAGCACGACGTCGCCGACGTCACGCAGGAGGTCTTCGCGGCGGTCGCCTCGAGCCTCGGTCAATTCCACCCCGATCAGCCGGGGACGACGTTCCGGGGCTGGATGCGTGGGATCACGCGGCACAAGCTCCTACACCATCGACACGACCGGGGAGAGCCGGCCATCGGCGGGTCCGACGCCCAGCGCGAGTTCCAGCAAGTCGCCGCGCCGACGGTCGAGCTCGATCTCTCGGAGAGCCAGGACGAAGTCACCGGGCTTTACGAGCGGGCCCTGCACCTGGTTCAGCACCAGGTTGAGGACCGGACCTGGACGGCGTTCTGGAAGGCGACGGTCGAGTCGCGCCACGACCGCGGAAGTCGCCGCTGAGCTGGGGATCACGCCCAATGCCGTCCGCCTGGCCAAGTCGCACGTGCTGCGCCGCCTCCGCGAGGAGATGGGCGAGCTGATCGCCTGATCCGAGGCGCGCACGGCAGTGCCAGCTCATCGCCCTCGCCCCAACGGGGAGAGGGTTGGGGTGAGGGGGTGCTCGATCGCTGAATGCCGATGTGTTGCTTCCGATAGGTCCGTCCCCATGGACATCGATGGCCGAGCGCTTGCCCCCTCACCCGCCCTACGGGCGACCTCTCCCCGAGGGGAGAGGAGACAGCGGGAAGTGCCTGCGACAAACGGGCATGCTGCCGCACAGGCCGAAGGCGGTTCCCCTCGCCCCGCCGGGGAGAGGGTGCCCGAAGGGCGGGTGAGGGGGTCGCTGGCCCGGCCCGGGCGGAGATCCTATTCGTGATCTTGGTATTGCTCATACTAGCCCTCGGAAAGAAGCAACTCCGGAATCTGTGCGCCGAGAGGATCAAATTCGTGGTGGTTTACCCAGCGCCGGCGCCTACAGAACCTACAGATACTGGTTTTTTTTGCGTGAATCGCCATCAGTCGATGGGCCACTTTGCTGACGACGTGCGTGGTATTCACCTACCGGTCCAGCCGATCAAGCCGGCCGATCGCCGAACATGGCTTGTGGTCGGAATTACCGTGATCCGGACTTTCTCGTGCTCCCGGAATGGCAACGGCTGGGCTGGCTTGAGGACGCCGTTTTCGTAATTCGATTTCTTTGCGTGACGCGCAAATTGTAAAGATAGGCAACGCTGGTTGCGGCTGTGCCGCGCTGGGTGAATCTGTGGCGAATTCTCTTGGAAAACCCAAAACGGTTTTGGCCACGGATGCTGACAGATGCACACGGATGAAGACAAGACTTGGGTGCCCTCTGTCTCTGCGATCTCTGCGATCTCTGCGGTGAAACTTCTTCCTCTTTCCCCCTCTGTCTTGGGCGGAAAGACACGAACTGCAGCGCCAGCCGCGGCAACCGCATGTCGGCCGGAGCCCCTCGTGGAATTCAACACCCGATCATCGGCGGACACTGCCGACATCACGCCGGCGGCCGGCCCGGTGAGGCGTGAGTTCTGAGGTCGCCGTCCCCAAGGCGAATGACTCGCGCAGTGCCTGCCTCCCCTTCCGCCCCGACGGTTCATGCGGGTTTGAGTCAACGCCAATGATTCAGGACGTGGATCTGGTCGGCGACCGCCACCCCCGAAGACTCCAAATTGAACGCAGCCGGACGGCCAGCCGGCGACTCGCCATATTCTCGTCGATCAGGACCCTCACCGTCGAGGAGGCCGGTCTAGGCCACGGGCGCGTACATCGGCGGCCTCGCGCTCGCGCTCGGCTTCGATCAATGGCAAGTTGCTTGCGGCGTAGTCGAGGGCCTCGCGCACTGCGTCAATGGGCACCCCGTATTCGCTCGCGAACTCCTCTGGGGTGTATCGGTCGGGGCCGTGCACAGTCTCATAGACGACCGCGGCGCGAATGCGACGACCCTTTAGGAAGAGCTGCCGATAGCTCGAGCCGGGACGCGGCTCGAGATGCCGATATTGTGTGGCGGCCGCCATCTCGATCGCCTGCTTTAGATTCGGTGTGATGTTCATGACGACCTCAATAAAGCCATTTTATCAGACCGGCCTCACACCCGGTGTCTTCGTAAGTAAACGGCTTCGACGGAGACGGCCATCGCAAGCACCTCCGCGACGATTCGTGAGCTGATTCGCAGAATTGTACCAGAGGCATTGACAGCTTGGGTAGATGGTCCCCGAAGAGTGATTCGCCGAGGCCACGAACAGAGAATCTCCCTCCGAATCCAATCTCGCGTGAATCTGGGCGCTTTGAGGGCGGAAGGCAGGGGATGACGCCGGAGCAGATTGCCTCCGATCCACTGTCCAATGCAGAAGAGAATTAACCACGAAAGGGACGAAAGACACGAAAAAGACGGATTCAATCGTACGACGATACGCTCATATTCGCCCTTTGGATAAAAGCCGAAGCCGGTGAGGAGACCGTGGCGCATGTCCGTGGCCCGGTGGTGGCTGAAGACCTGGGCATTTCACCCAACCGACCACCGAATTCCGTTTTTTTTCGTGCATTTCGTCAGTTTCGTGGTTAAATCCGACCTCAGCCATATCACGCACCAGCCAATCACTGGAAATTCTTTAACCACGAAAGTGACGAAATACACGAAAAATATAAATTATTAAATGGATGATACATGGGTGCGTTGATGTTCTGTCTCGGAATGGAAAACGAGGATGACTGAGAGACGGCGCCCAGTGTCCGAGCCCTTTTGTTTGATGGTTCAACTTCTTGCCAAGTTGCCGCTCGTGTTCGCAAGCCAACTCTCCCATGTCCCATCCGCCCGATCCCCTGCGTTCTTTTTTTCGTGCATTTCGTCAATTTCGTGGTTAAATCCGATCGCCTATACGACGATGCGCTCGTTACTCGAGCTTGGGATGCGAACCGAAGTTAATAAGCAGTCCGAGCCGCATGCCCGTGGCTTTCAGGTAGTTGAAAACCTGGGCACGGTGCTCGTCAGCAAGTTGCTTGACCGCCTTTACCTCAATGACGATCTTCTCAAAACAAACGAAGTCGGCCTTGTAAAACTGCTTCAACGTTCGGCCATTGTAGACAATTTGAAGTTAGCGCTGGGCCAGAAATGGAATTCCCCTCTCGGCGAGCTCGATTTCCAAGCATTCCTGGTAGACCGGCTCCAAGAATCCCCGTCCCACGTTCTTATAGACCCCGAAGCACGCGCCCATGATCTTGTACGATTCTTGCTCGTAAACGACCTCAGCCATATCACGCACCAGCCAATCACTGGAAATTCTTTAACCACGAAAGGGACGAAATACACGAAAAATATGCATTATTAATATGTCTATGTTTATAGTTAGGCTCGTAAGGGGAAGCGGGGATATTCGGGGGCCGCGGCAGCTGTCCGAACATTCAACTGTAGAACAGATTTAACCACGAGAGGGACGAATTGCACGAAAAAGATCGATGGATAATACATGGGTGCGTTGATGTTCTGTCTCGGAATGGATAACGAGGATGACTGAGAGACGGCGGCAGTGTCCGAGCCCTTTTGTTTGATGGTTCAACTTCTTGCCAAGTTGCCGCTCGTGTTCGCAAGCCAACTCTCCCATGTCCCATCCGCCCGATCCCCTGCGTTTTTTTTTTCGTGCATTTCGTCAATTTCGTGGTTAAATCCGACCTCAGCCAGATCACGCACCGGCCAATCACTGGAAATTCTTTAACCACGAAAGGGACGAAACACACGAAAAATATAAAGTATTAAATGGATAATACATGGGTTGGGACCGATCAGCGAAATGGAGTCATTTTCGATCAACAGGACGGCAGCGCGCTTGGTGGTTGGACAGGGTATGACGTGATCGGCGCGCACACCCACGTCGCTCGGCACGTTGCGAAAAACGCGGAGTCAAATCGAACCAGGAATTGGGCGTGGCAAAGCTTGGAACGGACGGGCCGGCCAGGCGTTCGCGCTGGTTGAGTCCGGCGTGGTGGACAGGGCCACCGCCAATTCCTCGCCACGGACCGCCACGGGCCACAAACAGGATGACCAGACCGCCAAGTCGAAGCCCCCCGCAGTAAGCTGCTCGCGGATTCTGGATCAGAGCCTGGGGCCAACGCGAGCCCGCTCTTCAAGGAACCGGCCGCTCGAATCACCCAGCACGATGGCTGGGCTTGCTCGAGGGTGGGCTGGACGATCCCCGCCACTCACGCCAAAACTAACTCACTTCGCATCGAACACCCGATCCGAACGTTGACGTACCGCACTCTGGTCACTTATCGGTCGAATCGGGATCTTTGTCTTTCATGCGAAAACTATCTCCTTGAATAACGATCCCCTCCCCGTGATGCATCAGCCGGTCGATCAAGGCCGTGGCCAGGGTGTTGTCCACATCAAAGAGTTTGCCCCATTCCCGGAAGGGTCGATTCGTGGTAATCAAGATCGATCCAACTTCATAACGGGCGGCGACAACCTGGAACGACGAATCGGCGCTACGCTTGTCGATGGGCAGATAGACCAGCTCATCGAGGACGAGACGAAAACGGATGTACTCACCAGGCACCATCGATACACGAATTAGACGGCGCTTACCAGTGTACCGCCACCTTGGGAACAAAACCAAGAACAAGACGCTTGCCTGCCAGTCGATCGTCTTCTCTAGAACAAGACAGAGAGACAAACGGCCTCGTCAACGCGCCGGGAACAAGAACCCCGAGCGCTGCTCACCAAACGATCGTCTTCTCGAGAACAAGACAAAGAGATAAACGGTCTCGTCAACGGGCTGGGAACAAGGATCCCGACGCAGCTCACCAAACGATCGTCTTCTCGAGAACAAGACAAAGAGATAAACGGACTCGTCTGACACGCTGGGAACAAGAACTCAGAGCGCCGCTCACCAAATGATCGAAAGCGCTGCCGAATCCGAGATCGGTCCCATGTGCGTTGATGTTCTGTCTCGGAATGGAAAACGAGGATGACTGAGAGACGGCGCCCAGTGTCCGAGCCCTTTTGTTTGATGGTTCAACTTCTTGCCAAGTTGCCGCTCGTGTTCGCAAGCCAACTCTCCCATGTCCCATCCGCCCGATCCCCTGCGTTCTTTTTTTCGTGCATTTCGTCAATTTCGTGGTTAAATCCGACCTCAGCCAGATCACGCACCGGCCAATCACTGGAAATTCTTTAACCACGAAAGGGACGTAATGCACGAAAAATATAAATTATTAAATGGATAATACATGGGTGCGTTGATGTTCTGTCTCGGAATGGAAAATGGGGATGACTGAGAGACGGCGCCCAGTGTCCGAGCCCTTTTGTTTGATGGTTCAACTTCTTGCCAAGTTGCCGCTCGTGTTCGCAAGCCAACTCTCCCATGTCCCATCCGCCCGATCCCCTGCGTTCTCTTTTTCGTGCATTTCGTCAATTTCGTGGTTAAATCCGACCTCAGCCAGATCACGCACCGGCCAATCACTGGAAATTCTTTAACCACGAAAGGGACGAAACACACGAAAAATATAAAGTATTAAATGGATAATACATGGGTGCGTTGATGTTCTGTCTCGGAATGGAAAACGAGGATGACTGAGAGACGGCGCCCAGTGTCCGAGCCCTTTTGTTTGATGGTTCAACTTCTTGCCAAGTTGCCGCTCGTGTTCGCAAGCCAACTCTCCCATGTCCCATCCGCCCGATCTCCTGCGTTCTTTTTTTCGTGCATTTCGTCAATTTCGTGGTTAAATCCGAATTTCTCCATTCTCAATTCCTCGTTCTCGCTCGGTCGCGCGTCCGGTTAGTATGGCCGCTGACGCAGCCGGCACGGTGAGCCCGCTTATCTTCGGTTTCCGTCGGGTGGTGTTCGGCAAGGACTGCCGTTTTTCGCCTCGACCCAGACGTCTCAGACCGCCTGTCCCGCCCCAGAAGTTGGCCCTCCCCTCCGAGGCGGATTGTGATCGCCCGACCAGTCATTCGCGCGAACGGCCCGTCTGGCGCAACCCTTGGCACCATCACCGGTTAGCTCGCATCATCCCCCTCCTCGAAAAAAGTCGTGACATACTCCCGGGAATACTAGATAGGGAGACATTCAATGTTCTCGCCCTCACGACGCCCGGTTTCAGGCCCCAGATCTTTCACCAGGATGACAACATGGCCTTTTCTCCAATGAGACTTTGTACACGCAAACAACCCCGGCATCTTACATCGACGCGTGACGTTTGCCGGCATCGTCAGCCTGCCGCTGGCGGCGCGCGCGGCGCGCGGGGCCATGACGACCACTTAGTCACGAACTCTCGCAATGGCACGATTGGCGAATACGCGATTTCAGGAGCGAGGTCAACGCCTCGCTGATCTCGGGGGCTAGGCAAGCAAAACACTTATTCCAGGCCCCCACGACGATGCTTTCAGACGGTCTTGGCCCGCTGGGTTCGGCGGAAAAACAGAATCGTACTCCTTGAACTTCCTACACGAAAGGTCAATCCCATGTCGCTCACGTCCTCGCTTTCCTCGTTGTTTCAACGCCGTCGGCGCCCGACCCCCCAGGCGGCTCGCCGCCGCCGCCGCGCACTGGCTTTCGGTGGGGCTGCTCGACGGCCCGCTTGCCGTTGAAGCATTGGAGGACCGCGTGATGCTCACGGTAACAATCAGCTACGACTCTGCCAGCCAAACGGTGAACGTCGCGGCCGCGAACTCGAAATCCGCCCCGGTCGCCATCACTTGCACTTTCACTGATGGCGAATTCGAAATCATGACCACCCCAGACTTTATCTCGCTTGGTTCCGGCACACAATACCCGGGTTCGCCTATCGCGAAAGTCAATGACTCAGAAGTGACGGTCCAAAGCGACTACATGGACTACCTGAACATCGGTGGCCCGATTATCGGAGGTGACACAGAGCCGACGACGGACACCTACGACACCGTCACGCTCGGCAACATCAACCTCGCCGGTCTGAACGTGTCTGCTGCAACGATCAATTTCCAGGCGGAAACCGAGAACGGGGCAGATGATCTGACCCTGCAGTCCGTGAACAGTCTGACGTTCCGCACGACGGGCGTGCCGTACAAGGGGACCATGACGATTCACGCCCCTATTCCCACGGGGCAGCCCTTTGCCGGCGACGCGTACATCACCGGACCCGACTGGGGCGCATATGGCTACGCGCCCGGCGACCAGGTTACGGTCACCGATAGTAGTAAAGTGTGACGAGGCCGGCCCCACCGTCGCAAGCGTCATCGGAGACAGCCTGTATTTCACATTTAGTGGAACACCCCCGGCGGCCCAAACTGGCGACTTCACAATAACATCCGCCTTCACTCCCCAAATCGAGTGCCCAGTAGTGACGCGAAACTGAAAGTGACCGGGGCCGGCAACACGATCGTCGGTGCAATTGATATCTACGATTCTGATATCAACAATGCTTTGGGACTATCGGCCACTACTAATAATGGCACCATAGCGCTACAATTTTTTCTTACTCCAATTGCGGGATCAATTGCTGAATTTAGGTGGACTGGACGCCGGCACCGGCACCATTCAGTTGATCGCGAATGGCCTTATTGATAACTCTTATAGCAATTTCATCGCGGGGGAGGCGGACCTGACAGCCACCGACACGACCGGGACGGCTCCGGAATCAACTTAACAAACACCGACATCGGAGAGCTGACGGCCACGAGCGACGACGGTTCCATCAACATTGTCAATTCGGGTTCGGGTCCGCTGACGATCAACTCCGCTGAGGCCGACGAGTTGGGAGAAGCTGCGACCGTGAACGATGGTCAGGTCGTTTACAACAGCACGCCCGGTAGCTCCACGACCACTTACACTTCTGGGGACTATTCCGTAGACATCAGCTCTAACGGACCCATCGTACTAAACTCCGTCAGCGCCACCAGTGATGTCACGATATCCGGTGAGAGCGTATTGGAGGGCAACGCGCAATCGCCAAACGTCATCGCCCAGGAAGTGGACCTCACCGCCACGGGCATGGCGGATTACCAGGGGCAAGTGACTTTCGCCGACAACGCTACCGGCGACACCATGACCCTGCCCGCCACGATCACGTCCAACGGCACGACAGGGGCCGGGCCCACCTGGGATAAGTCGTTTGGCTTTTTGGCGGGCGATACGATTATGGTCTCGGGCGCGATCGCCAGCGCCGATGATGGCGCCTTCACCATCGCCGGTATCTCCCAGGACGGCTACACCCTCATTTTGACGACAATTGATGTCCTTACCCCGGAGTCGCAGTCCGGTGTCACGGTGGGAGATGGCATGATCGGGCAGGCGAGCGCTGGCATGCCTTTGTCGGAAGTTCCCCTCTTCAGTGCCGAGACAGCCAACGGCGATATCTACCTGACGCTA
>CAWHKI010000083.1:0-20736 GCA_963829765.1 uncultured Isosphaeraceae bacterium | reverse complement strand
CCGAAGTTAACAGCATCGCGCAGTCCGTCAGTGCCGGTGGTTTCGAACGGCGATGGCAATGTGTCCGTGACGAGCGATGCCGCTTTCCTGACCATCGAAAACATCACAGCGACGGGCGAAGCGGCCGTGGCCATGAACAGCGGGTCGCTCATCGAGTACCCCCAGAGCAACGGATACCCCGGCACGATCACCGGCCAGACCGTGTCCTTGACCAGCCCGTACAACATCGGAACCGCCTCGTCTCCCTTTTTTACAGACGCCTCGATCGGGCTAAGCGTGGCCGCGACCGCCACCTCCCCGAGTTCCGCCGGGATCTACGTTGAGAACACAAAGACGCTCTTACGTCTGTCGAGGTCAGCACTTACGACGGCAGTGTGACGATCCTGTCCGACGACAACGACGGCAAGTACGCTGACAATCTCTTGAACTACGATGACAATCTCTTGTTCAACGTCAACGGCAACGGCCAACTGTCGGAGACGGGCGACGCGGTCGTGACATTCGCGAACACGGAGGACAACGGTGGCTCGTACGACAAAGTCGTTTTAAGCGGCACAGTCTACGTGAGCGGCATTGTCGCCGGCTTCGGTGCCGACGGCACCGCCGGCGCCGGACAAATCCTGGAGGGCCCAAGTGCGACGATCAACGGCGGCGGGGGCACGGTCGTCCTGAGCGCCGGCAGCGGCATCGGCGTTCCGGAAACTTTCATCGACATCACAAACGCAACGGGACTTGATGCGACGACGCAAACTGGCGGCATCTACATTCAAGATCAAGATGGCGCCGCCAGCACGTTGATCCTGAGCGCCTCCACGACGGCCGGGGACGTCGATGTGAGCTCGGGCGGGGAGATCGATCTGAGCAGCAGCGACGCGAGCAGCATCGCGGCGGGGCTTCCGCTTTGGACAGCGTCTCCGCGACGGGTACGGTGACCCTCAGTGCCGCCGCCATTGTGGACCCGGGCGACTTTCCTGTGTCTGCAAACGCGCTGGCCCTGACAGCGGCGAGCGGCGGGATCGGCACAGCCAGCAACCCGTTGGAGACATCGGTCACGACCGTGACGGTGACGGCGGCAACAGGCAACGGCGTGTACCTGAGCAATAACACTGCCCTCACGGTGAATTCGGCGACTGCGGGGAACGGTGACCTGTCGATCTCGGCCGAGGGAAACCTGACGCTGCTGGGTGCCGTCGTCGGCGGGAACGTCACGTTGGCGTCCGCGTTCGGCGCGTAACGACCGGCGACGTAACGACCTCAGCCGCGGCCATCACGACGACTGGGCAGCAGGTGGTGGTAACCCCCGTCATCATGGAGCCCTACATTACCGCGGCGCCGAGCTATTGATCAACGCGGGCCAATCCGATCAGGAAACGGTGACCGTTTCCGCGGTGACCACGACCACCTTCACGGCGGAATTCACGAAAACCCATCCGGCCGATTTCACCATCGGCGACGTGACGACCTCAGCCGCCGCCATCACGACGACTGGGCAGCAGGTCGTGGTAACCCCCGCGATCATGCAGCCCTACATTGCCGTGGGGGCCGAGCTATCGATCAACGTGGGCAAATCCGACCAGGAAGTGGTGACCGTTTCCGCTGTGACCCCGACCACCTTTACGGCGGAATTCACGAAAGCGCATGCGGCCAATTTCACCATCAGCGGCGGCAGCCCCAACAGCGTCGCTCCCATAAACGCCGACTCCCTCACGATCACCGCGCTGCAGATCGGATCGACGACCGACGTCGTTCAAACCAGCGCGACAACCATCAATGCCACGGCGAACTACGGCGGCATTTACCTCAGTAATAACAACAGCAACACTCTGACGCTCACCGCGGCCGCGGTTGGAACGGCCAGCGGCGCGACGGCGAACAATGTCGAAATTTACAGCGCGGGCAATATCGACCTTTCCCCGCAGACCACCACGCTGACCAAGTTGGCCACAAAGCTACCCGTAGCGGTCTTCAGTCCGGGCGGTAACCTCAGACTTTTCGCGGGCGGAACGCTGAGCGCCGACGGTGATACCTCGACCGTAGACAACAGCTCGGCCACGGTCACCAGCGCCCTTACGCCTCCTGCGACCGGCACCGCGCCGTACGACGACATCTACACAGGCAACTATAATATTGATGGGGCCATCCTTACCGACGACTTCAGCTCCAGCAACAGTGGCGGGCTCGACAGCAACTGGAATGTCCCGTCCGGCAGTAGTTTCACGGTCGCCAACCAAACGGCAACTGGCGGCGGTTCGGGCACGAATCTGGCCACTCTCAGCAGCTTCAGCGGCGTCAACGAAACCGTGCAGCGCCACGATCAGCGGCACTTTGACGAGCGGCGAAACCGCCGGCCTGGTGGCTCTCTTTACCTCTCCCAACACGTACTACTACGGCTCGATCGTGGCCGGCTCTCTCGGGTACACGGGCTCTATCTATAGCGTCGTCAACGGCGTGACCACGCAATTGGGCACGTCGTCCTCTACCGCCCCGGTCAGCAACGCGGTGCTTGAATTTGCCGTTTCCGGCTCTTCGTTGACGCTGCTGCTTAACGGCACCGAGCTCGCCAGCGCCACAAGCTCGAGGATCACGGCCACGGGCAGTGTGGGCATGCTGTGCTCGCCCGGCGTCGGTTTTAGCAATTTCAGTGCATCGACTCTTTCGAGTGCATCGCCGCTGGTGATCGTCAGCGATACCGCGGAGGTCACGCCCCCCGGCCAATTTGGCCCTTCGAGCGGCGTTCCCGTGCTGTTCACGTTGGCGGAGATTATGGCAACGGCGCTGGCGACGCCGGCCGGCGAAACGGTGTTGCTCGAGGCCAAAGGTGGCATCACGATTGGCGACCTGGGGCAGGACGGCAGCCCCGGCATTTACACCCTCCCGATGAACGATTCCCTTGACCTCGAGGCGACTGGGGGGTCCATCGTATTCCTTGATCTAGAGGACACGATCAAGACGGCGGGGACCGGCACGATCACTATTGCGGCCGGGACCTCTGAGAACGATGTGGCCGCTCTGGGCAATCTCACAACCGCCGGCGGCAATATCACCGTCAGCGCCGGCGGAAGCATCGCCGTCGGCACGCTCAACGCGGGAACCGGCACCGGCACCGTCTCGGTCACGTCCACCTCCGGAGCTATCTTCAGCAACGGGACATCTCTCCAAGTTACCGCCGACAGCGCGACGCTGACGGAAGCGGCCCAGCCCGCACGGCTCGACCCAGAGCATCAACCTGGCCCAGCTCAACGCGATAGAAGTGATCGCGGGAACGGACGCGGCCAGCGCGGACGCGGACGCGGACGCGGCGGCGGCGGCGGACTCGGCCAGCGCGCAGGCAGCCGCGGAGCTGGCCTCGGCCAATGCCTTCAAGGCTGCATTGACTTCCATCCAGGCCGCGGTCGCGACGGATAATCAGACCTATCTAGCGGAGGAGGCGATGAGCACTGGAGACAACATTGCTGAAAGCGACGAACAAAATAAGGTAAACGCCGCAACCCAGGCCGTGACAGTGCTTCTAGGAATTGACGCGATCGCCGAGATCGTTGAGCATGGTGTAGAGCTTTTAGCGGCGTGGTCCACGCTGGCTGCCGCAGTTGTTAGCCAGGTCCCTGTTGTTGGCATAGAAGCAGCGACCGTAGCGGCCGACCTTGGCATTAACGCCGCTGTGACTGGCTTTTTTGTTGCGACTCTAGACGCCGCCGTGTCAATAGCTACTGATGCACAATACTACGATACCTTACAGCTCGAGAACTGACCAAACTACCGCCGCCACCGCTGCGGCCAATCTGGCCACAGCGCAAGCCCAGTTGGAAGCGGATATGGATACGGAGACGGCTTTCGCGGCCGCGTACGACGTCGCGGAGCAAGCCTACACCACGGAGGAGCAAGTCGCCGCCACCGACGCGACGACCAGCGCGCAGGTTCAGACGGCGGGCGATACCGCTCAGGCAACCGCGATCGCCGCGGTCGTCTTCGCTAGCCCGCCACAGCCCCTGAGCTTTACCGGGCCCGCCACCATTTCCTATCAAGGCACCGCGGCGGGCGATCCCGGCCTGACGCTGACGGAATCGATCACCGCGGCCGGCACCGGGGCTAGCGTGAACGTCAACAGTGCAAGCCCGCTGACGGTGAGCGCGGACATTACGGCGCCCGCCGCCATCGATCTGCAGGCGCAGACGGAGTCGCCATCGACAACGACGGGAGATGACCTGACCGTGAACTCAGACGCGACGGTCCAGTCCACCGCTTCGTCCGTTACGCTCCTCGCGGGAGACAACGTGGACATCGCGTCCGGCTCGACGATTCAGGCAGGTTCATATATCACGATCACCGCCAACGCCAACGACGATCCGAGCGGCGCGACCGTGACCGTCGCCGGCACGCTCATCGCCCAGTCGGCGTCGATCGGCGTGGACCCGAATGCGAGGGGCAATGAAACGTTTGACATCACGCCCTCGGCAACAACGCCGATCTCGGTGAACGGCGGCAGCGACACCGACGGCGACAACACGCTGAACTTTAACGCCGATGGCCAGGACGTGACCATTGCCGAGACCGTGTTAAAGAACGTGGCCACCTATACGATCACGGCCGCGGGACATGCAGCCAGTGACGTTCACGAATATCGAGAAACTCAACATCACCAATGAGGTCGGCGGCGGCAGCTTGACGCAGAACCTTGACCCGGCGGCGACGACCACGGTTGTCACACCTGTTACGGGCCCCATCAGCTACGGCCAGTCGGCCACGTTCACGGCCGATGTCACGACCTTCGGCGGCTCGCCCCCGGATGGCTCCGTCCAGTTCTTCGTGGATGGCGCCGCCTACGGCATGCGCGGTGGCGCTGGTGCCTGGCACGGCAACGGCCCCTGGCACGGCACAGATCGCGATCACCGAGCCGGCCGGAAGCTACACGATCGCGGCGCAGTACCTCGGCGACACCAACTTCGCCGCGACCCTGCCGGCCGGCGAGACGACGGCCGCGCTGACCGTGAGTCCGGCATCGCTGACCGTGACGGCCAGCAACGAGTCGATGACCTACGGCGGCGCGGTGCCGGCCTTGGCCTACACTTACACCGGCCTGGTCAACGGCGACACCAGCGCCAGCTTCACCGGCGGACTGACAACCACGGCCAACTCGTCGAGCCACGTCGGCCAATACTCGATCACCGAGAGCACTCTGGCCGCGACCGGCAACTACACGATCGGCACGTTCAACGCGGGCACGCTGACGGTGAGCGCGGCATCGTTGACCGTGACGGCCAGCAACGAGTCGATGACCTACGGCGGCGCGGTGCCGGCCTTGGCCTACACCTACACCGGCCTGGTCAACGGCGACACCAGCGCCAGCTTCACCGGCGGACTGACAACCACCGCCAACTCGTCGAGCCACGTCGGCCAATACTCGATCACCGAGGGCACTCTGGCCGCGACCGGCAACTACACGATCGGCACGTTCGACGCGGGCACGCTGACGGTGAGCGCGGCATCGTTGACCGTGACGGCCAGCAACGAGTCGATGACCTACGGCGGCGCGGTGCCGGCCTTGGCCTACACTTACACCGGCCTGGTCAACGGCGACACCAGCGCCAGCTTCAGCGGCGGACTGACAACCACGGCCAACTCGTCGAGCCCCGTCGGCCAATACTCGATCACCGAGAGCACTCTGGCCGCGACCGGCAATTACACGATCGGCACGTTCGACGCGGGCACGCTGACGGTGAGCGCGGCATCGTTGACCGTGACGGCCAGCAACGAGTCGATGACCTACGGCGGCGCGGTGCCGGCCTTGGCCTACACTTTCACCGGGTTCGTCAATGGCGACACCTCCGCCAGCCTGACGACTCAGCCGACGCTGACGACGACGGCCACGGCCGCCAGCCGTGTTTCGGGCAGCCCGTACGCCATCACGGCCTCGGCGCGGTCGACAGCAACTACACGATCCGCTTCGTCGCCGGGTCGCTGACCGTCACGCCGGCGGCGCTGACGATCACGGCCAACAACCAGACCAAGGTGTATGGCCAGCCCCTGAGCTTCGGCAGCGGCAGCACCCAGTTCACCAGCAGCGGTCTCAAGAATGGCGAAACGGTCGGCTCGGTGACCTTGGCGGTCAGAAACAACGGCGGCGCGGCCACGGCAGCGGTCGGCAGTTACACGATCACGGCCAGCTCCGCGACGGGCGGCACGTTCACGGCGAGCAATTACAGCATCACCTACGCCGTTGGTACGCTCACGGTTAGCAAGGCGGCGACCACCACGGTTGTCAAGCCGAGCACGTCCACGGTCAACGACGGCCAGTCGGCCACGTTCACGGCCAATGTGTCATCCGTCGCCGGCTCGCCCTCGGATGGCTTTGTCCAGTTCTTCGTGGACGGCGTCGCCTACGGCAGCGAGGTGGCGCTGGTCGATGGCAAGGCAAAGATCGCGATCACCGAGGCGGCCGGAAGCTACACGATCGCGGCGCAGTACCTCGGCGACACCAACTTCGCCGCGACCCTGCCGGCCAAGGAGGCCACGGGCAAACTCACCGTTAAGCCCCTTTAAGGAGAAATGATTTCAAAACGAATGTTCGCGTCCGTCGACTGATCCAAAACCAGGTCTTCTGGGTGACGTTCTTCCGGGTCTTCGGTTCGACCACCGACGGCCCCTCGGTGACCGGACCGTTTACGACGGCGGGCATGGATGCCTCCGTCGTGTACAATGCCGAGGGCGAATCGGGCTTGCTGCTCGATGCCGACGTCGACGGCAGCGGGGCCGTCACACTTCATCGCAAACGATTTCTCAATTGCCGGTGTTGACTTCCGTTAGTACAATACTACGTACGTTAGGAGGTACATTGGATGGCTCGAGTTCCCGCAATCATTCCGGCGTCGGATTTCAGGCAGGGGGCCGTGCGCGTTCTCAACGACTTGAAGCAGTCGAGCGAGCCGGTCTTCATCACGCAGAAGGGGCGAGCGACGGCTGTTTTGATGAGTCTCGATGCCTTTGAACGATCGGCAGCCGAGCGAGAATTGCTACTGCTCTTGGCTCGCGGCGAGCAGGAGATCGCGGCGGGGTTCGGACACTCGCTCGATGACGTCTTGGACGAAGCCGAATCCTGGTGAGGCGTAGCCCTCTACTTACCCGGCACTTCGTCTGGCTGGCGCCCTTGGTCAGCCTGCTGCTGTTTGTCGGTGTTGGCGATTTGCTGGCTAAAAATCCTCGGCGGCGACTTGGGCCAGTTTTTGCCGATTTCCAGGGTGACGCGAGTGAAGCTTTCCGAGTGGAAGCGAAAAGGGGCCGATGTCGTGAACCAGAGCCGGTGGACACGCTCTACCAATGCCTCGCTGGTCCTGGACGCCGAGGGTCGCGAGATCGACGGCAATGATGACGGGCAGCCGGGCGGGAATTACGTGGCGACTTTGAACAAACAGGGTGTGATTAGCGCCGCGATTTCGTCGGCGCGCGCCGGCCGGATTTCTGCCCGGGCGGTCGACGCGTTGTTGCTGGACGGCCATCTCGATGTCAAAACCGGCATTCGCAGGGGCCATTCGCATGCGCGGCGGTGAGACGACCCACCTTGCTGCGTCAATGTGTTCGGCTCTGCTTGGCGAGGGCCTCCAACCGCGCCCACCGCGGCCGACCGCGGGGCTCGTTCGTTTGGATCGTGGTGTGGAAGAATCAGTTGCAGTGGCGTGAGGGCCAACAGTGAACGCGGGGGACCTGTCGGTCGGGCAGAGGATTAAACCCTTTTTCTCTCTCTGGGTATTCCCGAAGTCGCGGATGATTGCGCCGATGGCGAAACCGCTGCGTTCAGGGTAAGATATCGACATGAAGCCGCGCGCTATCCTCGAGACAACCATTCCGAGTTATTTGACGGCTCGGCCCAGCCGGGACCTCGTCCGGGCCGCGCACCAACAGATTACCCGCGAGTGGTGGGAGCGGCGGCACGGATACGACTTGTTCGTTTCCCAATTGGTTATCCGGGAGTGCAAGGCGGGCGATCCGCGAGGGGCCGCGGCTCGGCTCGAGGTTCTGGAGGCGTTGCCGCTCTTGGAACATACCGAGGAGGTCGAAGCCTTGGCGCGCGAGCTAATCCGTCGAGTGCCACTGCCGGATCGAGCGACAGCGGACTCATTGCATATTGCGACCGCGACGGTGCATGCGATGGACTATCTCCTGACGTGGAATTGCAGGCACATCGCCAACGCTTCGTTGCGAGGTCGGATCGAGAAAGTGTGTCGAGATGCGGGTTTCGAGCCGCCTGCGATTTGCACGCCGGAAGAATTGCCGGGGAGCGACGACGATGAGCGAGGATGATTTAGTGGTTGAAGTTCGGGCCGCCCGTGACGAGTATTGCCGGCAGTTCGGGTACGATCTCCAGGCGATCGTCCGCGACCTGCGCGAGCAAGAACGAAAGGGGGGCCGGCCGGTGGTTCGGCTGTCGCCACGTCGGCCGATCCGGAAGGGCCAAGAGGTCGCCGAAAACCGCTCCTGATTCAAGTGATATCGAGAAGTCCCCACGGGAGACACGCAGCTCACGATCAACGCCTCGCTCGTCCTCGACGCGGAGGGCCGGGCGATCGACGCCAATGTTGACGGGCAGCCCGACGGCAATTACGTTGCGATTTTGAACAACCAGGGTGCGATTAGAGCGGCGATCTCGTTGGTGCGCACCAAGTCGACGTCGAGAACGTCAATTCGAGCAGAGAGACGCGAGCCAGGTGGATCAAGGGCGAGGCGTTAACGACTCGCATGCGCACCTGCTCGCATCTCCTCCCTCAATTCCTCAACGCTGGTCTGGATCGCGCGAAGTTCGCGCTGCCGAGTTCATCAATGAACTCGGCCCGCGTCAATCCGGCGAGCTCCGCCCCCTTACCCTGGGAGATCATGCCTCGGTCGTACCAGAGAATGGCGAGAGCAAGCCAAGCGTCGCGCGTGAAATCCTCATCCGATGCACCAGCCGCGTGTGTCAAATCATCCGGGATCTCGATCGTGATCGTCTTCATCGGCTACCTCTTGAGACGATTATAAGTGGAAACGGTGGGAAGGCGTGAGGGCCGACAGTGAACGCGGGAGACCTTTCGGTCGGGCAGCCGGCGGGGTCGGAGACCCGCGCGAACAGCGCGGCCCTGCGCTGAGCGACTGTCGTGTCCGGTGCCACGCTCGACTTCGGCATCCCGCTCAACCCCGCGACGGCGGGCAACGCCGACAACTACCAGGTCGACACCGTCACCAAGAAGAGTCCAAGAAGGGGAGCCAGACGATTCTGCATCCGATCACGAACTTCACGGTCTCGTATGTCCCGGCGAGCATCCGGTCCAGGTCGCGTTTATGGCCACCGAGACGTTCCCGACCGGGGGCCAGATCACGGTCCTGAGCGGCGTGACGACCCCGCGGGCGGCACATTAACCGGGAATGCCGTGTTCAGCATCTCCAAGGGCGGGAAGAGCACCAGCCCGTCGTGAGTTCACCTCTGGGGATACATTAACCAGCAATGCCAGCGACCTATTCATCGCCGGGACGACCAACCTCAGCTTAAGCTCGCTCGATGCGGTGCTGGACGAATGGGACTCATCGGACAGTTACGCCACGCGGCGGGCCGACTTGAGCGGTGTTAACGGCCCTGTGGGTGCCAACGGCAGCAACTACCTGATCTCGGGCACAACGGTGATTGGTAGCACGGCGGTCGATGAGATCTTCGGCACGGTCGGCTCAGACGACGACTGGTACCTGGTTACCAGTAACGACGTGCTGAACAACATCGAGCAGAACGAGGTCACGTTGATCGACTGATTCAAACGGTCCTAAAACTCCGAATGCGATGGCGGGCGGCTAACATTGAGAAGGAACGGAAACAATCAGAACCCGAAATTTCAACAGAAGGCAACGAAGGAAACGAAGGATTCTAATACTGAACATATCACACTTCAGGATTGGGAGATTGGCGTTAGGCTGAGCCTCCCCTTCGTTACCTTCGTTTGCTTCTGTTCAAGATCGGTTTTGCGCCAAGTACCAGGGACCAAGCGGTCCCATCCCGCGAGCTCCGTCAGCGCCAATACCAACCCGACGCGCCAGCGAGGGGACGCACGCCGCCGCCGCGAGCGACTCGCGGCGACCCTCGCTGGCGTTTCGGAGTATCAGGGACCAAGCGGGCCCATCCCGCGAGATCCGTCAGCGACAATACCAACCCGACTGCGCCAGCGAGGGAACGCACGCCGCCGCCGCGAGCGACTCGCGGCGACCCTCGCTGGCGCTTCGGGTTCGTATGGATTCGGCAGCGGCACGAGGTGGCCTCTGGCGGGGAGTGTCGCCATTGCGATTCGTTCGGCAACGCGCCGGAATGGGATGCATGGTGCTCGACCGACTGCCGTGATGGGCGAATTGGCCATGGAGCTTTTTTCCGCCATACAGTACACTCGATTTCCTTTGATCCTTCTCACTCACGATTTCGAGGTGACGACGATGGGAAAAGGCAATAACGCTCGAAGCAAAGAAAAGAAGAAGCCCAAGAAGGCCGCGGCCCCAAAGCCGATCTCGGTGAAGGCGAGCCCTACGCCCAAGAAGCCGTGATGGCGGCTCGCGCGTGCCCGACGACTTTGACGCGGGGTTGGTTGGAGTCGCACCCCGGCTAAACCGGCTCGTCTTGGGAGGTCTACCGACTCGAACGCCCCGGCCGGTCGCGCATTGTCTTCGGGGCGTCGAATTTGTTATAGGTTCGACTGCTGCCGATAATAATTGACTATCGGTGGTCGCCGTCATCGGTTCCGAAGGACGTTATCATGGCTCTAACCCAAGCCGCGAGGCTGCCCCGAAAGAACGATGCCGGATTGCTCGCCCGTTCCGCTCCGCTCGCTGGCGCGGCCACTATTGGCGACCTCTTGAAGCGGCTGGGAAATATCCCTCCGGGACGCGTGCGGCTTCGCCCATTTCCGGGGACAGCAACCGAAAAAGACGTCCTCCAGGTTTTGGACGATGAAAACCGCCCGTGTGAGCTGGTCGAGGGGACGCTCGTGGAGAAGCCCATGGGTTACGAGGAGTCGGAAATTGCCGGGTTACTGATTACATTCTTGAACAACTTCGCTCGGCCGCGGCAAGCTGGGAATCGTCACCGGTGCAGATGGAACAATAAGGCTTTTTCCTGGGCTGGTCCGCATCCCTGACGTTGCTTTCGCCTCCTGGGACTGCTTTCCCGACCGGAAGCGGCCCAAGGCCCGCATCCCGCAGATTGCCCCCGACCTGGTTGTCGAAGTGTTGAGCAAGGGCAATACCAAGGGCGAAATCGCCAGGAAGTTGGCCGAGTACTTCGGGGCCGGCGTGCGGATCGTCTGGCTGGTGGACCGCCGAAAGCGGACGGTGCGAGTGCATACCGCAATCGACGAATCCGTCTTGATCAAGGAGGGCCAGACGCTCGACGGCGGCGTGGTACTACCCGGGTTCGCGCTCCGGCTCGACGAGTTGTTCGTGAACGACGAGCCTTGAGGCGTCCGTGTGCAAGTCGGTTCGAGGCTGGGCGAGGCCAAACGGGCGAATTGAGCATGGAGCTTTTTTCCACCATGCCGTAGACCGCCTTCCTTTGATCCTTCTCACTCTCGATTTCGAGGTGACGACGATTGACGAGTGCCCGCCAGCCGCGCGACAAAAGCGGCGTGCTCGCTGGTCGCGCGGCCCAGGTCGACGATCGCGCGGAGCCGCCGGGTGTCGCCGTTCAATAGCGCGGCCGGATCGAGCCAAAGGCCGGGAAACACAGTGAACGGTACAACCCCCCGTCGCCGATCGGTTGTCGCGATAGCGTTCCTTGTTCAAGATTAAACCAGCAGATTTCGTCTGGTTCGATGCCGCGTACGACGTATTCCGTCACGCCGGCTCGCTGGTAGTCGTCCAGCTTTGGTCCGAAGTCAACATAGCGCGTTGCCTTGGCGACCTCGACGACGAGCTCAGGAGCCCCATGGACGAAACCTCCTTCGTTCCACGTCCGCCCGCCGTATTCGGGCAAGATTCGGAGCAATCCGTCGGGCTGCGGCTCGCTCTTCCAACCGATGATTGTCGTGGCGTTGTCCATGGCCTCTATGCCGGGCGTCACTCGGCGAGCCGGCGATATCGGCCGGCGTAGTACAAGAGCGGCTCGCCACCGTGGTACTCACCGGCGACGATTTCTCCGACAAAAATCTCGTGGTCACCTCCAGGAAGAATGGCGACCACGCGGCAATCGGCAAAGGCCAGAGAGTCAACCAACACCGGCGCGGTCGTCGTGGCTTTGGTGATCTTCACGCCGCTAAAGTCTTTGGGCCCTGGCGTCGCGAACCTGCGTGAAATTTCTTCCTGGTCCGACCGCAGGATATTGACCGTGAAGCACTTGTTCCTTTTGAGGTAATCCAGGGAATGAGCGCGGTTATCCACAGCGACCAGGATCAGCGGGGGGTCAAGGGAAAGCGATGCGACCGCATTGGCCGTTAGGCCGTGTGGACCGGCTTCGCCGTCGGTGGCCACGATCGTGATACCGGTGGCGAACTGGCCCATGATTTGTCGTTGTTTCTTGGGATCGAATGTCATGAAGAAGACTCGCTCAAAGCATCGGCTTTTCGGAAAAAATGACCGAGGTCGTCGATTCTATCTTGAACAATTTGGTCGCAAGGAGGTATTATGAAATCTTTCGACCGGTCGAGGAGCCCCGAGGTCGAAAAGCGGGTGACGGATCATTCCCGGTGGATGGATCGGTAATCCTGTATCCGCGAGATCGATCGGATCCGACAGAAGCAAAGGTGAGTGCACTCATGAACTGGAACTGGCACGTAGGTAAGTCCGCAACGTTAGACCCGACCTCCAGCGATTCCAAGGAAAAGCTTCGGGGCTTGATTTACCAGGCAACCCGCGACTGCGTCGACGAGAGCGACGAACACGCTGGTTTGCTGAGCACGATCCGCGAAGAAGTGGTCTGCCCATTTCGAGCTCGGGTCGGTGACAAAGAGGTTGAATGCTTGCGCTTTGAGTGGCCCAAAACCGGCTATGGCCTGAACGCGGTTTGCGAGGCCAAGGGGCAGACGCTTATCGTCGACATCGGCGAAGTCGAAGCCCTTGAGCCGCTGCCCAAGGGCCACGAGTGGATCGAAGCTTATTTCGCCTGGCGCGATCTCTTGGCCTGAATCAGGTGAGTCGGTCAGGGACCACAAACGGGGTACGGTAGTGCCTCGTCAGCAATTGGTTCGCCTCGGAATCACCAACGAACGACTCAGTCGCGGCGTCGAAGGTGAGCTTACGGCCGAGCCGGTAATTTAGGCCATCGAGCGCCACGTGATTACCTTTCAGGTGTTCCTCCATGCGGCCGAGGGTCTCGTAGGCTTCCTTGTCGTCCCCGAACGCCTTGGTGGGCTTGTTGAACGGAACTTCTTGGCCGAGCCGATAGGAGATGTTCGCCAGGTGGCACAGCGAGGCAGAGTAATGCCCCTCGAGGATGTCGGCATTTAGGTCCTCGACCTTGCGACTGCGCACGGCCTCGATGAAGTTGCCGAAGTGGCCCGCGCCCGGGCGGTGGGGGACCTCGGTCTTCACCAGGCTCGAAAGCGATACCGGCTGGGTTTCACCTTTGGGATAGAACTTACCATCGACGATCATCCCCGCTTCGAGATGGGCGATGTTGCCGACCGCCGATCCCTGGAAACGTTCGGACTTGAGCCCGCGCACCTCGAAGATGAGCTGGGTGTCGCCATAATCCATGACCGTGATCTGGGTATTGGGGGTTTGGCCCTGGTCATGATAACCGAACCGGCCGCCCAGGCTCATGACCGTCTTGGGGAAAGTCGCGCTGGCGGAGTGCCCACTCGAGCTCGGGGCCGGGATCAACCAGCGGGCTTTGTCCATCTCGTGAACGCCCTGGTTGCCAATGTCACCGTTGCCGAAGTCCCAGAACCAATGCCAGTTGTAATGGACAAGATTCGCGTGAAACGGCTGTTGGGGAGCCGGGCCGAGCCAAATGTCAAAGTCGAGCTGTTCGGGGGGCGTCTTGATCGGTTTGACGCCAATGCTGCCGCGCCGCTTGTAACACAAGGCCCGCGAGACCAACAGTTTGCCGAGCTTGCCCGATTGGATCGCGGCCACGGCCAAAGCCCAGTCATGGCTGGAACGGCTCTGGGTGCCGTGCTGAACGATTCGATTGTAGCGCCGGGCGGCCTCAACGGCGATCCGGCCTTCATGAATGTTGTGGCTGCATGGTTTTTCGACATAGACATCCTTGCCCGCCTGGCAGCCCCAGATTGTCAGCAACGAGTGCCAGTGATTTGGCGTGGCGATCGAGATCGCGTCAACGTCCTTTTTCTCGAGGACGCGGCGGATATCCTGATCGGTAGCCGGCGTCCGCCCCCCTTTTTTCGCGATCTGATAGAGCCGTACCTTGTACGTGCGGGTATCGGGATCAACCAGGTAGGCGATCTCGACACCGGGCATTTTGACGAACTCATCCACATGGGCCGAGCCTCGTCCATTAAGCCCCACCACGGCGAGACGAACCGTGTCGTTGGCCCCAATGACCCTCCCCGACGATTTGGTCCCGCCAATCGCAAAGCCCGCCCCCGCCCCCGCGGCAACCAGTGATCGATTGATGAACTGGCGACGACTCAGGTCTGATTTCGACATTCTTCCGGCCCCCTCTGATGAACGGCCCTGATCCATCGATTGCGCCACGTCAAATCCCGAACCAAGATTTAACACCGCCCTATTATGCGTGATGCCGCGCCGGATTGCCATGACCTGCCGCGGTGCTGGTGAATTTGCCGTTGCAATGATGGGCCCGGCACGGCCGGCAAATACTCAGTAGACTACTCATTGTTGTGAATCGTCACCCCCGGCCAGTCATCGGTCCGGAACGGCGTGAGCGGCAAGCCTTCGGCACTATAAAGGTTGCAGACCGGGTTGTCAGCCCAGGCGTAGCGAACCGCGGATGGTTCCGACACCGCGTCCGACCAGACCTCGATCGCGGCCGGGCCAGTGATCTTCGCCTTGGCACTTACGAACTTACGATCGCTGCCCGCGATGGCAAACCCTCGCGGCTCGGCCACGTCGAAGGTCTTCAGTCCGCGACCAACATGGTCGAAATGGAGTGCGATCTTTTTACCGTGCTTCTCCATGCCCTGATAGGTGGGGCTCTGGAAGGGAATCTTCAATCCATAGTCGCGTGCCAGCGCCCACCGTGCGAGCCGATTGGCGACGTCTTGCTTGTTCGTGGGGTGGATGTCTTTACCTTCGCCCAGGTCGATGATCACTGCTTCGCCTGTCTTGGGAAGCTTCAGGGCCATGGTTTGCGCCTCGCGTAGCTCGGCCCAGGCACTCTCCTTGGGTTCGGGCGTTTCGGCCATGAAGTCAGCGAGCTGGACCCAGTAAAACGAGAAATCACCTTGGCCCCACTCATCGCGCCAGCTCTTGATCATCAGCGGGAACAGATCGCGGTACTGGTAGGCTCTTCCCGCGTTCGACTCTCCCTGATACCAGATGACGCCCCTGATGCCATAACCGATCGTCGGCTTCAGCACGCCGTTATAGATGTTACCGGGCCGAGAGTTCCCGTGCATGAGTTGCTCGAGATTGGCGGGGGCGAGGGGAGATGGTTTTCCATCGGCTTTGGCTTTGGCGACGGCGCCCCACCAGTCGTCGTAGTCTTTCTCGAGTTTTCCCCATCGTTTGAGCATCGGAGCATATTTCTCGTCGTCGGCCAGGATATCGCGGCGAATCCACGCTTCGCACGCCGAGCCGCCCCAGGCATCGTTGATTAACCCGATCGGCACGCCCAGCACTTGGTGTAACCGCCGGCCGAAGAAGTAGCCGACAGCCGTGAGCCCGCCGACCGTCTCGGGCCGGCAGGTCTGCCAATGCCCATGGAAGTCTTTTTGGGGCTCCTGCGTGCCGCGGTTGGGAACGCCGATAAACCGAATGAGAGGATATTTGGCCGACGCGATTTCGAGGTCGGCGTTGTTCGACGGCGCCGACCGACCACTGCATGTTCGACTGGCCGGAACAGATCCAGACTTCGCCGATCAAAACATCGTCAAGCGTGACGGTGTTTTTGCCCTCGATGAAAAGGGTATGCGGTCCCCCTGCCGGCATTGGGTCGAGCGTGACCCGCCACGAGCCATCAGCGCCGGCCTTGGTCGCGTGGCTCTGGGCGCCGATCTTGACTGTCACATCCTCGCCGGGCTCGGCCCAGCCCCAGACACGATCGCTTTGATCGCGTTGTAAGACCATGTGCGGTCCGAAGATGGCTGGCAATTTGACATCGCCTCGAGCCGCGGGTACGTGCGCACCCAAGAGGGCCACAAGTACCACGGCCAGGCCACGCCGTTTCAATGGGCGGATGATCGCTTCACACTGCATTAGTCAGTCCTTCCTGCTCACCGATCGGGCATCGGCGATTTGTTGACAAGCTCAAGTGATTTTTCCATCAGAATCTCGCCCGTCATCTCGCCGAGCGACGTGTCCGAGACGTATTTGTAGCGGGGAAAGCTTCTGAAATCCACCTTCGTCAAGATATATCCGAAGGCTTCATTGGTCAGGCCAAACAGCAGGTTGCTCTTGCCGTGCATCTTGCGCTTGAGATAGAAGCCGATATTGGGTAACGCCTCGCCTGGGATCGTCAGGATCTGCGCTGTGCCAACGTTGACCAGATTGATCCGCGTGGTGACCGAGTGGTCACCGTTGTGAGGATACTTAAGCGGAGAGCCGACGATGACAAGCCACATCAGCGCCGATTCCACAGGAAAGCGAACATTCATCGAATCGCAGAAGAGCGTTGGATCTTTCTGGTCCGGAGCGTCTTTAAGGATGCGAAGCGATTCGGTGGCCATGAGATGACCGATCCGGAGGCATTCCTCCCAGGTGCGTGAGTCGTTCCAGTAGGCGCGCTCTTGGTCTCTCGGCTGGTCTAGATTGCGATTGTCGGCCGTGACCATGCCTCCCTGGGCACTGTTCATGAACAGGGCCGTGCCGCCGGCCAGCGACTCGATCTTCTCGCAGAGAGGGCCGACCAGGTCGGGGCTGAGAATGCCGACGCTATTGCCGAGAACTTCCGGATGGATCGCGTAATTGACCAAAGTCGCGATCGTCTTGCCCGCGGGAGTGACCGCCTGGATGACGCTCATCCGTCGATCGTAGAGATCGGGGGCATAGTAGTTGTAGGCGATTTTTCCATGAGCCTCGCCGGTTGCGATCTTGAGCCAGGCCGGCTGGAGGCGGTCAAGGGCCTCATTAACGGCTTCGGCAGCCTTGTCGCAGACCGAGTCCATGTATTTAAGGTCGCCGGTGTGCCCCCCTCTGAAGTCGGGAAACGCGTAACAATCGGGGGCGCTATGGGTGTGGGTCGATCCGATCAGGATGTGGTCTCCGGGAATGCGGCTTACCTTCGCACGTACTCGATTCCCCAGCACGGACGGAAAGCCAATCAAGTCGAGGGCCACCACCGCGACCTTTGCGTCGCCCTTTTGAAAGACGATTGCCCGGGCCGTAATCTCGCCCCGTTTCTCACGAGTCGGATTGGGAGTGCCCATCCCGCCCGATACAGGCAGGAGCGGATTGGGCGTGATCACGCGCATCGCGGCCCCGACCTGAATCTCCGCCTGAGCCGCCGGAAGTGACCAAAATGCCCCAATGCACACGCACAAAATGGATAATCGCCGGATCATGGCTGCGTCTCCCAGTAGATTGATAATGGTCTTCTCTGCATCGGCAAATGTAACAATCTGAAAGTCGCCGTCAACCTTTGGCCTTGCCATTGTCGAGGCCGGCTCGATCGAGCGGCTTGGTCTTCACGTTGCGAAATTCGATCCGCCAGCCTTCCGCCTCGAGACCGACGTGGCCCCTCTTGACCTCGCAGTCGTGCCACCTGTTGGTAACTGCTCCATTGACCCAGAGCGCCATGTCCTGTCCCCGGCAGGTGATTTCAAAGGTATTCCACTCGCCGGCGGGCTTGACGCGCGAGGCTGATCGCTGCGTGGACAGGTTGAACCGCTTGGGTGCCGCTTTGACCTCGGTGGTGCCGAACAAGTACCCGCCCGAGCCATCACCGGTCTGCGCCTGATGGTAGATCTGCCCATCGGCGGAATTGCGGGCATAGATCCCCGAGTTGTAACCCTTCTTGCCCGGAACTGGAGTGAATCGCCATTCGACGTGAAAAATGAAATCGTCCAGCTCAGGATCCCAGCGGAGCCACTCATGGCCGCCGTCGCCCTGGCAGATGAGATGGCCGGTTGCCGCGTCCAGAAGCCACTGTGAGGCGGGCCGCAGCTTGCCTCTGCGCCGGTAACGGCCCGCGAGTCCAACCCGCGAGTTTGGGGCCGGCATTCGCAAGAAGGTCCGTCCAGCCGTGGGGATCACGTTCAAGGGCAGACGGGACGGTCTCATTCTCGGCCGAGACGGCCAAGCAGGCCAATCCCAGCAAGAGCACCAGGGTTTTCCAGAAAACATGCACGGGCGGATCTCTCGCTCAAAAACGCGTTCAGGCGCGGGGCTCGACTCGCGGTACAATCACGCCAGAAGCAAGCCCACAGAGGTTGGAGGTTCAAAGTACCGTAACCGTGAGTCAGGTCGATGTCCAGTTCTTGACGTCCGGAACTGCAATTCAGACGTAAGCCGGCGGGGCGTCCGGGGGCGGGGTTTGCGTGGGGCCGGGGTCGCCGTCGCGGGAAGGAGCGTCCTGCATTGGCCTCAGGCGCCACATTGACTTGGTTGCTGCTCATCTGAAATAGACAGGGAAAAAATGGCGGAGAATGGCGCTTTTTCGAAGGCCAAAAGCGCCATTTTTCGGTCACTGGAGCCAAGGCCCCTAAACACAAGCCATTGGCTTATCCGCTCTTATGTCAGCCGACGGTTTTGGCGCCAGAGGGCGAGAAAAATGGCGGGCGCCATTTTCGGGCGAGGAGCTTGTCGACGCGACCCAGAGGCCGTGTATGCAAGCGTTATGGATATCTGACGAACCGCGTCCGAGATGGAGACGTCGGTCGCTAAGAGACTTTGAACGGAGGCGTTTGTTGTGCGCGGGTCCCATGACCCCGCACTGGTGCCTGACCGGTGGTCTCCTTCCTTCGGATGCATGGTTCAAAAGGGCAGGAATCTGGGTAACACCCGGACCGTTCACGGGGTCGTCGATGGGGCAAGCGTCAGACGGAAGGCTCAACTCAAGTGTCCGTTTCCTTCGTCTGGTGTTTCAGTTCCTCGCCACGGCCGCCGACCCGCCCTGTTTGCCGGCTGCTTTCCGCTTTCCGCTTTCCGCTGTCCACCGCAACGCCCCGCACAGGCCCCACGTCCCGTCCGATCCTTTGAATTCGTCGTTGCGATCGTGGGCTTCTCGTCGCGGTCGAATGTCAGGCCGCCGGTCCCAGCAATGTGGCATCGCGGACCTCTTCTCTGTTTTCGTCTCCGCGTGCTCCGCGTGCTCAGCGGTGAATCAATCGGGTCCGCCACCGACTCATCCGAACCGGTTCCCACAACTCCACTGTGCTTCTTCTCTGTTTTCGTCTCCGCGTGCTCTGCGTTCTCTGCGGTGAAATCTCTCGGGTTTCGTTGCCTTCCGCTACACGTTTGAACCCAGGTTGCCGCCAATCCCGGCAAAAACAAGCGCGCACACGATACCTCGCCGCCGGCACAAATGCCGCGAGACACAAGTGTTTATGCACATTTCACTTCCGCGTGTCGGCCCTACAATCGGAACTTTCGCTGAGCCATAAGTCTATGCCACCATTAACGTTTCGCGTGTCGGCAGGACAATCGGCACGGGATCGTCCCAAATCGTTGTTCTCCAACTTGACACTTTGTGCACGCGTAGCGCCGAAAGTTCGGCGCACTTAAGCTGATTCCTACAAGCGGTTTATGACTCTGGGTCGGCGGACGTACACCTGGCTTGAACTGTCCAGCTCAGCGACGCTCAAAATGCGGCGATTTGGGACGATCCCATCGGCACGACCGGAAAAATTGCCGTAAGACATGACTAGTTAACATGTTATGGCGTGTCAGCAGAATAACCGGAATATTCAGAAAAAATGACGTAAGACTTGATTTACGAACACGTTACAGCGTGTCAGCCCGATCATCGCTACAATCCGTCCAATTGGAAATAGGACTCCCTTTTTAATCGCGGTCAACAGCGCGCCCCAAAGATCGTCCGTGATCGAGATGGATCCCACGCTTCGTGTCTTCGTGGCCACGATTCTCGACGAAGCCATGGGCGTTCACGAGAAGCGGAATCGGTCTGCCTCGCCCCCCGGCGTGATTCGCCAGCGATCAACGGCCCTTGAGTCCGAACCACCTTGCTGCAGAGGGCTTAAGGCGTTCGGCCAGATCCGCCCCGTTCCGCGGGCTGTCCTTTCCGCTCTGTCCTTTCCGCTCCTTGGGCGTGGACGCCGCCATCGACGTATTTATAACCGGCCTTGTACCGCAACATTGGCCACTCCTTGCGATCGTTCATGGAACTGCGAACAGCATGGAGTTTACCAAGAAGTGCGGCGGCTTCCAACGAGTCACGCGAGACGAGTCACACCAGACGGAAGACGATGCTTGCCTGACGTCGAGCAGGCTCTCGGTCGCCCAACCCTCGACCGTCCCCCTTCATCGCGTCTTGGCGGCCCTGGGGCAGTCCAGTGGCCGAGATCAGCCGACCAGAAATCCTCCTTGGCGCTGACCCGCGGATCGTGCCGGAATCCCGAAGGGCATGCATTTTCGCGCTTCGGTCGAGTAGTGGACCTGGGTCCTGTTGCCGCCCTTGTCGCTGTTGTCGCCGACGCGGCGGTG
>CAWHKI010000082.1:0-25716 GCA_963829765.1 uncultured Isosphaeraceae bacterium | reverse complement strand
AATCCAGCCAGTCGCGGCCTCGGTGACCTAACTGAGTATCGGAACGTGATGCCTATGCGGATTGCGGGCGCTTTCGAGTCTTTCTTTGCCGCCTAGATAACACGCATTCACGCACTGCTTAGCCTCGTGCCGTCGATCAAACTGTGCGCACAATGATCGCGGACAAAAATTTCGGAAAAATTTTTAAGTCAATCAGAGGCAATAACTTCTGGTCAGAATACACACGAAAAACAGAATAGGTGCATTAACGAAATTTGTAAAGCGTGTTATATTGTTAGTGTAGGCTGTGTGCGCAAAGTGTGCGACGACTGTTTGTCGTAGCTTGGCGGGTCGCGGGCACGATCAGCTCAAGTGGGTGGCGTGATTGCATTGCAATCCACGCGAGGGGCATCCGTAGGGACCGCAAAAGCGCGTCGGTTTACGATTCGCACAACGAGTTTTAGGGCTGTGCAGGTTTTTAGGATGCCGTGACGGATCGCCGAGTGTCGTGACGTCACGGGCCGAGTAATCACCGCCAGTGGTTCAGTACGTGAATCCGGTTGCGAATTGGTGCACCAGAGGTTTCCAGCTTGGTTATCGCGGTTCCAATCCCCCGATCGGTCGATTATGACGCGGGTCATTGTCAAACCGGACGATCAGAATCCCGGCATGGTGGCCAGCGGTAGCCACGACCAGATTCAAGAACGGACCTCGTTCCCAAGGTTCGAGCGCTGCTTGCCGTCAAGTGATCAGCGGCCCGGCCTCGCGGGCGACGGGTTACGGTGGACACGGGTGCACCTGGTCCTTTGCCGAATTGTCAAAACTCGTTTCTCAGATTGACCGTCTGAGGCAGAGCCCCGCTTAAACTCTGCCATTCAGTGCCAAAAAGTGCCATTTCAATGAATGAGCGTTAAGAATTCTGCCCACTTGTGCCAAGAGGTGCCACAGATCGCGGCCATTCGCGTTAGTATGGCTTCGGCGGCGGCCCGAGGTGGCGTTCAGCGAGGAGTGTCGTCAAGTCGCCGGAGAACGGGAAGAACCGGTTGGGTTGGGTGTGAATGCGACGATTCCCGGAGGTCACGGCAGCGGAGGTGGATCGAGTGGAAGTTGCTCCAGGAACTGGTGCACGCGGCGGCTTAGTCCCGCATATTGGAGGGAATCCGCGGCCTGATCGGGTCCATTCCAACCCCACCAGATGGCTGGTGGGTCTTCGGCCAGGGCCTGCCAGGCCGGCGACTTGGCGTCGACATTCGCGACGGGGGACTGCCAGCGTCCCGGCCAGATGGCTCCCAGGCGCTGGGGAGGCTGCTTTCCTTCACGTGCCCAGTGGGTACACAAGGGGGCGACCGATCGCTCGGGCTTCGCAGCAGCCTCGTTCGCCGCTGACAGGGTTTCTTTCCCCACGCGATCAGCACGTCGCGACCGCGACCAGAGACGAGAAGCGAACGGCCGCCGACGGTTCCGAGCTCCGCCGACGATTCCGCGGGGCCGGCGGCGGGCCGCTCGGCCGCGGCTTTTCGCGATGCTGGTCCGGCTGGTTTCTTTCCGGTCAATAGCCCACTGAGACGTGGGAGGAGGTCATTCGTGAGCCGCTCGGCACTCGCAACGGCGTCCATGTGCAAGACGACGAGAATGCCGCCTGGGCGGCCGGGCTGTCGCGGGTCGACCGCGACGCAGGCGGTCACGCCCCTGAGGTGCGGCCAAAGATCCGTGTCGAGCCGCACGCCGGCCGCTGCCGCCAGCAAATTGAATCGCGTTCGCAACGGCGCCAAGTTACCGCGCGAGCCGGATCAGCTCGGTCGACGCGGTCGGCGACCGCGAAGGCGGTATCCCAGAACGCGGCTCCCGGCTCTATTGCCAGGGAAATCACCCCCATCGCATCCCGCGCCGGCACCCATGTGAGCCAGGAAGGATCGACGACCGCCGGCCGGGCCGCCGCCGTTGGTGGCGATGACTGGCCTCGTTTCAAGAGGGTCGTCATTTCCAAAGTGAGCAGGTCACCCGCCAAGGCCAGCTTCCCTTGGATCCGTTGACACCCGAGCCCCTGCAAAAACGCCGCGGCCTGGCGGTTTGCCGTCGTCCCGGCTCGCGCATTCATTCGGCCAGGATTGAGATCAAAGAACAGGCCGGATTCGCTGTCGCTCGCGGGAGTGGGAGCGGGACCGGGAACGGGAGAAACGGGCTGAGCGTTGGCCAGGGCCGCGTCAGGCGGGACCGCTGCAGCCATGACGCCGATGCGGCGAAGCCCGCGTACCAACTGGTCACGCGAGGTGCCCACGATCAGCGCGTCGCCGGACTTGGTCGCTACCAGAGCGTCGTCGTTGGGCCCGAGTCGCTCCACGGCGAGCTCTTTGCCATTACTGATCGAGAGTGGACTAACGGCGGCGCCGTCGGTCAGCCGCATGGCGGTGACGACGGCCGAGAACGTCCCATCGTCGCGTGGCACGACAGCATACCAGCGGGCGATTCCATCAGCGGACCCTAGGTCGAGGCAAAGCTCGGCGTCGCGCAACACCTTCCACTCTCGCACCATCTCGGGATTGAGCAGGGCGATCGCGGCTTCGAGCGGCTTGCCGAGCTGGTTGGAGTCGTGGGTCGCGCGCTTCCAGGCCGCGAGCGCCGCGGCCGGATGGGCAACCCGGGCGCCGTCGAATAACTTGAGTAGTTCCGCCGCTTGCCGATCGGGTTGGACGAGGCGAATGACCAAAGTATCGGCGATTGGTGGAGAATCACTCGCCCCCTTCGCGTGCGCCACCAATCCCAAACCAACAGCGAGCAATGTCAATCGCGCGAGAACCCGGGCTTTCGGCATCTGATCCTCCTCGCCATTCCGTCCAACCGCCGCTGCACGTCTCCCCCTCGCTTTCTCCGGCGAAAAAGCGTCGGGACCATGATTGTCAACTAGGACGTTCTGATGGACAAGCCCGTCCGCACCAAAAAAAACCGGTTCGACGTGGATTCACGAAGCACGAGCTCCTCCTTGTGCCGCGGTGTCAGTGCTTGTTCGGATTGGACTTGAGCAAAAATGGGTCATCGGTTAGATATCGTCGCGATCGCGTTCGAGGCCACCATCGGGCGGCCATCGATTACCTGTAAAGAGACGTTCAAGCTGAACTGGGGTGAAAGCGTCGCCCGAACAGGTTCGGAAGTGGCGCCGGCACACTCTGCTTCAGAGATTGCTGCGTTGAGGGCCCTCGTCAGATCTTACGATTGGACCGATCGCCCGCCAGCTCGGCAAGGAGGCCTCCTGGCATGAACCGCCGCACGGCTCTGCTGCTGTCGATGTTCCTGGGAGGCCTGATCCCTCGGGGGCTTTGGGCCCAAACCGCGGGGCGAAAGCCCTCGAAGTCTCGCGACAAGACACTGCAGCCGGTGTCACGCAGCGACGACCCCGACGATGCGCCCGTGCCGCCCACGAATGACGAGCCCCCGGCTCCATTCGCTCCCGAGCAAGGCTATCAGTGGAAGAGATACGATATCCGCCGCTACACCAAGGTCGCTGGCAGCCAGGTTAATCCGCAAAAGGCCATCATCGATTGGATCTTCAAACGCACCGGCATGCCTGACTGGCACGGGGAAAAAATCGCGGTACTTTCAGCGAGCAAGACAGAGCTCAAAGCCTATAACTCACCGGAAATCATCAAGCAGGTCGACGAGATCGTCGAACGTTTCACCAATGCAACCGAGGACGTCGTGTCGATTCATGTGCAGTTTCTCGCCGCGGTCGACACCCGCTGGCGCTACTCGGTTTATTCACGCCTGACGTTTGTCGGGAGCGGATCGCAAGGACAACAAATCTGGACCATGCGGATGGAAGATGCTGCCCTGGTCCTTTCGCAGATGCAGGTTCAGCAGGGGTTCCGCAAGCTGGCCGACCAGCGCAGTCGAGATGATCAACGGCCAAACTCTCACGATCAAGACTTCCGAGCCCCGCGGCTATGCCTCGGGCCTCCAGCGCGACGGTGCCGCGGGTGCTGGTTTCCAGCCCAAGGCCGACAAGCTCGAGGAAAGCATCGTGCTGAAGCTCAGCCCACTATTGAACTTCGACGGCGATGCCGTCGATGCCATGATCGACCTCACAATCAACACGGTCCGGTCCTTCCATCGAACCAAGGTGATCGCCCCCCGCGACGCTGGACCAAGCGAGATGTCGGTCGACGTTCCCGAGTCGACCCAAACCCACCTCGACCAGACCGTCAAGAACTGGCCCCTCGGCCAGACGCTCGTCATCTCGGGGGGTATTCACCCAGGAATTCTCGACAAGAAAGGGGGCTGGTTCAACCTGCAGATCCCGGGAACCTACCCCACGGGCACCGAAGTCCTCGTTGTCCTCGACGCCGAAACCATCACTCGCGCCAAGGCAGCATCCCGGCCGACCGACGCGGGAGCCAAGTCGTCGAAGGTTGACAGCCGTGTACGACCCCGCGATTCCGAACCCGCGGCCGGCGACGAGGAGAATGCACCACCTGATCGGTAAGGCGCAAAGCTCGAACGGCGTTTGGGTTAAATGAGCCTCTTCAATAACCCGTTTCGATGATTTTTTGCATCACGGCCTTAGGGCGGCGTCTTTGCCTGCTTGGAATCGACCGCCGAAACGGCTTTGGCCCGGTCAATTCGGGCGTTGATTTCTCGAACAATTTCTCTGAGGAGAGATTCACTCGGGGAGTCGTCGCCCGAGAGTGCAGTCGTTGGGCGCTGGAGCTGGATTTTGAACATGCCCGGTGAATACCGAAACTGCTTCCAGCGGCTCCCCACGTCCGGCCACCAGGATCCGCCATGCCAAAACGACCAAATGACCTCAGTATACCGCGTCAGGCCAACGGCGGTCCTGCTGAAAAATGCCGATCGGTACCGGACCGGGGTTGTGGAGCCCGTCATAGACAATTCACGATCTTCGATCGGGGGAACCAGCCGGTAACCTGCGGCTTTGTAACAAAGCTCGGGCGTGTGCCCAAACACGGAATCGGCGAGCCCATAAAGAACCAACACCGAGACCTCTTCGCCGCTCGTTGAGTCGACGTAAGACCGAATAACGTGGTCGGACGTTCCGGCCAACCGCGCTATCTCGGGATCGAGTGTTGTCTCTGAGTTTTCGACGACGCTCCACGTCCCCATGACCCTGGGAATTTCGCTGAGAGGAAACGGACATTTCTTGCTGGACCGAGCTTGACCAGAAAACCGCAAGTCGCGACCGATCCGTATCCCGCCCGAGATTGCCAGGAACAGACAACTTATTACCGCCCATTTCCACGGCGACACAGGACCAGTACGAAAGCGCCACTTCGACTGAGCCACCGGCGGGATCACCGGTTTTCCCGCCGGGAGCATGGTTGGGTTTTCGGTAAGCGTGCGGGTCATGGGAGTCTTCACCGTGTCGGAAAGAGGAAACAAAGTCAACTCGCGATATCCCTCGCTCGATCTTTATTGTCTACGCTCGACAAAGAATTTTCAATATCCCATCGACAACTTATCGATGACACCGAACGCCGCCGAGCCACAAGTCTCATTGCTCGCCATTTTTACCTCGTTTTCCCCTCTCTGCGCAGTCATGCACAATCATCTCGGCAGATCGCTGGAAAAAAGATGGCATTAGCACCGTCATTATACGGCCACACTCTTTAGACTTCCTCGAGAGTCTGTGCAATTCTCCAGAAGGCTACCGGCAGGTCGGTGCCCCCCACGACGGCCAGGTCGGCCAAAATCCGGCCGATCAAGCATGAGAACTTGAATCCGTGTCCGCTGCATGGGCTGGCAACGATCACGTCCGTCCGGCCCGGCAGAAAATCGACCAGAAACCGATCATCGAAGGCCACGGTGTAAAGACACACCTCGGTGGAAACGACCGAGGCTTCGGCCAAGTCGGGCAAATGATCTCTCAAGAAGTTGCGGACGGTGCGTTGGTAGTCTTCGCCAATCTCACGGTCATCGACATCGGGGTCGCAGTCGGGCCCGCCGTGGCGGGCGACCTTGACGCCCCGGCCCAGGAAGTCGGGCATCCCGTAAAACGAATGCTCGGAGGAAGTTCCCTTGAAAATGAACACTGGAAAATGGCCGATGCAAAATGGCATTGCGTCGGACGCACGCAGATAAAGCACTTGCTGACGCGTTGGGCGAAGCCGCACCGGAAGCAAGGGCAAAAGGCGCTCGATCCACGCACCGGCCGAAACGATGAGCCGATCGGCCACGATCCGGGCGTCTTTGGTGATCACGACCGGCCGATTATAATCCAGCTCGATGCGCAGTACGGGGGAGTTCGCGATCACCCGAGTCTGTTCGCCGCCCCTGGCCTGGGCCATTTCCACCTGCAAGGCGACGGCCCGAGCAGCCCTGAGCATGCCGGCGTCGGGCTCGAAGACGACGTCATAATGCTCGGGCAAATGAAATGCGCGATGCCGCTGGTTCCACGCTCGCCCCGAACCGCGCCAATGGGGCACTTCGAGTTCCATCAAGCTGGACGCGACTCGGGCCGCGTAGTCGGCCTCCGGGGGTGAGAACGAGAGGCCGCCCGTGCGTATATACAAGGCTTCACCGGCATCGGCCTCGAGCTCCCTCCAGGCACGGAAAGCGGCGGGCATCATTCGAGCGTACTGAGGGTCGGCGTAGGAATGCCGCGTGATCCGCGCCGCGCCATGAGAGCTGCCTCGATCGTGCCCAGCGCGAACTGCTCGATCAACACCACCGGCTCTCCCCGCCGCGCCAGTTGATAGGCGGCGGCCGAGCCCATCGCGCCAGCACCAATAATCACATGCTTAGCGTTAATTTGTTCCATGATCGTTGTCCTGCGGAGTTGACCGACCACGAGCTGGTTCATAACGCCGTCAAGTAACGCTCGATTTCCCAGGTATCGACCTGGGCATGGTACTCACGCCACTCGTCGTGCTTGAGGCGAGAAAACTCGTCGGCGATCGGGCCCAGGCTTTCGCGAATGACGTCGTCTTGGTCGAAATGAGCAAGGGCCTCCGTCAGGCTTTGGGGCAGCGTCCGCACGCCGCGACGAGCCATGGTTTGCAGGTCCGATGTGTACAGGTTGTCGAGGTTGGGCTCGCCGGGATCGAGCTGGCGAGTGATGCCGTCGAGTCCGGCGGCCAGGTAGGCCGCGATGGCGAGGTAGGGGTTAGCAGCGCTCGAAATCGAGCGATCCTCGATATGGCCCCCCTCGGGGACGCGAAGCATCTGGGTCCGGTTGTTGTCTCCATACGAGATGAATGCCGGCGTCCAGGTGTATCCTGACCGCGAGCCTGTGAGAGCGGGCCCCATCTGCAACCGCTTGTAGCAATTGACCGTGGGCGACGTGACCGCGCAGAGGGCCGGGGCATGGTCGAGCACACCGCCGATGAATTGATACGCCAGCGCCGAAAGGCCCAGGCCGCGGCGGTCCGACTCATCGAGAAACAAATTAGCCCCGGACGATGCGTCGGCCAGGTGATAGTGCATGTGGGCACCGGAACCCGTGCGGCTCGAGAACGGCTTGGCCATGAAGGTCGCGATCGCCCCCGACCGCTGGGCGAGCTGGCCGGCCATCATCCGGAAGAAAGTCAGACGGTCGGCCGTCGTTAACGCATCTGTATAGCGAAAGTTGACCTCATACTGGAAATTCGCGTCCTCGTGATCAGACTGGTACACGCCCCAAGCCAAGCTGGGCAAGCCCATCGTTGAGCGAGCGCAAGAAATCGAGTGCGCCGGAAATCCCTTGATAATCGTAACACGGCTTGGCAAGGTCGTCGACTTGATGCGGGTCCCAACCACGGATCGAACCGTCCGGGTTCTTTACCACCAAGAAAAACTCGGGTTCGATGCCGACGTTGAAGAGAAACCCGTGTGCTCAAGCCCGGGCGATCAGACGATTGAGATTGACGCGTGAACAATACGGATGGGGCTTGCCGTCCACGTAGAGGTCGGCCGCGAACCGCGCGACCCCAGGCTCGTACGGTAATGGCGTGTAGCTTTTGAGATCGGCTCGGGCCTGCAGATCGTGGGAAGCGGGCCCTTGGCCAACGCCCCAGACCGCCCCGCCTGCGAAGCCAGCGCCGACGTCTACGACCGATCGTAAAGTCGATGCCGGCACAAGCTTTACCTTGGGTGAGCCATGGATGTCAACGAACTGGATCAGCAGATAAGCGATCCCGTCGTCTTGAAATCGCCGCTCCAGCTCGACAAGCTGTTCTTCCAGGTTGGGGATGCGCACACTGGTCCTTTACTGAATTGGAGAAAGCCACGCGCTGCCGGCTTGTGCACGTACGCGACTTTCGCGGTCATTTGTTCGTTAATTGTTAACGATACCGACCACGCACGCTAGTAAATTTGACTGTCGCACCACCTGATTTTCAATGGTTGGGGTAACGCCATGTGTGGCATCGTCGGCTTCTGGGACAAAACGGCCGGACAAAAAGCACCCACGGGACATTTGGTGCTCACCATGCTGGACGCCCTGGCGTGTCGAGGGCCCGACAGCGCCGGCGTTGCCGTGATCGGGCCTCCGCCCGCTCCCGGGCTCGAGAATCTCTGGAAGGTTCGAATCACTCCGGCCGACGTCCACGTACTCGATCGTTTAAAGGCAATCGGCGAGCCCGTTCTTCTCTCCGATGAGACTTTGCCAAGGCGGGCCGACAACACCCTGCAATTTTCGTTCAGCCCTGGGCCTGGCGTCACGCCGCTCGACTTGGAAAGAGCGCTCGGCGCCCGATCGGGGCGGCCTGGAAGTTCTCAGCCTCGGTCAGAGGCTCGACCTGGTGAAGCAAGTTGGGTCGCCCGCCCAACTCGACGCGGCCTACGGTCTGTCGCATTGGAGAGGCCCCATGGCGATCGGCCACACCAGGATGTCGACCGAGAGCCGGATCGACCTTTCCCACTCCCAACCCTTCTGGGTGCACGGGGTGGCCGACCTCGCGAGCGTTCACAATGGCCACGTGACCAACTACCACCAATTGCGGCGCCGTTATGAACAGGAAGGCGTCACTTTCTACACCGACAACGATTCTGAAGTCATTGGCGTCTATCTGCGTGAACGAATGCTCTGAGGGGCTGACCCTCGCCGAAGCACTTGAAGCCTCGATCGCGGACCTTGACGGTGCGTATAATTATCTGGTCGTTTCGTCCCAGGGACTGGGGATCGTGCGCGACCGATTCGGATTTAAACCTTTGATGCTGGCGGATACAGACCGTTTTGTCGCCGTCGCCACCGAGGAGATCGCGTTGCGCAGGGCGATTCCGGGAGATTATTCCGCCTTCGAGCCGCCGCCGGGATCGGCGATCTTTTATCCTCTTAGCGGGCCGTCAGAGTCGCTGATAGGAGGCCCGTCTTGTCCATGACAACGGATGCTGGCTCTCAAGTGGAAACGATCGACTGCGGCGAGCTGCCGGTGCGAACAATCAACCAGATGATCCGCTCGGCCATTGCGGCCGGCGCGACCGATCTTCGGTTGGTTCGGCCCGCGGCGCGTCACAATCTGGCCGTGGCTCTGCCGGAACAGGTGCGAGTGACAATCGAGGGGAGCGTGGGCTACTACGTCGCCGGCTTGAACGACGGGGCGACCGTGATCGTTCGCGGCGGAGCCGGCTGGGGAGCCGGCGAGAGCATGCGCGATGGCATCATCGACATTGAAGGTCATGCCGGCAATGCGGTGGCCGCCTCGATCCGCGCGGGGACGGTGATCGTGCGGGGCGACGCCTCAACCCGCGCCGGCATTGCGATGAAAGGGGGGATGCTGATCGTCGCCGGCAACGTCGGGCCGATGGCTGGTTTCATGATGCAAAAGGGGCAAATCATCGTTTGCGGCGATGCCGCGCACGGCATCGGTGACAGCATGTACGCGGGGACCATCTTCCTGGGCGGAAAACACGGTGAGCTGGGGGCCGACGCCGTGTTCGAGGACCTTACAGTGACCGATCGGGATCAACTCGAAGCCGCTCTGGATCGCTGGCGGATAACCCCACCATCCGCCGGCTTCCGCAAATTAGTGGCGGGAAGGCGACTCTGGAATTTCCAGATAACCGAAAGAGACTTGTGGAAATCGGCTCTGTAATCGTCACTCGGCCCGGCCGTTCGAGAAAAAGCGACTGGGAGGCCCGATCAGTTGGTTGACACCGGGCCACCACCCACGTAAAGTGAAGGCCCGTGAGGATTCCCTTCGTCGCGTCGGTACGAGCCCCTCGCATTCGCATTAAGAGATCACTACCCGATGCGTGGTCGTTTTGTCCAGTTCGGGGCTGGTTCATCTTTACTCGTTGCTTGCACCGACAAACCGAGTGGGCTTCGGGATCTTGTGCAAAACGCGGACCGGAACGACGAGGGGTCTCGGTGGATGAGACTTGCTGACCTTTACGAACAAGTCATTAACTGGCCGGGCCAGCGAGAAATCGCCGTCGCGATGGCGTTCGCGGCTTCTCTCGCCGCCGCCGGCATCCTGCTTTCGTTCTGGAAGCCGAGATGGTTGGGCCGTTTTCTGGGCCTGGGCGGGCTGGGCTTGTTCATGATCTTGTTTCTCGTGATACGCGAGCAGACGACCATCGAGACGTCGGGCGAGATGATCACGATCAAGAGATACCGATACACCGAGAGTACGCGGCTCCTGGCATTCGCCGCCGCGATGCTCGCGCCCTGCTCGGCCGCGGGGTTCATGTGGATCGGTCATTTGAAGGTCCGGCATCAGCTTCGCCAACAAGCTCCCCTCCGTCTCAAGGCGGGACGTAAACATTTCGCTGAAAAGAATTTCGACGCCGCTCTTCGCGAATATACCGACGCGATCCAGGCCACGCCCGAACTGGCGGAGGGCTATTGCCGGCGCGGCGTGGTTTACCACGAGATGGGCAAGACAGAAGAGGCCCTGACCGATCTCGACCGTGCCATCGAATGCGACCCTCTGCTGCCCAAAGCCTACCTGGAGCGTGCCAAGCTGCGAACCGAAAGCGGAGACTTCGACGGGGCGCTCGCCGACTTCGACCAGCTCATGCAAATTCAAGCCCATGACCCCGACACCTACCTGCAGCGCGGGGTCTGCCTGGTGAAGAAGGGCCTCGTCAAAGACGGCATCGCCGATTTTTACCGGGTGCTCAAGCTGACCAATCACTCCGATTACGCCGAACCCGCCAAGAAGTATCTTCGCCAGGCCCTTGAGAGCTTGGCTGTGCCACCCCGGTTTGAACCCAATGGCGCCGTGCTGATACCCTCATCACCCGACACACAAGCTCAGGATCAGCCCATTTGATCGACTCATCTGTTAATGACGAACATGGCAGTCCTCTGGTTCGATCCGCGGCCGAGACCGCTCGTCTGATCGGCGGCGATCCGTCGCCGCGCGAGCCGTCGGGCACCTTTACGGCCGCGGTCATCGAGGATATCCAGATCAAGGCCGAGCTGGCGCGATATCGCATCCGCGGGTTTGGCTCGCTTCGCCCCAGGACTTGGGCGACGTTCGACGACCTCACGTTCATCCCCGGCACGCTCACCCGCATCCCCCTCGAAGGCTACCGAGAAGCCTGTGCCACCCGCACCGTGCTCGGCACTCGCTTCGCGGCCAGGCCGATCGAGCTGGAGATCCCCCTCATGGTCACTGGGATGAGCTACGGCGCTCTCTCCCGAAATGCCAAGACCGCGCTGTGCGCGGGGCGCGGCGGGCCGGGACCTCGACCACCACCGGCGACGGCGGGATGCTCGACGTGGAACGCACCGAATCGCGCGTGATGATTTACGAGATCCTGCCCAGCCGCTACGGAATCAACATCCAGCACCTCCGCCAGGCCGACGCGATCGAGCTGACGATCGGCCAGGGTGCCAAGCCCGGGACCGGCGGTCTCTTGCTCGGCTCGAAGATCTCCGACGAGATCGCCCGCCTGCGGGACCTGCCTCCCGGGGTCGATCAGCGCTCGCCATGCCGCCATCCTGACTTCCTTGGCCCCGACGACATGGTCATCAAGATCGCCGAGCTGCGGGAAGCGACCGACCACCAGGTACCGATCTTCGTCAAGATGGGGGCCTCCCGCGTCTTCGACGACGTCCGGCTGGCAGCCAAGGCGGGGGCCGACGTGATTGTCATCGACGGCATGGAAGGAGGCACAGGCGCCTCTCCCGAGCTGCTCCAGGAACACACCGGGATCCCCACCCTGGCGGCCGTCTGCGAGGCCCGAGCCGCTCTTGAAGACATCGGCCTCTACGGACAAGTGCAGCTCGTGATCGCCGGCGGCCTCCGCCACGGCTCCGATTGCGCCAAGGCGATGGCCCTAGGCGCCGACGCATGCTACCTCGGCACCGCCCTCCTGATCGCGCTTAATTGCAACAAACCTATCTATGTTGAAGACTATTATAAGATCGGGGCCGCCCCTTACTCTTGCCACCATTGCCATACGGGGCGCTGTCCGGTCGGGATCACGACACAGGACCCCGAGCTTACCGCCCGACTCGACATTGACGAAGCCGCCGACAGAGTCGCCAACTTCTTCCACGCCTTGACCTCCGAGATCCAAATGCTGGCTCGAGCATGCGGCAAGAGCGATGTGCACCATCTCGAGCCCGAGGACCTTCGTGCCCTGAGCCTCGAAGCCTCGCTGATCACCGGTCTGCCCTTGGCCGGTACCAATCGCGTCTTTGGTGGCGGACCAGGATGGAAGGACACTACGACCTGACCCAGTAGACAGGCTCCGCCAAAACGCCGCCCCGAAACGGAAGGAAACGCTCGCCGCATCGCCTTCGCCGCCTCCCCGTGACCTCAGCGGATTTGCGTTGTTTGCGTTGCGGCCATTCTGAAGTGTTTGATCAGAAAAGACTTGCGTCACAACGCAAAATTGCCGGCCCGGTTACCGTTTGCGTACGGCGCTTCGCCGGTTTGGGTCACGGCTATTCGAGTACCGCCTCACCCGCCGCCGCCCGGTTCGATTCCAGCACGCTCGTAAATGTCCCTGGCACGTGGCCGAGCCCGCGCGCCACGGCCTCGCCCTGATGAAAAGCTGGCCTTGATGAACCTGAGCGTTCCCGTGAGTTTTGTTGCGCAACTGTACCCTAGGACAGGAGCCTTCCCCCCATTGCAACTGCGGTCGGATGGAAAGGTTTGATAAGGAAACCAGGAATGCAGGAGAGAGAAAAGTGGCTCTCGAACACGAAGCGTTGACTGAGCGGATCATTGGCGCGGCAATCGAGTTGCACCGGTGCCTCGTGGCGAAGGACACGCACCGGGCCCACCGGGCCATCGCCTCCGCCGCCGGCCCGCAAGGTCCGCGGATTTGCGTTATTTGCGTCATTTGCGTCACGGCCATTTTTAAGTGGATGGCCGGAAATGACTTGCGCCGTGACGCAAATTGCCGGCCCTCTCCCCGTTTGCGTCACTCGGTTGGCATTTTGCGTCACAGTGTTGGTTTTGCGCCCTGCGAGCCGGGCTCCAATCCCCGGCCGGATGATACTTATGATGAGTTATTCGAATCTTCTCGCTTTTCCTGCCCGGCACGTGATGACGAAAAGGATTTCAGGTTGACTCCGGCATCAGCTTGCGAGGGACTGGCCAGCAAACTCCCTGTTGATAGTCGCTCGTCTACCCTCGAATACTTCGTCGTTTCGTGCTTTCGTGCGTGGGGGCAGGTCTGGTTTCTGGTTTTGAGCGCGGGTCGGAGTCATGCGTGGGGGCAGGTCCGGTAGCCGGTTCCGCGCGCGGGGTCAGGTCCGGTCCCGGTTTTCGCGCGGGTCATAGTGTGTTCGTTTTGACGTCTGGTCACTCGACGCTGGTGTCCCGCGAGGCTTGGTTGGGAGTTCCGCAAGTGCCGCCGAAGTGCCGACTGAGCGGCGCTCGTGCTCCCGCGTCCAAAAGTTCTTAGCAGCCGGTAAGCTCTTGGCCGTCATCCCCGCGCTACCCAAGTCGGGTGGGATCGCGGTGAGTCACGGCCAATGCAACACCGAGAGGTCGGAGACCCGCTGAAAGTGGGCGAGGTTATTTGTCACCAGCGTCGCCGGAAGGGCGAGGGCAGTGCGCGGCGATCAGCAAGTCCATGGCGCCGATCACCTGGCCCGCTTGCTCCAGATCGTGGCGGACGCGCCCGTAATGCGCGGGGCAGGTCGCGCCGTCGTAATCGAACACTTCTCACAGAATTGGTCGGAAAGCTGCTCGACCCCCTCGAAGAAGACCTCCCAAGGCTCTCTTGTGATCACCAGAAATCCTTCACCCGTGCGCTTAAGGTGGACCGTGTCTGCCTCGACGCGAAACTCCGTCGGTAGCCGAATCGCCTGGCTGCGGCCCGTTCGGAACACTTTCGCAACTGCCATGACTGGCCTCCGCGTTCTGTTGGTATTTATCATATGGTATTCTCCGCGAACTTGGGCGGCAAGGACTCGCTGCGTTCGGTCGGAAAAGTTCGTCTGATGGCAGTTCTGGCTGGCCCGGCACTCGAGCACGGCGTGGCTGAACTCGTTGCGGGTGATAGAAAGCGAATGGTCGAAGCTACGATGTCCGGGACAGCGCGACTCCGACCCGTCTTCGCCGACCCTCCGCGGATCGAACCCGCAGTCGCGCAGCCTCACGACTATATCTACGACACCGTCGCGCACCATGACGTCTCGTCGCCTCCCGCATTGGGGTCGAGAAATGAGAAAACACGTCTGTTATAACCGTCATCATCGGCATAATCCGCCGCTTCCTTGAGAATAGGCGCTGAATTATAGCGCTTTTCAACGACTTTTCCGGAGGATTCCTGGGCCACCGATGGCGTGCAGGCCCGGCACGTGGATGGGCCCATTAGCCGACTGCTCGACCTCGCCCACACAGCCGCCGAGGCCGGCGCGAACGCCGCGTGTCGGCGGATGAGGCAAGCGCTTTCGCGTTGACAGGCGAGTAGACCGGGTGCCTGGAAAAGCGTTACCGGACGTGACCCCGTGGTGGGGAGACCGAAAAACAAAACACCCGGTTTGCCCCGATCATCGCGCCGCAACCATGCACAGGAGGCGCTCATTTCGCGGTTAGGTCGGCCTGTGTTCGCCATGTGCGCCTCGAAATCGATCAAAGAATCCTTGCAGCCATTGCCTCTTGTCGAAACCGACCCGGTCTCTTGTTCCGTACACCAGAGAGGCATATCATCTGTCATGTGTTGTGGATGACGCGGAGCCGACAGAATCGTCCCGGCGAGGAACGCGTTGCGTTGGTCCCAAGGTAGTGAAGCATCAAAACTTACGGCGCAGGGCCGGTCGGGGTCAAAATAGTTTCGCATTTTCGTGGCAGGTTCCGCGTCGCGGCGGCCTTTCTCTTTGTAGTGTTCGATCGGCTTTCGAATCTTCATCCCGGCTGAGGAGATCGCGTGATGGGCACAACTGCCACCCTCCACCCCGCCGACCCGATCTTGCAGGCTTACGGCCTTGGCAAGCTCGATGATTTCTCGTCGGCATCGGTCAGCCAGCACTTGGAGGGTTGCGATCCCTGCCGGCAGCGGGTCACCGAGCTGTCGTCGGATGAATTCTTGGAACGGCTGCAAAGGGCCAAGCCCACACCGGACAAGACAGCCTCGGATGGGTCCCTCCGAGGCGTCATCCGACGAGGGGTCTCCGAACCCGTTCGTCCCTTCGCCGCCGCCCGAGACACTGCCGCCGGAGATGGTCGACCACCCCGACTGGGAAATTGTCCGCGAGCTGGGCGCGGAGGGATGGGCGTGGTTTACCTTGCGAATAACAAGCTCATGGGCCGCAAGGAAGTACTCAAGGTCGTCGCCAGCCATTTGGTCGAACGGCCCGGTGTGTTCGAGCGTTTTCTCCGCGAAATCCAGTCGGCCGCTCGACTTCAACACGTCAACATAGTCGCTGCCTATTCGGCCATACGACTGGGCCGGAGCCTGGTCTTGGCGATGGAATACGTCGATGGTTACGACCTGGCGAAAATGGTCGAGTCCAACGGCCCACTCCTCGTCGCGCATGCTTCCAACTTCGTGCATCAGGCGGCGCTGGGTCTCGAGGCACGCGCATTCGCACGGCATGGTCCACCGCGACATCAAGCCAGCGAACCTAATGCTCACGCGCGAGGGCAAGAAGCCGATCGTCAAGGTTCTCGATTTTGGGCTAGCGAAGGTCACCAGCGAGGGACAGTCCGACAGTGGACTGACCCGCGAAGGCCAAATGGTCGGCACGCCCGATTTCATCGCCCCCGAACAGATCCGCGACGCCAAGTCGGCTGACATTCGCGCCGACATCTACAGCCTGGGATGCACACTCTATTACCTCCTCACTGGCGGCCCGCCGTTCCGCGGCTACCATCTCTGGGACGTCTACCAGGCGCATTTCTCAATGGATGCCAGACCGCTGAACCTGGTCCGCCCGGAGGTTCCCGTCGAGCTGGCCGCGATTGTGGCCAGGATGATCGCCAAGGAGCCGAACCGACGTTTTCAGACTCCGGGCGACGTCGCCGAACGCCGACGCCCTTCTTCAAGCCGGCCGTATCGCAACCGTCGGGTTCACACACGGCCATTCCCAATACCCGCACCGGGCGGCTCCCCGACTCCAACGATCGGCGTCAACCCGGCGCACGCCTGCCCCGAACCCGCGTACGGTATCACCACCATCCGAGCCCAAGTCGTCGGAGACCGGAGCGGAGAGTGAGGGGTCGGGAGACCCTCCTCGAGCTGAAGGACGGTGAGTCGCCGGCTTACAAGGTAAAACCACGGCCGAAGGAGCAGCCGCGGAAGGAGCAGGCGATGCCACGGTTGAAGTTGGCTCGCGCCGCGGCGCCGATTCGTCGACCGCCTTGGATCTGGCCGGCGCTCGCCACATCATCGGTGTTTGGCTTGATCGTGCTCGGGCTGATCGTCATTACGATCAGGGTCCGGAACGGTGAGACCAAGATAACGGTGCCAGAAGACGTTCACACGGGGGTGAGAACGTCCGGCGTTACCATCGAGCACCGTCCCGCGGGTCCGGGTGGCTCAGCCAACACAGGTCCGGAGACGACGGAGGCAACACCACCAGGCGTACTGCGGATCGCAGAGGACGCGGAGTCGGTTGGCACGGTTACGAACTCGATCGGGATGACGCTCAAGTTGATCTCGGCTGGCGAATTCTTGATGGGCTCGCCGGACAGTGACAAGGGAGCCGAGAACCAAGAAAAACCCCAGCACCGCGCACGGATCGCCCGGCCGTTTTATCTGGGTGCGACTGAGGTGACGCAAGCTCAGTACGAAAGCGTCACGGGAACCAATCCAAGCTATTTCTCGGCCAATGGCGGAGGAAGGGACCAAGTTGCTGGCCAGTCGACTGATCGGCACCCTGTAGAACAAGTTTCCTGGCTCGATGCCGTGAAGTTTTGCAACAAACTCACTGAGAAGGAGGGCCTGGCCGCGTTTTACGAGATTGACGGAGGAAATGTGCGCGTCCTGGATTGGGGCCGTCCCGGCTATCGGCTGCCGACGGAGGCGGAATGGGAGTATGCGTGCCGGGCAAACACGTCGACGCGGTATTGGTTTGGCGATGATCCGGAGGGCGTGCGTGAGTTTGGCTGGTACCACGGAAACTCAAAGGGCAAGACTTATCCGGTGGTGCAAAGAAGCCAAATGGATGGGGGCTGTTCGACATGCATGGAAATGTGTGGGAGTGGTGTTGGGACGCATACGACGCCGTGTATTACGACCAATCGCCGCCAGTTGATCCGCGCGGGCACGCAGACTTCTGGCATCGGGTTGTTCGCGGCGGGGGCTGCGTCAACGACCCGCGCCTCGTCCGGTCGGCGCACCGCGGCGGTTACTTTCGAGGCGACCGGTTCCGTGACCTGGGCTTCCGCCTGGCCCGCAACGCCCTTGAAAGACCCAGCTCATTCCCCGATCAGAAGAGGATTGGAGTGCGGCCTGAACCGAGCGTGACAATTGGCCGCGCGAACGATTCCGGCGACGCGGTCCCAAAGAAAAGCGGGGATCAAAAGCCGGAGCAAATCACGAACTCGATCGGTATGAGTCTCAAACTAATCCCCGCCGGCGAATTCTTGATGGGCTCGCCGAACGATGACAAGGAAGCCGCGAGCGATGAAAAACCCCAGCACCGCGTACGGATCACTCATCCCTTTTTCCTGGGTGTGACCGAGGTCACGCGTGGCCAGTTTCGCAGGTTTGTCGAAAGCGCGGGATACCGGACCGAGGCCGAAAGAGACGGCAAGGGGGCCTGGGGCGTCATAGATACAGCGAAGAGGGTCAAGGCAATCAAGCAGCACCCGCGGTTCAACTGGCTGAACCCTGGGTTTCGAACAGACCGACGACCACCCGGTGGTGAACGTGACCTGGGATGATGCCCAGGCGTTCATCAACTGGTTGAACCGTGAGGAGCGTCAAGGGAACGTGTATCGGCTGCCGACGGAGGCGGAGTGGGAGTACGCCTGCCGCGCGGGACGAAGACACGCTACTACTGCGGCGACGACCCCGAAAGGCTCGCGGAGGTGAGGAACGTCGCGGATGGGACGGCAAAGGAAAAGTATTCAGGCCGGAAAACGACCGCGGCGCGGGATGGTGATGTCTACACCAAGCCCGTGGGCCGATTTCGGCCCAACGCTTGGGGCTTGTGCGACATGCTCGGAAATGTGTGCGAGTGGTGTTCGGATTGCTACAGCGTGGAGTATTATAACCATTCGCCCGTCGACGACCCGCCAGGTCGTTTCGGGGCCCCGTCCCGGATGTGCCGCGACCTCGGGCTCGCTACTTCCCCGCGCTTCCGTCGCTCGGCGGGCCGCGTGGGGTGGATCAAGCCGGACCGCCCGATCTTCTTCCTGGGCTTTCGCGTGGCCCGAGTTCAGTCTGCCCGCTGAGCTCAAGCTGGCAAAAGCCGAGCGGAGCCAGGTCACGCATGCCCGGTAGGCGGCACGGCGGAGCCCAGCCGGCCAAGGCCGGACGGGCCAAGCCGGGCACCGGCGTCAGACGCGGGCCTGTAAGAAATACAATCAGCCGACACCGAGCGAGAAGCTCGGCCCGCTTGCTCCAGATCGTGGCGGACGCGTCCGTAATGTCGCGGGGCAGGTCGCGCCGTCGTAATCGAACACTTCTCACAGAATTGGTCGGAAAGCTGCTCGACCCCCTCGAAGAAGACCTCCCAAGGCTCTCTGGTGATCACCAGAAATCCTTCACCCGTGCGCCGCCTAAACCGGCGCACGGCGATCTGAATCGGCCGAGCGCTGCCCTCTGACGTCGATCTTGCAAGCGGCGGGGCTCCAACGATTTCACTGATCTTAGGCCCCATTGTCGATTTCAAGGCCGTTGATCATGTCCAATTTCAAGCCTAGCCCATTTTTGCTCGTCTCGAAAGTCGTCCGCATTAGCACGAGCACCAGCAAGCGCCAACGACTTGCACAAAGCTTGCCCACTCCGTCTGGCCCCTGGCAAATTCTCGTTTTCTCTGGCCCGATCGTGCAGCTCGTGAAAGCACCCGATTCGCAGCAGCTTTCCTCCGACCCAACCAACAAATCAGCCCGACGGTTGCCGGTCGATGACAGGCGTCGTCCGGCTTCGGCGAGGGAAACTCGGCGCTGGCCGCCATACAGTTTAATGCGTCAGTTGTCCGATCGCTTTTCCGTGTACTCCAGTAATCGCCGATAGGTCTCGTGCTGAGTCTTCCAGGCAACCGCCCGTGAGCCGCGGGGGCTGGGAGTGTGTGCGGCGAGTGGGTGGGAGATTCCCATTTGCGCACCCATAGCAAAGCCCCCTTGATTGAACAGCGAGAAGATCGTCTGCGAGCCGATTTGCCCGCCACCGGTGTGACATCGACGGCAATCCTGCGAAATCGTCAATGTTCGTCCGATATCGCCCCAATCCGGCGCCTTGTCACCCATGAAGATCACGCGGTAAAGCGGTTGATCGTCCGGTTCACGCGCAAGGCCGCCTTGTTTCTGGTTAGCAAACAACAACCGCCTTTTGAGCGCGTACTCGGCAACATTCATTCCCACTCCGGTGTTCGTGGGCGGCTCCGCCGTCCCGTTGACGTTGGCGAACACGCGTAATCGTACAGTCTCGACCACAGGAGTTGGCGTGGGGTGAAGTTGGTCGTCAAGCGTCATCATGAACTGTACCAGGACGACCTCCGTGCCGACGGGTACCTGCGGCGCGTCCTGGGTCAGTGCGAGAAACCCCCGCTGTGCCGCCATCTTCCAGTTGACGCCATGTGCCTCCACCTGCGGAAGAAACGTCTCCAGGGCCTTTCGCCCGCCCGGAAAGCGATAAAAGATTCGAAAATAAGACCGGCCGATGTAAGCCCGCGTATGCAATGTCAAGAAGCGTTCCGGAGGGTTGTCGTGAATCGAGGGCGACTGATAAAAGTCGATTTCCTGCCATTCCTCGGGATGGGTCAGCATGCGCGGGGGCAGATAATCCACTGCTGGATCGAAATTGTGCTCGGTTGCGAATCGGCCCGAATTGACGGCAAGAGTGTAACTGTCAGGAAGCGATTCAATCTCAGCGGCCGTCAGTGTCAGTCCACGGATCACTCCGGCCAGCTTGCGGCAGAGATCGTCACGTTGTTGACGCGTCTTCTGATTTCCGTCCCGAGCGATGTGACGTCCGATGAAAAAATCGAATGGCGCCCAGAGATCGCGCAACAGAACGGCGCGACGCAACGGGTCGGCAGGTCGAAGACGAGTCGGTTCGGCCAGGCATTCTTCCAGCAGAGCGGAAATGCGGTTCATTGTCGCCGGTTCCGACCAGTAGGTGCTGGATGGCCAGGCGTAGAAGTCGACCACGTCGCCCCCCTCGATCCGTTTGACTGGCTGCCCTCCGCGCTTCGTGGGAATCTTGCTTTCGCGAATGAAGAACGCGGCGAACAGCCGATTGGCCAGGTGAGCCGGATCGACGTCGTACAACGGGAGCGGCTGATCGGACTTGAGCGAGCCTGCCAATTCGCCGTCGTGATGATATGCCGGATCCTGGGAATCCGGTTCCGCGGCAATTACTGTGATCGGAGACCATTCCAACGTGATCGAGAGGATCGCGACGACAGGGACAATGAATCGCATGGCAATGTTCCGGGTGAGGAGTTTCAACAATCAATCAAGAGACCATCGGCCGACAAAGCGGAATACCCCTCGGTCTTGGTTCGCGGCGTTCAGAGGTGACACATCACGCGTCCAAGCCCAAGAACTTCGCGAGTTGTTCCAGCGTGCCCGTCCAGCCTTGGCGCATCGAGCCGTGGAACGACGTAAAGAAGTCACGTTGTGCAACGGTTGCGTTGATTGGCCTGGCCTCGACGGTGACGAGCGTTCCCTTGCCGACGCCAGCATGATCGACAAATGTGACGATGGTGAGCACTTCCGGCGGAAAGTTTTCGAGGCCCGGAAACGGAGACGGTAAGATCTCACCAAGGGCGTTCGAAAAACTGCTTACAAAAACGAGTTTGTCGGGTCGATCGATCTCGCGAAAGACCCAGCGGCCCCAGATCTCCATGCCCGGCCCGCTCATGCAATAGTGGAGCGAGCCCCCCGGGCGCAGGTCGAGTTCGGCACTCGAGAGGCTTGAGCCTTTGGGCCCGAACCAACGCATGAGGTGTTCACGCGCGGTCCACGCTTGCCAAACGCTCTCGCGCGGGGCCTTGAAAACGTGGCTGATCGAAAACGCCGGCTCGTTCGCTTCGCCGACCGAAATCGTCTCAAGATAATCTTCCAAGTTGGCGAGGTGCTGTTTCCCACCCTCGACGGCGTGGTAGGTCTTGATGACGAAGTCACGTGCTTCGGCAGAGGCGAACACGGATCGCATAGTGACCCTAATCTCTCCTCCCTTTCCGCCGGTTTGCTCGAAGGTAACATCGGTATGGAAGCGGACGGATTCGTCGCTCTCAACCCCACCGAGCTTGTAGCTCAGCCGCAACGGCTCGACGATCTCGATATAGGTAATCTCATTCTCATAGTTTCGACCGTCTGGGCCGTGCATTGTGTATCGCCAAGATCCACCGGGAGTGAAATGCATCGAGTGCGTCGTGGTGGAAAAGCCCGCCGGCCCCCACCATCGTCCGGCATGCTTCGGATCCGTCCACGCCCGCCAGACCAGTTCACGTGGCGCGGCGAAAGTTCGGGAGATCACGATCTCCACAGGGTTATCCAGGTTCGCTTCAGTCAGTCGGGGATCGGCCGGCATGCAAAGGCTCCTATTTCCTCTTGGGTGAATCGGTTTGAGAATCAGTTTCGGTTTGCAACTCTTTCAGATAGTCGTCGAGACGATCGAAACTTCCCTCCCAAAACTTGCGGTAGCCCTCGATCCATGAAGCTGCATCCTGCAACGGCCGGGCTCGTAATGTGCACGGCCGCCATTGCGCGCGTGGCGCGAGCGCTCGATCAGGCCGGCCTTTTCGAGCACTTTGAGGTGCTTTGAGACCGCCGGCAGAGTCATGTTGAACGGCTTGGCCAAGTCCAGCACTGCCGCCTGTCCCTGCGACAGGCGAGCCAGGATCGTGCGCCTTGTTGGGTCGGCTAGGGCCGCAAATGTGATGCTAAGTTGATCGATCGGCATAATTTACCATACGGTTAATTAACCTGATGGTATAATAAGAGGCACGCAACTTTTTGTCAAGTTGCAAGTCGACAAGTGAGACGATTGATTCCACTTTGCGTCAGTGATCAATCATGTCCTAACTGGTTCGTTGACGTTGGCGAGTCGGCTTTCCGATCAAACCCGACGGCGCGAAGTCGCGGCGTAGCGATCACTTTGCGGAGAGGCTCATGCCAGTCACGGCTTTCTCTTGGCCGGTTTCGCAGTCTCTTTCATTGGTGGGCGAATCCGATCCCCCGCCCGTCCTGCGGCCGTGCGGCTGAAATAGAGATGATAGGTTCGGCAATGTTCGGCGATCTCCGGCCGCCGACGGTACCAGCACATTTGCGATCCTCGGCGATTTGCTCGATTGCCGTCGCAATGAGTTTCGCGTAACGCTTTAAAACTTGCGGGCCAAAGTGCTCTTCCGTCCAGGCAACGATATTCGCGATGTCGCTTCGCGCCTTCGGAGCGATGATGACTTCCAACTTCTTACATGCCGTTCTTCGCGGTGTTTGTCCTGACCTCGGTTGCAATATCCGCAATGAATCGATCGATCTCCTTCTTGCCCTTCAGAACGATGCCGTTGCCTTTATCGATTTCATCGAACCCCAGTTTGACTGCCTGTCGAACGCATTGAGCTTGGCATTCCGTTCTTGCTCCTGTCCTTCGAGAAGCGCAGAGCCTCGCGGACGATCTCGCTATGGTAGACTCCGTGAACTTGGGCGGCAAGGGCTCGCTGCATTCGGCACCGTTCAATTCTCGGGTCACCAGTTTCCAACCGCTCGTCAGCAAAACACGTTCGCCCTGTCGCTCGCCCCCCCTGCGAGTCCGATCGCCGTCCGCGCAGACCGACCGGCCACGGCCACCCGCCCGCTGCCGGGAGAATCCCCGCGATGGTTATTCCTCAGAGCTGGAAAATTCGAGGGAGGGGGCCGGCCTTGTTCTGGTGCTACAATCAGGAGTATGTAGCCGAGTTGTGCCCGTGCCGCACCAGCTTCCCGGAGCCGACGACTCATGAAGACAACTCCGAACCGCGGCGGGCTGATCCCGCCGGACACGGGCGCGGCGTCGTGGCCCGGCGGCGAAGGTGCCGACCGCCGCCGAGTTCATGCACAAAGGGTTCGTCGTGGCCACCGTCGACTGCGTCCGGCCCCCCGACCGACTCGCGTCCCGCGGAGGCCGCCTACCGCCGAGGAGGGGTCTACGCCGCCCATGGCGACTTCGCCGGCGCGATCGCCGCCTACGACGTAGCCATCCGGCCGACCCGCGCCACGCCGACGCCTACACGGACCGCGGCAACTGCCGGGGGGCCCTCGGCGATCTCGACGGGCCATCGTCGACTACAATGCGGCCATCGCGCTGAAACCATGCTCGGCGCGGGCCTACAAGAACCGAGGCAATGTCCACTACTTCCGGAAGGACTACTCGGCTGCGATCGCCGACTTCGACCGGGCAATCGGGCTCAACCCTCGCTATGCCGACGCGTATAGGGACCGGGGCAGTTCCCGCCAGGCCCAGAAAGATTACGCCGGCGCGATCGCCGACTACGACCGGGCATTGGCCCGAATCTGCGCTCGGTCAGGGCGTATCGGTACCGCGGCTCGGCCCGCCATATCCAACATGACTTCGGCGGCGCGATCGACGACTACGATACGGCCATCCGGCTCGACCCGCAGTCCTGCGCGGCCTACCGCGCCCGCGGCTCCTCGTATTACCATCTCGGACACACTGACGACGCTGACCGCGATTACGCGCGGGCCTTCGCCCTTGATCCCGCCGCATTCGTCAGGGAAGTCGTGGACATCCTCGCCGATGACGTCCAGCGTGATCCCGACCATTACGCGAACTGCGAGAAGCATTTACGGCGAAATCCCCGGATTTCGCCACGCTTTCAAGGCGGGGGTTGATGCACCTCCTCGACGGTCGCGCGGCCGAGCGCGACGGGACTTCGACGAGTATCTCCTTCCCAACCCGACGGCGAAATCACGGCTCGAACACCTGACCGGAGTGGACCGACGCCAAAAGCCGCGCCCTTTTACCCCCACCCCCGCCACCGCCCCCGATCCCTCGGCTTCGCGGGAACTTTTGACTCCTCTCTCGATTATGCCAAACTGCTTACCGGATGTGTGGGGGACCTGGGTGGGCGACCACCCAGGTCTACCCGGCCCATTGGGCGGCACCGCGCGAGTGGCGCCGCCCGAAATGCTCGGGGAATGGTGACAGGGACGGCGTGGTGGCTCGGGGGCAAGCCTTTTCTATGGCGGTGTTGTGCGGCCGGCGAGCGTCACTGACGGCACCAGCAACACGGCCGCATTCAGCGAGTGGGTAGGGACAAGACGCCCCGGGCCTTAATCTGGGGTACACAATTGGGCAATACACCAACGGCAGCCCAAAGAACGACGTGACCTATGCTTTGGAGCTATGCCGATGTCGCTGACCTCGGCTAACTGCAGATAGTCCGAGTCGCACAGCAGGATTGTCCATGCATGAATCGAAATTGCGTGCATGGTTTACGTGGCGTCGGGCCTATGCAAGAGCCAAGTGTGTAGGGGCGCCGCGACACGATCAACGTCATCATGCCGGTCCTCGTCGGTCAAAGACTCGGTTTCCATTGAGTCCTTGGTGGAAATCTTCCGCAAAGTCTGGAACGTGGTTGAGCATAAGAGGTCGACTATGTCAGTGTCTGTGGAACTGGATGAACAAACCGCCGCCGTGGCTCAGGAACTCGCGGCCAACGAGCAACGATCCGCCAGCGACGTGATTCATGATGCCCTGGCCATGTATGCGTCCCTGGGTAACGGCCCATGCCGACCGGGATGGGGAATTACGAAGTGGTCGAAGCGGTACATCGGCTAACGCTCGCGAATCCTCGTCAAGCGGTGAAGGACGGCGAATGGCCTTGATCTGCGACACTGGCGGCGTTTACGCCATCCACACGCAGTATCGCGACCTCAACGTGGGAATCGCCGATGCTTCGGTCGTCGCAACCGCGGAACGCCTGGGAATTCAACGGCTCTTGACGGTGGATCAGCGCCATTTTCGGGCCATCACACCTCGCCACTGGTCGCACTTTGTCATCCTCCCGTCCGACGCGAGTGGATCGAATTAAAAAGGGCCGAAGGACATGCAAATCGATACGTCCGCGAGCCGCTGCTATCACTGCATGAATGCGCTGTGTCCGGCAGTGCTCCTGCTCGATGAAAGAGGAAGGGACGTTTAACCGCAAAGCGTGGCTCGAAGATCGGCTGAAAGAACCCGCGCACATCGAATCCATTCGCCGTCGCCGTGAATGGTTCG
>CAWHKI010000081.1:0-26751 GCA_963829765.1 uncultured Isosphaeraceae bacterium | reverse complement strand
ATTCAGCAGGTTAACCGCTGGCTCTTGATGACGGAGGTGACGTTGCTGACGCTGCTCGTTTGTTTGTCAGGGTGCGTTGAGCAGAGCGTGGCCAATCCCCTCAGGGTTGTCCGGCCAAAGCTATATCCCGCAAAAAGATTATTGGTGGCGATAATGCGTCCCGCGATCGAATCGTAATCCATAATCCCATTCGACGCGCAGGTTATCAATCGTCTTCAAAACGCATGCGCGCAACGTCGGCCGCAATGTTGCGCGGCGAAGTTACAAAAGTTGGCGCCATCAGATCCAGCGTCGCGTCGAAAACATTGCGCCTCCCGAAATCACCGCGCCGCCGAAGTTGGGTCGATGAAGAACTCCTGCGCAATTTGCCACGTCGCCCATTCACGGGGCGCATTCGGGCAGGCCTGTCCCGTTTCGCCGCCCGTGGCATCATCGTCATCATCCGGCTCCGCAGGGCCGTTCTTCGGTCGGCCGCAGGTAGAACCTCTGCGTCAGCGAGAATCCCGCTTCGTTCACGTCGGTGGCGATGTCGGTCGTAATCCCGAAAGAACAGCATGTTGTGGCTTGCGCCCCGATTCCGCCGACATAGTGGGAGGCTGTAGTCCGAGGTTCAATCAACATGGCGCAGCTTGCGGTGACCCATCGGAAGCCCAAAGTTGAAACATAACGCACCGCCGCCGCCGCGGCATTATCGATCGGCAGATTGCCCAGGCACGCGACGGCCGCCATCCTGGTTTCAGGGTCGCCAGCGCCAAGGCAGCGGATGACGGGCTTATGGATCGCGGCCTTCCATTCGCCCAGCGTCTGCTCCTCGAACGGGGTGAGCGACCGGCCAGGTATCCACACCCACAACCGGCCGGCCTCGAACAGGGCGGCGCACCGCGGCAATTTGTCATAATCAGCGAGACTGGCGACGAGCAAGTCGTGAACCGGTTGGATCGCGAGGACCCATTTACCAGTCGCCGGTTCAACGGCGAACTTGTCGAGGATCAGACACGCCGTGGCGACCGCGGTCGCTCGGCCGGCGGAAGTGAATCGTGGAAAGCCGGCACGCAAATCCGTAAGGGTGTCGATCCAGGCGCGGCGTCTAGCTCACTCACCGCCTGACGGGTGCATTCGGCAAGGGCATGACCCGCTTGTGGACGAGCGCGAGCGTTTGTTGGTCGCCGGAACGCAGCCCCTCATTCAACACGGCGAGAGGGCTTTGCTCGTTGACACCCGAGGCCCTGGAGCTTGATGAATTGGAGGGGCGAGTGAGCCGCAGGAACCCCAACTTGATTCCCAGCCCAAGTACCGCAATGACGGCGACACCCGCCAAAATAATCGCGATCTTACGGCTCGCGCGACGTGTTTCGGGCATGGTTGCCTCCGTGCACCATGGGGAACGTGCTTGACGCATCCCGCCGTGATCCCAGGGGGTGGCTCGGCTCGGAAACCGACGGGCGATTGCGGTATTGAGGCCGAGCTCGACGCGGACCGGCGATGCGATTCCGTTCCGTGGGCTGACATCATAATTCGAAACCGAATTGGGACAAGATCATTAACGCTCAAGAAATCTGCAGGTTCGTCCGACAGCATTTGATTCGGCAACCGCCGCGAGCGTGGTACAATGTCAGGCTCGAAAGCCTGACCTCCGTCAATTCCGCAGTCCCGCTTAGGAGTTGAACCCGATGAATACCACGTCAAGTTCCGCCGCTCTTGAGCCTGCGCGTGTCGATCTCGGCAATGGTACAAGCGTGGCCCCGAGCAGGGCTCCCAAGGTCGCCGTCTGGGACATGGTCCCGGACCTGGCCATCGAAATCGTCAGTCCATCGAATGCGGCCGATCAGGTTCAGGAAAAGGTCCACGAGTATTTCCGGGCGGGCGTGAACCGGGTCTGGGTCATCGATCCGGGCCAGCAGGAAGTTTACGATTACGCATCGCCGACAGAGATCCAAGTTCTCCAACTCTGCCATGAGCTCGATGGCGGGGACCTCATTCCCGGGTTTCGTCTCCCCGTGGCCGTGCTCTTCGAGGACGAGCCGGAGTGATCCACGAGGGCTCCTCCCCGCATTGGCAAGTGGAAAGGCCTCGAGCCGCAACCATGCCCGCGACCACCGAATTACCGCCGGCCGCTTTAAATCGCATCGCTCAGAGACTAAGCCGAGAGTCGCGTGCCCAAGTTTACTTCGACGAGGGGACGCGCGGGCTGTACGCGACCGACGCCAGCTTGTACCAGATCGCGCCGCTGGGCGTCGTCGTGCCCAAGGTGTTCGACGACGTGGCCGCCATCGTCAAGATCGCCGCGGAAGAACACGTGCCGATCATCCCCCGCGGGGCGGCCACGAGCTTGTCGGGCCAGACCATCGGGCCGGCGATCGTTATCGACTTCTCCAAATATTTGAACCGAATCGGGATCGTGGACCGTGATACCATGACGGTTCGGGTCGAGCCGGGCGTGGTCCTCGATCAGTTGAATGCGTATCTCAAACCCCTTGGTTTGATGTTTGGACCCGACGTGTCGACCGCTGATCGAGCGACGATCGGCGGAATGATCGGCAACAACTCCGCGGTCGCTCGCTCGCTCCGCTATGGCAAGACCGTCGACCACGTGCAAACGATCGAGGCCGTCCTGGCTGACGGCACGATGACGACTTTGGGACCGGTTCCCGCGGGTGATCTCGACGCCGTTTGTTCTCGACGTGATCAGGTCGGCGCGATCCATCGCGTGGTGCGCGACACGGCGGCCGCGCACGAGCAGGCCATCCGAGATCACTTTCCTCGCATTTTGCGCAGGGTCAGCGGCTACAACCTTGACGAATTCGTGCCCGGCGTGGCGATACGCCCGGCAGGCTGGAATGACGGGCCCTGGCAATTCAACTTGGCAAAACTGGTCGTGGGTTCCGAAGGAACGCTGGCGGTCGTGGCGGCGGCGTCGGTCAAAGTTGTTTCGGTGCCGGCCGCTCAGGGACTGGTCGTGTTGTCGTTTGGGACGATCGAGGCGGCCCTCGACCGGCTGGCCGAAATCGTCGCCACCGGACCGGTGGCCGTGGAAATGCTCGATCAGATGATCCTCGACCTGGCGGCCCGAAACCCAACCTACGCCCATCATTTGAGCTTCGCCGACGGCCACCCAGCGGCTGTCCTGGCCGCCCAGTTCTATGCCGAGTCGCCAGCGGAGTTGGCCGAATGCGCCGACAATCTCGCGCGTAAATTCGAGGGGCGGCCGGGCGTCTTGGGCGTTCGCAAACGCCTTGTGGATGCAGGCAGCGACGACTTCTGGAAGGTCCGAAAAGCGGGGTTTTCTTTGCTCATGGGCGCAGTTGGCGACGCCAAGCCAATTGCCTTCGTCGAAGACACCGCCGTCGACCCCGCCCAGCTTCCGGCTTTTTATGGTCGATTCCAGCGGATTATCGAGGGCCACGGTCTCAAGGCGGCCTGCTATGGGCACGCCGACGTTGGCTGCCTGCATATCCGTCCGTTGATCAATGTTAAGACAAAAGACGGCGTGGACGCCTTACGGGCGATTGCGCGCGAGGTCTCAGACCTGGTGGTCGAGTTTGGTGGCGCGATGAGCGGCGAGCACGGCGACGGCCTGGCTCGCAGTTTATGGAACCGCAAGCTTTTTGGCGCCGAGATCTACGCTGCGTTCCAGACCGTAAAGTGCGCATTTGATCCGGAGAACCTGCTCAACCCCGGCAAGGTTGTGGGTGAGGCCGATCCTGGTGCAAGCCTCCGAATCGGACCGGACTATCATCCCCAGGAGCCCCATCCCACAGTCCTCGACTTCTCGAACCAGGGGGGCTTCGCGCGGGCTGTCGAGATGTGCTCGGGAGTCGGCGCCTGCCGCAAGACCGCTGGCGGCACGATGTGCCCCAGCTACATGGTCACGCGTGACGAGATTCACACGACAAGAGGTCGCGCCAACCTGCTCCGCCTGGCGATGACCGGCGAATTGTCTGGAGAGAATGCCGGTCTCGACAACGAGACGCTGCATGAGGCCCTCGACTTGTGTCTGCAATGCAAGGCTTGCAAGAGCGAGTGCCCCTCGCAGGTTGACATGGCCAAGCTCAAGGCGGAGGTGCTCTATCAGCATTACCGCAACCGGCCGCGCCCCTTGAGCCAACTTCTGCTGGGCCAGATTTTCCGCTTGAACCCGATCGCCGCCGCGACGGCCCCGCTCACCAATCGGGCCCTCGAGAACCGGCTCTTCAAATGGGTGTTAGAGAAGGCCGCCGGCATCGACCGGCGGCGAACACTTCCGACGTTCGCGCACGCTCATTTCCGCAAGTGGTTTCGCGACCACGCGATCGACGCCCGCGCGGGCCAGCGCGGCCACGTCGTCTTGCTCGACGACTGTTTCACAACGTACAACGATCCCAACGTGGCCTCCGCGGCCGTGCGGGTGCTCGAGGCCTCGGGCTATCAAGTCGAGCTGGCGGGATTGGCGTGCTGCGGGCGACCGGCCTTTTCCAAGGGGCTTCTTCCCCTGGCGCGAGAGTTGGCCAAGACGAACGTGAAGAAGCTCGCGGCCTTCGCGCGCCGGGGCATTCCCATCGTCGGCTGCGAGCCAAGCTGCCTGGTCACGCTGATCGACGAGTATCGCGATCTCCGCCTGGGGCGAGATGCTGAAGAGGTTGCGAAAGCCGCTCAGATGATCGACGCGTTTGTCGCCGATCGGGCTAACGTCCCTGACCTGCGGCTCGAAAGGCGTCGCGGCCGGGTGCTCGTTCACGGCCACTGCCAACAAAAGGCCGTGATCGGCACGGCGGGCACGCTCGCCGCGCTGCGCCGCGTGCCCGAGCTTGAGGTCCAAGAGCTCGACTCGGGCTGCTGCGGCATGGCGGGCTCGTTTGGCTACGAGCTCGGTCACTACGAGGTGAGTGCAGCGCTAGCCAATCGCGTCTTGATTCCGGCGGCGCTTGCCGATGCCGGTGCCCGGCTGGTGGCTGCGGGGTTCTCGTGCCGCAGTCAAGTCCACGGCCTGGCTGGAATCAAGGCGGCACATCCGATCGAGATTCTGGACGCGCAACTCTCATGATCGGCAATCAACTCACCGGCCAAGGCGACGTCCCATCGAACGCTCAGCACGGCCCCCTTGCCCGCCGAGTATCTTTAGGAGAGGCAACGAAGCTGAGTTTTAAAATGATCGCTTGAACAGTTTTGATAACGCCGGCATCAAGGCTCCAATGCGGGAAAAGCACGCGGTCGTCGCCAGAACCCGAATTTTTGAACTAGCCTCTCGCAAATCGAACGGGAACATGCTACATTGAGGGTGCCAATTTCTGGGTCACGAGGGGCTCGGTCGTTGTCACGCGTCTTGCCGGCGGGTATCAGCAAGTCCGTTTCGCTTCGACTCTGCAAGAACAAAACGACTTTAGACGATGATCGAGCCATGCGAAAGCATAATGGCGTATGCTAATTCAGCTACTGGTCATGATTGCAAATCAACATTTTAATCTGGATCCAGTTCGGGTCGATTAGCGGCGGCGAGGTGATTAGCGCCGATTCATATAGAGGAAAACACATCATGATGTGTGCCAAGATGGCCGTCTTCGCCATTTAAAGCGCGGGTGTCCATCGATTTTTCTGCCGAAAAGCCGATCTGGGGTCTTTACCCGCGACAGATTGGCGTGTACGCTTTTTGCGTGGTTCTCATCACAACTTTTCGGAGGTTTAGTCAACATGCGAATGCGTCGAGGTTTCACTCTGATCGAACTTTTGGTCGTTATCGCGATTATCGCGGTTCTTATCGCGCTGCTTCTGCCCGCCGTTCAGGCGGCACGCGAGGCGGCCCGGCGGGCGCAGTGTACCAACAATCTCAAACAGTTGGGGCTGGCCCTTGCCAATTATGAGTCGGGGAATGCGTCGTACCCCTCCGGCGACATCTTCGGTCCAGCTATGCCTGGCTGCACTGTCCCCAGCATTATATCGCAGTGCCAGGAAACGCCCTGGTTTGGCCTGATGCTACCTTATCTCGAGCAGTCGTCGCTCGCTAACGCTTACAACTTCACACTCGGCATCACGGGGGGGAGCTATCAGGGCATCTTCGCTAACAGCACGGTCGTTGGCAGCAGGATTGCCTCCTTTCAGTGCCCAAGTGACAACGTGCAGGTCCTGGCCCTCAGCGCCTTAGTGGCAAGCGTTAGTAGTAATCTTGGCTCAAGTATCCCTGCTTTCAACGCCACCAAGGGAAACTACGGCGCGAACTGGGGCAACACGGATGCCGGCCAGTGGGCCTACTACGGTCCCTCGGGCGGAGGCACCGCACTCGGATGTTCTTCAGGGGGGACGCCGGCTGCGTGCGCTGGGCAATATCTAGCGTCCCCGTTCGGGCTCAACATGAACGGAACGGGGCCGCAGACGGTCAAGGTCTCCTCGGTCAGTGACGGGTTGAGCAACACGCAGTTCTGCTCGGAGCTCCTCCAGGGGGCGAACGACGACCTGCGCGGTACCATCTGGATCGACGAAGCCGGCGCGGGTACCTATTTCACGCGATTCACGCCGAATGGAACGTTCGATTTTATTCTTGGCGTCGGTAGCGTAGACAACGTTGCCGGTTTTTCACCATGCGGCCTCGGTACCTCTTCGCCAAACTCACCGGCCGCATCCGGCTGTTTCTGTGACAACCAACCCGCCCAAGGGTTGGCGTGCACCTGTCCCGGCATCAGCGGTGTGGGCGGGGCCGTCGTCGAGGGATATTCGTATGTCGCGTCGCGAAGCCGACATCCCGGTGGCGTTAACACCCTCTTTGGAGACGGTTCGGTCCACTTTATGAAAAACTCGATCAGTTGGCCAATTTGGGTGGGGCTGGGCTCCATCCGAGGCAACGAAGTGATCAGTTCTGATTCGTACTGAGGACGACGCGATCCCGGTTGGAAGTCAAAGTTCCAGGCGATCCGCACTCGAGTTATCGGGCGCGGATCGCCTGTGCGTTGTTCTGTTCTTAGTACCAAGTTCCCGATTCGCCGCTGGCGCACCAAGCCATGATCGTCGGTGCGATTGAATCGAGAGGCGTGACGAACTTGGCCGCGCCACGGCGAATGGCCTCGCGCGGCATGCCGAAAACAACGCAGGTCGCCTCGTTCTGCGCAATGGTGAGCGCACCGGCCTCGCGCATTTCAAGCAACCCGCCGGCGCCGTCGTCTCCCATCCCGGTCATGATGATGCCGGCCGCGTAGGGACCAGCCGCCTGGGCTGCTGAGCGAAACAGCACCTCGACGCTGGGCCGGTGGCGGCAAACAGGGGGCCCTTCAACCAGATCGACGCGATAGCCCTGGCCCGTCCACCGGATGAGGGCGTGGATGTCTCCCGGGACAATGAGAGCGCGGCCGGGCCGAATCGGCTCGTGCTGACGTGCCTCGGCGACTTCGATTTCGATCCTTGGGTCCTTATCCAGCCGCTTGGCGAACTCCGTCGTGAAAGCGGGCGGCATGTGCTGGACGATCACCAGACCAGGCGCGGTCGCGGGAAAGCCCGCGAGCAATTGTTGAAGGGCTTGCACGCCTCCGGTGCTTACACCGCCGACGACGATCCGCTCACTGCCGCCGCCGCGGGGTGAATAAGGCAACTTGGGCAAGATAACGTCGGCCGTATGCCGAGGGTCGGTGGTGCTGGGGGGGCGATCGTCCCGAAATGGCAACCGGCCGGCGCGGGCGGCGTTGCGTATGCTCTCGATCAGGCCGTGCGACCAGTCCGCCAGGCGAGTGGCATTGTTCCAGTCGGGCTTGGCGATGACCTCGATCGCTCCCATCTCGAGCGCGATCACTGCCCGCTCGGCTTGGCTCGTGCAGAGCACGACCGGCATCGGATGCTGGCGCATCAGCTTGCGGAGAAAGGTCAGGCCATCCATCCGGGGCATCTCGACGTCGAGCACGATCACGCCGGGTACGGACTTGCTGATGAGGGCGACGGCTTCATAGGGATCGGCGGCGAGGACGACCCGAAACTGGCCGTCCGACTCGATGATCGACTTCAGCCGCTGACGTACTAGTGCGCTATCATCGACCAGCAAAACCTCGATTGCCTCCGCTTTCTCCGTCTTAGGTTGTTGCCGCCGGGCCATGACGGATCATCCCTCCTTCTGAAAGAGCGATGGCGAATGTTTGCGGAGCGAGGGGGGAACTTCCGAGAGAATCTCGCCGTTACCGATGGCCAGCCAGCCTCCCGGCGCAGGTGTTGCGCGAGGCGCTTCAAGAGTGTCAATCGCTCGTCCTCGGCGAAATAGATCGAGACGTTCCGACAAAAAATGATGGGAAAGTCGGAGGGGACAGTCCAGGTCGGGTTGCGCAAATCGATGTGGCGAAACTTGACCAAGTCTCGGATCTCGGGAACGACCCGGAACGAGCCCTCGCGTGGTCCTCGCCCGAGCAAGAAGAAACGCCGGAGCCGCGCGGGCGATACTCCCTGGACGTCGCGAGTGGTGTAGATCGCGCCGGCGGCGCTCTTGAGCATCTCCAGCGACAGGTCGCTGGCCCAGATTTCCACTTTTTGGGGCGAAAGGTTGGTCAACGACTCGGCCATCACCATGGCCATGCTGTAGGGTTCCTGTCCCGACGAGCAACCCGCCGACCAGATGCGCACTGTCATCCCCGGCGATTCCTTGAGCCAACCGGCAATCTTCTCCACCATGAACGTGAAGTGGCCGGGCTCCCGAAAAAAGGACGTATGATTGACTGTCGACAGGTCGATCAAGAGCTGTGTGCCCCAGCCACTGGGCTCCTTCTTGAGCACATGCTCGTAGAATTGGCCAAAGCTCTTGAATTTCTTGGCCTGAAGGCGTGAACGTAAGCGGGCTTGCAAGAGCCCCATGCGGTGGATTTCGAGCGTGATCCCAATCTGATGGCGCAGAAAGACCGTAATGGGCGCAAAGTCCTTTTCGGACCACGGGTCGGGTTCCGAGCCCCCAGGTGGCAGCATGCCCGATGTTGCCACGTTTACGGTCCCTCCCCGTTCAATGACCCGAAGGTCGAGAAGATTCGATCTACGTCCAGTACGAGCAAAAACGCATCCTGGTGACGGATGAGCCCGCGAACAAACGGGGTCGCCTTCCCAAGTCCAAGGTGGGGAGCGGGTTGCACTTCCTCGGGGGGGAATTCGAGCACGTCGGAGACTCGGTCGACCAGCAGGCCGGTGATTTGCATGTCGTTCCCCGCGGTGGACTCGACGATCAGCACGCAGGGCGCTCGGCCCGCATGCGTTTCCTTGGACAAACCGAAGGGCATGCGCAAGTCGTAAACAGGCACGACATGGCCCCGGAGGTTGATCACCCCCAACAAAAACTTTGGGCCACCGGGCACTTCAGTCAATGATTGCATGTCAAGAACTTCTTGCACCCGCATCACTTCGAGCGCATAACCCTCTCCCCCCAACTGAAACACGACGTAGGATTGCGCTCGCTCGCGGTCGGCATCCGCACTTGCGTCCATCACGAGATCGACCATCATTCCACCCTTACCGTCGTGTTGAAGACCGACCTCGAATCATTTGAGAGCCCGCCGCATTCTCTTGCATGCGAGCGCATTATGTCGCGGTTTTCCCTAAATAAGAACCTCGTATTGTCCTCATTAGAATCGCTCGAAATTGTCATCATCGTCAAGGTTAACCACGACACCACCACGGGGCGACCGGGAAGAGTTGGTGGGTGCTTGTGATGAGGGAGGCGTTGCAACCTCCGGGCGGGCAGGGAGGGCCGCCGGGGGCGCCGAATGAGCCGGACCGCTGGTTCCGTAGCCGATTCCTTGATGACCGTCGAACCCATGGCTCGAAGCCGCGCGGCGGCCAGGTGGTGGGAGCGGCCTGACCTGACGTGCCTGCGCTCGCCCCGCCGTCCCGTGCTGCGAGCGCACTGAGCCCCCGGCCCTCCCGTCCAGCCATCGCCGGTCGTATCGATCCGGAAAAAGTCGACCTCATGTTGCAAGGTTTCGGATTGCGACGCCAGCCCCGATGCGGTGGCGGACAACTCGTGGCTGGCCGTCGCATTTTGCTGCACGACCTCCTCGAGCTGGCTTACCCCCACGTTGATCTCGCGGATCGCGGCCATCTGCTCCTGCGACGCCGCGGCGATCTCCTGGATCAAGGTCGATGTGTCACGGATCATGGGCACTGTTCGATCGAGGAGTGAGCCCGCGTTTTCGGCGACGGCCACACTTTTCTTGGCGAGGTCGCTGATTTGTTGGGCGGCGGTTTGGCTGCGCTCGGCGAGCTTGCGGACTTCGCCGGCCACTACCGCGAACCCCTTGCCGTGCGTGCCAGCCCTGGCTGCCTCGATGGCCGCGTTCAAGGCGAGCAGATTGGTTTGGTAGGCGATATCACCTACGATCAAAATCTTCTGAGTGATTTCCCGCATGGCAACCACAGTCTCGCGGACTGCGTCTCCCCCTTTCTCGGCCTGGCTGCTGGCATCGTTAGCCATCCGCGCCGTGTCCTTGGCGTGTTGCGCATTGCGCCCGACCGAGGCATCGACCGACTGCAAGCTGCCGGCGATCTGCTGGAGGGTGGCGGCCTGTTCGTGCGAGCCCTGCGCGAGTTGGCCCGCGCTGGTGTTCAGCTCATTGCTTGCGTTCGAAACCGAGGCGGTCATCTCCCGGATATGGCTGATGACCTCGCCAAAGCGTTCGACCGCCGAGTTCACCTGGACGGCCAGGTCGCCCAGCTCATCTCGCCGTTTGACGTTGGTGCGAACGTGGAGCTGGCCCTGGTGAAGCTGGCGGGTGACCTCGATGACCTCGAGCAGAGGCTTGATGAACCGGCCGCCAATGAGTAACCCGAGGACGAGAGTGAGAATGAATACGGCGGCCAGAATCAGCAGAATCGAGATTTGGTTGTGGAAAATGGTTTCGAAGGCTTTCGCGACCGGGAGTACGACCAATGTGACGAGGGCGTGCCTTCCACTGGGCCCAGGCGGGGTGTTATGTACGGGAGCATAACCGATATACTCGGACTGTCCATCCGACTCGCCAGCGGTGGGCCTGGATAACTCGACGCCGTTTGCGCTGCGTCCCTTCGAGGCTATGTCCGAGTAACGCTGTCTGAAGTCGAAGTTCCCCGAGGTGGAATAGGAGACCAGGATCTTATCGTCCAGGTTGAGAATACACGCCTGGGCGGCATCGATTTTGAATTGGCCCAAGATGGAATAAATGTCACGCCTGATCGTGGCCCTCAGGTCTTCCGGGATGTCACCCGCTACGCCCTTTTCAAGTGCGACTTTATTCTGCTCCTGAAGCCGGTCAGCGACTTTGTCGCTGATGACCAGCGCCGCTTGCTTGATCAAGAGGGTCTGTTTGTCCTTGAACTCGTTGTTCGCCTCGTAAGCGAACCAGGCGACGGCGGCGGCCGGTATGAGACCAAAGAGGGCTAGCGCACCGGTTATCTGTGCACGCAACGAGATTCTCATGATTAAGTCTCCGGCCTGCCGCCGCCGGCAAAGGGGGTGGCCCGAGCGCTGTGCTCGGCGAATCGTGACTCGGACACCAGGGCTGATAGATCCAGAATGAGCGACACGGACCCGTCCCCCAGGATGGTGGCTCCCGAAAAGCGGGTCAGGCCGTGCAAGCCCTCGCCGAGAGACTGGATGACCGCCTGGACGCGGCCCACCAACCGATCGACGGCAACGCCGACCCGTTGGCCGGCGTGGCGTGTTAGGAGCAACTCTTGCCGCGGCGGACTCGCCCCGTCCGCCCGGAACAGATTGCGGAGCGAGACCATGGGCACAAGCTCTCCTCGCACCGCGACGCACGCCCGTTCGTACGACAATGCCGAGCGGATACCATTCAAGGCGATGCATTCCTCGACCTGGGCTAGCGGGACGACGTATCGACCTCCGGCCGTCTCGACTAAGAGCCCATCGATCAAGGCCAATGTGAGCGGCAGGCGGAAGACAAAGGCCGTGCCCTTGCCGGGCGTGCTTTCCACCGCGACGCTGCCTCGCAATGCTCGCACGGCGTCGCGCACGACATCGAGCCCGACCCCACGGCCCGACAGCTCGCTGACGGTGTCGCGCGTCGAGAATCCTGGCTCGAAAATCAGCCCGACCACGCGGGGATCGTTGGCGGGCGTACCCGTGGGCACCATGCCCAGCGCGATTCCTTTCTTGACGATCTTCTCGCGGTCGAGGCCCCGGCCGTCGTCTTCAACCCGGATTGCGATGCGGTCCCCCTCGTGGCCGGCCCAGAGCGTGATTCGCCCGACCCGCGGCTTGCCTTTTTCGAGCCGCTCCGAAGGGTGCTCGAGGCGCGTGGTCGACGGCATTGCGGATCAGATGAATCATCGGGTCGGAGAGCCGTTCGACAATCGTGCGGTCGAGCCGCGTTTCCTGACCGATGATCCGCAGCTCGATATCCTTGCCGCGATCGGTCTGCGAGGTCGCGGACGACTCGGGGGAATCGCGAGAAAAGCTCGTCGACGGGGACCATCCGCAGTTCGAGAGTGGTGTCCCTGATCTGCCGGCTGACGCGTTGAAGTGCCTCGAGCGCATGAATCCAGGTTTCCGCGCCGGGGATTTCGCGCAGGCCCATCAAGTTGTCGGATACCACGGCAAGCTCGCCGGCCAAACCCACCAACTCGTCGAGCTGCGAGGCATCGACCCGAATCCGGGCGTGCAGCCTGGGCAGCAGCGGCGCGGCCGAGGCGGCAGTGGAGACAGGGGCCCCCGAAGAGGTCGACACGGCGGGGGCCACGGAAGGAGAAGCCGAACCGTTGATCAGTGTCGACGCCACAGCCGGCTCCACGGCCGCGGTCACGTCGGCGGCGGGTTGGCCCGGTCTCCTGGTGGAGAGCGCCTGGGCACCACCCACCCCGGCGGTCATCGACTCGCCGAGCCGGACCGGCACCCACTTGCCGTCAGGGCCCAGCGACTCGATCGCCGCCGGTACTGTCTTCGGCAAAGAAAAGAAAAGCTTCGCCGAGTCGTTCGGCATCGACGTCGGTCGTGACCGTGATCGCCCAAGACAGGTAGCACCGCTCCGGGTCGAGCTGGTCGAGCAGGGGGACATCCTCGGCGTTGGTGACGATTGTCGTCTCGCCCAGATCTCGCAGCTCGTCGAGGACGCCAAGCGGGTTGATCCCGCGTCGCAAAACGTCGGGACCGGGCGCCAAAGTGACCCGGTAGGTGTTCAGCTCCCCGACCCGCTTTTGCCGGATTGGGTCTCGTCGACGGGCCGGCCTCGACCGGTTCACCCGGAGATTGCTCGGTCGCTACCGTGCTTGCAGCCTGTCTCGCGCTGCTCCGATGCAGCGTCAGTGCGCCGTGATCGGGCCATTGCGGCGCTTCGCCGGAACCGCCTTGAGATGGCCCACGCAACAGAGAAACAAGCCGCTGGGTCAACTCGCCCGACGCCGCGATCGGTGCTCGGGCCGCCTCCGCCTCGACCATCGCCGCCAGATGGTCTCTCGCTTCAAGCAACGTTGTAATGATATCAGAATCTATCGCCAGCAAGTGGGAGCGGATTTTGTCGAGGACGGCTTCGATGTGATGGGTGAACTCGGCGATCGCGCCCAAGCCCACCATGGCGGCGGCGCCCTTCACGCTGTGCGCCGCCCGGAAAGTCTTGTCGAGGTGTCGCGCGGTCGGTCTGACGCCGCTCCAGATCCATCAGTCCCTCTTCGAGAATGATGAGGAGCTCACGCGCTTCCTCGAAAAACATTTCCTGGAATCTCTCGTCCACGCCAGCGTTCAAATCGTCATGTCCTCATCGTGGTTGCACTCGCATTGCTCCGCCGATCACCATCATCTCGGAATTTTTCCACACCTTACTAAACTATCACGCAATGAGCGAAATTGTCGCGTTGGACTGAGGCGAATCTCTGTCGTTTTTCGCTGGACAAGTTGAGTTGCGCGATTCTCCGGTCAAAGTGGCATCGCTCGTCGAACCGACCGTCGCAACTGCTCCGGTTCGATCGGCTTGACGAGCCAGCCGGTCACGCCTTGGCGGCGTTCCGGCACGAATTCCGTTGGCTGCCGGCACGACAGGACGAGCACCGGCAAGAACCGGTACATGGGCAAGTCACGCACCTTCGAGACCAGCGACAACCCATCGAGGTTGGGCATTTCCAGGTCTGTGAGCAGCAGGTCGCACTGGCGTTGCCGCAGGACCTCGAGCGCGGCTTCGCCATCGGCGACCGAAATCACCTTCAGGTCCATTTCGCCCAGTTGGTCGGCCACCCATCGTCGCACCGCGGCGCTATCGTCGGCATGCAAGACGGTTTTGCTCATATGGTTTATGATATCTCACGCCGGTTGGTGTCGCGAGAAAATCTCCTTCGCTCTCCCCCGTGGCAAGTGATTGTCCTCCCTCGCAACGGCTTGCCCTGCTTTGATGAATCCTGCCCAAGCCTGTATCCGTTGGCATACTTTTCAGTCCTTGACCGACCTGAGCCATTCCGCCAATCCCGATCGCTCGCCAATTTCCGCGCAGAGCCTCGGGACATTGATCAGACGGGCCTCCTGATCGCGACTCTGAGCGGTTTTCAAACACGAGACAATGAGCTGCAGCCCCGCCAAGTCCCACGGGCCCGAGTCGCTCAGATCAATCCGCAACGGCGTACCATCGGCCAAGGCCAGGCTCAATGATTCACGAACAGCCGAGACCTCGTAGAGCGTGACCGGCCCGGTCAACAAAATCGTCTTGACTTCTTTCAGTTCGCCCACCTCGGTGCGTCCCCGCTCCCATTTCAACGAGCGAATCGGGTTGATTAGGCCCAAGCCGGATCACAACCAGGGTTCGCGGCAAACTGCGCCAAAAGTCGCCGCGGGCGTGGTCGCTCGATCCTTCTTAATAGTCTAACATGCTTCAGAAAGCTTGGGGAGCATTCACTTGGCGAGGTGCTGAAGAACGATGATGTTGATGTCGTCGGCCGGGCTGCCGGGTGAAGTGTGCTTTTGGAGTGCCTGGTCAACCTGCGCGAGGATCTCCGAAGGATCGCCGCCGTAGTGCGATTGGAGCACGGTTCGGAGCCGCTCCTCTCCGAAAAGTACATCCGAGGGATCCATGGCATCGGTCAAACCGTCGGTGTAAATGACCATCGACTCCCCGGGCTCGATGCGATCGGAAGCGGCCGCCGTGCCGTCAACCATGCCAATTCCCAGCATTCCCGGGTTCGATGGCAGCATGCGGCTACCGTTGGGCCCGACGATAATCGCCGGCGGGTGGCCAACCCCCGCGTAACGGACCAACCCGGTCTCCTCATCGGCGATCACGTAGAACCCGGTGCAAAAGTAACCCTCGGGAAAATACTGCTCGCCCGCCATGTCCAGACCGGCCAGAAGCTCTCCCGGTTCCAACACGGCGATTGACAGCGGCGCTGCCAGGGCCTTGACCATTCCCGACAGCATCGCCGAATTAACGCCATGGCCCGACACGTCGGCCACCAGAATTCCCAGGCGATTGTTGTCGAGCCGGTATATATCGTACACGTCGCCTCCCAACTGATTGGCCGGCGCGTACCGGACACCCAACTGTAGCACCCCCCGCGGCTTGGGGGGACGCGGCATGAGAGCAAGCTGGACTTTCCGAGCCAGGTCGAGCTCGAACGTGAATTTTTTGTGGGCCGCTTCCAGTAGGCGGTTGCGCTCGGCCAGCTCAACGCGCAGATCGGCGATCCGCAGATGAGCGTGGATGCGGGCGCACAAAACGCGAAATTCGTCTTGCCCCTTCGGTTTCTCAATGTAATCGTCGGCGCCCGCCGTTAAGCCCGTGATCTTGTTCTGAGCCTCACCCAGGCTGGTCAGCAGCAATACCGGGATTGCACGCAGTTCTTTGTCGGCCTTGATCGCCTCACAGAGACCGGCCCCGTCGAGCTCCGGCATCTCGTAATCTGTCAGGATCAAGTCGGGACGGGGTTCCGCGAGCCTTCGCCAGCCCCTCACGACCGTCGTTGGCCGTGTCGACCTCGAATCGATCCTCCCTGAGCATTGTCGAGAGCATCCGCCGCATGGTGGAACTGTCCTCGACAAGCAGGATGCGGCGCAACGCCATCAGCCTGGTCTCCCTATCTCGTTGACTAAATCGGCCTTCCGCCCGGCTTGGTCGAGTCGTTCGAAGCACCGGTGTTTGTTAGCCCTTGGCTATTTACCACCATAAAAATACGGCCGACACCCTGTCTACACCGGTTCATACACCAATCGCGCATCGGACAGCAGCGATTTCACGAATACTAACCCGAAGCGCCAGCGACGATTCCGACACAAGTCTTGGCTAGCCACTAGCTGGGAAGACAACACGTTTCGGGACATACGTCATGGCTGGGGCCGTCCGCTCCCAATGACCGGCGACTCGATAGGGACGGCGGTGTCAACCGCTCCGTAATCAGCTCGCGGAGCATGCCGATGAATTGCGGATGGGTGCCGACTGACTTGGCTCGAACCATCTTCATACCCAGTTCTTCGCAAAGCAGCCGAGCTTCCACGTCGAGGTCATACTTCACCTCGATGTGATCGGACAGGAATCCCACCGGGTGAATCACCACGCTTTCAACCCCACGGCCCGCTAGATTTTTGAGATGATCGAGGATATCCGGCTCGAGCCAGGGATCGCCCGGCCGCCCACTCCGGCTCTGGTACGCAATCGCCCATCTTTCGGCGGGAAGACCGATCTCCTCGCCGATTAATCGGCACGCTTCGGTAAGCTGGTGCTCGTATTCGCAGTGACGCGCCATCGAGACCGGGATGCTATGCGCGGTGAAGACTACGTGTGTCTTGGCACGGACCTCAGGGGACATTCCGTCGAGGACATTCTGAACGCGTTCTCTGTTCGCTCCAATGAAATCGGGGTGATTATAAAAGACGCGAACCTTGTCGACGGCGGGGGCCGGGTCCGACTTCGGCCCGCGCACGAGTAATATCCTCACGATACTGGCGGCAACTGGAGTACGAGCTGTAAGCAGCGTGAACGACAGCGAGGGCATTGGTCACACCGTGGGCAGCCATTTCGGCCAGCGTCACAGCCAGCAGCGGGTGCCAGTTTCGGTTTCCCCAGTAGATTGGCAGCGAGATCCCATGCCGGTCAAGCTCCGCTCGCAAGGCGGCAATCAGGTCTCGGATCTGAGCATTGATCGGGCTAATGCCATTAAAATGATAGTAGTGCTCCGCGACGGCCAGGAGGGCTCACGCGGGACATTCCGGCCTCGCGTCACGTTTTCCAGGAACGGCAAGACATCTTCCCGGCGCTCGGGACCACCAAAGCTTACGACGAGGATCGCATCGTAGCGAGTTTGATCTGCCTCGTCGGTTTCGGCTAATGAGATGGGAAGTCCAGTCGAATTGGTTGCCATAAAGTCCTACCAGGCCCGATCGAGTAGGTCCTCCATGTCGGCTTGCGTACAGGGGCGGGGATTGGTGGCGTGACAGTGGTCCAGCATGGCGAGCCGGGCGTATTCCGCAATCCGAATTCGTTCTAGCCCCGAAACTTGCCCCAGACGGCGGGCCAAAGGCAAGCGGGCCAGAACGAGCTCTGTCAGGGTGATCAGGTGGCCCGCGGCGTCTCCTCCACGACCCAGGCCCAGCCGTCCCGCGAGATCGGCCATTCGCGGACCGGCGGCCTCTCGATTGAAGCGAAGCCCATGCGGGAGAATGATCGCGGTCAATGTGCCGTGATGAACGCGACCCTGGGCCCCCAACGCATGCGCCAGCAAGTGAACGACCCCCAGCCCCTTGTGGAAGCTAATTCCACCGAGCAACGCCCCCATCATCATTGCAGTCCGCGGTCCGCGTTCGAGCCGTCACGAACCGCCGTCTCGAGCCCCCTGGAAATATGTCGCAAGCCTTCCACGGCAATTCCATCACACATCGGATGGAACACTGTAGAGAGATAACTTTCCACGCAATGGGTGAACGCGTCCATTCCCGTTCCCGCGGTCAAGGCCGCGGGGAAGATCTCGAGGTAAGGTCGGGGTCGCAGATCGCCGTGTCCGGCAGTAAGTGCGGCGAAAGGACAATGGTCTTTCGCCCCGTCTGCGAGAGCTGGATGAGCCGCCTCTGCCGACCTCGCTACCCGTGCCGGCCGTCGTGGGCATGGCAATCATCGAAGGCAAGGGCGCCTTGATTTTGTCCTGGCCTTCGCGGGTGAGATCGTAGTCCGCGAGTCGACCCGGATGCGTGACCATGAGCCTGATCGCCTTCGCGACGTCGATCGAACTCCCTCCGCCGATTCCGATGACGCCATCGCACCGTCGCATCGCGATAGCGATCAAGCCCAACCAAAACGTCTTGCTCGGTTGGGTTCGATTGGATTTCGCTGTAAACCACCGCTTGTTTGCAAATCGAACCGATCGTGTGCCCAACCAGTCCGTTGGCAATCAGGCCCGGGTCGGTCACTATCAAGGGATGGGTGACACCCAGCCGAGCTAATTCGCCCGCGAGCAGACGTCTCGCTCCCGCTCCAAAGAGAATGCGATTCGGGAACGTGAACGTCGAAACGGCAGCAGTGGAATGCCCGTCAGACATCACCGGGCCGCGCGGAATGGAATTCTCGCGCGAATCCGCTGACCCGGCTCCTGACTGCTTCGCCACCGTCAGCGAAGGGATTAATGTCAAGACACAAGCTCCCCATCGAGGAATTCAAAACGGCTCGCGAAATGGTAGCCACCAGAGTCGCCCGAGATCGTCGAATCAACCTTGAGCCGCATTCGCTTCTCGCCGTCGTTCTCTTCAGACATACGACTATTGTATGCGTGGTGACAAGCATTTCCCGCGGATCAATCTGATTGCTCTGATCCCCATGCGGTCCCGGCGACGTAACTCACTGTCATTCCAGGGAAACAAGCATTTGTTGCATCTCGCCCGCCGCGTGCCAATCTCCCGCTGCCTTCGCCTTTGTGATGCCCGTTCGCAACATGGCCACGGCGGCCGTTGCGTCTCCCGTATCCGCGTAAGATTGAGCAAGCTGTTGGTATGCCGCCATTTGATCTTCGGGATGGTCGCCAATCAAAGCTAGCAATCGTTCGCGTCCCTCCGCGACATCGCCTTCGCCAAGCATTGAATCGCCAACCCATATCGAAGAAACGAGTCGAGCGGGTCGTCGGCCAAGCTCTGTTCCAGCATCAATCGCCGGCGTGATTTTTCCGCCATCAAACCATCATTCCTCGTGAGGAGCTCAGTATCTTCCTTAACGTAGCGGAGCGGGGTTTCGCCTGTCAATCCAGAGCCGCTCTCTGGAAATCCGCTTCAGACCTTGTGACGCGACTTGAAACTTGATCCCCAGTCACCAGAGCCAGCGGAGCCAGGTGGAGTATTGCAGGTTGCGCAAGCCCGCCACACGACGGTCAGCTCCACGGCATCAAGGGCAAAATGGGAAGCTTAAGAGAGCATTGCGGATAATTACAAAGCCAGGGCGGTTTAGATGGTATTAGGCCGACTAAACTCAAGCTGGAAAACAGGGTAACCGATCCAGAACGTTGCCGAGAGTCTCAAATGGAGATCGCTTTGTGGGAGCCGCGTCGAGTGGGACCTAGGTTTGACTTGAGTAACGCTTCAATTCTATCGCTGAGGGGACGACCGTCGTGCCAACGCCCGTGATGAGTCGGAAAGAGAGACGACTTCGCTTGCGCGTGTCGAGTCTCTGGTTCGCGGCGGCCGCATTCGTGACGCTGTCCGCCGAGTTGGTGCCGAATCCGATGCGCGGCGGACCGCCGTGGTCGACGCCGTCGAAAAGGTTCAACACTGCGTGGTCAGTATCACGAGCGAGAAATTGGCCTCCTCCACCAATCGCTGGCCATTTTCCCCGGCTGAGAATCGCTCGCCTCTGGTGAATGGGATGGGGAGCGGTGTGCTCGTCGATGGCCGCGGGTATGTCTTGACCAACCATCACGTCGTGGACAAAGTGCAGGGTATCGTCGTCGCCCTATTTGACGGAACGAAATATCCCGGCACATGTGGTCCAGACCGATCCGGTTATGGACGTGGCTCTCCTCAAGGTCGATGCGGACCAGTCTTTGGCTTCGGTGAAGATCGGCACGTCTTCCGACTTGATGGTCGGCGAAACGGTGATCACGATCGGCAACGCATTTGGCTATGAGAACACGGTATCGGTGGGGATCATCAGCTCGCTGCATCGTGACGTCACGCTCTCCGACGAACAAGTCTATCGCAATTTGATCCAGACCGACGCCTGCATTAATCCTGGGAACTCGGGAGGCCCGCTGATCAACGTCAAGGGTGAGCTGATCGGAATCAATGTGGCGGTTCGGTCGGGAGCGCAGGGGATCGGGTTTGCCTTGCCGATTGACGAGGTCAAGCGGGTCGCGACCGATATGTTGAGCACGCGTCGGCTGGCGGCGAGTTGGCACGGGCTGGTCAGCACCGAGCAGCGACGCGGATCGAAGCGCGGCGTTGTGGTCAGCGAAGTGCAGCAAGGGAGTCCCGCGGAGGCCTCTGGGTTCAAGCCAGGTGATGAGCTGGTCAAGATCGACAACTTGGCAATCGCCAGTCCACTCGACGTCGAGCGGGGCATGCTCGACGTGCATCCCGGTCATCCCGCGACCGTGACGATCCGCCGCGGCAAGAGCGAGATGGCCATCCCCCTCGATGTGAAGTCGGTCTCTGCCCTGCCCAGTACCCCCGATGATCTGGTCTGGCGGCTGCTGGGACTCAAGACCCAACAGGTCTCGAACAATTACGTCTCCGCCATCTCTCCAAAGCTTCGCGGCGGGCTGTACATTCAGGACGTATCGCCCGGGAGTCCCGCGGCGCTGGCCGCCATTCAGAAGGGGGATATCTTGGTCGGCATGAACGTCGGTACTCATCACTGGGAAACCATCCGATCGGATAACATCCTGTACGTGCTGCGGCAACCTGAAACGACCCAAGCGGACAGCGCGATTCTTTATATGGTCCGCCGCAACGGCATTCAGCCTCTGCGAATCAGCCTCGTCGACTCGAAGAAGAACTCAGCGACGATGAGCCCCTGAAGGCATCGACAACGGCCGAAGAACCCGCTAGCTTGATTGATCGCACGGTCGACCCTCCGTTAGAATCATAGAGCGCCTATCGGAGCTTTCCATTACAAGGTGGCTCGTGAGCGGTGAGAACGGGAGTGTTTTGATGGGGGATGAACCTCTCCCAAAACCTGAATCCGACCACCCGACACAGGACGTGGTCATCATACTCGCCGTCTTCTTCGAATTCGGGCTGGCCCCGTTCTCACTGATTGTCGGATGGTTACTGGGTCACCGGCCGCTCGAGACCTTCCAGTGGAGCGTGCGAGCGGCGGGTTTGGGCGTGTTGGCCTCGCTCCCTTTGATCGTGATGTTCTTGGCTATCCTGAAATGGCCGATCGGCCCGCTGGCGCGGGTGAAACAGTTATGCGACAACGAAGTTGTGCCGCTCTTGGAGGAGAGCCCATGGTCAGACATTGCCCTGCTTTCGCTCACGGCGGGGTTAGGCGAGGAGATGCTCTTCCGAGGCGTGCTGCAAGCTTCGTTGATCGGTGTGTTGCAGCCGTCGCTGGGGGGCTGCTGGAGCGTGCCATGGGGGGTGGGAATGGCAAGCATCGTTTTCGGGATTTGTCATCCGATCTCGGTCCCATACGCAGTGCTCGCGACGATTCTCGGGCTGTACCTTGGGACAGTTTGGTTCCTGGCGGGCAACCTCCTCACCGTAATGATCACGCACGCGCTTTACGATTTCGTCGCTCTCGCGTACCTCCTCCACATCAGGCCTCGGAGTGGGGCCAGCTCCACGTCGACGTAAATCGACCGGGACGGGGCCACTGTTTATCGCGAAAGGATTGAAAAAATGCGGGAAAACATCATCGGAAAACACCTCGCGGACGTGGTTAAGCCCCCGGTGGCCTTCGCAAACCTGGCGACGGCCCTGGCGCTGGCGGCTTTTGTGCTCGCCGCGGGGTCGGAGCAGGCTCGTGCCGAAACACTGCGCTGGAAGCTAAACCCCGGGGAAGTGCTACGTTACACAGTGGAATCAAAGGAAGTGTTGAACTCGCAGGCGATGGGGCGAGACAGGAAATCGACACGGTCCACGACCACCAACTTGAGTTGGACGGTCAAGAGCGTCTCGACCAACGGAGATGCTGAAATCTTATTGCGATTCGACCGCGTCCGAATGCACATCGAACAGCCTCCGTTCCTGCCGCTGGATTTCGACTCGAGCCCCAACAAGTTGGAGATTCCCGCGGAATTCGAAGCCGTCGATCGTCAGGTCAAGGCCTCGGCGGGCGTGGAGCTGACATTCACGCTGCACCCCAGCGGCGAAGTGGATGATCTCAAAGTTCCCGAGCAAACCTTGAAGAAACTGCGCGAAGGGCTGGCGAAAGACGCCCCCGGCGTCGACTCGATCTCAGAGAAGGGGCTCAAGGACATGCTGATGCCATCGAAACCCCCTGTGTTTCCCGCGGGATCGCTCGAACCAGGCCAGACCTGGGCCGCCCCGCCGTCGAAAATCACCCTTCCCATGGGAACTCTCTCAATCGACCAGGTGTTTACCTATCAAGGCCCCGACGCCAAGACCCCCAGAGTGTCGCTTGTCGGCATCGAAACCCGGGTCACCCTTGAGCCGGCCGAGAACGTGACGGCCAAAATCCGCAAGCAGGAGGGAAGCGGCAACCTCACCTTTAACACCGAGACCGGCCGCATCGTCAACACCCGCAACAAACAGAAGGTGGAAATGATCTTGACCGAACGAGGTCAGGACATGGTGCAATCCACTGACACGACCAGCACGATGACGCTCGAGCCCTGATCACAGAGGTTATTGGATCGCCACGGGCTTTCCCGGATGCGAACCGGCTTGCCCAGTGGCCCAGGGCAAACCACGCATGGTGGACGAGGGATTCGTGGTCGTCGAGCCCGACGAGGTTAAGACCAAGGTCGGGAGCCATTTCTTCCGGCGTCCAGAAGGCGGCCGCTACCTGGAGCACAGGGCGGACGGCCGTCGGGTGCGTGCGACTTCGTTGGCGTCAGGGGGAATCGCAGCTAACCCTGTCTCCGATTCTCCGCCAACCAATTGGTCATACCGGAGGTGATTCATGGCAACGACCAAAGTCGCTATATCTCTCGATCCAAAGTTGCTTGAGCAGCTTGACCGCTTGGTGGCCGAGCGAATCTTCCGGAACCGGAGCCAGGCGGTCCAGGACGCGGTGCGCGATTCGAGGGCCTTACCGAGATCGTCGGGGCTTGAGCCGTTCGCGATGTCCAAGATGAGCGGAACGCCCGCGGGCCCCATCCCGATAATCCGCCGAGACCGTGAAGTTCGTGATCCGATCCAAGCAGGCAGGAAGGATTAGGACGACTTACTTTGGTCTTGTCTTCATCCGTGTGCATCTGGGTAAATCCGTGGCCAAAATCGTTTTGGGTTTTCCAAGAGAATTCGCCACGGATTCACACAGATAAAATTTCAGGGTTCTGCTTTCGTGTATTTCGTCGATTTCGTGGTCAATCCGATTGCGGCAACCACGAAAGGGACGAAAGACACGAAAAGGAACAACGACCGCGACCAAAGGTAGGATTGGCTTCGCGGATGTGGAGCTGGTCCGCTCGATTCACCCGCCTGATGCGAGTGTCTATCCATACAATCGTCTAGCCCGCGGCAATCGATACCCACCAAGGGGCGCCTACAAAACCAGTTTTGTAGGTTTTGTAGGCGCCGGCGCCTGGTAAATCGCCACGAACTTGAACCGCTTGGCGGACAGCTTCAGCAGTTGCTTCTTTCGGCTGGCGGCGACGACGGCAATACGCCTGGCGGATTGAGCGGAATCAAGTTGATTGGACGCATTGTAGCGATTATAGGCCAGCCACTCGTCTCCCTCGCCAACACCATGGGCATCCTATCCGGAATGTTCCTCGCAGGTCCAGTTCCGACAGAGGCAGACCGCCGGACGGTCCGATCAAGGCCCCTCTCTGCCGTTGAAGGAAGCCTCGGTCAGACTGCCCAGATGGCACGTTAGGTCGAACCCGGACTTGCCGTCGATCGAAGACGCGAAACCGCCGATTTGCCATTCGATCGAGTCGACGTCGCTCTTCAATTGTGGTAATCTCGCTTCGGTTTCACAATGGTCTGCGCCGGTGGTGATCGTTCGTCGCCGATTTCAGTGAGGTCCCCATGTCCACTTCGACAACGGTGGTTGTTACGATCGCACCCGAGGCTCGATCTTTCGTCGACCGGGTCGGCCAGCGCGAGGACTTAGAGAAGATGATCGACCAGGCCAGGCACGTTGTGCCCGGTCTGAGATCGATCGAGGTGGCACTCGACGAGGCGACGGAGGAGACGCCACCGGGGGTGGTGCTCTGGACCCACCGCGAGGACATCGAGCTGGGAAACGATCCGACTCATCGAAACTGGATCGACTGGATGGCCGCGACGTTCCCGCCTGACGTCTGCAGAATTTCACGTTGCTGGCCGTCTATCACGACGATGCACGGTAGGGCCTTGCTTGATGTTGCCCATGACTTAGCCGATGGCCCGGGCGAGGCTCACTGGCGGTCCAGTGTCGGACGGGCGTACTACGCGTTGCTCCACGAAGTGCTTGGCACATTGCAACATTGGGGATTCTCGCTCCCTCCTCGCGACAAGGTGCACACCTTCGCCCGGCTCAAGCTCCTCTATGCGACCGATCCCGACCTCAAGCGGATCGGCCTGACGCTTGAAGCCCTCGGCAGATTGCGCAACGCGGCGGACTACCAGCTATCGCTATCGGGCCCATTTCTATCATCGAGAATTGCCGTTTCAGGCCTTGGCCGACGCCGAGGCCGCCGTCGCCTTGCTTATGCCCTGGAGGCCGACCCCGCCCGGCGGGCGGTGGCTGTGGCTTCGATCCCCCCATGATGAGCAGACCAACTCGCGTTCGCTTTCCCGAAGGAACAGCGGATGCTTCGCGGGACGAGACAACGGTGATGCGGCTGGTCCGACCGGCTAACGGCCAATGAGACGAGGCCCGGGCGTCGCATGGTTCGCGAGGAACGGCGGCAACTGGTTACCGCGGCGATCGCGCGAATGGACGAGGCCGATCGGGAAGTCCTCGGGCTGCGCTACGTCGATCAGCTTGCGTTTGACGAAATCGCCGCGGTTCTCGGGGTTGGCCTGAGCGCGGCCAACATGCGGCGTAGCCGCGAGACCGGTTGGGAGGCAACGCGCGGTTGTGCTCAGGTTGAAGAACTCACGCCGAGCCGATGCTTTTCCCTCCCTTGGAGATCGTGAACATCGCGTTGCCGGTGAGCGCGCCGCCCGAGGCGGTCGTCAGGCCGGCGAGGACCGTGATCTGACCTCCCATCGGGAACGTTTCCGTCGACGCGAGCGTGAGCTGGACGGCGTCGCTCGCCGGGACGATACGAGACCGAGAAGTTCGTGATCGGTTGCAGAATCGTCTCTTTCTTCCTTTTGACTTTCTTTGTGATGGCGTCGATCTGGTAATTGGCGGCGTTATCGGCGGCCGCGGGGTTGAGCGGCAACGCCAAAATCGAGCGTGAAACCTGCCAGCACCGCCTTGCGGGTGGGCTTGCCCTTCTTGTTGAGCTTGCGCCGGAAGATCGGCTGCTCGCCAATCACCACGGCTTGTGTCGGTGTGGTAGTGGGCTGTGTGATGGTAAGGTGTGCCTCTGATGCTTGGTGCCGTGTAGTCTTGATTATCGAGCGAGGCCGTGACTTTGATAGCTTTCGCCGCGGTCGGAGACGCGACTGTCAGGCCGTTCTTAGAATCGTGATCGACACCCCGGCGGATCCGGCCGGGCTGGTCGTGACGGTCGTCGATTGAGACAAACCGTCGTAGGGTAACGAGAGGTTGCCGAAACTGAGCGTGGCTTGCGCTGAGCGACGTTTATCGTCGTGGTCGCCGTTGTGCTCGCATATTCGGCTGTGTTCGCGGGGCTGAAACTCACCGATAGCGTCTGGTTCTTCCCCACGCCGAGCGCCGTGCCTGCCGCGGGAGTATAGGTGAAGGTTCCAAGAACGATTACCGTCGCTCCGTCTGACGAATACGATGCCGTCGCGTCCAATTGACTCAGGTTACCAGCGGCGTGCCGTAAACGATTCCCGGCGGGCTGGTCCAGGTGATCGCAGGCGCCAGCAGAACGCTGATCGATGCGGTTCCGGCGGCAATTTCGTAGTTTGTCGTATTCGCCGGCGCGAAGCTCGCCGACAAGTTCTGGTTATTCCCGAGACCGAGAACCGTCCCGGCTTCCGGCGTATAGGTGAAGGTTCCGGGCACGCCAACGGTGGCACCGCCGACAGTCCACGTTGCTGTCGCGTCAAGTTGTAAGGCGCCGCGCCGTGCCCAGGCCGATGGTTGCCGGGTTCGCCCAGGTGATCGTCGGCGTCGCCTGCGAGACATTGATGGTCGCGCTGCCGCTCGAGCTTTCGTAGTTGGTGCCGCTCGTGGGCTTGAAGCTCACCGACAGCGTTTGGTTATTGCCGGCGTTCAGGACCGTTCCGGCCGCTGGAGTGTAAGTGTGAAAGTTCCAGGCACATCGACGGTGGTTCCGTTCAAGGTCCAGGATGCCGTGGCGTCCAACTGGGTACGGGCACGGCGCCGTGCCGTAGATGATGTTCGCGGGGTTGGCCCACGTGATCGTGGGAGTCGCTGGCAGAACGTTGATTGTCGCGGTCGCCATCACGTTGGCATAGTCCGTCGAGTCCGCCGGCGCGAAGCTGACTGATAGCGTCTGGTTATTCCTCGCGCCCGGTACTGTCCCCGCCGACGACGTGTAGGTGAACGTCCCGGCCAGTTGGCCGTAGCCCCGTTTATCGCCCACGAGGCCGTCGCATCCAACTGCGTCGCACCGCGCCACAGTGCCGTAGACGATGTTCGCGGGGTTGGCCCACGTGATCAAGGG
>CAWHKI010000080.1:0-9270 GCA_963829765.1 uncultured Isosphaeraceae bacterium | reverse complement strand
CGGTTCTCGGCCGACCGGCAGCCGGCCGGTCACTTTGAGCGCGTTCAGGTCGACACGCGCGACCTCGTTGCTCACGCCGATCGTCACGTAAGCCATCCGACCGTCGGCCGAGAGCGCCACCCCACGAGGTTCGGGACCGACCTCGACCCGACCGGCCAGGATGATCTTGTCATCCTTGAGCTCGAGCACGCCAAGGTCGTAGCCATACCAGTGCGTCACCACGCCGCGCCGGCCGTCTTTTGAAAGGGCCACACCCGAGGGCTTTTCCCCGGTCTTAAGCTCGTGCAACACGCGCCCACACTGCGGATTGATCAGCGAGACCGTCCCGGCGGTCTGGTTGGCGACCAGCAGCCGCGACCCATCCGCCGCGAGCGCCAGTGCGATCGGCGAACGATGGGGTTCGTCGGCGGAAACCGCCGCGGCCGGCGTGCCCGGATTAGGGCTGTAGCTCGGCCGCATCGCCGCCATCGGCCCGTTTCCAGGGCCAGAGGATTGCGACGCCGAGTGCCAACGCGATCGCGACGGACACGCTTGCTCGAGCTGGCAGGGCCCTTTCCATCAGGAGACAAACAACGTGCCGGTCACGCCTCGAGCCGTCATGGACGTTTGATTCCGCCAGGATGTTCATTTTTCGACTCCCGGGTTTCGCATCAACGGCCCGACACATGGTTGGTAAGGAGATTGGGAGACGGAGCTTCCTCCTACAGATCTTGTAGGAGCCGGCGCTGTCCGGCGACGTCTCTCGCCGTGTCGCGGGTCGTTGTTTACATACGGTCCACCACATCGATTGCAAGCAGATCGAGCCCAAATTTCAAGGTCCTGGCCGTCAGGTCGCAAAGCGCCAGCCGGCTGTCGCGACGTTCGGCCGACTCGGCCTTGAGCACCGGGCATTCTTCCCAGAACGTGCTGAAGGCGTTGGCCAGCTCAAACAAGTAGTCGGTCAGAACATTCGGCTTGTATTCTTCGGCGGCGAATTCGAGGACCTCGGGCAGCCGCAGTAACCGCACGCCGATCGCGCGTTCGGCCGGATGAGAAAGGGCGATCGCCGGGCTCTTTTCGCGAATCTCGTCGGCCGTGATCCCCGCCTTGCGAAAAACACTGCGCGTCCGGGCATAAGCGTATTGCATATACGTGGCCGTGTTGCCGTTCTTGGCCATCATCTTCTGCCAGTCGAAAATGTAGTCGCTGATCCGGTTTTGCGACAGATCGGCATACTTGATGGCCCCGAGCCCGACCACCGCGGCCACCTGCCGCTGTTCGGCCGGATCGAGGTCCGAGCTATTTTCCTGGACGACCTTGAGTGCCTCGGCTGTGGATTCATCGAGCAGCGACTCGAGACCGACGACGTCGCCTTCACGCGTTTTGAACGGGCGGCGATCCGTGCCCAAAATCGTGCCGAACGCCACGTGCTCGAGCCCGACCAAACGATATCCCCAGGCGCGGGCAACCTCAAAGAGCTGCTTGAAATGATCCCCCTGCCGATGGTCAACGACGTACAGAATCAGATCGGGATTCCAGGTTTCGACGCGGTATTTGATGGTCGCAAGGTCCGTGGTGGCGTAATTGAATGCGCCATCTCGCTTGCGGATGATGAACGGAGCCTCAGTCTGCTCGACGTGGACGACGATCGCTCCCTCGCTCTCGACCGCGAGCCCTCTGCTTTGCAAGTCGGCCACCACCGAGGCGAGCATCGGGTCGTAAAAGCTCTCGCCGAGTTGCACGTCAAAGCCGACCCCCAGGCGATCATACAGGGCCTTGAGGGCCGCCAGGCAGTGCGGCATGAACTCACTCCACAGGGCCCGATTTTCGGGGTCGCCGGCGTGAAGCTTGGCGGTCTCGGCCTGCGTCGCCGCCTTGACGGCCGCGTCGCCTTCCTTGATTCGATCTTGGGCGAGCCGATACAGCCGCGCTAGCTCGGCCACGGGATCGGCCGCATAGCTCACTTCATCGCGGGCGTTTTTCCAACCCCAGAGAATCATGCCGAACTGCGACCCCCAGTCGCCCAGGTGGTTATCGCGAATCACACGGTATCCCAACGCCGAGTTGATCCGGGCCAGGCTATCGCCGATGACCGTCGACCGCAGGTGCCCCACGTGCATGGGCTTGGCGACGTTGGGCGAGGAGAAGTCGATGATGATCGTCTTTGCCTTGGCCGGCCGTTCCAGGCCCAGTGCTTCGTCCCCAAGCAGCTCACCGAGCGCCTTCGCGACCCATCGATCGTCGAGACGAAGATTGAGAAACCCCGGCCCGGCCACTTCGGGCGCACCCGCATAGGGGGAAAGATTCACCGAATTCGCCAGCTCCGCCGCCAGGTCCCGCGGCTTGCGGAGAGCGCCTTGGCCAGCGCCATGCAGCCGTTGGCCTGATAATCACCGAACTTGGGATCGCTGCTCGAGCGCACCGCCTTCTCAAAGGCCCCCTGGTCGGCGCCCTCGGGTAATGTCGCTCCAAACAATTCACGCAGGCGAGCCAGTAAATTCATGATTCCAGATCGGCAATCGGCTCGTTCCAGTCGAGCTGCGGCGCATCGCCCCAGATTTCCTCGAGTGCGTAGTAGGCCCGACCTTCTTGCGAGAAAATATGGACGACGAAATCGCCATAATCGATCAAGATCCAGCGCCCTTCCTCAGAGCCTTCTAGTCCCAGTTTGGCCTCGCCCCGTTTCTTCAACGCCTGGTCGATGTCGCTGGCGATCGCGTTGGCCTGGCGGCGCGAGGTCGCTGTCACGATCACGAAAAAGTCGACGATGGGAGTCGTCTTCCTCAGATCTAAGAGGAGAATGTCTTTGCCGCGATTGTCCTCGGCGATCCGTGCGCAAATCTTGGCGTGCTCAAGGGCCAGTCCGACCCGGCGCGGCTCTCGTCGCGAGGTCGCGTAATGAGGAACAGTGTCTTGGACCGCGTGAATCGCACGGGTGCGAAGGGCCCGCTTACGGCGTGTCGGGGCGGGTTCTAGGGCAGGTGAGCTCTCGGTGATTTTTTGTTCTTCCATGCAATTCATCCGCTCTTGCGGCGGCGTCTCCCCGGGGCATTCCTCGGCCGGTCTTCCCGTGGCGATTACATCCGACCGAGCCGACGGTCAAGACAAGACACCCGCGACCGGCTGTAAGTTCATGCTATTCTATCGAGCCGGGCCCGCGTTGGCTATCTTTCCAAACGCGACCCTCACGAGCTGTCCGAACAGCCCAGCGCGGCGTCCGGGCAGAAAGCGCTGCGTCTGCCACCCACTTCCGTTGTAAAATCAAAAGATTGTTGGAGATCTGCGTGAATTGACAGTGACTGACGACTGAGAGAGGGTCGCAAACCGGCTGATTGCCGAACCCCAGCTTATTCGGATTCGGCAATGGCCTCCGTTAAGCGGAATACAAGGTTCGCGGAGGAGATGCTGGCATGCTATGGACAGATCAGCTCCGGGACCGGAATCGCCGCATAGAACCGTCGTTGCTCTTGATCTGCCTGGCCGTTCTGGCCCTGCTCACGGGCCGGCTCGCCGATTGCGCTGAGCCTTTGCCCGGTGAAGAAGGGGCCGAATTCAAGGTCGATCATGCCGGTAGCGAGTTTTTCGAGAAGAACGTCAGGCCAATTCTGGCGGCGCGCTGTCATGGCTGCCACGGGCCAGCCAAGCAGAAAGGGGGGCTGCGGCTCGACGCCTGCGCGCGGCCTTAATCGCCGGGGGTTCGACCGGTCCTGCCGTCGTGCCGGGAAACCCCAAGGAAAGCCTCTTGGTTGACGCGATCAACTATGGCGATACGTACCAGATGCCTCCCAAGTCAAAGCTCCCCGATCGCGAGATTGCCACCCTGACCGAATGGATCAGGAGAGGTGTGCCTTGGGGCATCGAGACGCGAGCCGGCAAGGTGCTCCCCGCGGCCGCTGGGCCTGCCCCAAAATCCGACCGGCTATCGAAGGAGGAGTTCAAGGAGCGGGCGCGATACTGGAGCTTCCAGCCAATCAAGCCCGTCGCGCCCCCCGAGCCGCGTACTATTGGCAGTAAGTGGGCGACGCAACCCGATCGATCTGTTCATTCAGGCCAAGCTAGCGGCGCACGGACTGTCACCGGCGGCCCGAGGCCGACCGGCGGACTCTGATACGCCGGCTGAGCTTCGACCTGACCGGTCTGCCCCCCACCCCCGAGGATGTCGCCGCTTTTCTGGCCGATCCCGATTGCGATGCTTACGAACAGCTCGTCGACCGGCTCCTGGCCAGCCCGCGCTATGGCGAGCGGTGGGCCCGCCATTGGCTCGACCTTGTCCGTTATGCCGAGACCGCCGGGCATGAGTTCGACTACAACATCGTGAATGCATTTCGCTACCGCGACTATGTGATTCGCGCGTTCAACGCCGACGTGCCGTACAACCGGTTCCTGATCGAGCAAATCGCCGGCGACTTGCTCGAGTCGCCGCGCCGGCACCCCGCGGAGGGCTTCAATGAGTCAATCCTGGGCACCGGCTTTTATTTTCTGGGCGAGGGCACGCATTCGCCGGTTGATGTCCGCGAAGAACAAATGAGGCGTGTCGACAATCAGATCGACGTCATCTCGAAGACCTTTCTGGGCCTCACGGTGGCTTGTGCTCGCTGTCACGACCACAAGTTCGACCCGATCACCAGCCAAGATTATTACGCCCTCGCCGGGTTCTTGCGTAGCTCGCGGCATCAGCAGGCCATCATCGATCACCCTCGGCGGATCGGTCGGGAAATCGAGGGGCTGGGGGCTCGGAAGGCAACGATCGCGGCCGTGCTGGCCGATGCAGGTTTGCAAAAGCCGCCCGCCCACCCCGTGGCTGGCCAGCCACCCCGGGGACCTGGGAACGCACCGGACGAATCGGTGTTCGAGGATTTCAACCGCGACAGTTTCGATGGCTGGTTTGTGACCGGTCAAGCGTTCGGCGATCGCCCCAGCCGGCGCGGCGATCTTCGACTCGATTTCGCCGATGGGGCCTCGCGTCTCATTCCGCTCGAGCCCGGCCAGGCTCACAGCGGCTTGATTTCGGATCGTCTGCGAGGCGTGTTGCGCTCGCGGAGCTTCACGATCGAGGCACGCTACGTTCACTGGCGGGTTTCGGGGCGAGGCGGCAGGATCAACGTCGTCGTCGACGGATTTGAGAAAATCCGCGACCCCATTTATGGTGCCCTGACGAAAAGGATCAATGTCGGCGACCAGCCTCGCTGGGTGACTCAAGACCTGGGCATGTGGCTGGGACATTCGGCCTATCTGGAAATCAGCGACGGCGGGGTGGTCGACTTCGATGGCGGAACAACCCAAGTCGACGATGGCCATGGCCAGATCGCGGTGGATGAGATCCGGATGTCGAACCGGTCCGCCCCTTCGGTTTCCCAGGGGGAGAGCGCGAAACTTGTGGATGAAAAGGCCCCGGATACTCTCGACCTCGACAAGGTGATTTCCAAGCTTCGGACGGGCAATCATGTTCCGCTGGCCGATCGGCTGGCGACGGCCGTTGGCGAAGCACGTGCGATCGAAGCGCCGCTCACGGAACCGTTGTTGGGGCTGGCGATCGCCGATGGGACGGGCGAGGACGAGCATGTCCACATCCGCGGGAGCCACAAGAACCTGGGCGAGGTCGTCCCCCGACGGTTTCTTGAGGTGTTCGGCGGCTTGCATTCCACGAGTCACGATGGGGGAAGCGGGCGGCTCGAGCTGGCGCGGAGGATGGTCGACCCGGCGACTAACCCCCTCACTCCTCGCGTGCTGGTCAACCGGCTGTGGAAGCATCATTTCGGCGATGGGATCGTCAAGACGCCCGACGACTTCGGCGCGATGGGCCGCAAGCCGACCCATCCCGAGCTTCTCGACTGGCTGGCGTCCGAATTTGTCGAGCGAGGTTGGTCATTAAAGGCAATGCACCGACTGATGGTCACGTCGAGCACCTACCGGATGGTGAGCACCCCCCAAGGCGACGCCGAGCGGGTCGACCCGACCAATCAACTGCTCCATCGCATGAACGTACGCAGGCTCGAAGCCGAATCGATCCGAGATTCACTTCTGGCGGTATCCGGGCGGCTGGAGCCGTCGATGTATGGGCCGAGCGTGCCCGTCCATCTGACCAGTTTCATGGAAGGCCGCGGCCGTCCGGGCCATTCGGGCCCGCTCGACGGCGATGGCCGGCGCAGTCTTTATCTCACCGTCAGGCGCAATTTTCTCGAGCCCGATGTTTCTGGCCTTCGACATGCCGGTCCCGTTCGCGACCATGGGCCGCCGCAACGTGTCGAACGTCCCCGCCCAGGCACTCACGCTCATGAACGATCCCATGGTCATCGCCCAGGCGGAACTCTGGGCCACGCGGGTGACAATTGTTCCCGACCAATCGGCGCCGGCACGCCTCAATCAGCTTTACGAAACCGCCTTTGCGCGGCGGCCGACCAACGCGGAGGCTCGCGCAGTGCCTCGCATTCCTCGACGGGCAACAACAGAAGCGAGCCGCGGAGCACGGGCAGCATGAGCAGGCCGAGCTTCGCGCCTGGACGGACCTCTGTCATGTGCTTATCAATATGAAAGAGTTTATCTTCGTTGACTAGATCGAACCGTGATTTCTTCCATAGCCCAGGGAGTGCAGAGACGCCATGCATTGTCGACGGTACATCGCACCCGGACTGACCCGACGGGACATGCTGTTGCGATCGGGCGGGGGTTTTGGCGCGGTCGCCCTCGCATCGCTCTTGCGTTCGCCGGCCTTCGGCGCCCTGTTGGCGGACGCGCCGGCGGAAACGGGCTCTCCCACGCCGCTGTCGGGCTCTAGCCCACTGGCACCCAAGTCGCCGCACTTCGGGGCCAAGGCCAAGAGCGTGATCTTCCTGTTCATGGACGGCGGGCCGTCGCAGATGGACACGTTTGATCCCAAGCCGCGTCTCGACCGGGAACACGGCCAGCCCATCAAGGTGAAGACTCATCCGACGCAGTTCAACAACGTCGGCAACGTGCTCGGCTGCCCCTGGAAGTTCCGGAACTACGGCGAAAGCGGCATTCCGGTCAGCGACTTGTTCCCGCACCTCGGCCAGTGCGCGGACGACCTGGCGATCATCCGCTCGATGGTCTCGAACTTCTCCGAGCACACCAACGCCAACTACTTCATGCACACCGGCAGTGGGTTGCAGGGACGGCCCAGTCATGGCGGCATGGGTCAGTTATGGGCTGGGAAGTGAATGCCAAGATTTGCCCGGCTTCGTGGTCTTAAACGGTGGATTAATTCCACCGGGTGGCCTCGATTGCTTCAACAGCGGGTTCTTGCCCGCGTCGTATCAGGGGTCGATCTTCAAGCCGTCGGCCGCGCCGGTGGCGAACATCACGCCGACGGAAGCGACACCCGACCTTCAGCGCAAGAAGCTCGATCTGCTGCGCACGCTCGACCAGGGCGTCGTCGGCCGAATGGGCCGCCACGACAGTCTGGAGGCGGCGATCGCCAATTACGAGTTGGCTTACCGGATGCAGTCGGCGGTCCCCGAGCTCACGAGTTTGAGCGGAGAATCAGCGGCAACAGAGCGACTTTACGGCCTCGACGACGCCTATTTGCCCACGCAGATCTTCGCCCGAGAATGCCTGATCGCCCGCCGGCTGGTCGAGCGAGGCGTACGATTTATCGAGCTGCTTTGTCCGAGTGTCGGCGCCGACCGCTGGGACCAGCATTCCAATCTGAAGCAAGGCCATCAAGACAACGCCCGCGCCGTCGACAAGCCCATCGCGGGGCTGCTCACCGACCTAAAGGCCCGGGGCTTGCTTGAAAGCACCCTGGTCGTCTGGGGCGGTGAGTTTGGCCGCACCCCGATGGCCCAGGGCTCCGACGGCCGCGACCACAACCCTTACGGATTCACCATGTGGATGGCCGGCGGCGGAATCAAGGGCGGAACCATCTACGGCGCCACCGACGATTACGGCTATCACGCCGTCGAAAACAAGGTCGAGATCCACGACCTCCACGCGACGATGCTTCATCTCTTGGGCATGGACCATAAGCGGCTGACCTACCGCTTCGGCGGTCGCGACATGCGACTGACCGACGTACATGGTGAGGTGGTTACCGGGATCCTGGCGTGATAGGCTGATGAGACGGCTGGCGACCATCGATCGGTTTCGCACACGCCGATTTGGGTGCACCGGCATGCGTCTGGGCGACGTGAGGCATCTTCTTCTGGGACCCGTCTATGGCTACTGTAACTTTCGACAGAGATGCGATGGCGAAGTGGTATGCGAAAAAGCATCTGCAAACTGATCCTGGAATCCGCGAAGTTTACTATTTCCCAAAGGGGGCGCCCGATCGGGAGATTCGGTTCGTCGAGATCAATGAGCTGATCGCGGAGATGCAGGACGACGGCCTGGAACCCATCGACTTTGGTGTTGATACGGGAGCCGAGTCAGAACACAAACTGTTTGTGCTGGACGTCACGCCCGCTCAGTGGGATGCCATTCGTCAGGGTACCCTCGCGCTGCCGCGTGGTTGGACGTTGGAAGATGCTCGAGAAAGTGGGAATAATTGCCTGGCCCCATGAGTCTACCTGGATAATAGATCCACCTGCATGGGGAGGCAAAGCGTGTGGCCAGCAATCTGAGTGGAACGGCGTTACGATCGATTCGCGCACTATTCACCACGGGGACGGTCGGCGGGCTGGCCGACGCGGAACTTCTCGAGCGCTTCATCGCTCGCGACGGCGACGGCTCAGAGCTGGCCTTTGCCAGCTTGGTCGAGCGTCACGGTCCGATGGTCTTGCGCTGCTGCCGGTCCGTTTGCGCGATGCCCATCTTGCCGAGGACGCCTTTCAGGCGACGTTTCTCATTTTGGCAATGAAGGCCCAGTCAATACGAGGGAAAGATTCGCTGACCTCGTGGCTCTACAGCGTGGCTTACAACGTCGCTACGACCGCGCGGTCGTCCGCAGCGCGACGGCGATCACACGAATTGAAGGCGGGCATGGCCAGACCGCTCACCGTCATCGAAAACCCGGCCGATGACCTGGACGCGGTGATCCACGAAGAACTCGCCCAGGTCCCGCAGCGGTATCGGGTTGTGCTCGTACTCTGTTACTTGGAAGGGCTAACACAGCAACAGGCGGCCGAGCGGCTGGGCTGGCCGCTCGGGACGGTGCAGAGCCGGCTGGCGCGGGCGGGAGCGACTGCGAGCCCGACTGGCGCGACGCGGCCTGGACCCTCGGCGCCGTCTTCGATGTTGCCGCTCGCTTCAAACGCTGTGCCGGCGGCCCTGCCGGCGTCGTTGGCCAACTCCACGGTTAGCAATACGTAATCGGTCGAGTGTACACATAACATA
>CAWHKI010000079.1:0-31543 GCA_963829765.1 uncultured Isosphaeraceae bacterium | reverse complement strand
GCAACCATGACGGTCACGGCCACCAGTCTGAGCATGACCTACGGCGGCGCAGTGCCGACCCTCACCTATGCGTACGCGGGGCTGGTCGACGGTGACAAGAGCGCCACGTTCACCGGCAGCCTGGCCACCACGGCCACCCCCTCGAGCAACGTGGGCGGCTTTGCCATCACCCAGGGGACCTTGGCGGCCACAGGAAACTACACCATCGGAGAGTTCAGCCCGGTGACGCTCACGGTCAAGTCGGCGCCGCTGACGGTCACGGCCACCAACGCGAGCAAGGTCTACGGCGCAGTGATTCCGGCCCTCACCTATACCTACACGGGTCTGGTCAACGGCAACAAGATCGCCACGTTCACGGGCAGCCTGGCCACCACCGCCATCGCCACCAGCAACGTCGGCGCCTATTCGATCACCCAGGCGACCCTGGCGGCCACCGGGAACTACACGATCGGCGCATTTGCGCCGGGGACGCTCTCCATCACCAAGGCCAACCAGCAGATCACCTGGACCAGCCCGGCGGCGATCGTCTACGGCACGCCGCTCGGCGCGACCCAGCTCGATGCCAAGGTGAGCGTGGTCGGCCTGGCGCCGGCGGGAGCCCTGACTTATTCCCCGGCCAGCGGCACCGTGCTCAAGGCGGGCGCAGGGCCAGACGCTGAAAGTGTCGGTGGCGGGGACCACCGACTACAACCCGGCCACGTACAGCGTGGCCATCACGGTCATGCCGGCGCCGCTGACGGTCACGGCCACCAGTCTGAGCATGCCCTACCACGGCGCGGTGCCGTCGCTCACCTATACCTACATGGGTCTGGTTAACGGCGACAAGAGCGCGACGTTCAGCGGCAAGCTGGCCACGACGGCTACCGCCAAGAGTCCCGTGGGCAGCTATCCCGTCACCGAGGGCACCCTGACGGCCACCGGCAATTACACCATCGGCGCGTTCAAGCCAGGGACGCTGACGGTCACGGCCACCAACGGGAGCAAGACTGGCGGCGGCGCGATGTCGCCTCTCACCGATACGTACACGGGTCTGACGGCGACGTATACACTAATCAAGCGGCACGGGAGAAGGCGCAGGTGACGAAGCGAGGAACAGCGGCCGTCAGCGTCGGTGCGGCAACGTCGACGTTCAAGCCCAATACGGTGTTGAACCAGACGCTGACGATCGTCTACAGCGGCGATCCTGACTACATGGCCAGCACGATAACCCCGCCGGTATTGACCAAATCCGGGATCGGCATGGTTCAAGGGGCGATGGCAGCTCAACGGGCGAAGATTGCACGCGCGCGGACGCTGCGATCTTCGGCATCTACGTGCAATCTTCGAAGGCCCGGCGCAATCTTCGAAGGCTGATGCCGACGGTCCGGGCGGGCGCAGTTCCCATAGGCGGCACGGAAAGCCCACAGATGGCACGCGCGAAGACCCCGCCACCTATGCCACCTATGCCACCTATGCCACCTATGCCACCTATGCGCCATCTATGAAGGGGATCGGCAATGATCATGCTGGGCAGGCACTGGCGGTATCCGGCTCGTTCCACGGCCTACGCTATCGCCCCCGGAAGCGACCGGCTTTTGCCCGCCGCGGACGCGAATGTCGCTGCCGATCGGCCCAAATGCCCTAACCCAAGTCACTGATTGCTGTTCTGAGACGGAGCCCGGCTAACTTCGTGGCACGAAAATGTTTCAAAAAAACTGCCACCTTGTGCCACATTGCTGGGACCGGCGGCCTCACATTCGACCGCGACGAGAAGCCCACGATCGCAACGACGAATGCCCTATTGAACCATGCCCCAAACGGCACCTAAAACTTGACAAAATCGGGATAGTGCATGCAATGTGGCAAACGCGGGGGATTACGCGCCGAGCTTTTTGTCGCTGATGTTCGGCGAGCCGTCGGGTTGCCGGAATCATCAACGGCCTTTGAGCCGGGTTGGTCTCGGTCACTGGCTGGCTTGAGGCCGGTTGGCTGATCGGCAGAATAGTCTAATGGGTCACGTCGACAAGCTCCTCGCCCGAAAATGGCGCCCGCCATTTTTCTCGCCCTCTGGCGCCAAAAAAGTCGGCTGACATAAAAGCGGCTGAATCAACGGCTTGTGTTTAGGGGCCTTGGCTCCAGTTAGGGAAAAATGGCGCTTTTGGCCTTCGAAAAAGCGCCATTCTCCGCCATTTTTTCCCCTGCCTATTCAGTGGTTCGATGCTTGCTTGGCTTATGGGTTTCAGCCCGTTTTCAAGACCGTGATTCGCGTTCAAAGCGCCGATCACCGGCTTTCCGTCACCAGGAATGAGATCAATCATCGAGCGATCGAGTGCCGCGGCGCCGAGAAATCTCTGTTCTCCCGAACGATCGGCATTCTGGGCATCGCTAACCCATACATTACATCAGGTAGAACCGAAACCGCGAGAGCGTCTTCGACGTTGGTTCGGGGTGACTCGGCCAGCGAAAGCTCGAATGTAAACGTCCTCGAAACGCGGGCCACCCAGCTCGCGGGCCGTGACATCGCTGGACCGTCGATGTCTCCCAACCCGCCACCGATCTATGCGGCCACCTGTCGCAAGCGGCAGGCGGACCGAAAGACGAAGTTGGACTACCCGGCGGGGCCTCGAACGGCTCGTGCAATCTTCGAAGGCCCCGTGCAATCTTCGAAGGCTGATGCCGACGGTCCAGGAGGGAGTAGTTCCCATAGGCGGCACGGATGCCCAGAAATGGCACGCGCACGGGCGCTGCCACCTATGCCATCTATGCGCCATCTATGAAGGGGATCGGCAATGATCATGCTGGGCGGCGCTGGCGGTGCCCGGCTCGTTCCGCGGCCTACGCTGTCGCCCCCGGAAGCGCCCGGCTTTTGCTCGCCGCGGACGCGAATGGCGCTGCCGATCGGCCCAATTGCCCTAACCCAAGTAGCGGATTGCTGTTCTGAGACGGAGCCAGGCTAAAAAGCGCCAAAGAGCGCCATTTCGCTGAATACTCATGGAGGACTTCGTGGATGAACGCGGGCGAAAGGCACGGACTTCCTTGGCTCGGTGCCGGCGCCGGCGGGGGATTTCAGCGGGTGCTGGGGCAGGATGACGCACAAGCGTGACTTCCTGGCGATGGCGAAACGGGCCCGCATGTGCGGCTGGCGAATCCCGAGAGCTGACATGTACGACTGTACCCAACCATCCGCTTGCGGGAAATGCCTCTTGACTGCTTGGACAATTTCGCTAGGATGCCTCGGCCTTGGAGGGACCATGCGTCCCGCCCAGTCGTCCGTTCTCTCGTTTCCGCGCGAACGGTATCACTTCGAATCGGCTGTAGATGATTTTGTTTGGGAATGGGTTTTCGGGCGGCGGACAGTGCGCCGCTCGGTGGGAACGAACATGTGCTCATTTTCGCCTTGATGCCGAGGGGTGTCGGGCGCCAAGGAACGAGGAGGTCAAGTCGATGGATCGACGTAGTCGCGTGTTTACCGGCGGATGTTTGGCCGTCGTCATGGGGACCGTCGTGACAGTGGTAGGCTGCCGCAGCATGAAGAACGACGTACCGCCCGGCAAGCCCTATGCAACCACGGGCGGCAGCCCCCCGCCGGTGGGTTTTAACTCGGACCCGCATCCCACGAATTCGGTCGCCCCTGGTCTCTATGGAAATGGTACGACGCCGGGTAACGCATCGACCGACATGGGCCCGGTGGGACCAGGCGCGGGCCCAGGAACGGGGACCCAGTTCGGAACACCAACTCCGGGTGCCAGCCCTTACGGCATGCCAGCCGGCAATCGTTACGGTTCACTGCCTGGCGCCGTGAGCCCGCCACCTTTAAACCAATAACGCTGACCAATCGCTGCGAACCGGCCGCGAGCCGCAAGCCTCGCGCGCTCGCGTCGGGTCGCCTTTTGTCCCTTGGAGTGGCATCTCGAGCACAATGACGTGAGCAATTCTCTGGTCATTATCTACGAGGACCCGCATTGCCTGGCCGTCGTCAAGCCGCCGGGCCAATTCACTCAGGGTTCTTGGGCGCCGGCGGATGAGATGACGCTGGAAACAGCGGTTAGGCAGCACCTTGATCCGGGCAATCCCAGCTCGGTCTATCTGGGGATCGCCCACCGGCTCGATCGCCCGACGTCGGGAGTTCTGCTCTGGGCAAAAACGCCCAAAGCCGCCCGTCGCCTGTCGTCGCAATTCGAGCGCCGACGCGTCGTCAAAGAGTACTGGGCGGTCGTCGAATCGAGGCATTCGACGGCCCGACCACCTACCGGCGAAGAGACCTGGACCGACTGGCTCACACGCGCCGATGCCCGGGGTATCGTGAGCCCGGCTCTGCCACACGCGGCCGGTGCCCGCGAGGCGATCACCACGGTCCGTCTTGAGACGACGGGCACTGTCCCACCTCAATCCGCCTGGCTTCGCTTCTGGCCGCGGACCGGTAGGACACACCAGTTGCGGGTACAGGCCGCCACGCGCGGAATTCCGATCGTGGGTGATGCCGCTTATGGAGCGACGATTCCCACCTCGTTAACACCGGGAATCGCTCTTCACGCGCGGACGCTCTCGCTCAATCATCCGATCACAGGCGTTGTGATCACGCTGGTCGCGCCGGTACCTTCGACATGGACCGAGGCCGGGATCGTTTTGCCCGAAGGGTAGGCTCGGCGGATGAAGACGAGTTAGGCCGCTCCGCGCCCGATGAGTCGGCGTCTTCGCTAGGGTGCGATGCGCTCCGGATGGACTAAGACACGCCGATCTCGACGATTTTGAGCTTGAGTACGCCCCTGGGAATCTGGACCTCTACCTGGGCACCCACCATTTTGCCAACTAGCCCCTGGCCGATCGGGCTGGTCAGGAGGATCTTGTTCTGGTCATAGTCTTCCTCGCCAGGGCCGACCAGAATGAAGTCTTCTTCCTCGTTCAATTCGAGGTCGAGTACCCGGACCTTGGAGCCATAACACGACCCGGTCGGTGGGGACGTTGGACTTCTCGACGATGTATGCCTGACCGAGCTTATTTTGGAGGTCGTTGATCCGGGCCTGAAGCATGCCCTGGGCCTCGACGGCCGCGTCGAATTCGGCGTTTTCGGAGAGGTCACCAAATCCCCGGGCCTGGGCAATTTGCTCGGCGATCCGGGGCATGTCCTCGTTTTCATGCGGTCGAGCTGGGCCTTCATTTTTTCGTAGCCTTCCTTCGACATCGGAATGCGATCTGTGGACATGCGGGTATACCCCCCATTCTGTCACTTGATCCTCATCTAGAAGAAAAACCGCGGCATCGGAGAGCCCGATGCCGCGGTCATTCCAATTCTTTGGAAAACTTAGCCTAGCTTGCGTGGCCCGGCGACGCAAGCCCAAGTGCGACCTACGTGCTTACTCGTGCCGCAGCGCCTCGATAGGGTCCATCAAAGCCGCCCGCCGCGCGGGATAAATTCCGAAGAGGATGCCGATGGCAACCGAGATGCCGAATGCCAGCATGACCGAGGCTCCGGTGACGACGGCCTTCTGATCGGGAATGAAGTAAATGATGACCTGCGGGATGGTAAACCCAACCAGAACGCCCAGCAAGCCACCCACGCCGGCGAGCACGACTGTCTCGATCAAGAACTGGAACGTGATGTCGCGGCGCTTGGCCCCGAGGCGCGGCGAATTCCGATTTCACGGGTGCGCTCGGTCACGGTCGCCAGCATGATATTCATGATTCCGATGCCGCCGACCAAGAGCGAGATCGCCGCGATCGTGCCCAGGATGATCGTGAACTGACGGGCCTGCTTTTGTGCCTGCAACAGCAGGTCGTAGGGAACGGTCTTCTCGACGTCTTTTTTGGGATGATAAGGCTCGTAGGCGGCCTCGATCAAGGGGACGGTCGGCAGCACGTCGTCCATCGATCCGACCTGGATGGTGATCTGGGTAAGTTGGGTCTCTTCGGCTTGCCGCGAGCCGGAGCGAGTTTCGATGATCCGTTCGCCGAACCTGAGTTTGCAGGTGTTCAGCGGAATGTACACGTCGCGGTTATAGTCGACCGCGGCCAGGCTGCCGCCGATGCCGGCGGAGCTCTCTCGTCTCACGTGTGACGCCCACGACCGTGTAGTAGTCGCTGCCGAGCTTGATCGCCTGGCCGCGCGGGTCTTCGTAGGGAAAGAGCGTCTCGGCGGTTTCGGCGGCGAGGACGGCGAAATTCTCGTATTTCTCGTTGTCCGACGCGGTCAGGAACCGCCCTTTTTCCATCTGCAGCAAGTTGAAATCGGCATAATCTTCGGTGGTGCCGACCACGCGGCCCTCGAGGCTGTAGACTGCCGCGGCGGATCTGCTTCTTGATTTCGCGGATCGGCAGCACGCTGCGGATCGTCGGGATGGTCTCGACGATCCGGTCGTAGTCGCTGTACTTGAGGCCGTAGTTGAGAATCATCGCGGGCCGGTTGCCGCCCGAGGCTTGCTGTTCCTCGCTGGGCTTGACCGAGCGAATGATGATATTGGTCGCCCCCAAGGCGCGAATCTGCTCCTGGGCGACACGGCTGGTTCCCTCGGCGATCGACAGCATCGAAATGACGGCCGCCACGCCGAAGACGATGCCCAGCACCGTGAGCCCTGACCGCAGCTTGTGCAGGAGCAGGCTCTTCATCCCCAGTCGAAGCCCGCGCCAGATGCGTCCCATGGTCAACCTCTTCAGTGTGTCAGTTCTTCGTTAGACGGTCTGAGTTCCGGGTCAGCCGCGCCGATATCGGCTTCCCATGGGTGCCGACACCGTCGAGGGGGCGGTGCCGACAAGGGCTGCCTGCGCGGCCGCCATGCGCGGGCTGGGGCCGTCGTCGATGATCAGCCCGTCGCGCATCTTGATGACCCGCTTGGCGCAGGCGGCGATGTCGTCTTCGTGGGTGACCATGATGATGGTCTTTCCCGAGTCGTTGAGCTTCTCGAGCATCATCATGATTTCATGGCTTGTCGTGGTGTCGAGGTTGCCCGTCGCCTCGTCGGCCAGGATGATGTAGGGGTCGTTGATCAGCGACCGCGCGATGGCGACGCGCTGCTGCTGGCCGCCGGAAAGCTGAGAGGGACGATGGTCGAGCCGATCGGCCAAACCCACCAGCCCGGCCACTTCGACCGCCCGTTCCTGGGCCTCGGGCCCGATCTCGCCGGTGCCCTGGTATGTCAAGGGGAGCTGGATGTTTTCGAGGACCGTGTACTGCTGGATCAGATTATACGACTGGAAGATGAAGCCGAGATAGCGGCTGCGGATCTCGGAGAGCTCGTCGTCGTCGAGTCCGGCGACGTCACGCCCTCCCAGGCAGGTACTCGCCGCTGGTGGGGCGGTCGAGGCAGCCCAGCAGGTTGAGCATCGTGCTCTTGCCCGACCCCGACGCCCCCATGATGGCCACATATTCGCCGGGATAAAAGTCGACCGACACGCCCCGCAGGGCGTGGACGGTCACGGTCGTCACCGCTGGCTGCGGCGGCTGAGCAAGCCGCCGCCTCCCGCGATGTCCCATCACGTAGGTTTTCGTGACGTCAACCAGCCGACGATCGGCTTGCCGGCTGACCTCGCCGGAGTCTTGCCTCTCACTCACTGATCCTCGCGGTCCTCCCGCCCCGTCGCCACCACCGCGACGACCGCCGCCAACGCCTCCGCCGGCCGCCACCGAAGCTTCTTCCGCCATCTTCAGTGAGTCTGCTGGATCTCGGCGTCGGTCAGGCCAGCCTTCTTGAGTAACTGGGCCTTTTCTTCCTCGGACGCATCGGGCGATCTGAGCTGGGCACGGTCTTCCGGGCTGAGGCTTTGCAGTTTCGCGAAGAAGGCCGCGCCACCACCACCGCCTCTCTTCCCTTTGGCCATGCCGCCGCCTTTGCCCTTGGCTTTGGCCTTGGCGGGATCGCCGCCAGCCTTGCCGGTGCGGCCGGTACGCCGGCAACCTTCTTCGCGACGCCCGGACCACCGATCGCGCCTTCACCCTTGGCCACGGCCGCTGTGTCTCCGCCCCAATCTTTCTTTCCGCCTTTCGAAGCCGACCCAAAGGCCTTACGTTTCTCTTCGTCGGTCATGAGCGACCATCGGGCTCATCGCCACGACGTCTCCTTCGCTGAAGGCCTTTCAACGACCTCGACGTACTTTTCATTCGAGACGCCCAGCTCGACCTCGGTCTGGACGAATCGATCGCCCACTTTCTTCGTCACGTGATCCTTGCCTTGAAATTGCAGGACCGCCAAAACCGGTACGGTCAGCACATCGGTCTTGCGGTCGACCAGGATCTCGACCTGCGCGGTCATGCCCGGCTTGAGGCCCGGCAGAGGCCGATCGATCTTGACCTTGGTGGTGTAAACCTTGATGTCCGAGCTGAAGAAGTTGGTCGAGTCGGGCAGGGGGGCCACATCCAACACCGTGCCGTCGAGCGTCTCGCTCGGCGAACGCTTCGACGCGGATCTTGGCCTTCATTCCGCGGGCATTGGCCAGTTTGTCGATCTGTGACTCGTGCACCTTGGTGTTGACCTGCATGTGGGAGATATCCGGCAGGCTGAAGATTTTCTGACGCTCGCGCACGGCCGCTCCTTCCTCGATCTGGGGCTGGCTGGTGCCGAAGGCCCGGTTGGGATCGTTGGCGTACACGACCAGGCCGTCGGCCGGGGCCTTGATCTCGCAGGCGGCGATCTGCCGCTCGAGCTTCTTTTCCTTGCTCACTTCCAGCTCCCAGGTCGCCTTCTTGGCCAGCTCGTCGGACCGCGCCTTCTCGACCTCGCTCTCTGAGCTCCTTGACCGTCTTCCCCTTGGTGTAGTCCACCAGGACCTTCTTCTTGCTCTGCGCCTGCTCGAGTGCGAACCGGCTCTTCTTGAGCGTGAGCTCTTCCGAGACGGCGGTCGCCTTCGAGACATAACCCTTGTCGTACATTCGCCGCGCCCACGACAGCCGGTCCTCGGAACGGTTAAGGTCGGACTCGGCGAGCTTGATCTCGCCTTCGACCGTGGCGAGATCTTGCTTGAAGATGCCTTCCTCGTACTCGACCACCGCGATCTCGGCGACTTCGCGGGTCAGCTTGGCGTTCTCGTAGTTTGCCTCCGCACTCTTGGTCGTGATCTTTTGGTTGACCAGCTGATCGCGTGAGCGCCGCCGAGTCGAGCTGGCAGACGAGTTCCCCCTTCTTGACCGCGGTTCCCTCGGGTTTGATCATGATGATCGTCGTCTGCCCTTCGACAAGGCAGTAGGCGTCTTTGTTTTCAGAGCTCTCGAGGCTTCCCTTCTCGACCACGGTGATCGGCAGCGCGCCTTTGCGGACCACGGTCGTGATGACGTCGGTCTTACCGCTGGTGAGCAGGCCCTTGATCGGCTTGCTCATACCCGGGAACGCTGGTAGACGACAACTCGCGCCGGCCGCGAGCAGCACGGCCAGGCCGGTGGCCCCCATCTTAGCGGGATTCAGGCGTCGCCGGGCGGGCCTCTGGAGGCGGGGTAAATCCTGCGCCCCTGGGGGAGCATGGCCGATGATGGGGCCGTGGTATTGTGCAGGGAAAAGTTCACTGAACGCCTCCCATTCGTCGTAGGGCAAGATGCCGATGTCGCGGTAAACAATGAGTCGTTGCGTTTCGTAAATCTGCCAGCCATTGGTCAAGGCGAGCATTGCCGTGATCATGGCGGACTGGAAACTGAGCAGGTTGGTCGTCTGCGTGGCGGCATTGGCCGTCTGAGCCAGGCCTCCGCCCCCCGCGGCCGGCGGGGCGACGATCTGCTCGAACGCCTGGTCCTTGAGCCGCACGTTCAACTCAAAGTTCCGCTTGGCGATCTCGTAATTGATGTAGGCGACCTGTACCTGACGTAAGTCATTGCGCAACTGTATTTTCGAGATTGTCTTCCGCGGATTGCAGCGTTCTGCGGCCGCGCTGGAAATTGATGAGGGCCGTGCGGAAAGCATTGCGCTCGGTGATTCTCACCAAGGGGAGCTCGGCGTTGATGGCCAGGCCAAACTGCTTGGCCTGGCTGAGGAACGCAAACGGGTTGTTGGGGTCGGCCGGCGTGTAAACATTATTGGTAAGCGCGAGATTGAGGACGCCTTTCAGGGCGTTCGCCGTGACGCGGATCTGACGCCACGTATCATAAAGGGAGGCACGTGCATTCATCAGGTCCATGCGATATTCCATGGCGATGCGGACCGCAGCCTGAAGCGTGTCTTCCACGCCCTCTTCGTTCTCGGGTACAAACTCTTTTGTACTCCTGTAGTTGCGGTACGGGGCGAGTACGGAACGGCCCTCGACGTCGATGTCTTCGAGCTCGGGGATCTTGGCAATGATAAACGGCAACTGGTCGAGGCTGCGTTTCGCATCCCGCTGCCACGCGTCGACCTTATTGAAGACATCGTAAAACGGCTGCGCCAGGCTCATGTCCACGACCAACGGCAGGTCGGGAGGCAAGCTCATCTGCATCTTGAACTGATCAAGCTGAAAGCGGTAGGTGTATCGATCGGCGATCAGCGCGGCTCGTCCGGCGATCACGCGCTGCATCACCTGGTCGAGCTGCAGGCGAGACAAACCCGACGCCTCGCCCTGAATCAACTCTTGATATAGTTTAGCAACACTTTCCAAAAATAACAGGTTGCGCCGGTCGACTTCGAGTTCCACGAGGTTAAACACGACCGGCAGGAAGCCGACGGTCGGGTCGGTATTGCCGGCGGAGGAGAACCCGGCCAACGGAAATGCGTTACCAAAGTTCTGGATCGTGCCTCCGGTCAAGGTCACCACGAAGAACTGCTGGCGGAACAGGCCAAAGGCGCGGACCTGGTAGAGCAGGTTGCGCTCGGCCTGAGTGAGCGGCTCCAGCGTGACCGCCCGTCCGCCGCCTCGCAGCAGCGGCTGGATGAAGCTAGATCGGCAGCGACGAAATCACGGTCGGCTGCTGGGGATTCTTGCCCACGAAGTTGAAGAGCAACTCGTTGGCAAATCCCATCACAAGCTGGCCACCAGTGCTAAAGAATTTGCCGACGCCGGCGACGGTTCCCATGTTAAGAGTCGACATCTGTCCGCTTGGGGAGAATCGAGTGGCGTACGTAAACTGTGTTGGCCGTGGATAAGCCCGGCGTTGATGGCAGGCCGATGGATACGCCGCCCAGGGCCCCCGGCGTCAGCGGAGCCGTGACCGGCGTCATCCCCGCGTAAAACTGCGGACCGAAAATGAATCGTTGCTGGGTCACGGGGATCGCGGCGAGATAGACCTGCTCCAGATTGTATTGATAATACCGAGCGTTCATGATAGCAAGAAGGAGTGCCTGCTGCATATTGATCTTGTACACCCGGCTTCCCTTGGGGTATCCGTATCCCTCGGTGTCGTTCATCAATTCGAACTTGGGGACGAAGACTTCGGACAGCTCGGCCGCTTCGGTTTGGGTCATGTGTCCGGCTTCTTGCTGTTGTCTCTGGTTCAGGAGCGGAGGTTCGTTGGCGATTTCCCTGTCAAGGATGTTACTGGGTGCCGCGGCATCCGGCCGGTCTTGGGGGGGAGGGGCCGCTACGGGTTGTCCGCCCGGGACCACTTCCCGCGAACCGGGAGCAGCCTGGTCGGGAGAGGAACTCGCCAAAGGAATCGTCTCGGTCCGCATGCCTGATCCCGTGTCTTGCACCGGTTGAGCAGACATCCCATCGCCTTGATATGAAGCACGCGAGACGGCTCGATCGTTGGCCTCCGCCGTCCCTGGGGCGGGCGACTTCGCGAAGCTGGAACCGCTTCGTGGCGCTGGGATCTTGCGTTTTAAGACCGTCGTCGTGCCCGACGGTATGGTTATCGGCGTCAAAACGTGCGCGTCGGTCCCTGGATTCACGACGACGGGTGGTTTCTTTGCTATTTTCAATGAAGACCGTTCCGGCGTGGTGGGGACCTGTTCACTGTTCTGCAGCCGAATCACGACTTGGCCGGACGTATCGCGTGCTGGAACCAGATTGCGGTCCGTTACTGGCGCCTCTCGGCTCGCTGGGCAGCCCGACTCCGCTCGCCCCAGACGGCGGTAGATTCGGGTGAGACCGCACTGGGCCCGGGCGCGGGGGCTGGCGGCGAGACGCCGCCTGGCCCGGAACTCGGGGCGAGTTGGCTCCCGCGGGGCGCTGACTGCGCCTCCAGGCCCGATCATCCGAGGAGGCCGCGGCCCGGTCGGGGTTGTCGGTCCTGGAGTGGTCGCGCCGGGATTCGTTGGGCCAAAAGGCGAGCCCGTTTCCGGCGGCACCGCCGGCCCCGCCGGCGAGGTCAGGGGTTGGCCCGGCATACCCACCTGGCGGGGGTCGGTGACGGGATGCCGGGCGTTATCGGGCCTCTGCCAGATATTCGGGCTCATCGTCCGGGACCTTCAATCCGGCCGCTCTTCGCTTCGCTTCGTCTTCCCGCCTCCAGTATTCGAGGAGATCGAGATAGCCGGTTCCCTCGGCGGGGACGAGCAGACGGTTGTCGGGCCACTGCGGGACCGGCGACAGGGCTTCGGCGGCGGGGTCGTCGGGAGGGGCGGGCGGCACTTCCTGATCGTAGGGATCGGCGAAGCGTGAGAGCGCAGGGGGCTCGACCGAGAAGATGTCCATCCGCCAGCGTGGGTCTCGGCTCTTCTCGAAGACTGCTTCCGAGACGTCCTGGTTGGCCCAGTCGCGGTAGAACTCGCGGGTGCAGCCCGGCTGCGATCCTAGCACAAGCGCGGTGAGGATCGCGCCGATCCCAAGCCGTCGCGTGATGGATCGGGATCTCGGATTCCGCGATTTTGTCATTTCTCGCCTCGACAACTTCTCTAGTCTTACCACACGACGCCCTTTCCGGGAGCAAGGGTGCCGCGCGACCGTGCTGACTTCGGCGTCTCGACCGCGAGGTGGCCGCGAATCTACTCAGCGAGTTATATCGGGCATAGGGGTTGTAGGAGTTGAGCCGAAAGCACGTCCCGCGCGGATGGCGCAGGATCTTCGATCTTTGATTTTGATGGAGTCAAGAGCAGTTTCGGACCGAAATTCCAGAATGAGCGGGACTGGGCGCGGTGGACGCGCGATCTTCAGGGTCTGTGAGGAGGGAGCCTCGGATGTTCTTTGGCAATCGTCGACCTCGGGAGATGACCGCACGATACCGCGATACCCCGGTCTTCCAGCCCCACGGCGAGCAGTTGGAAGCCAAGATCCTCATGTCCATCGACCTAGGGGGGACCACGCCCCCGGCGCTGCCAAATATCGCTACCGCCCCGTATGGCATTGACATGGTGGATACCGCGACCACCACGAACCCCGGGGCCGGCTATAGCGTCGCCGACGTGGGCGACCTGATCGGCACGGGCTATGACGACATGCTGATTGGCGCCCCCGGCGTCACCGGCAGCCCGCCCACGACCGTGTCGACCTCCGCCATTGGCACGGTTTACCTGGTTCTTGGTTCGCAGTATATGAACTCGACGACCACAAACTCAACCGCCGTCAAGAACTGGCTTAACACCAACAGCGGGCCCAACCTGACGGCCAACAACCGCGTGGGCAATCTCTCCCAGCTCGGACAATACACCACCGCACAGACCAATCCGATCAGCGGGACGGCGCTCGGGAGTTACCCATTCGCCGGCATCACGTTCACCGGCGTGGTCTCGCTCGGTGCGTCGGTCGCCGGGGTGACGCTGTCAGGCGGCAGGAATGCCATCTTAATCGGTGCCCCGAACTCCAACGGCGGCGCCGGGTCCGCCTATTTGATTTCCGGCAATTTTGCGCAGTATGTCGGTCAGACGATTAATCTCGCTAGCGCCAGCAACTACTCGGGTTTGTCGATCGTCACTTTCACGAACACCGCGAGCTATGCCACGACGGGCGAGCTCGGGTATTCTGTTGCTGGTGGCAGCAACATCCTCGGTGACGGAGCGGGCGACATCATCCTGGGTGCGCCCAACGCCTCGGTCGCCCCAACCAACACCACGAATCCCGTGGCTCAAAACACCGGCGTGGTTTACGTAATCTCGGCAAACGCCCTTTCGGGCGGAACACAAACGATCAACCTTTCTACTCTCCTCACTTCGCAAGTGATCGACTTCGCCGGGGCGGCCTCTGGCGATCGGGCGGGCTCTTCCGTGGCCGACGGTGGCAACGTCAACGGCGCCTCGGGAGGCGTCGACGACCTCCTGATCGGCGCCGCGACGGCGGCCAGTAACTCTGGGGCAGCCTACCTTATTTACGGCGGCTCGAGCTTGGCTGGTTTGAGGACGACTGTCAACGGCATCCCGTTCATCAGCCTCGCCAACGTGAACGGTGGGACCTCCGGCACCAACACCGTGCCAGGGGCCGTCATCACCGGGCCGGCGGGGGGTGATGAGACCGGGTTCTCGGTCAGCGCGGGAGGCGATTTCAACAATGACGGCTACGCCGACATTCTGATCGGGACCCCCTTTTTTAGCAGCAGCACGACGCTTACCGACAATGGCGAAGCGACTTTGCTCTATGGGGCGCCGAGTACCTCGGGCGCTTATTTAAGTGGCTCGATCCCCTTGGCCAGTCTTCCGGCCAATATCGTCGCGGCCACGTTTACCGGAGGGGACGCCGGCGACCTAGCGGGCTGGTCGCTTTCTCAAGTTGGCTTGATCAATGCGGGTCAGCCCACGTCGATCCTCATTGGTGCCCCGGGCTACAACTCCGACACCGGCACAGCCTACCTGATCCCGGGACGTGCGTACTTTACGGGGACGTACTCGCTTTCGACAGCGGAATCCGCCCCGTTGAGCGGCCTTCAATTTGTGGGTTCGACACCAGTTGATCCCACGGCGGACACCTTCTTCGGGGCCTCGGTGTCGAGCCGCTTGCAGGGCACGCAGAGGAATACGGTCGATACGGACAACGAGGCCGACTTTATTATCGGGGCGCCTGGCTACGTCATCAACACGACAGCCCCCCTTACCGGCGCCGGCATGATCGTCGAGAGCGGGTTCCTCGTCGTGCCGATTCCCACCGTCCTGTCCGTCACGGTGCCGATCGGCGTCGGCACGCCGTCCGCCCCCTTCAGCATCAACGCGACCACGCCCGCGAGCCTTCAGATTTACGTGTTCGGCTCCACGGCCACCACCCCCCCCTTCATGCCTGTCACCGACATCAATCAGGCGACCGTCGTGGTGGATGGGGTCGCATTCCCGGACGCAACCGTGACCCAGGATCCCGACACTTCTAACTATCTCCATGGCATCCCAGACGCCATAGTCACGATCACTCCCCGCTCCGCGTTAAACCTCGTCAACGGTTCGCAAACATTTACGATCACGGGCCAAACGCTCGCCTCATCGCCCTTGCCCAACTACACCTGGACGGGCACGGCCACCGTCACCGTAACCGGTGGCACACCCGGTCCGCCCAGCGTTGGCGCGGCCGTCGCTCCCGCGATCGGCCCGGTCACGCAGACCCAGTACATCTCGCCGTTCGGCGCCAATCAATACTCGCCGTCAATCACGGCTTTCTCGGCTTTGACTTATCAGCCGATCCCGCTGAGCGTGGCATTGAACGAATACCTGCCTCCGACGGGCTTCCGGCGCGGCTCTATTCGTTCAACCACAAGGGCAAGAAGGTTGGAATCAGCCGCGGCCAAAACAAGGGCCGGGCCAGCGGCATCAACACGCTCGCCAGTGGGGTCTTCACTCGCGGGGCGTTCCATGCCCAAAAGGTTTACACCTATACCCACAAGACAGCCAAGGTGGGCATCGTGTCAGGCGTCGTGCCGACCCAAAGCAAGAGGCAGACGTTTGACGACAACCTGCTGCATTGACGCCGCGCTCAGGTCGACGTGACAATTTCCGAGAGCTTTTGGGCCAGCCGCTCGAGGCCCGGGCTGCGATCGTAGCGATCGAAATGGGCGTTGATCAGGCTGAAGCTGTCCACATTCCGCTGTGCGGCATCGAGCGCGGCATCGAGCTCGCCGATGGTCTTTACCTCGAACCCCAGGCCCGACCCAACGACGGCCGGGACTTTGTGGTAGGCCCAGTCCTGGATGTCGTTGAACGTCCCTTCCAGCAGGAACCGCTCGGTCGTGTAACCGTGGTTGTTGAGGACGACGATGATCGGGTTCAAGCCGTGCCGCGCAATCGTCGAGATCTCCATGCCGGTCATCTGAAAGGCGCCATCGCCGACGATGACCAAAATCCGCGCCTTGGGGTTGGCCATGATCGCTCCGACCGCGGCCGGCACGCCAAATCCCATCGACGTGTAATACGCGGGACTTAAAAATTCGGTGTGCCGGTGCATCTCGAGTTCGGCGGCGCCGAAAAGTGAATCGCCAATGTCGGCGATGACGGTCATATCGGTGTACTCGGAAAGCATCTGGTTGAGCCGCGCAAACAGGCGGGCGGACGTGAGCCGATCGTCGGCCTGGGCCGGCCCGAGATTGGCAAATGGATGACTCCGCGGCGGCACGGGGGTTCGCGCCACCACGAGCTTGCGGTCGATCAATCCCCGGATGAAGTCGTCGAGCCGGACGTCCTGATAGTGGTGGTGCTTGATCCGGAGATGTTCGCTGGTCGCATCGATGCACTTCGACGGATCGAGCTTGGCCGTCCAGATTCCCAGGTTGATGTCGGTCAAGAAGCAGCCGAGCATGAGCAGGCAGTCGGCCGACTCGACCAGCTCGGTCACCTCGGGCGTGCCCATGCCCCCTCCGTAGCCGCCGGCGAAAAGGGGATGGTCCTCGGAGATCACGCTCTTACCCAAGAGTGTCGTGGCGATGGGCATCCCGGTCGACTCGGCCAGACTCAGGAGCTCGTTCTGCAGGCCGAAGCGGTGGATCTCGACGTCGGCCAAGATGACCGGCCGCCGGGCGGCCGTCAAGAGCGCGGCCGCCTCGTCGATGGCCTCGCGTAGGGCATCCGGGTCGCTGGGGGGAAGGCCCTCCGGCGGCCGGTGCGGCCCGACCTGCCGCGCATTGACCTGGTCACGCGGCAACTCGAGGTAAACCGGGCGCTTGTAGCGCACCGCCGCTTCCAGCACCCGATCAATCTCGCTGAACGCAGTCTCGGGCCGGTCCAAGACGGCCGAAGCGACTGTAATTTTCTGAAACACCTCGTACTGCGTCTCGAAGCCCCTGACCTTGTGGTGCAGCAGGGGATTGTGCGCCCGCTCCAACATTCCGGGCGACCCCGCCAGGACGATGACCGGCGACTTCTCGGCGAAGGCGCCCGCAATGCTATTGCACGTCGAAAGCCCTCCCACGCAGTACGTCACGCAGATACAGCCTAGACCGTGAACCCGCGCGTAAGCGTCCGCGGCGAAACCCGCGTTGTCTTCGCGAGTCACGCCGACGAGCTTGATCGGGCTCTCGTCAATCAGTTTGTACAGTTGCAGGACGTAGTCACCGGGAATGCCGAAGACATGCTCGACCCCGAGCGCCTCCTAGCCGCTGCACCAGGTATCGACCGATCGTCACCGCGGCGGGGGTCGGCGAAATGGTCGATCCGTTGCCGCTCTCTCCCCTCTGGCGCTCTCGTGCCGCACTCCGGGGCCTTGTGCTTGCCATGGTGGTCTCCTTGACTGAAGGTGATTGATCAGCTCGATCGACTCACGACGTCGCTCGCCAGCGCTCCAAGGGGCCGCGGGCGCCGGCCGGAAGCGGCCGGGCATAAACGTAAACCCAAACGTCGAGATTGGTTCGTGTCGTTGCTCTCACGCGGCGATAGAGGCCCGAGTCGACGTCCTCCCAGCGATCGTGCCTTTCTAAATCGGCGGGCTCGACGGGCCCCACGTAGCCCTCGACCCAGCCGGCAGTGGGATCATCGAGATCGATCAATGCGGGATAAGGCCCCAGATCATAAAGCCTGCCTCGCACCGCATCGGGCCGCCACCCTTGTTGCGCCCCCTCTCCGGGTCCGTCGGCATCAAGGTTCCATACGCGAAGAGCAACGAAGTCACGGCACACTTTTCCCCGGGTTACGCACAACCTTCCGCTATTGGTATTATGGCCGATAGCGACCGTTGGGACGATGGCAATCGGTGTCGCGGATCCGCAAACCTGGCCCCATGGATGATCCGATTGCGCTCGGCTGGCCCATATTGTCCGTCAGAATTGCTCGGGCCAGCTCTTCTCGCCCTTAGCCTTTGCGAAGAGATGAAGCTCCGTCTGATTGCCACCATTCACCGCCAAGGGAGTCTGTCATGGACAATCTCGAGCACCGCGCGCATTCGCGACGGCAGTCCCTTCGCGCCGCGGGAGGCCTTTTTCTGGGTGTTTTGTCCACCGAATGCGTCTGGGCTCGATCCGATCAAGAACGGCAGCCGGTAGCGCTCAGCCATCCTCGCGCGATTGCCGGCGACCGCATCGAACCACGCTGGGACGAGCTGCTGACCATCACGATCGGGCCTAAAGACGCCGACATCATGGGAACGACGGACAAGGCCATCCAGGCCGCCGTGGATTTCGTAGTCCAACGTGGAGGCGGGACAGTCCACATCTTGCCCGGAACGTATCGAGTGCGTAACGCCATCTACTTGTCGTCACGCCTACGCATCAAAGGGAGCGGGCCGGAGACGATCCTGATCAAGGAGCCGTCGACGACCACGAAATTGGCGCCGACTCCGACTGGTACGACCAAGAAATCACGCTGGCCGACGCCCGCGGCTTCCGTCTCGGCGACGGCGTATGCCTGAGAGCAAAGAACCCATCGACTGGAGGCCCAATCGTCATCAAACGAACCTTGGTCGCCCGGTCAGGAAACCGGTTCAAGCTCGACCGGGCACTGCGGGAAAACCTGTGGCTAAGCGGTAAGCCGACCGCTGCCACGCTCTTTCCCCTGATCTCAGGCGAGAACGTTGCCGGAGTGTTGATTGACGATCTCGCTCTCGACGGCAACAAGAACAACAACGAGAACCTTGACGGCAACTACGGCGGTTGCATCTTCTTGCAGGACTGCAAGGACGTGAGCCTGCGTAAGGTGATCGCGCGGAACAACAACGGGGACGGAATCAGTTGGCAGATCTGCCACGACGTGACGGTTGAGAATTGCCACAGCCACGACCACGCCGGCTTGGGGCTGCACCCGGGCTCAGGCTCGCAGCGGCCGATCATTCGCGGGAACCGGGTCGAGCGAAATGAGATCGGGATTTTCTTCTGTTGGGGTGTGCGGTTCGGCGTGGCCGAGAACAACACGATCGCCGACGCGCGGACCGCAGGGATCTCGATCGGTCACCGCGACACCGACAACCTGATCCACGGGAATTCGATCAAGAACAGCGGCAAGGTGGGGATTCTCTTCAGGGATGAGATTCATGCCTTCGGTCCCCACCGCAATCGGTGCGAGCGGAACCAGATCATCGACAGCGGGCCCGATGACGGTGTCGGAATCGACGTGAGAGGTCAGACCGAGGCGGTCTACCTCACGCACAACGACGTGCGCGAAACTCGCCGCCCTCTTTCCCGTATCGGAATCCGGATCGCCCGCGAGGCGCGACAAATCACGCTAGTCGACAACCGAATCACTGGCTACGCGAGGGAAGTGGCGGACCTTCGGTCATGATCGCGACGCCGAGAGAAGAGGAGACGAGGTCGAATGTTGCAATGCCTGGCTCTGTGTTGTCTTTCGCCGTTTCGTGATTCGTTGTGCTTACGAAGGAATGGCATGGAGACGTTGAAGCGATGGGCCGCTTTCGCCGCCCCGGCCCTCCTGTTGTTGACCGCCGCCTCAATCCAGGCCGCGCCTCCCGGTAAAGACCTCGCCTTCCGGCCTCCGGCCGTGCCGCTGGTCACGAGCAACCCGTATCTGAGCATCTGGTCGATGGCGGATCGCCTCACAGATGATATAACGCGGCACTGGACGCGGCGCGAGCACCCGCTGGTCAGCTTGATCCGGATCGACGGCCATGCCTACCGGCTCATGGGAACCGAACCCAAAAATGTGCCGGCCATGAGGCAAGTCGGATTACGGGTCTTGCCGACCCGCACCGTTTACGATTTCGACGACGGCCATTTGCACGTCACGCTCACGTTCACGACGCCGGCCCTGCCCGAGAATCTCGACGTCCTGGCACGGCCGCTAACCTACCTTACGTGGGACGTCCGCTCGGCGGATGGTGCCGTCCATGATGTCACGATCTACGACGCCACAAGTGCGCTGACTCGCGGTCAACACTCCCGATCAGCAAGTGGAGTGGGCCCGCGCCGCAGTCGACGGTCTGACGGTATTGCGCGTCGGGACGGTCGACCAGACGCTCTTGCAACCGGCCGGTGACGATACGCGCATCGATTGGGGCCATGCCTATGTCGCCGCGCCGGCCATTTTCGCCCAGGCCGCCATTGGCTTAGCTGTGCCGCAGCTTGAACGTTTCGTCAATCGGGGTGACTTGCCCGATCGAGACGAGCGTGCGCACGCCGCGAGCGGCAAATGATCAGTCTCCCTGCCTGGCGTTCGCGTTTCCACTCGGTGGCGTCGGCGCTGAGCCTGTCTCTCGCCACGTCATGATCGCCTACGACGAGATTTACGCCCAGAAGTTCCTCGGCCGCAAGCTGCGGCCTTACTGGCGGCGAGACGGGGCGACCGCCTCACGATCTGCTCCGCTGGGCCGAGCGAGATTATGCTGATCTCGTGCTGCGATGCGCGGCGTTTGACGCGGAGCTGATGGCCGACCTGACGAGGGCAGGGGGCGTGCGCTACGCGCAGATGGCCGCGCTGGCTTATCGTCAGGCGCTGGCGGGCTGCGGTCTTGCGGCCGACGCCAACAAGCAGCCGCTGCTCTTCGCCAAGGAAAACAGCAGCAATGGCTGCGTGGCGACGGTCGACGTGATTTATCCGGCCGCTCCGCAGTTCCTGCTCATGGGCCCCTCGTACGCCAAGGCTTTGGTCGCGCCCGCCCTGGTATACAGCACATCGCCTCGCTGGAAGTTCCCGTTCGCCCCGCACGATATCGGGACCTATCCCCAGGCCAATGGCCAAGTCTATGGAGGGGGCGAGAGCTCGAAGAACGAGGCCGAGATGATGCCCGTCGAAGAGAGCGCCAACATGATCTTGCTGTGTGCCGCCATCGCCAAGATGGAGGGTCACGCCGAGTTCTCCTCGCCGTGGTGGCCGCAACTGACTCGCTGGGAGGCCTATCTTGAAAAGTACGGTGAGGACCCCGAGAACCAGCTTTGCACCGATGACTTCATGGGTCACCTGGCCCACAACGCGAATCTTTCCGTCAAGGCGATCCTGGCCATCGCGGCTTACGGCGAGCTTTGCCGGATGCGCGGCGACTCGGCGGCAGCGGATAAGTATCAAATCATCGCGCAGGAATATGCCCGGCATTGGATAAAAGTCGCCGACGACGGCGGCCATTACCGGATCGCGTTCGACAAGCCGCATTCCTGGAGCCAGAAATACAATCTCGTCTGGGACAAGCTGCTGGGCCTGGATGTATTTCCACCCGAGGTGGCGAGCCAAGAAGTTGCTTTCTACAAGACTCAGCTCCAGCGATACGGCCTGCCACTCGATTCGCGAACCCGCCTCACCAAGACCGATTGGTGTCTGTGGACGGCGACCTTGGCTGACGCGCGGGCCGACTTCGACGCGATCGTATCACCGATCTATGACTACTTGAATGACACGACCGCGCGGTTACCTTTTGTCGATTCGTACGTGACCGATAACGCGCGGAGCGACGGCATGCGAGCCCGGCCGGTGATCGGCGGCGTGTTTATTAAAATGCTGCAAGACCCGATCACGTGGAAGAAATGGGCGAGCCGCGACACAGCGAAGTCGCGCGACTGGGCGCCCGCGCCTGCGTCTCCGCGAATCACCGAGCTCGTGCCCACGTCGGAGCAAAAGCCGGCTGTGTGGCGCTATACGTTCAAGAAGCCACCGCGCGACTGGGCCGGTCCCCATTTTGACGACAGTCAATGGAAAGAAGGTCCCGGCGGCTTTGGCACCAAAGGCACTCCCGGCGCGGTCATCGGCACGACCTGGAACACGCCGGATATCTGGCTGCGCCGCGAGACGGTGCTTCCCGCGGGAACGGATTCGTCACGAATCGAGTTCCGCGTCTACCACGACGAGGATGTTGAGATTTACGTCAATGGCGTGATTGCGGCCAAGCAGTCGGGATACGCAACGGCCTATGAATCGACCGAAATACAGCCGGGAGCGAGTTCACTCCTAAAGCCGGGGGCAAAAGTGGTCGTCGCCGTCCATTGCCACCAAACCGGCGGAGGGCAGGGGGTGGACGTCGGGCTGGTCAATGTCGTTGAGGTTGCGCCGTAGCGAAAGAAAGGAAGGCCGTGGGCCGTGTAATCATTCTGCCGCGCGGCGCTTGCCCATCGGGCGCAGCAGAACAGGGTTGCAATTCCGGGCTTTCCGCTCCCTTGTCCGCAGTGGTACGATTTGCCACATAAGCTAACGTAGAGTGTATATTAATATCGGCGTAGCCCGTTTTTCTTTTTCCCGCTGAGCGGCGTCTCCATTTTTTTTCTTCCAGCTCGCTCTAACGAGCAGGCAACAGCATATGCCCACCCACGCCAGCGCCGAGAATGCCGTCAACGCACATCCTTGGCTGAACCCGGCGCGCGATAATTCAACGAGATGATGTGGCCGCCTGCCCGCGTGATCGGGATGACTCTTTGCGCCAGGTTACCCTCAAAAATGGGCGTAAGCACGCCATCCACATGGGCTGTCCAGCCGGGCATCCACGTATCCGTGATGACCAGGAGCCCCGGGGCTCCCGTGGTTACCGTCAACACGGGGTGATCCGGATCAACGGAGGCCCAGTCCGCGGCGATGAACGACTGGCGGAAATTCGTGGGTACTCCGTACAGCGGATTGCTTGACATGAACACTGTCTGACGCGGGTCGGTCTCGCGAAACCGCGCGAGCGCGAGTGATGGTTTCTCGGTGCTGATCGTGGCCGTGGGTACGACGTAAGCACGAGGCAATGCCGACAGGTTGCGCTGAATCACCCAGGGGGAATTGCCGGACACGCCTTGCGCGACCCGCGGCCACCCTGGGTTGGACTCGAACCGATTGGAAACGAGGTAGCCGACACTCAATCGGTCGAACACGGCCTGGCGGACTTGTCTCCTGTAATCATCGACAACCTCCTGCATCGGGTTTTCCAGTCTGCGGCGTTCAAAAGACGCAACCGGATAGAGTAACTGATAGAGCCGGGCGGCATGGTCGAGCTGATAGACGTCGGTGATATTCGTCTTCTCGATACCCAGGACGGCTGCCGGGAGATCGCCGTAGAATGAGTCGCGGGCCTTAATGCGAATTCGTCCACTCCCATTCGCTTCGTGATCGAGGCGAATGAGCGCGGTTCCGATGGAATCGTTGCCGAGAAACCGCTCGGGCGGAGCCACCTGGATGAGCGAGAATCCGTACCAACCGAGCTCGCACAGCGCGAGCAGGCCCAGCCCACCAGCGGCGTGACGGCGCAGCCGACGCGCGGTCGGCAGGCTCGCAATCAGAATGATGGCTGTCATCGTGCCGAGCGAGAGCCAAAAGCAGCTATCTCGTAGCACGCATTTCACCGCCTCGGCCGCCCGTGAGGGGCTGTCGTGACCGCGAACGAGAAGAATCAGGAGCATGGAGCCCAGTAGCGGCGCAAACAGCCAGCCAAATCGGATCGCCAACTTGCGCCAATCGTGATACGAGATAAAGTGTTTTTCAAGTGTCTCGACTCCCAGGCCCGCCAAGACCGCGCCAGCGAGGTTGGCGAGAAAAAGCGCCCGCGCCGGTACGCGAAACCAGCTCATCCCGGGCACGGCGAGAAAAGCCAGGGTGTAAAGTATCAGGTGTCGCCCGCAAGCGAACCAGATGGCTAGGCCGGCGAGCACGAGCCAACCGCGAGCCAGGCGGCGGTCTGGGTATCGAAGGGCGCCGACGACTGCCAGAACGAGCGGCACCAGGCCAATCGAGAAAAGGGCCTCCCAGTAGTTGTCGTCACCGAAATAGTCGGATGGTCCACCAAGCGCCCTGGGACTGAGCAACTGCCAGACGCTCAGGTGCCAGAGATGGTACCGCCGCGGGATGCCAAAACCCACAGGGGCGCTGGGTTGCTGGCCAGCCAGGGGCGTACGGCCAGCTCTGGGATGATATCGACCGCCGCGAGTCCGAGCGATAAGCCAAGTACGGCGGTCCAGCCGCCCAGCCCGCCGGCCATGCGGACCGGGCCATGAGCGCCAAGTGTTCCAGGCATCGAAAAGGCTCCATGCCGTGAGCGCTAGGATCAAGAAGAACCACTCCTGGGGATGGCCCGTCAGATAAGTGAGAGCGAGAATCACGGGCAGTAGCAAGCGGCCGCGGCCTTGGTTTGAGCGATGCTGGCCGTAAGCCCAAAAAGCCCACGGATACCAGCACGCGGCCCAAACGTGGGGATAGTGCCCTTCAAATGTGTGGGCCAAAAGGAATGGTGAGGCCTGGTAGATCGCCGCGGCGACGGTCGCTCCCCATCGCCCAAGTTGGAATGATCGCATCAGCACATAGGTACCGATTCCGCCCCAGAGGAGATGAAGGGCGGTCAGCCAGCCAAGCGCCGACGGCGACCCTGACCACCAGACCAGCCAGACCGGGGGATAAAACATGCCCCCCTGAGGGTTACCGGCCAGAGGCCGGCCGCCGAAGCCCCGATCGTCCCACTGGGGCAAGTGCCCAAACGTGCGGATCGCCCGGGCGATCGATAGGTGATGGGGCAAGAAGAAGAACGTAACGTCGTTGCCGATTCCCCGCGGCTCGCCAGGGTTCGCATGATCGATGCTTGGCCGCTCGCCATCGACAATGAGGGCCGCGGGATGGGCGAAAAGTCGCGCAAAACAAAGACACGCCAGCGCCAGCAACGCCAAAACGGGAACCGCTCCAGCCGGTCGGCATCGGGGGTAACTCAACGGGGCCGCTCCCTCGCCTAAATCACGCTGTGCGGGCGATTGCCGCTGGCGGTCTTCGCTGCGTCTCTCGCGAGGTCCTGCGACAGAATACGCTCGTCTCCCGACTCGCTCGGCTGGCGACGGTCGCGGGAATGTGGACCGGGGAACGGTTTGCGCTCGCGCCCCGCCCGGCGCTTACCGATGAGTTCGAGATACTGGTCGAGGTGCTCGGTTTCCGACCAGGGGCCCATTCGCATGGCCAACCCTCGGGCCGACAGCTCGTCATGAAGCCCGCGGTCATGGACCACTCGGCGCAGACAGGTCAGCAACTCGCCGTCGGTCTCGTAGGCCAGGCCGCCGCCACTTCGAGAACCCGGTTTCGTAAAGCGCCCCGCCCCCCTTGTGAACGACGACCGGCGTACCCACGGAGAACGCTTCGAGTACCACGTAACCGAACGTTTCGGGGAAGAGCGAAGGCACCACCACCGCGTGGGCGTCGCGAAACAGGCGGGCCAGCGAGTTTCCGCCCAGCAGCCCCTCGAATCGCACGTTCGGCAGGTCCGTTGCCATCGCCCGCAAGGTCGTCTCGTAGGGTCCGGTTCCAGCGATGCGCAGATCCACCTCGGGGAGGTAGCGCATCATGGGAATCAGGCGCTGAAAGCCCTTCATTTTGACCAGCCGCCCCGCGGCGGCGAGGTATGGGCGGTCGCGCGTCCGGGCGTGGTTCGGTTGTGATTCCCACCAGACCATCCGTCGGGCAAGAAATAGGGGATCTTGACCAGGCGTACATGCTCACCGATGCCGCGGCGGCGGTGTACTTCCAGGGCGTGGCCGCTGGGGAAAATCAGGGCGTCAAGGTTGCCCAGCCCGCGTTCAATCGCCGACGAGAGCCGCCAAAGCTGCGGCGGCCGGCCCCCCCGTACGCAGCAGCTCACGCAACTCGGCCCGGCACAGGGCTCGCGATCGTACTTCCAGAGCAGATGCATCGGGCAGATCAGCCAGTGCTCGTGCGCGGTCATCATTCTCACGGCACGGCGATTTGTCCCCAGGCCCAGGATACCTGGCCCACCCACCAGCGAGATATTGTGAAAATGGATGACGTCCGTGTCAGGGTCGTCGAGCGCTGACCGCAATTCGGCCGTTTTGAAGAGAGGCAGACCGGTTGCCTGCGTCGCCAGGGGTGACACGATGCCGTACGGGCTCTTCAAAGGGTGAAGATGAAGGCCCGGCGGCGGCACGTATTCACGGAGCGGGTGCGTGCCCCGGACAGCGTTAAACGCATCCACGCAGTAGTAAACGTGAACCTCATGTCCCTGGCGGCAAAGCGCCTGGCTGAGTCGATCGACGTACGCGGCGTCACCACCGAAGCTGTGCGCCCCGAAAAACGTTGTGATCATGCGGAACTTCATCGGCGACCTCCATGCCGCGCTGCGTCTCCTACGCCTCTGTCTCGTTGGCTCACACCTCAGGCCCTTCGTCACTGGAGCTTGCAAGCAGCCCTACCGCACGCCCCACAATCGCGTACCGCGCAATCCCCTCAGAGCCAACCAGGCCGCGACGTAAGTGAGCGCGCCCCCCAGTACAGCGAGCAGCACGTGATAATGTTTGAGCACCAGGCAGACGGGTATCATCGTCAGTGATGCAAGCACCGGACGCCCTAAGTGATGGTGCCAGGCGGGCTGCCGGCCTTCGCGGGCCAGGCAACCATAACCGGCGAGAACCAGGGCCAATCCGACCAGCAAAACGCCCAGCGCCGCCCCTGGAAGCCCCAACGTCAACCGCAAGAGCGCAACCAGGGGGACGATCACCAGCGCTCCCGCCACCAGTGTTCGAACTCCGACTGTTTCGCGATTGAGGGCGATCAACGTGATTTGATAAAGGTAGGCCAGGATCAGTAACGGTGCTCGCCAGATCCCCAACGCCAGCAGGAAACCGGCTCCGGCGTAATCTTTGGGCAGGAACAGATCAACCAGGGGATTGGCCAACACCGTGCACCCGACCGCCACCGGAATCAAGCCCGTCATCAAGACCTTGACCAGCGAATCGAGGGCCTCACGCCCGGCTCCGGCGGTCTGGCGCCACAGCCGTGAAAGCGAAGGAAACGCCGCTTGCTGCAGGATCAAGCCAAATGTCAGTAGTGCCGTCACCATCCGGTGCGGCGCCCCGTAACGGCCCACCTCGCTCGAAACGCTCAGGAAGCCAACCACCAGCAGATCAGCCGTGTTGATCACGGCTTGCGAAAGCTGCATCAAACAGACATTGCGCCCGCGCGACACCAAGACAAACAAGAACCGCGGGCTCAGCCGAGGTCTTGGCAGGCGATAATGCCTCAGGTAACTGCACCAAACAAGGGCGATTCCGGTGACTTCTCCCAACGTCAGCCAGATCGGGACCCAGGCGATTCGGCTCGCGTCACGGACCAAGAACAGCACGCCAAATGCATAGATCGTGGTGCGGACGCACAGCGAAAGCGCCACCAGCCCCATCCGTTCGGTCCCACGAAAGACGAAATCAAGGCCGATCGCCGTGGTGAAAAGCATCGTCCCGTACAGCGAAAGGAGCGTTGAGTCGGCCCGTGTCAGTGTGAGCGATCCCACGACCGCAAGCACCGAAAACAAGATCAACGCGAAAATTGTCTTGTAGGCCAGAACCTGATCGACGAGCGGACGTATCAAACGCGGGTGCCGCGACAGCTCGCGGGCGACAATCACGTCACTGCTGTCGCGCAGGAGCAACACGAGCAGAAAAACCACGCTGAATGCGAATTCGATTCGACCGTACCCGTCGACGCCCAGTCGCTTCGCCAACGACAGAGTGACGATCACCGAGGTCGTCCGGCACACGAGCTCGGCCGCACTTAAACGTACAAAGTTGAACGCAATGCGCCGTCGGGCCGGTTGATCGACGTGAGATTGTGTACATCGAGAAGGCATGAGCCGCAACGACGTTTTCCCCGAGCCCCGGGCTCGACGTGGTCGGGAATTGAGGGATGTGCTGGCCATTCGCGATAGCACTTCCTTGTGCGATTAGTCTAGGCTTGCAGCGCAACGAGCATTACCGGCTCGCTGTCAGTCTTCCCAAGTTAATCGGCCATCCTGTCTTGTCCACCTTAATGGGAATCGACTGACTTGGGCTTCGCGTCTAGGCGTTGATTTCGATTTTTGCTATGTTCCGGCAGGGAAACAAGTTCCGGATTTCTTCTGCCAGTCTGCCGTTTATTGGTTGAAGAGCTGCCGCTGTCCGAGAGACCAGTTTCCCGGGCCGGTCGTCAACGTGGCACGGCATCGTAATGGTGAGTTCCGATGGTGTCAACCGGAGCTTGCGATCGCCATTTTGTTAGCATGTTGCAAACGCCGCGGGCTCGCGACGAATTCCCGTAATCGAATTCAAGGGGAGGGACTAGGGTGAATGCATCCATTTTTGCCGCCACTAAAGCCCTTTAGTTCGCCGAAGCCGGTCGAGCGTCACCGCGGCGACAATGATGATGCCGATGATAATGTCTTGGCTGGGATTGGGAATACCGGCATGGACGCAGCCGTTCTTAAGAACCTGGATGATCAGGCAGCCGATCAAGGTGCCCATGACGGTTCCCTCGCCGCCGCTTAAGCTTCCGCCGCCGATTACGACCGCGGCAATGACTTGCAGCTCGAGCCCGCCGGCCGTTGTCGGATCGCCCATCGCTCCCAGAGAGGCGAATTGCAGGATGCCCGCTAGGCCAGTCGCCAGGCCACCTATGGTATAAACAATCACCTTGATCACCGGAACGTTGATTCCGCACAGGCGGGCGGTCGCCTCGTTGGAGCCGATGGCGTAAATGTACCGGCCGAGCAGGCTATACCGGAGCACGATGGCGGCCAAGATGCTTAATCCGAGGAACACCCACACCCCCGGCGCCACAAGCAGCCAGTGCGGCTCCGGTTCGATCTTCATTATTTGATTAAACCACCGCGGTTTGACGTTGCCGGCGACATAAACCTGCGTGCTCGACGCCATCCAGGTGGCGAGGCCGCGGTAGACCGTATACGTTCCCAACGTGACGATGAAAGGAACGACCTTGAGTCCCGCGATCAGCGCCCCATTGATCGCGCCGCATAAACCGCCGACTGCGATGCCGAGTACGAGGGCCAGCGGCAAGACGAGCTTCATCTCTCGCAGCGAATCCGCCAAGCTGGGGTCGACTTGTTTCACGAACATCGCGGTACAGACAGTCACAAGCGCCACCGTTGAGCCGGCGGATAGATCGATCCCGCCGGCGATCATGATCATCGTCATTCCCAGTGCGGCGATTCCCACGATCACGGTCTGGACGGCGATCGTGCGCCAGTTGTCCACGGTGAGAAACCGACCCGATTGACGGGTCATCACACCGAATAGCAAGATGATCAGCACTAATCCGACAAACGGCCCGATCACCGTCCAGGCCCAGCCCACGCTGCCGCGCAGCTTGCTCAGCTGCATCCCTTCATGTTTTCGCGGTGCGTTTCCCGGCCACTGTGCCTACCCTCCGGCTTTTGCTTGGAGCAATGTGGTTCAATCAATCTCGGCTGGGCACGTCAGTTCGTGTGGCGAAGTCCATCACTTCGTGCTCCGTCCAATCCGACACGGGGCGTGCCTCACAAAGGGCGCCGCGAGACATGACGGTGATTCGGTCACAAATACCGAAAAGTTCGGGCAAGTACGAGCTGACGACCAGGATCGCCGTGCCCGCGGCCGCCTGTTCGCCAATCAGTCGATAAATCTCCGCCTTGGACCCGACGTCAATGCCCCGCGTCGGCTCGTCCAGGAGCAAGACGTCCGCCCGCTGATGGAGGAGCCGTGCCAGTGCGACTTTTTGTTGGTTTCCGCCGGAAAGGTTCACCGTGGTTTGGCCGGGGCCAATCGCGCTGATTCGCAGCTTTGAGATCCAGTGCTCGACCTCGACGCGCCGCTGCTTTAGCTTGAGCCAGCCCCACGGCGCGTGTCGCTTGAGCGCGGAATAGGTCATGTTGTCTTCGATCGATCGCGAGAGGGCCAATCCCTCGGTCTTGCGGTCTTCGCTGGCGAAGCCGACCCCCTGGCCGATGCGTGTTCTGGGCGGAGCGTGACCCCCGCTGAACTGATGCACGCGTATCCGGCCCGCAACGACCGGGGCGAGCCCAAAGATCGACCGCAAGAGCCGGGTCCGGCCCGCGCCAATCAATCCGGCGATGCCGAGCACCTCACCACGCTTTAGTACGAAGCTCACCGCTCTTTCTGAGGTTCCGACGCGCAGCCGGTCAATCTCGAGGACCGGAACGCCGGGCATATGCGGCACGTGAGGAAAAAGCTCGTCGAGGTCGCGCCCGACCATCGCTTTGATGATCGACCTCAGATCGGTTTCGGCCAATCGTCCTTGGGCAACGGCCTTACCGTCTCTCAAGACGGTGTAGGTTTGGGCAACCCGGCGAACTTCTTCGAGGAAATGGCTGATATAAATGACCGCCAGCCCGCGGTTGCGGAGCCGCTCAATAATCACGAACAGCCGCTCGGCATCGTGTTCGGAGAGCGAGCTGGTCGGCTCATCGAAGACAATGACCTGGGCACTCGAGACGAGGGCCCGCGCGACCTCGACCAGTTGCTCGGCGCCCACGCCCAGGTTGCCGACCTTTGCCTCGGGCCGGATATCGGGGTGTTCCAGAAGATCAAGGGCGCTCGACACAAGCTTGCGGTGCTCGCGGTGTCGTATCAAGGCGCCACTTACCCGCTCCTGTCCCAGCATAATGTTGGCCTCGACCGTCAGGTCGGGCGCGAGGGCGAGTTCCTGATAGATCATCGCGACGCCTCGGGCCCGTGCATCGCGCGGCCTCGGGGTGCATAGACGTCTCCCGCGAGGCTCATCGCGCCCGAGTCGGGCCGATGGGCCCCGGAAAGGATTTTCATCAGCGTGCTTTTGCCGGCCCCGTTTTCGCCGATCAAGGCGCGGACTTCCCCCGATTCGACCCCCAGCGAAACGCCGTCGAGCGCCCGCGTGGCCCCGAACGACTTGCTGACGTTTCTCATTTCGAGTAGCACGGCGATCTCTCTCAAGCCATGACGGGTCAGGGCCGTTCGGCCAGCATGCCCGCGCCATCGAGGGCCCGCAACATCCCAAAGGTGCTTGACTCGTTGGCACAAAAGATTCCGTCGACCTCGCCACGGTAGCGCGTCACAAGGCTTTGGGCTTTTTGCTGGGCAGAGTCGGAAGTAGGGCCGGCGTACTCCGTGTCCGAGAGCAAAGAGATCCCGGGAAAGTCTTTGGCGAGCGTGTCGGTGAAGCCTTTCTCACGCTGCTCGGTGCTCTCCGAGCCCACGGCATAGCGGAGCAGGATCACTTTTCCCCGCCCCTTGAGCAGCTCGCCCAGCCGTCGGGCAGCGAGAACGCCACCATTGTAGTTGTTGGTCGCCACATAGCTCACCGTCTTTGTCGAATCGAGAGCCGAATCAAAAATGACGACCGGTATTCCCTTGGATGCCACGTGAACTATCTCGAATTGCCCAATGGACAGAAGATCCAGTTGAATGTGCCGGGAGACCAGATTTTCATGGGTGCTGGAACAAACAGCGTTTTCGGTGCGTTGAATGCGCTGGTGGCCGACTATTCGAGTGGCACGGTGAATGAGCAGCAGGCGGCAAGCGACACGACGGCTCTCAGCACGGCATTGAACTACGTCTCGCAGCAGCGCGTGACGGTTGACAATTCGATCTCGCAGATCAGCGCGGCGTCGGGCGCGGTAACCAACGAGAAGACGCAGCTCACGGCCGCGCAGACTGACCTGATGCAGGCCGACATTCCCACCATTTCAACCCAGCTTTCGCAGGCGGAGA
>CAWHKI010000078.1:0-13080 GCA_963829765.1 uncultured Isosphaeraceae bacterium | reverse complement strand
CGCGGAATGCGCGGACCTTTAAGTTTGCGCAGTCCAGCGATCTCAGAGGATTTTCGCTGATGCCAACGATTTCGCCGACTGGATCATCGGCGGACCTGATCCACGAAGGCTGGACTCATTTGAAGAGTCAGCGCCCCATGGCCGCCTGGGGAAGCTGGCAGCGTGTGCTACGGATCGAACCGGAATCGGCCGCCGCGCGGCAGGCTCTCGCGGCACTTGAATCCGCGCCGGACCTGCCCCAGGCGGCCCGAACCGCGTATCGATTCCGCGAGCCAACCGATTTGGCGAAGAGGGGAATGTGGGATGACCGCATGCGGGGCCAGAGCAACCTCGACCTCGACGCGACGGCCGATCTGTTTGGGCGATTGGCGGCGAATGATCCCACGGATTCCGCCGCCTGGTACAACCGGGGCCTTTGCCTGGCCTGGATCGGAAAAAACGTCGAGGCGATCGGCTGCCTGGACCGCGTGGTCGGCCTTGAGGCCGAGCGGGCGTTCGACCTGGCCGTCGACGCCTGGGCCCTGGCCGAAATACTGCGCAGGGTGGAGGAGCCGAAACGCTGGCCGACGACCTCAGGTTCGCTTGCACGATCGCGTGGAATCCGGATGACACGTCGTGGCTTCTCACGGAGTTTCCCGAAATTCAGCGTGTACCAATGCCACACGCTCCAGGTGCTAACGACGAACCAAGTCGCGAGATCGAAGTGTACGAGTGGCTTGACCAGCTTGCCCTCAACCTGACCCAGCCCAGCCAGAACAACCTCGTGGCGCCGACGGTTTTAGCGAGTGTTTATATTCACGCAAAATCGCTCCGACTCTCGAGCCCCGGGTCGAGAACCTCGAGCGGATCGAGGAGTCCCTCTTCCCGCGGCTCGAGCACGGCACAGGCTCGGTCCGGCGCGAGGCGTCGCCACTGCCGCTGCCATTTCTGGATGCTGATGTCTGGACGTTTAGGGTCCCGCAGGGGCTCGATCCCGATGTGGCGGACCAGCTCAGCCGCGAGGCGGTCGAGCAGTACTTTGAAAGCCACTGGATTCATCGCCCGCGTCATGGGCTCGATGGGCATCGCCGCTGGGTGCGGGTTTGGAGGCAAGTCGCGGTGATGCGGTGGCGAGGGCTAAAGTGACGGCCGTTGTCCGTCTGCGGGAACAGCTTGGAACGCGGCCGAGTGCCCGTCTGCTTTACCAGGGATATCCCTTCGACCGGCTGCGCCGCCGCCTTGCACTGGAAATGGTCTATCCCGGCGCAGTCGACATGCAGGATCTGAGCTGTGCCAGTGGCCAAGAGTTGGATCTCCTTGACCTGACAACGATGGACGACGCTCGGTTAGTCGAAGCGTTCCGGTCGGCCGCCGGCTTGCGGGACGATGCGAGAACTGCACGCGTAGCCGCCGAAGTATTAAAGCGCCGTCCTGCCGCGCTCAAGTCTGTCGACCTGACTGCCTTGGTTTCTCCCTTGGTGCGGCTGGCGATGGCGCGCAATGATTACGAAGCGGCCTTAGATCGGCTTACGGAAGCACAGTCGATGACCGGCAGCGAAACGACCGGGACACTCGAGGTTTGGCGTGCGGAAGTATTCGCGCGAGCCGGCCAGCCCGATTCGGCAATGGCTGTCTACCAGCGTCTCATCACGCCCAATGCAGCCGGCGCCGCACTGGCACTCGACGCTGGCGAGACGATGCTCGACAACGGATATTTGGACCATGCCAGAGCCCTCTTGAGCCAGGCGAGCGACTTGGCGCGGCGTGAGCACCGGCCGTGGATTGAGCGCCGGGCGAGGCAGTTGTTGGATCGAGCACCGTAGATCGCGGTCGAACGTCCCGGATATCGACACACAGGCACCAGGAACAGGGTGATGATCGAGCTAAAAGGCGTTTCGAAGTCCTTTGGCGGGACTGTCGTTCTGCACGCGATCGACCTCGCGATCGCGCCGGGCCGGACCACCGCTCTGATCGGGCCCAGCGGCTGTGGCAAGTCAACGCTGCTCCGGCTAATGATCGGACTGGCGCAACCCGACGGGGGCTCGGTGCATATTGGGGGCAAACAACTCACGGCCGCGACCATACGCGAGGTTCGCCACGGGCTCGGCTATGTCATCCAGGACGGCGGGCTTTTTCCACACCTGACGGCTCGCGACAACGTCATCTTGATGGCCCGCTACCTTTGCTGGAAAACCAGTCGCATCAATGACCGGATCACCGAGCTCGCCGACTTGACAAGATTCCCGCAAAGCGGGCTGGACCGGTTTCCCGCCCAGCTCTCGGGCGGTCAGCGCCAGCGTGTGAGCTTAATGCGCGCTCTCATGCTCGACCCGAAGGTCATCCTGCTTGATGAGCCTTTGGGCGCGCTCGACCCGATGGTTCGCGCCGAGCTGCAAACTGACCTCCGCTTCATCTTTCGTTCGCTCGAGAAGACAGTCGTCATGGTCACTCATGATCTGGCCGAGGCTGGTTGGTTCGGGCACGAGATCATCCTGATGCGCGACGGACGCATCGTTCAGCGCGGGGCGATCCAGGCGCTCATCGACAACCCGTCCGAGCCGTTTGTGACACAATTCGTCAGCGCCCAGCGGCAGCTCCTCGAGTTGTCAGCGGAGGAGGATTCTTGATACCAGGCATCACCATTCTGCTTGCGTTCGCACTGGTGGCCGACGAGCACGGGGCCGAAAGTGCGCGTCGGATCGAAGATTTCCACCGAATCCGTGATCCTGGGAGAAATGGCCCGGGACCTCATCCAGGAGGCGGGAATACCCGTGGACTTCAGGCGCGAGCTGGGCGGAACCCGAATTCTGTTTGACGCCCTCAAGGCCGACGAGCTGGATGTCTACCCCGAGTACACCGGCACGATCTCGGGCGAGATCCTGGCGGGAAAAAACATCAAGGACGAAGCTGGCTTGCGCGCGGCCTTGGCCGAGCTGGGGATGGGAATGAGCCGCCCGCTCGGATTTATTGACACCTATGCGATCGGTATGAACGATGACGAGGCCGCCCGGCTTGGATATCACTCGCATTACCGACCTGCGCCGATATCCGGACGCTCAAATTTGGGTTCAGCAACGAATTCTTGGGTCGATCCGACTGCTGGCCGGGCGTGCGGGAACGTTACGGTTTGCCGCAGCGCGACGTCCGCGGTCTCGACCATGATCTGGCCTACCGCGCCTTGGCCAGCGGCGACATTCAGGCCACCGACCTCTACTCGACCGACGCCGAGATCACCCAGTATCACCTCCGGGTTCTCGAAGATGATCTCAAGTTCTTCCCGTTGTACGAGTGTATTTGGCTTTACCGCATGGACATGAAATCACGATCGCCCATGGCCCTCGCCGCCCTGGCACGATTGGAGGGGCGGATCACGGCGATGGAAATGGCTCGAATGAATGCCCGAGCCAAGCTTGACCGCGTGGCGGAAGCTCGCGTCGCGGCTGATTTCTTGGCCGAGACATTCGGAATCAAAGCACAAGTGAAAAGGGAGACATTCATCGGTCGGCTGCTCCCGCGGCTCGGTGAGCATCTCACGCTCGTGGCGATTTCACTGAGCCTGGCGATTCTCGTGTCAATTCCGCTGGGAGTGATCGCGGCGCGGATGCCCAACGTGGGACCGGTCATTTTGACCACCGCAGGGCTGATCCAGACCATCCCCTCGCTGGCGCTTTTGGTGTTTATGATCCCCTGGCTAGGGATCGGGGCCAAGCCGGCCTTGGTCGCGCTTTTCTGTACAGCCTGCTACCGATCGTCCGCAACACGGCCACGGGCTTGCGGGATATCCCGGTCTCCTTGCGTGAATCGGCCGAGGCTCTGGGATTACCCGCCGGCACGCAATTGCTCCGGATCGAATTGCCAATGGCGGCCCGCTCCATCCTCGCGGGAATCAAGACGGCGGCGGTGATCAACGTCGGCACCGCAACCATCGGCGCCTTATCGGCGCCGGCGGCTTCGGCCAACCCATCATGACCGGACTTCGCCTCAATGACGTCTCGATGATCCTCTACGAAGGCGCGATTCCCGCCGCCGTGCTCGCGCTGGCTGTCCAAGCGACGTTTGACCTGGTGGAGCGGTTCCTGGTTCCGCGCGGTTTGAGGATCTAACGCGGCTTAATCCACAACCAAATACTGCACCGCGAAGTATCTCGCCGGGTCCAGCCACTGTTGCTCCAGCCTGAATCCGGCACGCGAGGTCAGCCGGCTGAAATTATCAAGAGAGTATTTGTATGAATATTCTGTATGGATCAGTTCATCCTGATCGAATGCAAAATCGATCCCAGCGATCTTGACGACTTGAGGCACCCGGCTGACGAGATACATCTCCATGCGTTCCTTCGCCCGAACGTAGTCGGCGCAATGAGAAAACGCGCTTACGTCAAAGTCGGCACCGAGTTCGCGGTTGATGCGTTCGAGCACGTTCAGATTGAATGCCGCACTCACGCCGCGGCGATCGTTGTAAGCGGGCCAGACAATCGATTCGTCCTTGTCGAGGTCGAATCCGATCAAGAGTCCGCCGCCATCGCCGACCAACCAGCCGATCGTGTGGAGCAGGTTTGTCGCCGCGCGGGCTGAAGTTGCCGATCGTCGAACCCGGAAAGTACACGACGCGTCGCGCCCTGGGGTCTCCAGTTTCCGGGAGTAATAGCGGTTCGGTGAAATCGGAGTGCACCGGGAGAATCCGGAGGCTCGGAAAACATTCGGCCAGTTGACGGACCGATTACTCGAGGTGTTCACGGGCAATGTCCACAGGCAGATAGGCTCGGGCGCATCAAGTTGCTCGAGCAAGAGTCGAGTTTTCCGGCCGCTGCCGCTGCCAAATTCGATCAGCTCGCAATCCCTACCCACGGCGTCGGCCATAAGAGCGGAATGTGTTTCGAGGATCGCCAGTTCTGTTCGCGTGAGATAGTATTCGTCAAGCTCACAAATGTCGTCAAAGAGCGCCGAACCGGCCTCATCGTAAAAGTATTTACACGAGATTTCCTTTTGAGGTCGACTGAGTCCTTGCACGACGTCCTTGAGAAACTGGCGGCGTGAAGAGGTTGTTTCATCGTGGTAAATGATCGTGCCGCTTGTTGAAATCATACTTCTTTCGCCAGTCGGATCCCGGTGAACTGCCAGCGAGCCTCGGGGGGGAAGAATTTCCTGTAAGTCGCACGAATATGTGATGTTGGAGTTACGCATGAGCCTCCTCGAAGTACGAGTTGATTGCACATGAACTTGGCATTGTACTCACCCAGGGCCCCCGCTGTCGGCCGCGATCCAGGATAAGGACTGTACGCACTGCCAGTCCACTCCCAGGTGTCGCCAAAACATTGAGCAATTCCTGCACCGTCCGGGGCTGCTTGAGGATGGAGATGGCCGCATTCAAGGAAGTTGCCAGCGGGGTGCGTGTCACAGGCAGCCGATTCCCATTCGGCCTCGCTGGGAAGACGAGCACCGGCCCAGCGAGCAAAGGCATCGGCTTCGTAGTAGCTAACATGGCAGACGGGTTCCGCCGTAGACACAGGACGGAATCCTCGCAGCGTGGTCGACCACCATGTTTCGTCGACTTTCTCCCAGTAAAGGGGGGATTGCCACTCTTGCACTTTGACCGTGTTCCACCCATCGGAGAGCCAAAGTTCCGGTCGTTCGTAGCCGCCGTCGCGCATGAAATCGAGGAATTCGCCGCTCGTCACCAACCGCGAGCCGAACTGAAACGGTTCGCAATAAACGCGGTGACGGGGAATTTCGTTATCAAAAGCGAAGCCTGGTCCGTCAAAGCCTTGCCATTTTATCCCTCCGGCGACGAGCGACCAGCCCATCGGCCGCGCGTCGGCATGGGACGGCTGTTCCACCCCTTCGCGATAAGCGGGCCGAAGTGGATTCTGTGCCAGCGCGTGCTTGATGTCGGTGAGGATCAGCTCTTGATGCTGCTGTTCGTGGTTAAGCCCGAGCTCGACCACGGCGGCGACGCTCGCCGCCAGTTTTTCTCCGGCCGACTCGAGATAAGCCGCCATCGCAGGATCGACGGCCGCGCGATAGGCATAAACCTCTTCGAGAGTCGGCCGCGTGATCAGCCCGCCGAGGCCGGGGGTGCCGGTCGCCGACGGCATTGTAGTAGGAATTGAAAAGGTAGCTGAACGACGGATGATAGACGTGGTAGTCACTCGCATGAGCGGCCAGAACGAAGTTTTCAAAAAACCAGGTCGTGTGCGCGAGGTGCCACTTCACGGGGCTGGCGTCGGGCATCGACTGGATCTGGCAGTCTTCGGGGGAGAGCGGCTGAGCGAGGCTTTCGGTCAGCGTGCGCACGGCCTGAAAGCGTGCAGCTAACGGTAACAACGGCCGCGCGGCCCCGCGTCCGGGCGGGCTTGTGAACTTTTCCACCGCTTCAATGGGCGCGAACATCGGCGAATCTCCCGTGGTCTGAATTTGCGGGGACTATCGTCCCCTGGCTCGCCATTTTCTTGCCATAGCATTGTCATTCTCGACGCACAAAGCTAGTCCCTGGCGTGTTGCGCCCGGCAAGCTCACGGGCCACATCGCTTACGATGCCCCGTTAGTCCGAAAGATACCACGGTACATTGATCACCACGACCTTTCGAAAACCGCTTAAACGCAGGTAAGCCACCATCACGGCGGCCGTCTGGTTGTGCAGCACGTAATGGTACCAGCGGGTGCCGATGAGCTCGGGAATGATCACGGCGATGTCGCGATCGGGGTGGGATTTCTTCAGGTCCGCTACAACCTCGATCAAGGGCTTGTACATCTGGCGGTACGGGGAATAGACGATGATCAACTTGGGCGCGGGCAAGCCCGCCTTGGTTGCTGGCTCTCGAACGAGCCGCTCCCACCCTTCTTCGAGGGCCACCATTGCCTGCTCATCCCCGGCGATATGCAGCGAATAAATCTCGTGCGAGATCGAAAGGGCAAAGCGAAGCGCCTTGCGGGTGATGACACTCCATCCCCGGATTGGCAGGAGCACGACCGGCGGGTCTAGGCCAAGGACATCGAGCGGCACGTCGGTAGCGACCTCACGGCCTACTTTCCGGTAATGACCTTGCACGCTGTAGAAAATGAACAGGAGCGCCGGTATCAATAGGATCATGATCCAGGCGCCTTCGGCAAATTTCGATACCAGAACGATGATCAGCGTCACCCCCGTGCTAGAGGCGCCGGCGCCATTGATCGCCATCGACTTCCTTGCGTGATTCACGCCGAGACGCCACCAGTGCACGACCATGCCCGCTTGCGACAGCGTGAAGGCCAGAAACGCACCGATGGCAAACAGCGGTATCAAGTGGTCCGTGATGCCCCCGAACGCGATCAAGAGTCCCGCCGAGAGTACCGCCAGAACGATGATGCCCTGCGAATAAACGAGCCGGCGCCCTCGGTGCGCGAATCCGCTGGGCAGAAAACCGTCGCTGGCGATGACCCGGCACAGACGTGGGAAGTCGGCGAAGCTCGTGTTGGCCGACAGGGCCAGAACGCTCAGCACCGAGCCGATCGTGATGTAGTAAAACAGCCCACGACCCACCACGGCGGCCACCAGTTGCGACAGGATGCTTTGGTAGCCGGACTGCCCAGGCTCGGTCGCGCCGATCGTGTACACATGACACAAATAGGCAATACCCGCCAGCATCACCCCAAGGAGGCCGATGATCGCCGTCAAAGTTCGCTGGGCGTGTGGAACGGCCGGCTCGCGAAAGGCGGTCACCCCGTTGCTGACGGCCTCGACTCCAGTCATGGCCGTGCAGCCGCTGGCAAAGGATCGCATCAAAATCCACAGGCTGGCCACCGAGGCGGCTGTGGGCAGCGTTGCGGGTGCCTCGACCGGCACGGGATGGCCATTGGCCAGTACGGTCTTGCCCACTCCGATCACCAAAACCGACAGCAGAGAGCCAATAAAAAGAAAGGTCGGGGCCATAAACGCCAGCCCCGATTCGCGAACCCCGCGCAGGTTGACGAGCGTGATCAACGTCAGAATCGCGAGACAGAGCGAAAGGGTGTGAGGCTGCAAGCCTGGAAGTGCCGATACCAACGCCCCGACGCCCGCAGAGATGCCGACCGCGACGACAAGCACGTAGTCGAGCAAGAGCGCCGCCGCCGCGAACAAGCCCGCGCTTGTTCCCAGGTTCTCTTTGGCAACCGTGTACGAACCCCCTCCCTGCGGATAAGCCGCGATCGTCTGGCGGTAGGAGAAGTAAACGACGATCAAGAGCAGGATGATCAGCGTGCTGATCGGCCCGATGTACGATACCCCACTCGCGCCGAGCGGAATCAAGAGCGTCAGCGCCGCCTCCGGCCCGTACGCCGCCGACCCCAGCGCATCTAAGCCCAGCATGGGAATGCCGGCAAGCACCCCGACGCGCTGCTCTCCTTCTTCATAGGTCGCCAACCGCCGGCCTAATAAATAGTCAATCAAACTCATTCAATTGCTCATTGACAACTATTAGTACGATCGCCGCATCGCTTGACACTGGCGATTTTTCCTGATTTTTCGCGAGGGGCAATCGTCGCATACTCAGCCTTCAGGAATCAACGCGAACAAAGCGAACAATGAACCGCCTGGTGACAATCGAGAATGTTTCCTCAAGAATCGAGATACGCCTTGACAGCCGCGACTTTGCAATACGAAGTATAGCGTCGGGATTGAGTTTCATTGGAGAAACAAAGTGGACGGAAGCGTGGAAAAACCAGGCCAGGGCCCATTCGGCTTCCTGTCCGGCCTGGGCGAGCTTGACCGAATTCTCCGAGGCGAGCTGACGCGCGTGTCGTCATTGCAGCGCGGTGGGATCGCGGTTTCACCGGGGCGACTCTCGGTCATCATCGTAATTTTGGGGATGGTTTACGGGATCTGCATGGGAACCTTTGCTCTCTTTCGGACGAAGAGTCCACACGCGTGGCAGATTGTCGCGAGCATGGTCAAGGTTCCCTTGCTGTTCTATCTGACCTTGCTCGTGACCTTACCGTCGCTTTACGTCTTCAACGCGCTGGTCGGATCGCGGCTGACGCTGAGCACGATCGTGCGCTTACTGGTAGCATCGCTGGGCGTGATCGTCGCGGTACTGGCATCGCTGGGGCCGATCGTGGCTTTTTTCTCGGTGAGTACCACCAGCTATCCGTTCATGCTGCTTTTCAACGTCGTTGTCTGTGCCATATCGGGAACGCTTGGGCTGTCGTTCCTGCTTCAGACGCTGCACCGACTGAGCATCCTTGATTCGCAGCCGTCGCGAAATTCAACCGCCGAGGATCGCCGCGCTGCGGTGGAGCGACAGATCAACGAGCTGGGGTCGGAGTCGGCACCGGCACCAAGCGGCGAGGGCGTTGAACTTGTCAGCGCGCTCGATCCCACGCCGGACCGAGTTCTCGGCAAACATGTCAAGACGGTTTTCAATCTCTGGGTGATCGTGTTTGCCCTGGTAGGGCGCAGATGGGCTGGGTACTGCGTCCGTTCATCGGTCACCCAGACCTGCCGTTTACCTGGTTCCGTGGGCGAGAGTCCAACTTCTTCCAGGGCGTTCTGCATACGTTGCAGAGCCTGTTTTCCTGATGAAAGCTCACGGGCCCGCCGTCATGAGCCCAATGATTGGCCTCTTCCGGCTCGCGGACAATCTCTTGCGCGGAGAGATGGCCCAAGCCCGCGGATCGCGGGAACAGCGTCTCCCCGTGCTCGGCTCACTGTGCCTGACCATGATCGCCTACGGAATGTTCTACGGCGCCGTCATGGGGAGTTACGGGGGGCACAACGGCTGGCGGATATGGCAAGCTCTCTATTCGGCATTGAAGGTGCCGATCCTTTTGATTGCCACGTTTCTGTTAAGCGTTCCCAGCTTTTTCGTGCTCAACACGCTTTTCGGTCTGCGCGACGATTTCGGTCGCGTCGTTCGGTCACTCATTTCCACGCAGGCGGGGCTGACCGTCATTTTGTCCGCGCTCGCACCATTCACCGCCTTCTGGTATGTCTCCGGCAGCGGCTACCATCCCGCGATCCTCTTTAACGGAATGATGTTCGCCGTTGCCAGTTTCAGCGCTCAATGGATGCTGCGTCGCGACTATATGCCACTCATCGCGGACAACCCAAAACATCGCGCGATGCTCCGGGCCTGGATTGTCATCTACGTGTTCGTCGGCATTCAGATGGCGTGGGTCCTGCGCCCATTTATCGGCGACCCCAGTGCGCCGGTGCAGTTCTTTCGAGAGGGAGCCTGGAGTAATGCCTATGTGTTTGTGTTGCAGACGATCTGGGATGTGCTCAGCGGGAATGGCCCGTTGTAACACGCTCTCTCAACGTTGGAAACCCATCTGTAATGAAGATCTCGCGAATCCTCGCCTACCGTGTCGAGCTGCCGTTGTACGAAGGTTCCTACAAGTGGTCGGGCGGCAAATCGGTCTCGGTGTTTGACAGCACGATTGTCGCGGTTGAGACCGACGAAGGCATCACCGGCTACGGCGAGGTCTGTCCGCTCGGTCCCTTCTATCTTCCCGCGTATGCCGAAGGCGCTCGAACCGGCATTGCGGAACTCGGGCCACACTTGCTAGGCGAAAATCCGACCGATCTCGGCAAACTGAACCGTCGCATGGACGCCGCTCTTCAGGGCCATCCCTATGTGAAGTCGGCGATTGATATCGCCTGTTGGGACCTCCTGGGCAAGGTGACCGGCCAGCCGGTGTGCGTGTTGTTGGGAGGCAGATACGGCGATGATTTCATTCTGTATCGCGCCATTTCTCAAGACTCACCAGAAGACATGGCCAAGCGCGTGGCCGGCTATCGCGCCGAAGGTTATCGGCGCTTTCAGCTCAAGGTCGGCGGTGATCCGTTGGTCGACATCGAGCGCATTCGTGCGGTGGCGGCGGAGTTGCACGGCGGTGATCGCTTGATCGCCGACGCCAACACTGGCTGGTTGATGCACGACGCCCTGCGCGTGGTGCGAGCGGTCCGCGACGTCGACGTCTACATCGAACAGCCCTGCCGTACTTATGACGAATGCTTGACGATCCGACGCCATTGCGATCATCCGTTCGTGCTCGACGAGGTGATCGACTCGATCGACTCGCTGATCCGCGGCCACGCCGATCGCGCCATGGATGTCGTGAACATCAAGATCAGCAAGTTCGGCGGGCTGACCAAGGCCCGGCTGGCACGCGACCTCTGCGTCTCACTGGGCATCGCCATGACCATCGAAGATAGCTGGGGCAGCGATATCACCACCGCCGCGATCGCACACCTGGCGCAAAGCACGCCGACCGAGTATTTATTCACATCGACGGACTTTAATAGCTACGTGACCGTGAGCACCGCCGATGGTGCGCCCAAGCGAGTCGACGGCCGAATGGCCGCCTCGCGCCACCGGGCCTCGGAATCGTGCCCCGGCTCGACGTGCTGGGCCAGGCCACGGTGACCGTCGAATGAGGAACGCGGTCTCAGTTCACCGCGAAGCCGGTGTGTTGGCGGACCCTAGCCGGCTGAAACCCGAGCACGATGTCTTCGCGCGGAACCCCGGCAGCTACGAGTTCTTCGGCAATGGGCTCGGTTGTGCCGTCGTACTGAACCCAGACCTTGCCGTTGATGATATCAATATGGACGACCGAGCCGTGCACGCACCGCGCCCTATCCCAGCCGACATGCATTACTTCGTAGTGGTCCCTGTCGCGGTCAATGATCGCTTCTGTCTCAATTTGACCGTGCGAGGGCTTGTAACTCGCGTATTCCTCGATCAAGCGCTGTACTATCAAGCGGTACTGTTCGGTTCGATCCATTCGACCACCCTCTTTTGCTCATCATCAATCAACAAAAAGATCGCGACCTCCATACGAAAACCGGAGCGGATCGTCGGTGATCGTCCAGCCATCGGCCGTGAGGGCCTGGACCACGGTGTCGTGATAGATGTTCCTGGCTGGCACGGGCGGCTCGCAGGGTTAAGGAGCATGCGATCTTCGAGTGACCGTTGCTAACGGGCCGATTATACCATGACCAAGAGCACGTATACTTCAGTCAGGGATCAATTCCCGCATCGGTCTCGGGCAGGTCGCCCAGGTCGCGACTTATGTCGGCTCCAACGGCGCGAGGATGTACGTATCAGCATCTAGAAAGACTGGCATGTCCGGCAGCGGGTCTCCGACGCCAATCGAGCCGAAGATCCTGGAAGCGATCCGCGCCTTCTGCGAATCCCGGATGGGGATTTACGAGCGTCTGCAAGCCCAATTCTAACCGACAAGGCGTCCAGATATCCCGTTTCCACGTTCCCACATGCGCCGATCCAGGCGTGGCGGCTCCAACCTCGACCGGCCCACAAAACAGCTATCTTTAACGTTTTTCTTCAAGGAAACCCCGCAATCCGCCGAAGATAACGGCTATATCAGGCCCGTTTTCTTTCCAGGACGGACACGGGGGGGGCAGGCGATGGTGCGCGACAGTGTTACGAATCTCGTGGTGAGACTGCAAGAGTGCGGGTTCGATCCGCGAAGGATCGGCGACGACGCGTGGGAGGCCCGGTGTCCGGCGCACCGCAGCTCGGACTACGCGCTCTCGATCACCCGCGGCGAACTCGGCCATGTCACGCTCGAGTGCCGGGGCACCCAGAAGTGCCAAGAAATCCGAATCATCCGAGCGCTCGGTTTCACGACCGAGCACGTGTACGAGGAAACCCCCGAATGGTTGATCAATCGGTTGAAGCACGCTCCGATCCAGCCCGCGTCGTTTGGAGAGCGCTCGCGCGCATGTGCTCCCAGACGTGGCCTCGGTCATTTTGGCAGACGCTCCGCCCGAGTTTGGATTGCCGATTTTGGATTGCCGATCGAATCCAGAGGTGGCCTCGGTCATTTTGGCGGACGCTCAGCCCGAGGTTTGCCCGCTGCCGGAGGTTACCGTCAAACCCGCGGGTGATGGCGCCGCCAGTGTGCTCGTCGCGGGCTCGGCGCCCTGCGAGGCGGCCGTCACCGATGGCGGCGGCCCGCTCGAAGTCGCGCGATGTGACGATCGAGCCCTCTGAGACGGCAGCTTCCGGAGGACCAAGCCGGGACGTCCGAGCAGACCGACGAAATGCGCGAGGTCTTCATGTTGATGCCTTCACCGAGCGGGGAGTCGGAGCACGAACTCGAACACGCGAGCACCGTGGAGGTT
>CAWHKI010000077.1:0-18032 GCA_963829765.1 uncultured Isosphaeraceae bacterium | reverse complement strand
CTCGCAGGATCTGACCGACCAGGTGGCCTGGACCACGACCTCTAATGACGTCGCTACCGTGAATTATCCCGGAGTGATGACACATACGGGTCCCGGAAGTATCCAAATCACGGCCAGCATCCATGGTTTTACGGGGACACTGACCGCGTTCTGCACGATTACCGTCTCGGGAAGCGCGGGTGGAGGCACCGGCACGGGCGCAGTCGTATCCCTGGCGAGCATCCCCTCCGCGCAGTCGGTCGCCGTACCTACGCAAACCGCGCAATTTCTTGCCATTGGAACCACTACTTCCGGAGCCACGGTCAACCTAACCAACTCGGTGGCTTGGAGTTCAAGCAGCCTGCAGATTGCAACCATCGGCGCCAATACCGGACTAGCGACAGCGCTGGGCCAAGGCACATCGACCATCACGGCGATTTATAACAGCGGCGGAAGCGCACTTACCGCTACGGCAACCTTCACCGTCCTTGGTGGACTACGGAGGAATATACCGCTGTATCCATCGTTCCCGGCTCACAATCCGTTTCAGCCTCAGGCCAGACCGGGCAATTCATCGCCCTGGCCACTTCTGGCACCACAGGCCTTGAGGAGGACGTAACAGCAATACGTGGTACTGTTATTGTCACCCCTTCGACTAAGTACGTATTGCTACGAGGTTTGAGCGCTGAACATCTATACCGACGCGGAGGTGATGGCCGCTGGGGTCAGGTGGGGACGACGTCCGGGCGGCCTTCCCCCTCCGATTATTTCTCAATCCGCTTAGACATGGCATGGGGAGGCATGGCTTATTCGTGCGCGTCAATTCGAAGTCGTACCGAGTCTTTGCGCGGGACAGAGGATCCCACGTGCGCTAAAACTTGCTCGTCGCTGCGTCAGACTGCAGCCTAGCGGACGAGGTCTCGCGACACGCCCCCCATGGTTGGATCGGAGGGCACATCGAGAGATCAATCTGATATCAGGGCGGCGAAGTCTGTAAGAGTGCGAAAGGCAAACGCCAGCTTCTCCGCAAGGGCCCTCGCAGTTTTCAGGCGTTAATTCGCCAAAATGCTGTTAAATCTCGCTCCTGAGATCTGGGGCATTCCGCATTGGACGGCAAAATTAGCGGCGATTAGCCTCTTTCTTAGACCCTTTTCTTCGCAAACAGCGTCTTCATCCCCCGCACGCCTGCCGCGTCCGCTCTTCATTTTCAATCAGCGAAAACCGCACATGCCCGTCCCCGTAATCGCCAAACCCAATCCCGGGCGACACAGCCGTCTTCGCCTCCGTGAGCAACAGCTTCGAAATCTCCAGCGACCCCATCTTCCGGTATTGGTGGGAATCTGCGCCCACACAACATGGTGGCCTTGGGCAACGCCACCGGCCAGCCCATCTTGTTCAGCCCCTCCACCAGCACGTCGCGCCGCTTGCGATAGGTCTCGCAAATCTCGTGCACGCACTCCTGCGGGCCTTCCAATGCCGCGATCGACGCCACCTGGATCGGCGTAAACGTCCCGTAGTCGAAGTAGCTCTTCAGCCGCGCCAGCGCCGAAACCAGCACCGGGTTGCCCACCATAAAGCCCACCCGCCAGCCCGGCATGTTGTAGCTCTTTGACATGGTGAAGAACTCGACCGCCACATCTTTTGCGCCCGGTACCTGCAGCACGCTGGGCGGCTTGTACCCGTCGAAGGCCGGGGTTGGCAAGCCGCGAAGGACCTCCGCCAAGACCTCGGGCGGCAAGGCCCCACTGGGGAAGCCGACGAGGCTGAGTGCCATCAGGGGTACTCCGGCCATGGCGTAGACGTCACTCAAGGCATTCGCCGCGGCGATGGCGCCGAAGTCATAAGGCTTATCGACGATCGGCGTAAAGAAATCGGTCGTGAAGATCAGCGCCAGGTCGTCGCTGATCCGATAAACCGCCGCATCGTCGGCCGTGGCATGGCCGACGATCACGTTGGGGTCCGTGATCACAGGCAGGGTCGAGAGGAGCGAGAGCAAATAATCCGGCGGCTGCTTGGCCGCACAGCCGGCCCGCTTGGCGAATTGAGTGAGGTGGACCGGTTCGAGTTCAGCCATCGTTGTTGCCTGCCAAAAGGGCGTGCGACCGTTTCGAGTGGTTTTCCAGTTCGCGAGCAGCGAGTTCCGCTTGTCTCGAGCCGACGGAACTGGCCATCCGAATTAGAACTGGTTATGCTCGTGGGACGACGAGCGCATTTCCATGGGTTACCAGCGCGGTCACGCGAACGCAAGCCCCGGAGAGTCCGGAGATCGACCAAAGAGAGGCTTGGAGGCCGGCTTTGAACCGTTCGCTGGATTGAGTCTGGCGAGACGACATGATCTGTCAACTGTGTCTCAAGAACGATGCGACTCACCAACTGACCGACCGGGTGCCGTCAGGCCGGTTCGTTGAGGCGTACTACTGCGATCGGTGTTACCACGCGAAGTACGTCCAGCCGCCGCGGATTCCCGCAGCTTTCCCAGGCCAAAGTTTACGATCAAGAACCTCTTGATCCTTGGGGGTGCGTGGACCGTTCCCAACGCCATCGCGGCCTGGGTCTTTCGGAGCGGTTACGTCACCGGCACGCCGGCCCAGATTCGCCGGTGGACCGTCGAGACGTTTTCGGTCGTAAATCTGGGCCTCGGCTCCGTGGTATTCATCTACCTGGAGATATGGCTGCTGGGCGTGATCTGGTATAAGAAGACCGACGGTCTGGTGCCGACGCCGCGACAAAAGGTGACCGTCCGGGAGAGTATGTATCAGCTCGTTGCGTTGCTGCCGCTGTTCTGTTGGTGCATGGGTGCGAGTTTTCTGGAGAGGTGGCTGACGCCCTGGATATGGCCCACCCAGCAGAACAGCATGCCGCTTTTGGCATGCCTGATGTGGGCACCGCTGATACCGCTCATGGTTGTGCGTTTCTGGAAGGATCGCCGGGTGCGTCAGCGCCATCTGGCAGGACTGGAGGGTTTCGTCGCCGCGGGAGTGCCTGCTGCGGGCTCTGACTTTGGCGTGGTCGTTGGGCTTTATCGCGCTGGTCGTTTTCGGCGGACCGAGCCTCCTGGGCTTGGGCCGCACACACTGGTTTCCGATTCTCCTGATCGGGATCGCCGGCCAGGTGGCACTTCTGGCCGCGGTGGCGTTTTCGACCGCTCGCCGCTAGATCGCGACATCGTTGCAGCAGCGTTCGTGTCCCGATCTGAATCGCCCCGACTCGACGTTGGCCGTCGCGTTTTCCGACAGGAAGACGATGCGGGCAATAGAGGTCACATCAAGGGCGCGGCAAGCTGCCGCCAGGTCCATCACCGGGAGGAGGGCCGCCCTGTCGCCGGCCAAAACGCCCCGGGGCAGCCTAAACCAGGGCGTCCCGGACCGCGCTCACTCATTTCGCGGAGTCGTTGTTTCTGCTCAGCACTGAGGATTTGTGCCAGTTCCGCGTCGACGTCTTTCTGAAGCGCGTCGATCTGCGTCTCAAGGGTCACACGGCCACAGGCTGCTTGAGCGACTTGGCCACGAAATCTTTCAGCTTGTTCAAATCGGCTGCGAATTTACGAATGCCCTCGGCCAGCTTTTCGGTGGCCATGGCGTCTTCATTGAGCATCCAACGGAATGACTTCTCGTCGAGATGGATTTTCTCGAGCTTCTCGCCTTGGCCGGTTCGGGGGAGAGCTTGCGGGCAAGCGTGCCTTCTGTCTTGTGCAGCTCGTCGAGCAATTCGGGCGAGATGGTCAAGAGGTCGCATCCCGCCAGTTCGGCGATCTCGCCGATATTGCGGAAGCTCGCACCCATGATCTCGGTCCGGTATTCAAACTTCTTGTAGTAATTATAAATTTGAACAACCGAATGCACACCGGGGTCATCGGCGGGGGCGATGCTCTTGACGCCGCGTTCCTTCAGGTACCAATCGTGGATTCGGCCGACAAACGGCGAGATGAGAGTCACGCCGGCCTCGGCGCACGCCACAGCCTGTGCAAAGCTGAAAAGAAGCGTCAAGTTGCAGTGGATGCCTTCCTTTTCGAGCCGCTCGGCCGCGAATCCCCTCCCAGGTCGAGGCGACCTTGATCAAGATTCGCTTGCGGTCGATCCCGTCGGCCTCGTAGAGCGAAATCAACTGGCGGGCCTTGCGAATCGTCGCCTCCGTGTCGAACGAAAGGTGAGCGTCGACTTCGGTGGACACGCGGCCGGGGATGATCTGCAGGATTTCCTTGCCAAAGGCGATAAACAACCGATCGATCACGGCTTCCATCTGCATGGCAGGGTCGCCTCCCTCCGATTCTGCCGCATCGATCGCCTCATCGAGCAATGTCCGATACTCGGACATTTGGGCGGCCTTGAAAAGCAGCGAAGGATTGGTGGTCGCGTCGCGGGCTGATACTGAGCGATCGACTGAAAATCGCCCGTGTCGGCAACCACAATAGTCATCTTCCGCAGTTGGTCTAGAAGATTCATCAGTAGCTCCTTCGCGTCTTAAGAACACATTCACCACGCTCTTACCCACCAGAACCTATCTCGGGCACTGGTCGTGCACGATCAGTTGGAGACAACGCACCTAAGCTATTTATCATAGCACGTCCGGTGCCGAATTCGCAACTCCTCGTCGGAGAGCGCGGTGTCGCTTCCCCCGGAACTGGCAGTACGTGGTCACGATCGACTAAGATGGTAAACTCTTTGAGCGAAGTCTCGACATGATCTCCAAAGTAGGGCTGTGCAATGACTCTCGAGAGTCGGAAAAGAGATCACGACAACGGCATGACCGCGAACCACACGAACCCGGCTCTAGACGCTCTTGGGGATTTGCGAGGCTTCACGTTTGATTTGGATGGGACGATTTGGGAGGGCCCGCGGCTTCTGCCGGGAGCCAGCGAGCTCGTTGCCGACCTGCGACAGGAAGGGCTTGGCGTTGTTTTCGCGTCGAACTGCTCTCGCCATGGTTCCCCCCTGCTCTGCCAAAAGCTCGCGAGCCTAGGCATCGCCACAACGCCCTTGGAAGTGTTCACGCCCGTCGACTTAGTCGGCGAGGAAGTCAAGCACCGGCTGGGCAACGTGCCGGTCTTGGTGATCGGCAACGACGAAGTCGGGCGCATCATGGAAGCCTCGGGTCACACGAGGGTTGCCGTTGATCGCTGGCACGAGGCGAAAGCGGTCGTTGTCGGGATTGACCACGACTTCACCTATGATCGCCTTCGCGGGCGGCCTCCGCGCGCGGTCGCGGCAGGTGCGGCCTTTTTCGCGATCAATCGCGATGCCAGGTTTCCCGTCGGGCCGGGCGCGTATCGACCCCGGCTGCGGTGCACTTGCCGAGGCGATCGCCGTTGCCGCCGGAGTGCGACCGGCGACCATCGGCAAACCCGAGCGCCCGCTGTTTCAAAGCGCCATCGACCGGCTTGGCTGTCTCCCCCACCAGGCGGCCATGGTCGGCGATAGCACCGCGTCCGACATCGAGGGGGGAAAGGCCGCCGGAATGTTCACGATCTGGCTCGATTCCCAAAACGACGATCTTCAGCCGGCCACCGTCGACTTGAAAGTCCGCGGCTTGTCCGAACTTCATCAACTTTGGCGGCAGGTTCGAAATGAGCGGCTAGCCCCTTAATTCAAGAGCTCGGCGAGCTTCGACTCAAGCAACTCACCAACCACGGCCGGGTTGGCCTTGCCGCCGGTTTGCTTCATTACCTGGCCGCGGAGAAAGCCCTTGACGGCCTCGGGCTTTTTCTTACCTTTCTTCAACTCTTCGACCGCCTGCGGATTGGCGGCGATCGCGGCCGCAACCGCCGTGGCGATCGCATCGCGGTCAGAGACCATCTGATACCCGCCGCGCGCGATGATGGCCTCGGCTGTTTCACCGGATTCGATCATCTTACTCAGGACTTCCCGTCCCTGGTTGGTATTGAGGTCGCCTCCCTTGACCCGGTTGATCAATCCGGCAAGCTGGGCGGGGCGAACCGGGAACTCGGCCACCGTCAGCTTCTTCTCCTTAATGCTCCGGAGCACGTCCTGCTGGATCCAATTGCTCGCCAGCTTGAACTCACTAGTGGCCTTGGCCACGGCATCATAATAGTCCGCCACGTCTTGCCCCTGCTCCACGAGAACGTTCGCGTCGTAAGGAGAAAGGCCGTAGTCAGCCTCGAACCGCCGCCGGCACTCGGCTGGCAGCTCGCCGATCGACGTCCGGATGCGTTCCAGCCACGCCTGATCGACAACGACCGGAACGAGGTCCGGCTCGGGAAAGTAGCGATAGTCGGCGGCCGTTTCCTTTTCGCGCTGGGGCTTGGTGACCTCGTCGACGTCGTTCCAGCCGCGCGTCGTCTTCGCGGCATCGTGGATCGTTTTGCCGTCTTCGCGCCATTTTGCGTACTGGCGTTCGGCCTCGTAAATAAGGGCCTTTTCCACCGACCGAAAGCTGTTCAAGTTCTTGATCTCGACGATCGGCGTGGCGATCGTTTGGCCGTCTTTGCGGATGTGGAGGTTGACGTTGGCATCGCAGCGTAGTGAACCCTCTTGCATTTCGCAATCAGAGACTTCGAGATAGCGCAAGGTCAGCCGCAACTCTTCCAAACAGCCGCGGGCATCGGCCGGGTACGGATCTCGGGCTCGGTCACGATCTCCAAGAGCGGAATCCCGGCCCGGTTCAAATCAACTTCCGAAAAGCCCCCGTCGCCGTGCGTGAGCTTGCCGGTGTCCTCCTCGAGGTGGATCCGAGTCAAATGACATCGGCCCCCGCCACCGCCGTCTTTCCGAACGGGTATTTCCACATGGCCCCCACGCGAAAATGGCAGGTCGTACTGGCTGATCTGATAGTTCTTGGGCAGGTCGGGATAGTAGTAGTTTTTGCGATCCCACTTGGTAAACGCGGCGATCTCGGCGTGTAGCGCCACGGCCGTCTTCAAGGCCAGATCGAACGCCTTGCGGTTCATCACCGGCAGCGTGCCGGGCAGACCGAGCGAGACCGGGTCGGTCTGGGTATTAGGCGTTAAACCGAAATCGGTACCGCTCCACGAGAACATCTTGCTCTCGGTTTGAAGTTGAACGTGGATTTCCAGGCCGATGATGATTTCGTAATTCATGATTTCCACCTGATCACTGCACGTCGAGGATGTCTGTCAAATCAACTTCATCATGGTCGGTCGGAAAATGAACGTACACTTGATCGAGGTTCTGAACATTCTCAACCACAAGACCGATATCCCTGGTGATCCATGGGTTGTCAGCAAAGGATCGACGGATCGTCTGAAGAATTCCCGAATACCATTGACGTTCGTCGATCTGGCGATCAGTTCCGAAAACCAACCGGATTCGGTCGGTCTTCTCGTCCCATGTTCCAACAAGTGCGTAGTCCTCTTTGGCCCATACTTGCGATGATGCAGATCCGCTCCTCTTCTCGTTCCCTCCACGCGATTTCAAGATCGCTCAGCAATGCATCGGGGAGAAGTCCCGGTGTCGGACGACTGGCATCGGAGAGCTCATGCTTTCAGCCCCGGCCGTTTCAAATGCCAGTCGGTGGCACGCTCGAAAACCCTGGCTGTCCGCAACAACTTGCCCTCAGCAAACGGCGCACCCAAAAGCTGCATCCCGATCGGCAGCTTGGCCTTGGTCAGCCCGCAAGGAATGCTGATCCCAGGAATGCCGGCTAGGTTGGCGGTGATCGTGTAAATGTCGGAAAGGTACATCGCCAGTGGGTCGGCCGTCCGCTCGCCCAGCTTAAACGCCGGGGTTGGCGACGTCGGGCCGACGAGCACGTCGACCTCCTGGAACACGGCGTCGAAATCGCCGCGGATCTTGCGTCTCACCTGAAGGGCCCTGTTGTAATACTGATCGGCGTAACCGGCCGAGAGGGCGAACGTACCGAGCATGATCCGCCGCTTGACTTCGGGCCCGAACCCCTCGGCCCGGCTGGCCATCATCATCCGTATCAGGGGAGGCAGGCCCTCCTCGCCCGGGTATTTCGCGGAATAGTCGGCCGCGCGGTGGCCGTAAATCGTGCCGTCGTAGCGGGCCAGGTTGCTCGAGCACTCCGACGAGGCAACGAGGTAATAAGCGGGGATGCCATACCCGGAATGCGGCAGCGAGACCTCCTTGATGGTCGCTCCCTCCTTCTCGTAAACCCGGATCGCCTCCTGCACGGCGGCGGCCACCTCGGGGTCGAGGCCCTCACCGAAAAACTCGCGCACGACGCCGATCCGCAGCGATTCAGGAGGCGTGTTCAGTGTCGCTGTATAGTCGGGAACGGGCTGCTCGACGCTTGTCGAATCGCGCGGATCGGCGCCGGCGATCACGCTCAACAGCAGGGCCGTGTCGGCCAAGTCGCGGGCGAAGGGGCCGACCTGATCGAGCGAGCTCGCGAACGCGATCAGGCCATAGCGACTCACCCGGCCGTAAGTCGGTTTGAGCCCCACCACACCGCAGAAGGCCGCCGGCTGGCGGATCGACCCGCCGGTGTCGGTGCCGAGCGATAATGGAGCAAGATCGGCCGCAACGGCCGCCGCCGACCCGCCGGAAGAGCCGCCCGGCACCCGGGACTCGTCCCACGGGTTCTTGGTCGGTCCGTACGCGCTATTCTCCGTGGACGAGCCCATCGCGAACTCGTCCATGTTGGTCTTGCCGAACAAGATCGCGCCGGCCGCCCTAAGCTTGCCGATCACGGTCGCGTCGTAAGGAGGACGGAAGTTCCGCAGCATGCGGCTGCCGCAAGAGGTCGGCTCGCCGTCAACGCAGAGAACGTCTTTGATCGCCACGGGCACGCCCGCCAAGCGGCCCATCATTTCGCCGTTCTTCCGCCGCATGTCGCTGGCTCGGGCCTGGGCCAAGACACGCTCTGGATCAAGGTGGACGAAAACATTAAGGCGCTCGTCGCGCTGGCATCGCTCGAGGAGGGAGCGCACGACCTCTTCCGAAGAGGTTTCACCGGCCGATAGCCGGGCCAACAACGATACGGCCGTGCAGGATTCACTGCTCATTGAAGAAAGCACTTGATCACTCCAGAACGGCTGGAACCAGGAAGCCGACCTTGTCGCGCTTGGGGGCGTTGGCCAGCGCCTGCTCGCGATCGAGCGCCTTGCCACGGACGTCGTCGCGGAAAACGTTGCGCAGCTCGATGCCGTGGGCCAGCGGTTCCACGCCGGTTGTGTCCAGCTTCTGAAGCTGGGCCATGTAGTCGACGATCGAGTTGAGCTGGCCCGTATAAGTCTCGATCTCTTCGGGACTGAGCCGCAACCGCGCCAGGACGGCGACCTTCGCCACGTCTGCATTCGAAAGCGACATGAGGGAATCTCCTTGAAACTTTCATATGTGCACTGACTCTCCCAACCCCTGACCGGCCGCTTCCATAATGGCCTCTGAATAGGTGGGGTGCGGGTGCATGGCATGGAGGATCTCTTCCTCGGTCGCCTCGAGCTTCTTGGCCATCACGAGCTCGGCGATCAGCTCTGTCGCCTGCGAACCGATCAGGTGGGCGCCAAAAGTTCGCCGTATTTGGCGTCGAAGACGAGCTTGACGAATCCCTCGGTCTCGTCGGCCGCCAGTGCGCGACCGCTAAAGATGAACGGGAACTTGCCGATGCGGACTTCGTGGCCGGCGGCCTTGGCGGCCTTTTCGGTGAGGCCCACACTGGCGACACCGGGATCGGTATAGGTGCATCCGGGGATATTCGTGTAGTCGACGGGCCGATCGGCGAAGCCGGTCAGGCGCTCAATGCAACAGATGGCCTCGTGATGCGCCACGTGAGCCAGCCAGGGGGGGCCGATCACGTCGCCGACCGCGTAGATGCCCGGCACGCTGGTCGCATAGCCGTTGTTCGGGTCTGCCTTGATGTGGTTCTTGACGATCTCTAGCTTAAGGTCGTCAGCAACGAGCCCTTCGACATTGCCGAGCACACCGATCGCCACGAGCATCACTTCGGCCTCTACGGAGACTTTGCCTTTGGGCGTTTCGAGCTCGGCCTTGATCCCCTTGGCCGTCTTGTCGAGATTGGTGGTTTTGGTGCTGGTGAAGATCGTCAGGCCACGTTTCGTCAGGCTTTGGTGAAGGGCGCTGGAAATATCCTCGTCTTCGCCGGGCAAGACTCGGTCCAGCAGCTCGACGACGGTGACCTTGGTGCCGATCGCGTTGTAAAAGTAGCCGAATTCCAGGCCGATCGGCCCACCACCGATGATGAGCATCGATTGCGGCCGGGCCGTGAGTGACATCGCTTCTTTGTACGAGATGATCGTCTTGCCGTCGTACTCGGCGCCCGGCAGCGGACGCGGTCGCACGCCCGTGGCCAACACGATCGACTCGGCCGTGATAGACTCGCCATTGACCTGAACGAGATGAGGCTTGGTGACCTTGGCGACGCCGAACTTCGAGGCCACCTTGTATTTCTTGAAGAGCCCTTCGATCCCCTTATTCAACTGCCCCGCCACGTTCCGGCTGCGCTTGATCATCTGGGCGAAATCCCAGCTTGGTTGCCCGCTATACCCGAACTGCGGGCCATGGTTTTTGATCAGCTCGACGAAGTGGGCGTTGGTGAGGAGGGCCTTGGTGGGGATGCAGCCCCAGTTGAGGCAGATGCCTCCGAGCTTGTCTTTCTCGATACAAAGCACGCGCTTCTTGAGCTGAGCGGCGCGAATGGCGGCGGCGTAACCGGCGGGCCCGCCGCCGATCACCACAATATCGTAGTCGTAGGCCATGGTTGGTTTTTCCGATTAGAGCAGCATGGAAACCGGCTCTTCCAACAACCCTTTCAAGGTCTGGAGAAACGCGGCGGCCACGGCTCCGTCAACGGCGCGGTGATCGGCAGTCAAGGTCATGGTCATCACGGTGCCGACCGTCAATGAGTTTCCTTCAACAACAGGGCGCTTTTCGGCGGCACCGACGGCCAGAATGCCCACCTCGGGCAGGTTGATGATGGCGTCGAACTGTCGAGTGCCGTACATTCCCAAGTTCGAGATCGTGAACGTGCCGCCGGTCAGTTGCTCGCCGGTGAGAGTTCCGGTGCGGGCCGCCGTGGCCAGTGCGTCGCTCTGAACCCGTGTTTCGATCAGGCCGAGCGCATCGGCATTGTGCAAAACCGGGACAATCAGGCCATCGTCGAGCGCGACGGCGATCCCGATATTGACGTCGGCGTGGCGGACGATGGCATCGGGCTCGAAGCTAGCGTTCACGGCCGGATGGAGCCGCAGGGCCAGGGCGACGGCCTTGGTGACGAAATCACCGAGCGAGATCTTGATACCATCGCGGGCAAGCCGCTTGTTGATCTCTTCGCGGGCAGCCACCAGCCGGTCGACCCGGGCATCGATCGTCAGGTGAATTTCGGGGGCCGTTTGCTTGGACTGAAGCATTCGCTGGGCGATCGTCTTGCGCATTCGGGTGTGCGGGATGCGCCGGGCCCCGTGACCGGGGACGGCCGCCCCGGCGACGCGGAGAGTTTTGGCGCGGCGGCAGTCGAGGCGACAGGAGGCTTCGTGGCAACGGCCGGAACGCCCCCCCGTGACTTGGGCTCGCCCTTAAGAAAGGCTTCGACATCGCGGCGGATGACCCGTCCGCCGGGGCCGGAGCCGCGCACCTGTCGCAGCTCAACCCGAGCCTCCGCCGCCACCTTCGCGCCAGTGGGCTGGCCTTCACCCGGCCCTCGACCGGTTGCGGCTCTTCGACGGGCATCGCGGCCTGCTGGCCGTTGCCCGTGCGATGGCTCGGCTCGGCCGGCCCCGCGGCGGCACGCGTGGGCCACCATCGGCACTCGCCGCTGGTTGAGCCTTGCCCTGCCCGAGCCCGAGTGATTCGACAACCTTCTTGGCGTCTTCGCCCTTCTTGGCCAGAACCATCACTCGTTCACCCAGCGCGACTCATCCCCAGCGGCATGATCGATGTATACGATTGTTCCGTCATCATAAGATTTCATCGGCATCGTGGCCTTGTCGGTTTCGATGTCGGCCAAGGTATCCCCTTCCTTGATCTGGTCGCCGACCTTGACCAGCCACTGGGCGATCACGCCGGTTTCCATCGTGGGACTCAGCTTGGGCATGGTGACTTCAATCGGCACGGCTTGTTTCCTTCAGATGTACAAGACATCGTGGGCCGCCGCGACGACCCGCTCGACCGAGGGAAGCATCGCGGCTTCGAGTGTTCGGTTATAGGGAATCGGCGCGTCTTTGGAGGCTACCCGGCGAATCGGAGCGTCGAGCTCGTCGAAAATGCGCTGGGTAATCCGATCAGCGATGCCCGCGCCCACCCCGCAATACGGCCAGTCTTCCTCGACGATGACGGCGCGATGCGTCTTGGTGACCGAAGACAAAAGCGTGTCGAGATCGAGCGGCCGGATGGTCCGCAGATCGATCACTTCGGCGCTCACGTTCTCTTCGGCAAGCTTGTCGGCGGCGGCCAGCGTCACCTTGAGCGAGCGAGAGTAAGTGATCAGGGTCACGTCCGAGCCCGAGCGTTTGACTTCGGCCTTACCAATCGGCACAAGGTGCTCGCCCTCGGGCACTTCCCCTTTTTCTTGATAGAGAACTTCATGCTCGATAAAGATGACGGGATCGTCCGAGCGAATCGCACTCTTGAGCAGGCCCTTGGCGTCGGCGGGCGTGGCGGGCAAAACAACGGTCAGCCCCGGGACCTGGGCGTACCACGCTTCCAGCCGATGCGAGTGAGTGGCCGCCAGGCAGCCCGCAATGCCCGAGCTCCCGCGAAAAACGATGGGGACCGCGAACTGGCCGCCGCTCATGTAGCGCATGTTGGCCGCGTTGTTGACGATCTGGTCGATCGCGACTAAGCTGAAGCTGAAGGTCATAAATTCGATGATCGGCCGCAGGCCCACCATGGCCGCGCCGATGCCGATGCCGGCAAACCCTTCCTCGGAGATCGGCGTGTCAACCACGCGCCGGGGGCCGAACTTCTTGAGCATGCCCTGACTGATCTTGTAGGCCCCGTCGTACTCCGCGACTTCCTCTCCCATCAGGAAGACGTTGTCGTCGCGTTCCATTTCCTCGGTCATTGCCTGGTTCAAGGCTTCACGATACGTCAGAACAGCCATGATCACTCCTGCGGGATGAAGTGGGCCACCGTGACATCCTGATAGACGGCTTCCATAGACGGCTGATCGCTCTGCTCGGCAAACTCAATGCTCTCTTCAATTTCTTCCTTGACGCTCTCGTACATCCGATCGATCGCGTCTTGATCGATCCAGCCTCGCTCTTTCAGGATGCCCTGGTACGAAAGGATCGGGTCGTGGCGGATCGCCTCCTCGAGCTCTTCCTTATGACGATACTTGGCCGGGTCGCTGATCGAGTGGCCCTTATACCGGTAGGTCTGGGCATCGATGAAGGTCGGGCCCTCGCCGGCCCGGGCGCGATTGGCCGCCTCGCGCGTCGTCGTGGCCATCAGTTCGATGTCGTTACCGTTGATCGAATGCCCCGGGATTCCATACGGGGCGGCGCACCGCAAGGTCAGGTCGTGCACCGCCGACGACCGTGCCACGGAAGTACCCATGGCATACTGATTGTTTTCGACAATGTAGATCACCGGCAGCTTCCACAGGGCCGCCATATTAAGAGCTTCATGCACGCTCCCTTGATTGACGGCCCCGTCGCCGAAATAACAAACGCATACGCGGTCTTCACCGCGGTACTTGCTGGCAAACGCGACGCCCGCGGCGAGGGGAACATGGCTGCCGACGATCGCATGACCGCCGAGAAATCCCTTCTCGACGTCGAAGAAATGCATCGACCCCCCCTTCCCTTTCGAGCACCCCGTGGCTTTTCCCAGAAGCTCGGCCATTGCCTCCCGCGCGCTCATCCCCCGCGCGAGGGCATGACCATGGTCGCGGTACGCCGTCATCACGTAGTCGTTCTCACGCAGCACACCGATCGAGCCGACCGCGACCGGCTCCTGACCGCTGTATTGGTGAAAAAAACCACCGATCCTATTCCCTTTTTGGTAAAGCATTTCCGCCCGTTCCTCAAAGCGGCGGATCAACATCATCTGGCGGAGCCATACCAGGCCCTGCGTGCGGTTGACGATCGATTTCACTTCTTTCTTCTGAACGGTCACCATAATGATCCAACTCCCGACGGGATAAGAAATTGGGCCGACAGGGATAAGAATAAGCCGCAGTACCACGTCGTTGCGAATGGCTGGAGAGGAGGCCGCCCGCGCAACTGGTAGGATCACGCTCCCGAGTGGAGCAACTGGCGGAGTACGTAGGGGAGGATGCCGCCGTGTTCATAATACCGGATCTCTTGAGGAGTGTCGATGCGTACCGCCACCGAGAAACGGATTGGCCCCGCGCCGGGGCGTTCCGCCGTCACTTGCAGCTCGCGGCCCCCTTGGAAACGGCCGACGATCGCTGCCGCCAGGCCGTCGATCGCGTAGACCTCTTCCCCCGTCAGCCCGAGCGATTGGGCGCTTCTCGCCCGGCTTGAACTGGAGCGGCAAGATCCCCATGCCGACTAAGTTCGACCGGTGAATGCGCTCGTAACTTTCGGCGATCACCGCCCTGATGCCCAAAAGCAAGGGGCCCTTGGCCGCCCAGTCGCGCGACGAACCCGAGCCATATTCCTTGCCCGCGATCACGAGCAAGGGAACCCCGTCGGCAAGATACCGCCGCGAGGCGTCGAAAATCGTCATTTGTTCGCCATCGGGAAGATGCCGCGTCCAGCCCCCTTCCGTCCCCGGCGCCAGCCGGTTGCGCAGGCGGATGTTGGCAAAAGTGCCCCGGACCATGACCTCGTCATTCCCCCGCCGCGCTCCATAAGAATTGAAATCGGCGACGCTCACCCCGTGTTCGATCAAATAACGCCCCGCCGGACTGTCCGGCTTGATCGAGCCCGCCGGTGAAATATGGTCGGTGGTGATACTGTCGCCCAGAACCGCCAACACCCGTGCCTTGACGATCGGCGCGACCGGGGGAGGCTCGACCGTCATGTCCAGGAAGTAAGGCGGGTTCTTGACATACGTCGACGTCGCGTCCCATTCGTAACGGTCGCCACCCGGCACGGGCAGCGTGCTCCACGTCTCGTCTCCCTGAAAAACTTCGGCGTACTTGGTTTGAAACATCTCCGAGCGAACCGACTTCAGGATCGTCTCTTCGATCTCGCGCTGGCTGGGCCAGATCTCCTTCAAAAAGACGGGACGTCCCTCCCCGTCGGTGCCCAGCGGCTCGCGCTGCAAGTCGAGATCCATCGTGCCAGCCAACGCGTAGGCCACCACGAGCGGCGGTGAAGCCAGGTAATTGGCGCGGACATCCGCGTTGATGCGTCCCTCGAAGTTGCGGTTGCCGGAGAGGACGGCCACGGCCACGAGGTCGTGGTCATGGATCGTCTTACTGATGGCCGCCGGTAAAGGGCCCGAGTTGCCAATGCAGGTCGTGCAACCATATCCGACCAGGTTAAACCGGAGCTGGTCGAGGTACGTGTCGAGCCCGGCGTCGTGAAGATAGTCGGTGACGACCTTCGAGCCGGGCGCCAGGCTGGCCTTTACCCAGGGCTTGGTTCGCAGCCCTTTTTCCACGGCCTTCTTCGCCAACAACCCGGCCGCCACCATGACCGAAGGGTTCGAAGTATTCGTGCAGCTCGTGATCGCCGCGATCACGACCGAGCCGTTGGTGAGAGACGCCGCCTCGGCCGCTCCGTTAGCGACCTCATGCTCGGCCACACCGATCGCCGTCTGCCCCCCCTCGGACGAGAATCGTTCGAGAACCGGCAGAGAAGGCGCCGGCGCGGCCTGGGCGGGCCGCCCTGACTGGAGCTCTTTAAGGGCGGTTTGGAACGCGGTCTTCGACTCACGGAGTGGCACCCGGTCTTGAGGGCGCCGCGGGCCCGCGAGACTGGGCTCGACCGTCGAAAGGTCCAGCTCCAGCGTGTCGGAATACTCTGCCTCCGGCGAGTCGGCCGTATGGTACATCCCCTGGGCCTTCGCGTAAGCCTCAACCAGCTTGATCGTGGCCGGCGGCCGGCCGCTGAGCTCGAGGTAGCGGATCGTCTCGACGTCGATTGGGAACAGACCGCACGTGGCACCGTACTCGGGGGCCATGTTGGCGATGGTCGCCCGATCGGCAAGCGGCAAACCCGCCAGTCCGGTCCCGTAATACTCGACAAATTTGCCCACAACTCCTTTTTGCGCCCAGCATTTGGGTGACGGTAAGCACCAAATCGGTGGCCGTCGCCCCCGCGGGCAAGGAACCGGTCAGCTTGAAGCCGACGACTTGCGGAACCAACATCGAGACCGGCTGCCCCAGCATGGCCGCCTCGGCTTCAATGCCGCCGACGCCCCAGCCGAGCACGCCCAGCCCATTGATCATCGTCGTGTGCGAGTCGGTGCCGACCAGCGTGTCGGGATACGCCAGCGGCGGCGAGCCATTGGTCGCGTCGGCCCGAAAAACCACACGGGCCAGGTATTCCAGGTTGACCTGGTGGACGATTCCCGTATCTGGGGGAACCACGCGGAAATTATCGAACGCGTTTTGGCCCCAGCGGAGAAACGCATAACGCTCGCGGTTGCGCTGAAATTCCAGCTCGGCGTTTGTGATGAACGCCCGTGCTGTCCCGGCCTCGTCGACCTGAACGGAGTGGTCGATGACCAGCTCGACCGGCTGGAGCGGGTTGATTTTGCGTGGGTCTCCTCCCAATCGCTTCATGGCGTCGCGCATGGCCGCGAGGTCGACAATCGCCGGCACGCCCGTGAAGTCTTGCAGCAAGACCCGGCTCGGCCGAAACGCAATCTCGCGGTCCGGCTCGGCCTTGGGGTTCCAGGCGGCCAGTCCCTTAATGTCGTCGGCCGTCACCGTCACCCCGTCTTCGTGACGAAGCAAGTTTTCCAGCAAGACTTTGAGCGAGAACGGCAATTTGGAGACGTCTAACCCGTGCTCGCGTAAAGCGTCGAGCCGGTAGTATTGGAGGGTCGCGCCGGCGGCCTGGAAGGTCGAGAGTGCTTGGAAGGAATTCGGCATCACTTTGCCCTTTTGAGTTCGCTAGGAAGTTTAATCGGCGAATTGTACCTCAACTGTCGCCGGGACTAAACCCGTTTTCGCCGCGCGGTCCAAGAGCGTGCGAACCGCCTCTCGACCCCGAGGGCCGTAATCAACCGTCCAGTCGTTCACGTACATTCCCACGAACCGATCGGCCAGCGCGGGTCGAGGTCGCGCGCGTATTTGAGGGCATAGTCAAGTGCCTCCTGGCGATGTTCGAGGGCATAGAGAATACTAAAGCGCAAAAGGCGGGCGATCCGCGACACCATCGCCTTGCCAAGATCTTTGCGCACCACGTTGCCCCCTAACGGCAGCGGCAGGCCGGTCTGCTCGAACCACCACTGGCCGAGGTCGGTCACCTTGTGCAGGCCCTTATCTCCATAATAGAGCTGTCCCTCGTGGATCAAGAGCCCCGCCTCGACTTTCCCTTCCGCGACCGCCGGCAAGATCTTGTCGAACGGCATCACCACAATCGGCACATCTCGGCCCAGGCAAAGCTGTAACGTCAAATAGGCCGTCGTCAAGAGCCCCGGTACCGCGATCGTCTTGCCGCGCAGGCCATCGAGCGTCGTCGGCTCACGGGTGACCAAGGTTGGACCGTAACGATCCCCCATGCTCGATCCCGAGCCGAGCAGCGCGTAGTGCTCGGTTAGGTAAGCATACGCGTGAATACTGACCGCCGTGACTTCCAGTTCACCCTTGAGAGCCCGCTGATTGAGCGTCTCGATATCCTCGAGCTGGTGGACGAACCGCAACCCGCCGGTGTCGAGCTTATCGTGCGTGAGGGCATAAAACATGAACGCATCGTCCGAATCCGGACTGTGCCCCACCCGAATCGTCGTCAACTCCGGATCACTCATCGGTCCCGCTCCTGGGTTGCTCAAGTCTCAGTGTCCTGTCGGCTTCTCGCCGAATCGCCGTCGATCGCCGCGATCACCCGCGGCGACTTGGTCATTCTAAACGTTTGTGGCGATCTTGTCAGTTGACTCTGTTCACGCCGGTGAGCCCGGCGGGCAGCCATGGCATCCTTCGCCTCCTTTCGGCCTTTCTGATTCAATGCCCGAACGAACGCCTCTCGCCTTCGCCTGATCCTCGCGATCGCGTCCTCGAGCGTCTCGGGCATTCTC
>CAWHKI010000076.1:0-7092 GCA_963829765.1 uncultured Isosphaeraceae bacterium | reverse complement strand
TGGTTGGGCTGTCGGCTTCCTGTCCGCCGTGGTTGTCGGAGGGCGCCTGGTCCCGGAGCGTCTGGGTTGTCGGTTCATTGCGGAGTTCAGTCCAATCGGGATCCGATTCAGCAGTAAGGCGGAGGCAAAGGGTTTCGGGACCGGCTTCACGGAGGCGCGGCGAGTGGTCGCGCAGGGGTTCCGCGCATCATCCCGCTTGACTGATCCGAAGGTCCGCGCAGGTCATCAGAGTAGCTGGCTTCCAGATCGAGGGGCACAGAGAAATCGGGTGCGATCCATAACGGAAGAGTCGGCAGGGGTTGTGCCAAGGCGAGCGACGCCGGCCACAACTGAAGTTGTTGCGGTTCCTCCTCACGACCCACGGCTCGGTAGGAAACCGCCGAGAGGCTTGACTGCGGCAGCGCGTCCGCGCCGACATCGACCCCGAGGAGGGACAGTATGGTGTCGTTCAAGTTGGCTCTTCGCGTAGTGACGGTATCCACAACCACGACACTACTACCCTGCTGTAGATAGCCAACACACTTAACCGCGAAAGCCTGCCCCGCCGCGGAGCGGTCTTTGTTCCGCGGGCTCAGCAACTCGATCGCGGCAGCAAGCTGCGGGTCGCCATCGTCGGCAAACACTTGGACCTCGACACCGTCGACCGCGGGCAAATCGACGGCGACCGTGAGTACCGGTGCCGGCGCCAACCATGTCTGCGGCGAGGCCGTATCGCTTGCGGGCATGAGGGCCCGCTGTTCGCGAAGCGCGGCCACGTCGATCTCGATAGGACCATCACGATCAACGAGGGGGACGGCGTAATAGCCCGAGGGCAAGACACCTTGATTGAGCAACCGAGCAATCGCCGCGGCCCACGCCCCGTGGAAGCTACGCCAGGGGTGCGTTCGGTTCAGAGGCGGGTTGAAATGGTCCAGCAGTGGCATGGGTGGTCCTTTCTCACTCACGGCGTTCCTTCACATGAAATCGGAGAAGTCACCCCGTGAAGGCGCCAACGCCCGTGTCGTAAAGTGCCGTGGCGATGCCACCGGCCATCCGCGTAAAGATAAGGATATCCGGTGATCGCATCACGAGGAAGAGGGTTGCCAGCCGCGGAGTGTGGTAGGTGACGCCTTATGGTAATATGACGGTTGAGCTCAGCGGGCCGAGTCCGTCGAGCTTGGGAGTTGGCCACGCGAGTCGTTGTCGGTGTGGCCATGATCCATTTCGGGCGTCGGTCGTTCTTGGAGAGAAACAGTATGCGCGATCGACCCTGCGAGCGAGAACCCGATACGCCAGGGCCTGGGGCCGATCCCTTACCGGACCGGAAGCCGAAGGCCCGGGCCAGGAAAACGCGCACCACGATGTGGCACTCCGGAGCCCTCTTCCATGTGTCCACGCGCTATCCGCGCAATCCCCGCTTGGCCGGTGTCGATCGGCTCGCGGGCATTTTGCGGAACGGATTGCTCGCGCCGGCCGCCTGCCAGGATGGTTCCGTCGGTTCGGATCTCCATCTGGTGGTAACCGGTACCGCCGTGCCCTACGACCGATTGGTCTTTCTTCATCGCTTTGGCCCTCAGTCGTACATCTACACCCTTGATGCACCGGGCCGGTTTGCGGTCTTTGTTGATCCGGCGATTCTGGTGCTAACTCCCGAAGCCATGGGGACCAATTGGGTTATCTTATGTCAGGACGAAGTCTACGTCCAGGATCGAATTGCCCCCGAGCACCTGATCGGGGTCGCCGTGCACATGGTCGATGCCGAGTCCGTAAGAAGTGAGTTGATGGCCGATTTGCGGCGTCTTGGCATTCCTCTCTATGACTTTGATGGCAATATCCTTTGGCAGCCGGCGCGAGCAAAGAACCGATTGGGCTCGCGCTAACCGAGCGACCTAATGTCGCGGGCCTGAACCCCCGCCATTGTCATTGCACTTCTTGTCCTGACGGTGCGCTGACTTGCGCCCCGGTCGGTAGCCCTTGCTGGGTTCTGGATTCGGGATCTGGTGGACGTACGTCCCCGCGCCCAGCGACTGGTTGGCTTTCGCCATCCTCGCACGCAGGGCTTCCTTGGGCGGATGAGCCGGGATCAGGCAGTCGCACCCGCTTCCCATAAGGTCTGCTCGCCCCGCCTTGAGCAATGCCTCTCGCACCATAAACCAATTCTCGGGCTTGAAGAACTGCATGAGCGCCCGCTGCATCTTACGATCGCGCAAGCCTCTTGCGACGTGGACTTCTTCACCCGTAAATGGATCAAGGCCCGTGTAGTACATGCACGTCGCGATATCAAACGGAGCGGGAATAAAATCCTGCACCTGGTCGGGCTTGTAACCGTTGCGCTTGAGAAAAACCGCCAGGTCGATCATGGCATTCAAGTCGCTGCCGGGATGCGACGCGATGAAGTACGGCACGACATATTGCTTCTTGCCGGCGGCATTGCTGGCCTTTTGAAAAGCCTCTGAGAACCCTTCAAAATCGTTGCTGTCGGGCTTCTTCATCAATCTCAACACGTTGGAATCGGTATGCTCGGGGGCAACTTTGAGGTGGCCGCCGACGTGGTGTTTGACCAGCTCGGCCATATATTCTGGTGATTGCTGAGCGAGGTCCATGCGGATGCCCGAGGCGACGTAGACCTTGTCGATGCCGGGGACGTCGCGGCTTCGCTTCATCAATTCGACCAGAGGGCCGTGATCGGTGCCCAGTAGCTTGCAAATCTTGGGATGCACGCAGGACAGACGCTTACATTTGGCCTCAACTTCGGGCCGTGTGCAGTTCATCTGGTACATGTTGGCCGTCGGGCCGCCGATGTCGGAAACCACGCCCGAAAAGGTGGGGGCTTGTCCCATGCGACGTAACTCGCCGAGGACCGATTCCGGCGATCGCGACTGGATGATGCGCCCTTGGTGCGCCGTGATCGAGCAAAACGTACAGCCGCCGAAGCAGCCGCGCATGATGGTCACCGAATCCTTGACGACCTCATAGGCGGGGATCTTTTGGCCCTTGTACATGGGGTGCGGCTTTCGCGTGTACGGCAGGCCGTAGATCCGGTCCATGTCGTCCTGGTTGATCGGCAAGGGGGGTGGGTTGCAGACGATGGCCTGGCGGTCGTGAAACTGAACGAGCCGCTTGGCGTTTAACGGGTTCGTCTCCTGGTGGATGATCTTGGTGGCCCGGGCAAACTTGTGTTTGTCGGCTTTGACCTCTTCGTACGACGGCAGCACGATGGCGTTGCCGGGGGCGGCCGACTGCGATTCGCTGGCCCCGAGTGCGTAAGCCACTCCGCGCATGTCTCGCAGGTCTCTCACGGTTTCGCCCGCGGCGAGACGGTTGGCGATCGTGACGATCTGGTGTTCGCCCATGCCGAAGACGACAAGGTCGGCCTTGGCGTCGAGCATGATGGCCCGCCGCACCGTATCGCTCCAATAATCGTAATGCGCCAACCGGCGTAGCGAGGCCTCGACGCCTCCAGCGATGATCGGCACGCCCGGAAACGCTTCCCGCGACCGCTGGCAGTAGGGAATCGTGGCACGATCAGGCCGCAGGCCGATCCGTCCGCCCGGCGAATAAGCATCGTCGTTACGGACCTTCTTGTTGGCCGTGTAGTGATTGATCATGCTGTCCATGTTGCCGGCACTGACGCCGACAAACAGCCGGGGCGGACCGAACTGGCGCCACGCTTGAGCACTCCGCCAGTCGGGCTGGCTCAAGATCGCCACGCGATAACCGGCCGCTTCGAGAACCCGGCTCAGAATCCCCATCGCAAATGCCGGATGGTCGACGTAGGCGTCGCCGCTGACGAAGAGGACGTCGACATAATCCCACCCGCGCGCTTTCATCTCGGCGCGGCTTGCCGGTAAATGGGGCAAGTCGGGCGTCACGACCGGCAAGACCGGGAGCATCGTCGGGGCCATGTTGGTCGCGGGGGGTGAAGCGGAACAACTAGCGTTCATCTGAGTGATCTTTGAACTCGACGGAGAGCGGTCGCCCTTTGAATTCTGCGAGCGAGATCGCGGAATCGACGACACCTATTGTATCCGGTCCAGTGGTGAATGGATACGAAACAGCCCCTTGCTCAATCATCTCCGTCATGTTGCCTGCCGCGCGAACAAACCGCGCGGCCATTCTTGGAGCAATGGCCAGCGCCCCCATCTCGGCGCATAACCTTGGGTCCCCAAGAATCGTCTTGATCAAGCGTGGAGAGCACCTGTAGCCCCTTACGAGCGCGTCTCGAGCCAGCTCGGAATGCCCGGCGCGAAGGGCGTCGTGGGCCCGATTCAGAAAAGCTCGACCCAGCCGATCGTGCGCGGCATGGCGCAGCCGGATGACTTCGGGGTGATCCTTGAGATCGAGCCCAAACAGCGTTTCCAGCATGCGAGCCGTCTCGTCGAGATCGGCCAGCCCTGTCTTGAAGCGGTGGGTCTCGCTCCCGGGATGCCAGCGAACCTGAACCGTCGGACGCGCCAGCCACGCAACCGGCCATTTCCGCGATAATCGCAGCCAGCAGTCCCAGTCGACGACGTAGCGCAAGCGCGGGTCAAAGCCACCCTCTTCCTGAAGCGCGGCCACGCGCAGCGTCACCGCCGAGCACCGGAGCGGGTTGCCGGCCCCCATCGAGCGAGCGAGGCGGCCGGGCTCAAAGAGCCGATCGATCGCCCCGAGCCCCCCCGGCTCGACGACCTCCGCCGAAACCGGTCGGCCATGGTCGTCGACCACAGCCGAGGCGCTGGCTGTCAGCCCGAGAGAACTGTTGGCGGCGAATGCCGCCGCATGGGCCGGCAGATGACCGGGCAACATGACGTCATCCTGGTGAAAAATCGCAACTAAGGGCGTGCGAGCCAACTCCGCGCAGCGGTTCCAGTTGCCCGCCAGGCCCAGGCGCTCGGAGTTAATCTCAATCCGGGCCCGGTCCCCCGCGGCCCTGCGAACGATCGCCAGGCTATCATCGTCGGATCGGTCATCCGAGACGACAAGCTCGAATACCGTGCCCTCTTGCGAGAGAATGCTGTGAATCGCCTCGGCGAGATGGGCCGCGCCATTGCACGTGGGGATGGCGACGGTCAAGAGTGGGCCAGATTGGTGCGCCGCCACGGGACTCTTTCTCGGCCTCAGTGTCCCGCCGGGCCCGCTTCGCCCAGCCCGCGCAAGGTTTCCCAGGTGTAGATCCCCGACGAATGGCCGTCGCTCCAGGAAAACTGGACCGCGTAGGTCCCGATATTTTCCATACCGACCAGCTTCAAGTCAGGGCGGATCGACGCGGGGTCGAGCATTCGCTCGCCGGTCCATTCGTTGCGGCAGGTGGCGCATGGACATTCACTGCGGAGCATGAGATAAGGAAATCGGTCCACCCGCGATCCGGGCCAGGTTACTTCGAGAACCTGTTCGGCTTGAAGGGCACGGATGTTAGTGGGCGGGTCTGACACGGAACGCTCGATTTCGTTTGGGCTTGAGTTCTGGATCACGGTAGATTATCGAGATCGGCGAGGTCCTTTGGCCTACCCGACGAACGCTTGTTCGCTTTTAGGTCCTCAGAGGAAATGATCGAGACGGGAATGTCTTCGATGACATCGTCGACTCGATTGGCGTACGCGTCGCCAAACTTTAGGCCAGATATTGATGTGAGTATCTCAATCCGGAGCGGCTCGTTTCCCAGCCGCGTGATCTGGTCTGGTTCGGTAAATAATTTGAGAGTCATGCCTGTGTCGCCGAAACCAAACGCTTCAAGTGCGGCCATCATCCTCTGCGCGTTGGACTCGTTTGCGGCGATCCAGACGTCCATATCGCCAGTTGCGCGCGGAAACCCGTGATAGCCCACCGCGTAGCCCCCGATCAACAGGTATTCAACGCGGTGGTCGCTTAACAATCTCAAGAACTCTTTCAACTCGGTCGGAAATTGGATTATATCCATACATCACCTGCCGCATGAACTCGAGCGCCTGGAGCCGAGCTGTTGTCGACTGCGTCCGCCAGAACTCTTTACCGTCGTCCGCGTCCTTCAACGAACGAACAGAAAAGGCCGTCTTATCCATCCGTAGCGCCTCGAGCGGCGTTCGCATTTTTCTCGGCGGAGTGATTTTGCTGTCGTCTGGCATTGATGAGCCTTTCAAAAATGAGGCCGCCTTGAACACCATGGATCATATCAGACCCGACGCTCGCGAGAAACGCGACATGGAACCGGACCGAACATTCTTCGTGCGTGCCCCAAGCGTCAGCGCTGTCCGGCGTGCCCTGGACCGCGCTCCTGGCAGAGCGCGGGTGCTCGGACGCCACGACCGCGAAACGATTCTCTGCACGCACACCATGGACGGGCACAGCTTCTCCCGTCACTGGAAGGTGATCGTGAGCCGGCTGACCAAAGCCGGGCTCGCCGTCGTCCCGCGTCCGCCCAGGGAATCGGGGTCGGCCGCTTCGGCCAGCGACACATCGCGCGGCTGACGAGCCGCGTCGTTCATTGCCCGTCCCGCAGAGCCTACGGTCTCGGTTGAACAACTGGGTCACGGAAGCGGCCCGGAAGACGGCAGCCTTTTCTGGGCCGGTGAGGATGGATGTCCATCGTCGGTGGACGGCCGACGCGCAAGCTCTGGCGCTTGGCGATCACCGATCGCGCGAGCGGCGACGTACTGCGTGCGCCGCAACGGCGAGAATCATGACGCTCATGATGGCCAGCGTGCTCGGTTCGGGCGCGGGAACCTCGGCTGGAGAGAGGTAATACTCGTTCATCTGGCCGGAGGCGTTCGTGCCGTACGCGACGATATCACCCGCCGAATCAATCCCGACAGCACTGACGAGTGTGATTCCCGAAAGCGGAGGGATCAGCAGGTTGAGATCCTGCATCGAGCCGCTGGAATAGAGGAAGGCGTGCTGGACTCCGCTGGCGATTTGGGACCAGCCGACGACTTCGTTGGAGTTGTTTAAGGCATTCGCAATGCCGTTCATGCCGCCGAGAGAGCCGAGGCTGACGTCTCCTTGGTTAGACTGGTAGAGGTGCGGGGTCATCACCAGCGCGTACGAGGGGCCAGGGTAGGTGTACTCGGTCATTGCAAGGCTGCTGTGGTCGTTGATCCCAGCGATCTGTCCTTGGGACTGGCCCGTAAGGCCAGTCTGACTGGTGAATACAACTCC
>CAWHKI010000075.1:0-16550 GCA_963829765.1 uncultured Isosphaeraceae bacterium | reverse complement strand
TTATGCTAACGCGTTCAGTTCAGGCGTCTTGCTCGTTCAAGTACGGCCTCCACATGTCACTGCACACGTATTTCACTCCCAGGAGGGCCGGGTTGCCGAGACTATCCAGGCAGCACTGAAGGCTCGCTTCCGTCCGACCCTCGGCCACGGCCAACAGTCGCTTCATCTTACTGCCGATGTCGTACACCAATGTCAAATATGTGTGGCCTCGTGCCCAAGCAATCTCGTCCACGCCCAAAGCCGTTACCTCGCTCAGATCCCAATGCGCCAGACCCCACTCGACCGCGTGCTCCACCGCACGGCACACGCTGTCCCAAGACGTGCGGAAATCAAGCCGACTTCACCTTCCAGCTCAACCTCTTGGCCCATGTCGCCAAATACCAGCGGTACGTGGTCGTCAGTTGGTTCTTGCCATCGCACCATGGCACCATCTCCACCGTCACCCCACATCGTTTGCAGTCCACTCGTCGCATCCTGTAGGCCAGGAAGACCATGGCCCCCAGATCGGCACAAACTCGAACCGTCGTTCTTCGAGGCGATCATACGCTCGTCCGGGACGCCCGCAACCGGAACAGAACACCCGACTATTTTGCGGGGTCTCATTTGAACGAACGGCGCAGGGCCATCTCGGACTCCTCCATCCTGCACTCGCCATAGACAAACGACTTGAACTTCTCCACCCGATTGAGGATCGTCTGGATACGCATCCTGAGGTACTCCCGGTTTTGATGAAGTGTGGCAACTCCATCTTGACCGACGGGTGTCTCAGGATGCGATCTTCTTTGATCTGTTCCGAGCTAATCTTCGTCTTCCCTCCCGCCTTCACCATCGCCTCGCCCTCAACCGACCCGGGCGAGGCGATGGTGAAGGCGGGAGGAGAACCCTCCTGTCGAGCCGGAGCTGAGTTCATTCTCTGATTTAACGCACCCACATTTTCTGCGGGAGAGCCCAAAAGAGTTTGACTCCGAATGACTCGGCATGATGGGGGATTAGGGCATGAGGCACGGCGCCAACTCGGCCCAACTCGTCGGCGTTTGCCTTGCACTCGGGCTTGGCACTGTCTCCGCCCTCGCACAGGGCCATCACCTGGATGCACTTGGACGAGAGTGCCCAGTAGAGACTTTCTCGCTCCATCCCCGCTGCCTTCGCGATCTTTGCCAGGCCGCCTTTGGCTTCCGCAATGCGCCGCAAAGCAATCTAAAGCACCTGCGCCTCGTCCGACTCTTCCAGTGCCGCCTTAAGGTATTCCGAGGCGAATTCTGGGTCATCACGAAGTTCCTGGACGATCGCTTTGTCGTGCGAAATGCTGGCCCCGCGTTTCATGGCTTCTGCATTCTCCTCTTGTCGTCGTTCCAACAATCGACCGCCTTGTCGATGTCCGCCGACTGCCGGCGCTTGTCTCCACCGCGGAGCAACAACACGACGCTTCGCGCTTCCATCGCATCATAAACGCGATAGCCAGGCCCCCAGTCGACCCGCAGCAGTTCCCAAACGCCCTGTCTGAGCGCCACAGGAGAGTCGCGGGACTTTGTCCCAAGAAAATATGCGGGTCTGCTTGTGTCTGCATTGTTGTTTGCGTCCGCTTGCTTTTCGTTGATCGTCGTGGATAGTCTTGAACCAGTAGCGGGCTCAGACGCGGGCACATTGAATCAGGTGGGGAGCTATGGCCAACGCAGGCGGCAATGTCGAATCGAGAAGCCTTGGACCGAACGGCCGGCGTGATTCTCACCGGCCACGCCGCCGTAACTTGGCACTGGCGGTGGTCTGCTCAAGAACAAACTCCGTGCTCTGCCCCGGCTGGAAGTGCTAGAGAATCGCATGCTGCTCACGACCTACACCGTGACCAGCACCGGAACCGCCAATGTCGCCGGCACCTTGCTGTATGAGATCGATCAGCTCGATTCCACCGGTGGGTCTTCCAACATCATCAATTTCAGCCTCGGTTCGGGCGTGCAAACGATCAGCCCGACTTCCCCCGGCTTGCCCACGATTACAGCACCGGTCACCATCGAGGGCACCACGAGTTCAGGAGTACCGCAGGTTCAGATCCTGGGGGGCTCGGCGGGAAGCGGTGCGAACGGCCTGACCTTCGGCAGCGGCTCCTCGGGTTCGAGCGTGCAAGACCTTGCCATCGCAGGTTTTAGTTCAGACGGCATTGACATCACGTCATCGAGCACGGGCGACAGCGTCGTCGGCTGTTGGATTGGGATCGATACTTCCGGCACGGCAAACCCCAACGGTACTGGCGTCTTGGTTGGTGGAAGCGATACCACGGTTGGCGGGACGACGAGCGGTGCCGGCAACGTTGTCTCCGGAAACACGGTGGACGGCGTTGACATTGAAGCGCCGGCGTGCCTGGTTGTGGGCGACGACATCGGCACGAACGCGGCCGGCACCGGCGCCGTGGGGAACGGCAACGGCGTGGTGGTGGGCAGCGAGGTCGCCATGGCGGTGATGGGTGACAGCATTAGCGCCGGCAGCGGCGTGCCAGGCGGCTCACCCAACTGGGTGGCTCAGCTCCGATCCACATTTCCAAGTTCGTTTTACTTCGACAACGAAGCGGTTGGCGGCGCGACATCGAGTACCGTGGTGAGCGACCAACTTCCGACGGTCGAGTCGCTCGCCGCCGACAACCAGATCACCGATTCGGTGTTGGAGATCGGCGGCAATGACGCCGCGAGTGCGGCGGGGTTCGCCATTGCCGACGGTGGAAGCTCCGCGTCGTTCATCAATACTTACGTCAGTAATGTGGAAGATGTCATCAATTCCATCGCCGCGGCCGGGCCAAACGTGCACCAGGTCTTTGTCAACATGCCGGATGTGACCGTGACGCCGCTGGTGCAGGAGGAGGCCGCGTCAGACGGGATCGGCGCCGCGGGGTTGCAACTCCTCTCGACCGCCATCGGACAAGCCGATGCGGAGGCCGACGCGTATGCCCTCGCGCACAACGTGCCGGTCGTCGACTTGTACACCGCCAGCCAAGTCCTCACCGGTGCGATTCCGATCACGCTCGCCGGGCACACCTTCACGACCGCGTTCGCTCCGGACGAGTTCCACCCCGCGCCGTTTATGCAAGGCCTACTGGCGAATATGGTGGACATGGCGTACAACGAAGGCTTTGGTCAATCGTTGCCGATCCTGAGCGATCAGCAGATCGTGCAAAACGTGGGATTCACGCCGACCGGCGGCACGACATACGACGACGTGCAACCTTACGTGTTGCTTCCCGCTGTTGGACCATCGAAATCTAATGTCATCTCAAGCTCGGGCGCGACGATCGGCGGCTCCGCACCTGGTGCCGCCAACATCATCTCCGGAAACATGACCGGAATCCTCACCAATGGGCCCTGCCTGATCGAGGGGAACGAGATCGGCACGAATGCGGCCGGCACCGCCACCCTTGCCAATGGCACTGGGATTGATGTGGGTGGGTCGGGTGCCACGATCGGTGGGACCACGACCGCCGCCGGCAACGTCATCTCCGGCAACACGGATGAGGGCATTGACATCGACGCGTCGCCCTGCCTGGTCGAGGGTAACGGCATCGGCGTGAATGCGGCCGGCACTGCCGCCATGGCGAACGCTTCCGGCATCGTTGTGGGCACCTTGGGTGCGGGTGCGACGATCGGCGGACCCACGGCCCGCGCCGGAAACACCATCTCCGGAAACTCCAACGACGGCATTTATATCCTGGCATCTTGCCTGGTCGTGGGCAACGACATCGGCACGATTGCGGCCGGCACAGGCGCCGTGGCCAACGGCGTTAGCGGCATCAATGTCGGCAGCTCGGGCGTGGACGCGACGATCGGCGGGACGACGACCGGCGATGCCAACGTCATCTCGGGAAACGGATCTTACGGCATTGATATCGATGGTTCGTCCTGCTTGGTCGTGGGCAACTTGATCGGCACGAATGCGGCCGGCACCGCCGCCGTAGCCAACGGCAGTGACGGCATTGATGTCGCCGCCTCCGGTGCGACGATCGGCGGGTCCGCGGCCGGCGCCGCCAACATCATCTCGGGAAACACGACGGGCTACGGCGTCTTGATCGAAGCGTCGTCGTGCCTGGTTGTGGGCAACAAGATCGGCACGACTGCGGTCGGTACCGCCCCCCTGGCGAACCGCGTCGGCATTTTTGTTGCCGGCTCCGGTGCGACGATCGGTGGGACCGCGACCGGCGCCGGAAACACGATCTCCGGTATTACGTTTGAGGGCATTGAAGACCTCGCGTCGTCGTGCCTGGTCGAGGGCAACTTTATCGGCATGAACGCGGCCGGCACCGCCGCCATCGGGAACGCTACCGGCATCGCTGTTGGCGGCACGGGTGCGGGCGCGACGATCGGCGGGACGACGGCCGGCGCCGGAAACACCATCTCCGGGAACACCAAGGAAGGCATTTATATCGTGGCGTCGTGCCTGGTCGAGGGCAACTTTATCGGCACGAATGCGGCCGGCACCGCCGCCGTGGCCAACGGCACCGGCATTAATGTAAGCGCTTCGGGTGCGACGATCGGCGGGACCACGACCGGTTCCGCCAACATTATTTCCGGAAACACGAACTTCGGCGTTTACGTCAATGCGGGGTCCTGCCTTGTCGAGGGCAACGAGATCGGCACGAATGCGGCGGGTACAGCCGCCTGCCCGAACGACGACGGGATCGGCGTTTTCGCCCGGGCGCCACGATCGGCGGGACGACGACCGGCGCCGGCAATACGATCTCCGATAATAGTCGGGCCGGCATCGATGTCACCTCCGGCGCATCGGCCACCATCACCAACGATTCGATCACCGGCAACGGCACCGGTGTCCTGCTAGGCAGCGGGGCCGCCGACACCTGCGTGGTGATGGCCAAGGACGACAACCTGTCGGGCAACACCACCGCGGGCATAACCAACAACCAGACTAACTCCGTTTACGCCGTCACCGCCACCGACGACTGGTGGGGCAGCTTGCACGGACCGACCACCACAGCCAACCCGGGCGGCAACGGCACCGGCGTCTCGTCCAACGTGAGCTTCAGTCCTTGGATCGGCGTGTATACGCCGGGCGCCAGCCCCGGGTTCCAGCCAACGGGCATCACCCTGTACGCCGTGCCGACCCAGTTGGTCCTCGTCACTGAGCCCTCGTCGATGGCCGAGCCCCGCGACGCGTTCGCGCGGCAGCCGGTGGTCGAGGCCGAGGACGCCAGCGGCAACCTCGGCATCAACTTCGATAGCGGCACAGTGCCCGGCTCGCAGGTGAGTCTCGCCCTCAACACAGGCCCGTATGCCGGAACGCTCTCGGGGATCGGCACGGTCGACGCCAGCGGCGGCTATGCTACCTTCGGCGGCCTGAGCATCACGCTTCCCGGCCTGTACACGCTCACTCCTGCGGCACTGCCTGCCGATCCCTGGGGCAGCCTGATCACAACCGCCCTCCCAAGCACGTCGATCACCGTCCCCGGCCCACCCACCAGCGCAGTCAACCCGTTGCCGGCGACAACCAACAGCACCAGCTTCACCGCGAGCTGGAGCGGGACGCCAGGTCCGGGAGCGACGAGCATCACTTCGTACACCATCTACGAGTCGGAAGACGGCGAGGCATTCACGCCCTTCCTGACGAACACCACCTTGACCTCAACCAGCTTCACCGGCCAGCTCGGCTATACTTACGGCTTCTTTAGCGTGGCGACTGATAACCTCGGCCATGTTCAGCCAACACCGACTGACGCTCAAGCCACGACCTATCTTGTCGGCCTGCCCACCAGCACGGTCAATGCGTTGCTGGCGACGACCACAAGCACGAGCTTCACGGTGAGCTGGAGCGGCACCTTCGGGACTGGGGCGACGACCATCGCGTCATACACAATCTACGACTCCGATGACGGCGGGCCATTCACGGCGTTCCTGACTGACACGACCGTAACCTCGACGACGTTCACCGGCCAGGTTGGCCACACGTACAGCTTCTACAGCGTGGCGACCGACAACCGCGGCGACGTCCAGCCGACGCCGACACGCGCCCAGGCTACCATCACGGTGGTTAACTCACCCACCTCGACGCCAACTCCAACGCCAACTCCAACGCCAACTCCAACGCCACAACCCCACACCCCAACGCCCGCTCCCACGCCCACCCCGACCCGCACGCAAACGGTGATCATCAGCGAGCATGCGATCTTTGAGCGCAAGCTCAACAAGAAAGGCAAGCCCAGCGGCAAGCCGGTCCTCACCGGTTTCGTACTCGACTATGGTGTCCCACTCAGCTCGGTGGCCGCTTCCCGGTATCAGCTTGACACCATCACTACCAAGAAGGCCAAGAAGCACAAAGAGCAGATTTTGCATCCGATCCCGAACCTCACCGTCTCGTATCTCGCCACGAATGACGAGGTCGAGATCGCGCTGGGGGCGAAGGAGACTTTCCCGGCGGGGGGCGAGCTCACCGTGTTGGGGGGCCAGTCGACCGCCGCGGGCGGCACGCTCACCGGCAACGTGGTGTTCTTGATCTCAAAGGGCGGGAAGAGCATTGGGCCGTCGTGAGCTCGGTGCCACGGTGAAGAATCAAGGAACTGGCGGCCCATGTTCGAACGGCGGAGAATCAACTCAAGAAGGCAAGGGACCTGCTCATCGCCATCAAGACGGCTGCGACGAACAACACCAAGAGCCTTGAAGGCGTTTGGCGGATCGTGAGCATCAATGGCAATCGCAAAGGTGGAACCTTCGTGAAGCCCCCCTACGATGAATACAAGATCATGACCGCCGGACATTACCTCTGGCTCTCGTTCGATCCGCACAGCGGGAAAGTTCTTCGCTCGGGCGGAGGCACTTACACCTTGGACGGAGAGAATTATACAGGCCACGTCGATTACTCGAACGCCGATGACCTGCGAGCAGTCGTCGGCCTCGGGTACAGCGGCACCTGCCGGTTGGAAGGTAAGCGCTGTTATCACTACGGAAGGATGACCAACGGGGCCACCTTCGACGAACTTTGGGAGCGGGTTCACCTAAGGAAAGGGGCGGAAATAACTTCCTGATTTCGAGACGGGATGCTTGGCGACCCGAAAACTCTCGCTCCCACGCTCAGGCGTGGGAGCGGTCCTCTTGCCGCTCCGCGGCGTGCGTCGAAAGTGCAACCGCCTCCCGCGATTGTCAAGTCCGGTTTCGCGACTTCTGATGACGTGACGATGTGGCAAGGGCGGGCAAACGGCGGCTAGCAAGCCACACGTGATTTGCGATCATTAATTCGAACTCGTTCAACACACAGAAATTCAACGAGGGAGACTTTGATGCGAGTCCAATTCGATCACCTCCGGGCCGACCGCCGAACTCTCGCAGTCATCGCGCTTGCGATTGCGTTTTTCGTCCAAACTGCGGTGCGCGGCGATGACCGCCTGCTTGAAAGTCCCCGAGAACCGTTCACTGGATTCGACGCCTTCGTAAACGAGGCGATTCGTGGCTGGGAAGTGCCCGGGCTGGCCATCGCTGTCGTCAAAAATGGTAAGACGATTCTGGCGAGGGGCTATGGATATCGCGACGTGGCGAAGAAGCTCCCCGTGACGCCGACGACGATCTTTGCCATCGTTTCGTGCAGCAAGGCATTCACAACGTTTATGATGGGGATGCTCGTCGACGAAGGAACGCTCGAGTGGAACAGACCAGTGCGAACTTACCTGAGCGAATTCCACTTGTACGATCGGGTCGCGACCGAGTTAATCACCCGCGCGACCTGGTCACGCATCGCTCCGGCCTGCCGCGGCACGACCTGCTCTGGTACAACGCGTCGCTCTCAAGAAAGGAGCTGGTCGAACGGCTGCCCTTTCTCGAACCGACAGAGACGCTCCGAAACAAATATCAGTACAACAATCTCATGTATCTGAGTGCGGGCTACCTTATCGAACGCATCACCAAGCAACCATGGGAGAATGCAGTCCGGGAGCGGATTTTCAAACCCCTCCAGATGAATGCGAGCAATTTCTCAGTCTTGGACTCCCAGAAAGCCGCCGATTTTGCCCGGCCGTACGCTGAGCTCGCTGCGCGACTCCAAGCTCTCGCTGACCTATAATCATATTGAAGCTCCACTCGATCACTGGCACTTCGAGACCTTTGTGGCCCTCAAAAACGCTAAAGACCCAGCTTTCGAGGACCAGAAGGTGCAGTTCCTCACTAACGTCAAGGGCTACGTTGACAGCCTCGCCGTCGCGCTTGAACCGAGCTTAAAACCGATTGTCTTTACGATGCGGCCTGACCGACGGTTGAAAGATCCATAGTACATGAAACAATTCACGTGTGAATACTACTTTGTCGACCGAGCCGTCTCTGTGCGACTCAATGGCCGCGACCTCGTCTTCGAGTCGCAAGGGCAGCCGACGGCAGCACTCATTCCGGACAGGAACGACGGCTTCAGCGTGCAAGGGCGGTCTACAACCTTTTTGCGCTTTGTCAGTGAGCACGACCAGCCCGCCGCTTCGATTGCGATTGAGACCCCGACCGGTGTGTTTACAGCCAAGCGCAAAGCCAAATGAGCCGAGCGGGGCCGATGTCGCTCATAGCGCTGGTGCGATCATGAACGGCAGTGTATTTGTGTGTCGCGTGCTCTAAAGTTCAGCAGGCGGCTTTTGAATACGCTCCAGGAGACTGCTCACCCGAGGAAAGTCCTCATACATCGATCAAGCAGCGGGTCGAGCATGTCAAAGCCCAGGGCCGAACAGACGAACTCTTGGAGCACATGGAAATGACGCTGGCCCTGGAAGGCAAAGCCCGTCGGGCGCCTTGGCCAAAACTCGGAGCCTAAGGCAGGACGCCCCGCCCAGCGATGGCGACCCCGGCCCCACGCAGCCCTCGCCGCCGGGAGACCCGGCCCCTTACGTCTGAACTGCAGAACCATGAAGCACTCTAGTGTGCAAATCCAACTCTTTTATGTTAGTATGGGGTTCCTCATCAGGAATCCAGCAGGCACAGCGGAACGCGCGTTCGCCTCGGTCCTTGCGGATGCGGGAGCGGGACGACTGGAACGGCGAGGCGCCGATGAGCCGTACCGACCGCCCAAGCCTCGACAAGCTCTCCGATTTCGTGTTGGGCAAGGTCCCCATCCCCGAGTTGGGGACCGGGGCCGAGCATCTCGACCCCTGTCCCGAATGCGAGCAGAGGACCGGACAGTTCGACGGCATGGCCGATCAAGTCACGTCAGAGCTGAGGCGGACCTCCGAGCCGCGGCCGGGCTCCGACGCCCCCAGAGACATGGCCCCGGCGCAGATCCCTGAACGCATCGGCCGGTACCGGATCGAACGAGTGCTGGGCAAGGGCGGGTTCGGCCTGGTTTATCTGGCCCAGGACGACCAGTTGGACCGCCCAGTGGCCATCAAGGTTCCCCATCGCCCACAGCGGTCGCCAAGTGCCATGGGCTTGGCCGCGCCTGCAATCACGCCGGTCTCGCATCTGCCATCGGCGGCGCCCGCGTCAGGGCGATTCGGGGCCCTCTCGGTCACGGCCACGACCTCGAGCCAAGAGCCCATCAAGATCGTTCCCAAGGGGTTGCGGTCTTTTGACGCCCACGACGCCGACTTCTTCCTCGAGCTGCTCCCCGGCCCTCGTGACCGGAACGGACTCCCCGAGAGCCTGCGGTTCTGGAAGACGCACACCGAAGAAACGGATGCCGACAACACCTTCACCGTCGGTCTCATCTATGGACCATCGGGCTGCGGCAAATCGTCGCTGGTCAAGGCGGGGCTGCTGCCGCGCCTTTCTGCCGATGTGATCGCCGTCTACTTCGAAGCCACGGCCCAGGAAACGGAAACCCGGCTGCTGGCCAGCCTCAGGAAACGCTGTCCGGCGCTCCCCGAGAACTTGACGCTCAAGCAAACGCTGGCAGCGTTGCGCCGGGGACAGGGCATCCCCATGGGCACGAAGGTGCTCATCGTTATCGATCAGTTCGAGCAATGGCTCCATGCAAAGAAAGACGAACAAAACGCCGATCTGGTGCAAGCCCTGCGGCAGTGCGACGGAGGCCGCGTGCAGTGCATCGTCATGGTGCGGGATGACTTCTGGATGGCGGTGACTCGATTCCTGCGAGAGATCGAGATTCGGCTCGTGGAGGGCCGTAATTCCGTTGCCGTCGATCTCTTCGATCGCGACCACGCCAAGAAACTGCTCGCGGCGTTTGGCCGGGCGTTCGGCAAACTTCCCGAAAATCCCGGCGACATGACCGAGGAACAAAAAGAGTTTTTGAACCAGGCCGTCGCGGGACTGGCCCAGGAGGGTAAGGTCATTTGCGTGCGGCTGGCCCTGTTTGCGGAGATGATGAAAGGCAAAACGTGGACGCCGGCGACGCTCAAGGAAGTGGGCGGCACCGAGGGGGTTGGCGTCGCGTTTCTTGAAGAGACGCTGAGCGCGGCGACGGCGCCCTTTGAACATCGGTATCACCAGAGGGCGGCACGCGGTTTACTGAAGGCTCTCTTGCCCGAATCCGGCACCGACATCAAGGGCCACATGCGGTCGGCGTCAGAACTGCTCGAAGCGTCGGGCTACGGGAACCGTCCGGGGGACTTCGACGATCTGATTCGCATTCTCGACGGCGAAATCCGGCTCATTACGCCGACTGATCCCGATGGGATAGTGGATGACGATTGGTGTGCGGCGGGAGGTAAAAATGATTCAGCACCCTCTGCTACCGCCAGCCCGCACCCGTCGCCCTCCATCCAGCACTACCAGCTCACGCACGACTACCTCGTGCACCCCCTCCGCGACTGGCTGACGCGTAAGCAGCGGGAGACGCGCCGCGGACGAGCTGCTCTACGGCTGACGGAACGGGCTGCCATCTGGCAGGCGAAGCCCGAGAATCGGCATCTTCCCTCGGTCTCGGAATGGGCAGCCATCCGGCTGTTGACCGAGAAGAAACACTGGACCGAGCCAGAGCGCCGGATGATAAAGCGGGCGGGGCGGCTTGACGTTCTGCGGGGCCTGGGCCTGGCGCTCTTGGTCACCCTCGCGACCTGGGGTGGGATCGAAGGATATGGGACCGAGCGCGCATCATCACTCGTCGCTTCATTAAAGACCGCAAGCACGGCGGACATAGAACCGATCATCGAGCAACTCTTAAGGTACCGCCGCTGGGCCAAGCCTCGCTTGCTCCATTTGCTCGGGGAATCGGCAGAAACAAGCCGGGATCAGCTCCACGCCAGTCTCGCCCTCTTGCCGCTAGGCCATAGCCAGACCCACTACCTCTACGACCGGCTGCTAAACGCCGACCCCCTCGAATTGCCGGTGATCTGGAAACTGATGCGGGAGAACGATCAAGCTCGGGTTGATCGGCTCTGGAAAGTCTTGAATGACCCGAAAAACGATCCCGATCAGCGATTCCGAGCAGCGTGTGCCCTGGCGAATGTGGAGGGGGAGCTTAACACCCAAGGCTGGCATGCAGTATCTCCATTCCTCAGTGATCGGCTGCTGGCGTCGGTAATTAAAGATCCTGGTCATTACCCCTCACTGATCAAGACATTGCGACCCATTCATGATTGGCTGGTGGCACCGCTGTCTCAAATCTTTCGAAATCAGGGCAAGCTGGAATCCGAACGATCCCTGGCGGCGAGTATTCTGTCCGACTGCGCCGCCAACCGGCCGGACGTGCTGGCCAACCTGCTCATGGATGCCACTCCGGCGCAGTTTGCCACACTCTTAACGGCAGTCGAAGCCGTGGCTTCTCAGACCTGGACCGTGCTGGATTCAGAGCTAGCGAAGAAGCCGGTACCCGAGGCCAAGGAAGACGACAAAGATAACCTGGCGCGGCCAGGCGAGGGCAGCGGTGGCGCTGGTGCGTCTCGGTCGAGCCGAGAATGTCTGGACCTTGCTGCGGCACAGTGCCGACCCACGGCTTCGCAGCTTCATCGTCAACTGGCTCGCCCCCCTGGGTACCTCCCCCCGGCCACTTATCGCCGAACTCGACCGATTGAACAACGTTGGGCGCGGGTCTGCCGATGGTCCCGCACGCGGTTCGGTCGCGGAGTGGGCGGATTCTCCCGCCACCCGCCACCCATCACCCGCCACCCAAGAAAAGATGAACGCCATCCTCTTCCACCCCGAAACTTCGATGCGTCGGGCACTGATCCTCGCATTGGGAGCGTACCAAGTTGACGGCGAGGCACCCAGCGAATGTGAACCGTTGGTCGGCAAGCTGCTCGACCTGTACAAGAGCGACCCAGATGCGGGAATCCACGGGGCGGCGGAATGGACGCTGCGGCAGTGGAAGAACGAACGGAAACTGAAGGAGATCGATGACGAGTTGTCGAAACTCAAGGATTGGGGCCAGCGCCGTTGGTTCGTGAACGGCCTGGGTCAAACGTTCGCCGTGATCGACGGCCCGGTGGAATTTATCATAGGCTCACCACGGACCGAGCCGGATCGTTTTGAAAGAGAGATACCGCACCGTGTGCTCATTCCCCGTCGGTTTGCCATCGCCACCAAAGAGGCCTCCAAAGCACACTGGCAGGCGTTCGTGAAACAGAATCCTCAGCCAAGAATCACAGACAATGTCGATCGATATAGCCGTGACCAGGCCGGAGCAATGGCCGGTTTCTCTTGGTTTATCGCCGCCCAATTCTGCAACTGGCTCAGCGAGCAAGATGGGTTGCCTAAGGAGGAGTGGTGCTACGTGCCCACCGAGAACGAGAAATACGCGATCGGCATGACGATCCCCGGCGATGTACTAGGGGCGCAGAGGCTATCGCATGCCCACCGAGGCGGAATGGGAATACACTTGTCGGTCGGGAACGATCACGAGTCGTTATTACGGTTTCTCTCTCGATTTGTTCGGCGCGTATGCTCGTTACCTGTCCAACAGCGAGGACCACGCCTGGACCTGCGGGAGCCTCCGACCGAATGAACTCGGGTTGTTCGACATGCTGGGGAACGCTCAGGAATGGGTGCAAGACGAGGATCAAGCGTACAAGACGAGCATTACGGGGACTACATGGGACAATATTACCCGACGCCTATCGGTCAATGGTTCGCTTCGTCGGGTTCGGAGCGGGGCGTTTTACTATCGACCGGCGTACATCCGCTCGGCAAACCGCGTCGGGGACGCCCCGGGCGATCGCAGCATTGCCAGCGGTTTCCGTCCCGCCAGGACTTACCGTTGACAAAGTCGCTCGCCGTCGCCCCGACGGGCGCAACTTGGGGTCATTTGTGCGACGCGGTGATCGCCGGCGTCGGCGCCGACCGCCGGTAGTTCGCGCCAACACCGTTGGGCCGAAGAGGCCAGAACGCCTGCCCCATGACGATAAATACGACGACGAACACTCCGAACGCTCGCCGTGGGTTGCGCTGTCTGCTCACGCTTTACGGCGCTCTGGCGCTGGGCTGGGCGGCATTCGCCGTCTGGCTCGTTCCCCCCCTGCTCACCGCAGACCACCCAGCGAACGTCATTGGGCACCTGAAGCGTTACATCAAAAGCTTTCGCTCGCCGTTCATCGGCCGAGATGTCATAGACCGCTGGAATCAGTTCGCGGTGGCCGTGGTCATTGCACTGGTACTCCATCTAACGATTGTCTTGATGATTCGACGATCTGATCTGGCGGGATCTATTGGTAGATCCTCGGCAGACTTTCGGGCGGGGCGCCGGGCGAATGCTTCGCTAATCATTATCTCGCTGGTGTTCCTCGCCGTCACGGTGATATCCGGGCCCATTCACGATTACTTGTTCTACCTCAATATGTGGTACGAGGTCGGACAGGGGAATAACCCCTGGTATATCGTACCCGGGCCAAATGGAAACGCCGCCGTTGAACGCCTACGGGCCCCTGTTCAACGTGCTGGCTGGCCTGGAATACTTCAATCCGCTCGCGCCCAAGCTCCTGTTCGCTTACGCCTACGTCGTGTTTTGTGTTTGGCAGTTCAAGGAATTTGGAGCGAGCCATCGTTTCACCGGCACGCGGACGGTCGCGCTGACAGCCCTGTTCTGGAACCCATTCCCCTGGGCGGAAATTGCCATCAGGGGCCACTTCGATATTCTGGTCGCGCTCTCTTGTTGGGGCGCCATCCGTGCACGCGCACCGGGCAATGACGTTCGTTCCGGGACCTGGTTGGCACTGGGGGCGCTGCTCAAGTTTTTTCCAGTCGTGCTTTTGCCCTTCTTGGCGATAAATCGCGGCCGCCTCCGCCCGCGTGTCCTTGTCGCGGCCCTGACGACCATCTCCCTTGGCATGGGTCTGGGCTACGTGTTTTGGGGAAAGTCGATCCTGTCACCGTTGATTTTGGCCGCGGGCAGGAGGTCGAATTGCCTGTCGGTCTTTTATTTTCTACGAGGGCGCTATTCGCCGCTGTTGTGGTTTACCCCTTACCCGAATGTCGATTACCTCGCGCCTGTTATTCTGTTCGTGGCGTTGCTGCGTGCCTGGACGTGGTACCGCCTGAGACAGCCGGAAATCGAGGCCGCTTGCTTGATCGCGGTCATAACGGCGGCTCTGTTGTACCAAACAGGTTTTCCGCAATATCACATGGTCCCATTCGCGCTCGGCGCCGCGTGGACGGTGAGATACTGGGACGTCACCAGGGGCCGGCTCGCTCGGGCGGCCGCAGTCGCGGCCTATTTCGGATGGCTTGCTCTGTTCGATGTCTATTACATAATAATCAACAATGAATCTGCATTTTATCGCACATGCGTTGAGCACATTCTCGGGCTCCCGACCTTGCTCATTGGCAGCGCTTTCGTGGCGGCAGTCGCCTGGTCGGCCTGGCCGAATCGCTCGGGCGCCCTTGTCGACTCGGACCGCCCGGGCGTGGACTCCCAGGGAGCGAAACCCTCCGTTGTCTCTCGGGCGTGAACGTCGCCGAGTGGTTGCCCCGGCTCAAGCGGCGTAGGCACACCAACACCCGGGATGCCGAGTGCACTGGGGATTGTACCGCGAGCGATCTGAATCTCGGCGCTGTGAAACAGCTCCGCTTTTCGCCGCCGCTCCGAGGGATCATGCCGGATAATCGCGGTAATCGTGTAAAAATTGGCTATTTTTCCGCAGATTGTGGCCCAGGCCGGCCTATCGATCCCGAAGCGAGACGCACACTCGGCGACGTCAATCGCCGGAGCCGTTCCGTACGACCATCCTAAGACTTCGCGGCCGCGGAGCTCCCGAAGCACGGCCTCTGCCAGCAAGATATGACCCCAGAGCGATGGGTGATGAGCGTCATTGATCAGCGGATCACCCACGATTCCGTTCGGGCTCTTCGTTCGTAGCTCCGCAGGCCCATCGATCAAAATGCAATGGTGCCGCGCCGCCACCTTGCGGTAGCACTCTTGAAACGATGTCTGGCAGCGTTGAGGGAATCCGTCGAGGTCTTGGGCCAGGCGATACTCGCATTCCGCTTCCGAATCATGCCCGAGCTGCTCAAGCAGGCGGGCGAGGCGGAAATGAGCCTCGGCGAAGCCGGGCTGCCTCGCGATGAGCACGCGATAATTCGCCATGGCCTGGACCGGGTCTGTCTCGGCGGTGCGGGCCGCCTGCCACGCTTTCGCGAACGCCAGACGCTCTGCCGGCGACACCGATGCCGGCAATAGCGAGCGGTTGGGCTCATAGCCCGACTCGTTACCCGGCGGAATCACCAGCACGGGCACCGTGCCAATGCGATCGCACCACGAGACGATCGCTTCGAGCCGCCGGCCGAAGTCGGCGAGAATGTGCTCATACTCGGCACGGCGAACGATCGGCGGTTCCACCGGTCCGCGCTCGACCATCCGCGGGGGCGACATCAACCGAAATTTCTGAAGCGCCTCTCCGACACAGCGAAAAAACGGGGAACCGAGGCCGTCCTTCATGACGACTTCCAGTGCGAAAGGCAGAAAGCCAGGGGGTGAGTCACCATCCTGGTCCCAGGGGAAACGGGCCTGAAATTCGTTATGGCCAGCGAAGATGATCAAAATGTCGGGTCGGCGATGGATCGACCCAAGCTTTTGGTGCATCTCTTCCAGCGTTGCCCCCTCTCTGGCCAGGACATCCGCGATAACTCGGCGGCCAGAGAGCGCGGGCTGGAGTTTCCAAGCCACGATGGGGCCGATTGACAGCCAATCCTGGTACGGTTGGCCCCGAGCACTCGATCCACCGATGACCGCGATGCGGAGCTCATTGCCTGGCGAATTCGATAATCGTACCGGTAGGTTCGGGAATCGATGCGCCCACGACAGCCAGACGGCGCTGACGGTCTCGATAAGAATTAAGCCAAGCAGGCTGGAGAGAGAAAGCAGCAGCAGCCGAGCCCCGGCAGGCCGTTTCACCCCCGCCCGGCGCGCCCGAACGACGAGGAAGGTCAGTATCGGTCCTCCGACAACGGCCATGAAGAGCAAGGCCCAGTAGAGTGCCAGAATCGAGCCGAGGAGCCATTCCGCAACCCGTTCCTGAGTCGCGTGCGCGGAAGTCTCGAACATCGTGAACATAACGGCCGCCAGCCCTGTGATGCCCACAATGACCGTTGCCAGTGCGATCGGATTCAGGCAGCGGCGAAAATCGAAGCGCGGTTCCGACTGTCGCATGTTTCCCCCTCCGCAGGCTCACCGGGTGTCCCCCATGATCTTACCCAGTCAGGCACCTAGTG
>CAWHKI010000074.1:0-18905 GCA_963829765.1 uncultured Isosphaeraceae bacterium | reverse complement strand
TCGCCACTCGGCTGGCAGTGATGGTCGCGATGTAGTCGCTGCCAGCAACGCCGTCGTGGGCGCCGTCGATCTCGCGGCCCAGCGTATCGGTGATGGCACCGCACCGTTGGCGATCAACTCGTCCGGCTTAGATGCGGCGAGCTTGCCGCGTGGCGTGAGCGTTACCTGCTGTCCTAAAATGCGATGATTTGATTCTACAGTCAGGCTGTTCCGGAGAGAAGCACTCGCCGCGGCGCCGAGGCCCAGCCGCCGAGGAGCACCGATCTTTTTTCCGTGCCTTTCGGTGCCTTCAGTGGTTAGAGATCCTCTCCCGAATCGGTTCTCTCGTTTCAGAAGATTCTACCGCGGCACGCGAGCTACCGACCCAAATGAATCTCGATCGCACTCGCCACGAGACGATCCTCGATCCGCGCCCGCGACACCCGATTTTCCTCCGTCCTCAGTCCTCCGTCTTCGATCTTCAACAAGGGCGCCGCGACGGCCGTCACTCGAGTTCCGGTGATCGTGGCGATGTAGTCGCTGCCGGCTTGGCCGTTATCGCCGCCGTCAATGTCGCGGCCGAGCGTGTCGGTGATGAGCGCACCGTTGACGACCAGCTCTTCGGGCTTTGAGGCGGTGAGCTTCGTTCGTGGAGTGAGTATCACCTCGTCGTCCGATACCGAGTAGACGGCCGAGGCAACCGGCACTGGCGATCCCAGCTTGTTTGTCGCCGGCTTGCGGTTCTTGCCCCTGCCTGAGGCTTTGATCTTGATGATCGGCGCCGGCTTAGAGGCGTTGACATCATCCGCGGTACCGACATTCACTGATCGCTGAACTGGAGGACGACGACGGTCTCTTTCTTCGCCTTCGTGCTGGTGCCGAAGCTGATCGTTACCACCCGCAACGGCTCCGCTGTGACCAGCGGGGGAAACTGGGAGCGGCCGTCTTACCACAACCGGTTCACCCCGTAGGCATCGAAAATCGCATCGGCGGAAACCAGAGCTAACTTCTCAATCAGCGATGTCACCGCGATCAGCCGATCGAAGGGGTCGCTGTGATGAAACGGTAACGTGGTCAGCGGCTCAATCATTCCATGTACTCGCGTAGTTCTTCGAGCGGCGTCTTGAAGTCGGCCGGCACGACGAACAGCCCCTGACAGCTACCGGCTTTGGGCACCCCCATGACCGGTGGACGTGGCCGGCTCGGGGCCAGTCGGTAGGTTCGGCCGTCCTCCGCGCGGATCTCGACCTCTTCGCCCGCCTCGACGGCGTTCAGCAACTCCGGCAGCCGCTGCTGAGCTTCCACCACCTGGAACTGGACCATCGCTCTGCTCCCTCCTCAAACGTCGTGTTCCGTCTCATTCCGTGTAGTGTTTCCTGAGACCCTTATTATTCTACCAGACAATCGCCGCCGTTTCGACCATCGGGCGCCGCGGGCCCCTGCTATATGTGGCGAGATTGGCGATCGCGATGCCGCCCGACTCACCGCCGAAATGCCCGCGTTCGCGTGAACGGCCCAGCTTTGTGGCTGAGTCGGACGTCGAAATCACGGCGCTGCTTGTAAGGGCATCTGGCGTCACGCGTCCTCGCGGCGGCGGCAAGATTCAATGCTCGGGCCGATTTCGAGCGTCGTTCCCTCGGCCGTTTTCTTCCTGCACTACGAAAAGTCGTGAATCGTTCTTTATAACGCGGACCGACGGTCGGATCAAGATGGTAGAGTTCCACCTAAATCCCCAGATTTAAGCACTGAAGGCACGGACAGGCACGGAAGAAAATAAACAATGACGAGATCAATTAGTTGGCGGCGGACGTTTTCAAGCACATTTCTCACTGTTCCCACCGACAAGCCAATTACGCGCGGTTCGCCGATCGTTTGTCGTCTCACCGAATTTGACGGACGCCGTTCTCCAGACTACTATCAGAGATAGTGGCATTGGCACCCACTGAAGCATCGCTTTTTCCCAGTCACTGGAGCGATTGAACGTGCCGGTAAATCAAGCCACACGCGCAAGTTGGATTGAGAAGAACCCGGGCATCTGCGGCGGCGCGGCGTGTATCCGCAACACCCGCCACACCGTTGCCGGCCTGGTTCAATGGCGCCGGCTCGGGCTAACTGACGAGCGCATCCTCGAACACCACCTCGATCTAAACCGGATGGACTTGGAGGCGGCCTGGGCCTATTACCGCCAACAGCCCGAAGAGATCGAACGGGTGATCCGAGACGATGAGGAAGCGTGACGGATGGCCAAGCTCTACGGCGACGAGGATTTCTCGTTCCCAGTCGTGAAAGAGCTCCGGTTACTGGGTCACGATGTCGTGACAGCCCAGGAAGTTGGACAGGCGAACCTCAGCGTTGCGGACTCCTCCGTCTTGGCCTTCGCCACCGCGCAAGACCGCGCTCTTTGACTTTCAACCGCCGTGACTTCATAAGGTTGCATCGCAACAACCCTACGCATCAGGGCATCATTGCCTGTACGCGAGATGATGACGTGACGGGGTTAGCCTCACGGATCCATCAAACAATTATGGGTTGTTCTGACCTGAGTGGGCAACTGCTCCGAATCAATAGGCCGCAGGTTTCGTGAGCCCCGTGGTGGCGAGGGGCACCTGGCGCCACGCGTGCTCACGGCAAGAGCCAATGGGGCCGGCCCAGGGGTGTCCGGCGAGGAGGTTTTCAGACTGACCTTCTGAGACAGAGGCCCTCTGAAGCCGTGTCAAAGAATGTTGATTGATCCGATCATGACGGTTGGCGCGGTCTTGCGGGATTGGCGCGATACAGCGGCGGCGGCGCACTAAGATTGCATTAAGATTGCTAAGGTTGCACGCGCGGCCAGCCTGCAATCTTAACTATCTTAGTGCAATCTTTGAGGGAATCGGTCTCTCGTGCAATCTTTGAATGATCGCAATGGTTGGAATCGCCGCCCGATATTTTTTTCATAATACCTTGACCACGGAAAGCTCGGAAAGGCACGGAAAAGGGATCGCCGCTCTTTGTCGAGGCGAGGTTGAGCATGCGCATCTCAACGATCGACGATTTGTTCGGTACTCCAAACTGTCTTGCCATGGGGTATCGCGAAGTGGCCTGGAAGCTATCAATTTGGTTCGAACGACCATTCCATACCCGGTCCGGCTCTCAGAAGTCCACGCGGGGACAAAAGCTCCCAGTCAGCCAACTTCGGCAGCCCTTCGTCTTCTGGTCCATCCCGCTCTTGAGCCGTCGGAAGCACCAGCAGGGTGCTTCCATCAGACATACAAAGCTCCAGCCCAAACCCCTCCACAGACTTGACCAGAAACGGCGTCGCCGAAAATACGCGACTTTCGGGTTCGATGAAAATGCCGCTCTCCAGCTCCTCTTTGCGCAAGGGACTGGCGAATTGAAGCGGTGACGGATTAAACATCTCGCCAGCGGTGAGCACAACGGACTCCGATCCCGATTTCAAAATCCAAGCAGAGCCTCGCAACCCCAGAATATAGGCCCCGTATAATTTGTCCTTGAGCTTCGAGGAACGCGCTGGCGTAAGGTCCCCGAAATGAAGGGTTAGTTCATCACCGTACGACACGCGAGTGAATCGAAATGGTTCTCCGACCATTTGAGCGAGGTGCCGCTTCAAACCGGAAAGGTCTTGGCCTGAATCCTGACTAAGATCGATGCGGGTAGCCTGCATCACGCCTCCCCCCGGAATTCCGAAACCTTTTCTCTCAGCTCCTCGTAAGCGAAGTCCCCGTCCTTGCCCGATCCCTTTTCACCCCTCCTTTTACAATCTTCAATGTAATCTCCGAACTCGCGTCGTTCTTGGGAATCCATCTCATATTCCTTGGCGATGGCCTCGACCTGCTGGATATCACGCTTCTTGCCCATCAGCGCCCGATTAAGCAAGTCGAAGGGGTGCGGCGTTCGCGTCGTATTAAGTGCAGGATACCCGACGTTGGGCGCGTCAATCGAGATCAACCGCACGACGAGAATTTTCGCTCGTGGACGATTTCGACCAAGAGCGCATCCTCGAATACCACGTCGATCTGAACCGGATGGACTTGGAGGCGGCCTGGGCCTATGACCGCCAAAAGCCCGAGGAGATCGCCGGCGGAAGTCGGATCAGAAGGGTTTTCCCGGCTGTCGCGATCTCGCCAAGTTCTTGCAATGTATCGGTCCCGTCAGACCGCGAGCCACGCTGCGCAATGATCGCGGACAAAAAGTTTGGAAAATTTTTTAAACCAATCCAGAGCAATAGGTTCTGCTTAAAACGTACCCGAAAACCGGGATAGGTGTATTAACGAAATTGCAAAACCCTGTTATATTGTAAGGTAGACGATGCGCGTAAAGTGCGCGGTGCCAAGGGGCAGTCTCCATGACACGCGATTCTGCACAGACCACAAGAGCGCGAACTGACGACGAAAAATCGGAGAGCCGACGAGCGACAACAACGAGTTTCTGTTGTTCCTTTTCGTCTCTTTCGCCCCTTTCGTGGTCGCTACGATCGGATTGACCACGAAATAGACGAAATACACGAAAGTATTCGCGATAGATCGTGCGACGGGAACTCGCAACCGGTTGGGGTGCGCGGCCGAGCTCGTTTACGACCAGGACAGGCGGATGATGGGTGGCAGGTTCCAATGCGTGCTCGCTCCCCGGGGGCGTTCTTGCCCTCACGGAGGTGCCGCTGACCACTTGCAGCCACCCATTCTTCTTACCCGAAACGCGAGTGCGCCTGCTCCTTTGCCGAATAGTGCCAACCAGTTGTTTGGCTGGGCGTTCTGAGACAGAGGCCTCGCCACACCTTGCCGCTTGGTGCCAAAAAGTGCCATTTCAATGAATAAGCATTTAAGCTGCGCTCGCTCCAACACCGGAATGACCTGGCCCGCTGAGAGCCCGAGCATTACGCGAGAACGGGCGTTCTTAATCCATGGCGCTCGAAACAAATTTTCGTAAGCCCAGCCTCCGCCTGGCCCGCCGGATGTGTTATAAATTGGTTCGTCGGCCATCGACTTGGCATCGCGGCCCGCAGCGTGTTTCACTGACCACAGACCACTAACAATTGACCACTGACAACCGACATTTAGCAACTTTTCCCGAGCTGGAGGTCTGAACTGGTGCGTTGGTCGAAAGCCTTGATCCCGACGTTGAAGGAGACACCGGCCGATGCCGTGGCGCCCAGTCATGTGCTGTTGCTGCGCGGGCATGATCCGCCAACTGGGCGCGGGGGCATATACGTACATGCCCTTGGGGCTGCGGGTGATCCACAAGGTGGCTGAAATCGTCCGCCAGGAGATGAATGCCGCGGGGGCGATCGAGCTTTTGATGCCCGCGCTTCAGCCCGTCGAGCTCTGGAAAGAGTCGGGGCGTTATGAGGCTTACGGCGATCTGCTGATGAAACTGACGATCAGCGGCGGGCACCAGATGGCCCTCGGGCCGACTCACGAAGAAGTCATCACCGACATGGTGCGCGACCTGATTCGCTCGTACAAGCAATTGCCGATCACGCTGTACCAAATCCAGACCAAGTTTCGCGATGAGCCCCGGCCGCGGTTCGGAATCGTGCGCACGCGCGAGTTCATCATGAAAGACGCTTATAGCATCGACGCCGACCTGGCGCAGCTTAATCAGAGCTATGACGCGATGTATGAGGCGTATTGCCGGATCTTCGACCGGTGTGGGCTGCCCTATGTGATCGTCGAGGCCGAGAGCGGACCGATTGGCGGCGACTCGTCTCACGAATTCATGGTCCCCTGCTCCACCGGTGAAGACAAAGTCATCCAGTGCGTCGCGTGCGGCTACGCGGCCAACCAGGAACGCGCCGAGATCGGGGCCCACGGGCAACCGGCGGCTGCAAAAGTTGGCGACATTCCCGCTTACCAGGCTGTGCCGACGCCCAACAAGCGGACCATCCGCGAGGTGTGTGAGTTCCTCCAGGTTGACGAGACAACCTCGGCGAAACTGCTCGTCTATCAGGCCGACGGCAAGCCCGTGGCCGCCCTGTTGCGGGGTGACCACGAACTGAACGAGGCCAAGCTCCGCCGGGTGATTGGCGCGGCGGTGCTTGTTCCAGCGGACGCGGCCACGATCGAGAAGGCCACCGGCACTCCCATGGGTTTTCTGGGTCCGGTTGGGATCAAGGTCCCGCTGGTCATCGACCGGGCGATCGCCACGATGACCACGGTGGTCGTGGGGGGCAACACCGTCGATGTGCACTTGAAGGGCGTCGTGCCAGGGCGTGATTTTCCGCTGGAACAGGTTCATGACGTGCGGAACGCGGATGCCGGTGATCCGTGCCCGCGTTGCGGCAAACCGCTTGAGATCACCGCGGGATTGGAAATCGGGCACGTCTTTAAGCTCGGCACCAAGTACTCAAAGTCGATGGGAGCGACGTATCTCGACGAGAAGGGGCAGGAAGTTCACGCGATTATGGGTTGTTACGGGATCGGTATCAACCGGATTGTCGCCGGCGCGGTCGAGTCGGCCCACGATGCCAACGGCATCCTCTGGCCGCTGACGCTGGCGCCCTATCAAGTGGTGGTTGTCCCGCTTCAAGTTCAGAATGCGGCCGTCATGGACCAAGGCTCCGCGCTCGAGAAGGCAATCACGGCGGCGGGTTTCGATGTTCTGGTCGACGACCGCGACCAGAGGCCCGGCGTGAAGTTTAAAGACGCGGACTTGATCGGCGTCCCGTTGCGGGTCGTGGTGGGCGAGCGTGGATTGAAAGACGGCACGATTGAAACCAAGTGGCGAAATCAGTCGGAAGCGCGGCACATCCCGGCGGCATCGGCTGCGGAGGCAATCGTCGCCGATCTGGTGGCGGCGCGACAACGCCATGAGGCGCTCTGCCACGAGCGGGCCCTAGCCCGCGCGGCCGCGAGGACTTCATGAGCGGGCATCAACGAGTCCCCCGCCTTCCCTACGTGCTGCTGGGGGCCATGACGATCGCGTCGTTCGGCGGGCCATTTGTGGTCCTCGGGGCCCTCTGGGGCGGAAAGAGCGCCAACTGGCCGCCGGATCGGCCGCTCGAGTGGGTTGCCGTCACTCTGATTGTCGGCCTGGTCATCTCGCTTTTCGTGGCCTGTGTTTCGCTCGGCTGGTGGTATCGCTTTTCCGCTCCGGCCCAACAGCACAAGTCGCGCGATCGTATTATGTAAAATAAGAACATGTGTATTGTATCTGGATCAAGTATCGATCAGATGATGATCTCGCAAGATATGGCGTTATTTCTTGAATTGGCTCCAGGATTGGTCGTGTTGTCGTGCGCGATTTGCGGCGGTCTGTGCTTGGTGGCCCGGCATTATGCGCCACGGTGGGGCCTTGTTGACCGGCCCGGTGGGCACAAAGGGCATCGCGCGCCGACGCCCCTGGGGGGAGGGGTGGCGATTTGGTTCACGATCGTGAGCATCGTGGCGCTGGCTTTGGTGGCGGTACGTGTGCTGGGCGCGGGCGAGCTGCCCGCGCCCTTGCGCGACACGTAGGGGGGGCGCACGAGCGATCGGGCGAGCTCGTGTGCATTCTCGTCTTGGCCAGTGTGATCATGGCCATGGGGCTGGTCGACGATCTCATCGATCTTGATTGGCGCCTGCGGATCGGCATTCAGTTCGGATGCGCGATTTGGCTAGCCGCCTCGGGAGTTCGGGTCACGCTGTTCGGGCCGTTCACGCATCCGTTGCTCGGGGGGGCGGTGACGGTCTTGTGGGTGGTGGGATTAACCAATGCGTTTAACATGTTGGACAATATGGATGGGCTGGCGGCAAGCGTCGGCCTGATCGCCGCGGCCCTGTTTTGTGGGGCGCAAGTTGCCGCGGGTAGCCTGTTCGCGCGGCGGTTCTTGCGGTGGTGGTGGGCGCGCTCGCGGGTTTCCTGGTCCATAATCATGCGCGGCGCGGCTTTTCATGGGGGATGCGGGAAGCAATTTCCTGGGTTTTTTGCTCGGCGCGCTCACCGTGGTGGGCACGTTCACACGGGACGAACGGGGGGGCGATTTTTCGCCGTACGGCGTTTTGGCGCCGCTCTTGGTCATGGCCGTGCCTTTATACGACATGTGTTCCGTCATCTTGATTCGGCTACGCGAGGGCCGCAGTCCGTTCGTGGGCGATCGCCGCCACTTCTCGCACCGGCTGGTGGCCCGCGGATTGACGCCCGCGCATGCGGTCTGGACGATTGATCTGGTGACCTTGGCGGGCGGTCTGGGCGCGCTTTTGCTGCACCGGATGGGCGCGATCGGGGCGTGCGTGGTTTTGGCGCAGACCTGTTGCTTGCTGGGGGTCGTTGCTATTTTGGAATTATCGACGAATCGTTCGGAGCAAGCAAATGGCCAGACGAGGCGCGAAGCCCTCGGGACCTCCGCGGCCGAAGTCTTCGCCGCAGGCGGACGTGAAACGAGCGCGGGGCGATTGGTCGACTGAACGCGAAAGCGGCGACCAGGGGCAAGAGTTGGCCGCCAGGGGTGAGCGAGTGCGCCGGATCGCGCTGGGCCTAACGGCCGCGCTGGTCACCGCGCGCGCGTTTTGGCCAAGCGAGCCCGATCTGAGGGAAGGGGCCGGTTCGGGATTGTACTGGCTGTTCGTCGTCTTCGTGGCGTTTGGGCTGGCGCTCACCGCCGCGCTGGTCGGCGGCTGGTTTCGCTTCCGCTGGTCGTGGACGGATGCGGCGGTTGTGGGCCTGATGGGCCTGGTCGCGATGAGCGCTTTCCACGCGCTGGATCGGCGTCCGGCGATCAACCTGGCGTGGGAGTGGGTCGGGCTTGGCCTCGTTTACTTGTTGCTGCGCAACCTACCGAGGACGCGAGACGAGTCGTCAGCCGTAGCCGGCGTGATGGTGGCGACCGCGTGCGCCGTCTCGGCTTATGGTTTGTATCAGTTTATAGTCGAGCTTCCGATCATCCGGGCCGCTTATCTGCGCAATCCGCATGAGATCTTGCAAAAGTTGGGCATTGAGCCTGGGGGACGAGGGGAGGAGCTCTTCAGGAACCGTTTGGTGTATTCGACCGAGTTGTTTTCGACGTTTGGCCTGGCCAATTCACTGGCGGGTTACATCGTTGGTCCGCTCGTGGTCGCTGTCGCGATGGCTTTTCAGGCCCTGGCGCGGCGCGATAAGTCAGAATCGCGGTGGCCGGCTTTGGCGATGGGCGCCCCGGTGATTCTCGTTCTTTCGATCTGCCTCTTGCTCACCAAGAGCCGCAGTGCGTGGCTCGGGTTCGTTTTCGCGACAATCACTCTGGGCTGGCGGGCCCGCGGGCAGTTGTCGAAGCGGATGCTGGCGGCCGTGGGCGGGGCGGGGCTGGCGATTCTCGCGGTGGTGGTCGTCATGGGGTTCAAAAGCCGCGTGCTCGATCGAGAGATTTTGACGCAATCGACGATGTCGATGCGTTATCGCTGTGAGTACTGGCAGGGGGCATGGGGCGTGATCACGGGGGGAGCAACGAGCATGGTGCAAGCGTCGGCTCGCCGTTTTTCTGGTGGGGAGTCGGGCCGGGCAATTTCGCCGGGCCGTATCTGAAATATAAACTCCCGCAATCGAGTGAAGAGATCGTCGACCCGCATAACCTCTTTCTCGAGGTATGGGCGACGGCCGGTTTCTGGGCCTTGCTAGCCCTGGCGGCCGCCGTGGGATTGGGGCTGTGGAATCTCTTTGGCCCTGGCACACTCCGAGCGGACGGAGCCGACGCCGGCCGAACGAGCCGAGCCTCGCGCCGTCAGTCGCGGCACAAAGGCCCTGCCGCGCAGCCCACTGGGCAACATGGCGATCAGGAGCCGGATGCTCCACCGCGGCGGGTGAGCTGGTTAATCGCGTGTGCGGGTTTAGGAGGCTGGGCCCTGGTGGTGGTGCTGGGCCGCTTGAATCCGTTTGAAGGCGATCTGTTCTCCCGCTGGATGATCTTGGGCGGAAGCTGGCTGGCGGCGGCGTTCTTGGGCGCACCCCTGTGGCGGCGGCTGCCGATTCCGGGGACAGCACTCGGCGCGGGCCTGTTGTCTGTTCTGATCAACTTGATGGCCGCGGGAGGAATCGGGGTCCCGACGGTTGCGCTCGGGCTGTGGTCGATGCTGGCGATCGGCTTGAATCTCCGCGACGACCGCGCGGGCGGCCGTCTGCGTGCGTACGAGAGTCGGGTCCCGCCCTTTGTACTGGCCGTGGGTTGGGCTGCCCTGCTGGGCACCTTTGTCGGACTCGTCTCGCCGTTTTGGCGGTCGGAAGCCTACATCGCAGAGGCCAGCGATGCGATCAGTCATCGCCCGCCTGATTTCGAGCGCGCTGACCGGGCATATTTGAGTGCGATTGACGCCGACCGTTATTCCGCCCAACCCTGGCGAGAATCGGCTGCGTTGCACTTGATGGTATGGGAAGAGCGCGGGGCGAGAGTTGACAACAACGATGAGCGCTGGAGCTGGAAGACGATCCCGTTTCTCTACGAACGGGCGGCTCAACCTCCGCGCAATCCCAACGCGTGGACCGTCCACAACGATCGGGCACGGGCGATCCATCAGATTCTGGGATTGATCGGCACCAAGCTCGAGCCTCGCGAGGCGATTCGATTGCGGGGTGAGCTGGTCAAGTCAACGCGCATCGCCACGAGACTCAATCCGACGAGCGCGGAGCTGCACGCCCGCTTAGCTTACGCGAGCGCGGATATGAGTATGTATCAAGACGCGGTCGACGATGCCACCGAGGCCCTTCGCCTCGATCGGTTGACGCCCCACCGCGACAGGAAATTGAACCCCCCGGAGGTTCGCGAACGTCTCGCGGCCCTGATCCCAAGCTGGAAGGAGAGTGCGGCGAAGATGCCGATCAGTGCCACGCCTTCGCCTTAAACGGTTATTGGACTGGGTCGTCGGTGCCGGCAGGCTTCTCAGCCTTCGACGCGGCCTGGTTGGAAGCGTCGAGGAAGGCGGTCAGGGCCACATCCGGCTTGCGGTTAGGGTCGTTAAGCCTCTTGAAAACGTCGGCGGCCTTGGTTGTGCGGCCGGAGAGAAACCACTCTGCCCCTAAAACGAGCCATGCGTCACGATCGTTGGGATTGGCCTGTAGATGCGTTTCGAGGCGGGCGATGTTGTTGGCGAAATCGGCTGGCTCGCGCATAGAGTGACTGGATATCGGTCGCAGTGATCATCCAACCGGGCTGGGCAGTCTCGGCATCGCGAATTCGTTCCGCCGCAATGGCGTATTGACCTCGCATCATCGCGACTTGCGCGAGCCGGAAGCGCGGTTTGGCCAGGTTGGGGGCCGCTCGTATCGCCTGCTGGTAACGTTCCTCGGCCTTCTTGAGATTGCCAGCCCGAAATAACCGGTCACCAACGGTCGCAAGCTGTTCGGAACGGGCAGGGTCGGCGGCTTTCAGATTGGCCCGTCGAATGTTCCGGTCCATCGCGAGCCGGCCTGGTGGCGGGGGCGGTAGGAGCGGACCGCGTCCCGGCATGAGGGAAGGCCCCATCCAGCCGATGGGAAGAACAAATCCCCCTGGCCCGATCGCAAGCCCGGGAAGGTAGCTGCCATAAAACCCGCCGTAAAAGCCGCTGACAGCATAGTACTGAGGACGCCCTGCACTGACGCTTGCACCGCCTCCGTGCCAGCCATGCCACGACGCGTGGTGCCCACCGCCGTGTTGGGCTTGCGCCCGGCCACCCAAGCTCACGAGGATCGCCAAACAGACGATCTTGCGGCCCGACATGATTCCTCCATGTCTCCCTCAACGGACTCGGAACGAGATCATGAATTACTTCGTTTCACCGAACCAGAAGGGCCGTCTTCCGTACCGACTCGCCCGGCGCGATTATGAGCCACTCGAGGTCGGCACCGACGTTTAACGCCTCCCGATCAGGATGGTAGTCGGGATCGGGAACAACGTCAACTGGCTCGCCTCTTCCCGCGTGGAGCGTCTCGACGAAACGAACTGAAGGTGGAGTGCCTGCTCCCCCGAGGCAGAGTCATTTGGCCGTTCATGTGATGATTACTCCAAAAGTGGATCCATTGAAGCTGAAGGTCTCATGACCCGTTCGGCCATGGAATACCGGGCTGACCGAGTCGACACTAGCTCAGGCCAGGTCATCAGTGATCGGAGCGGAATCAAGTTGCCGACAAAGTCCGGTGATGATGCAAGTGCCGGGAATTGACGCTGGGAGCGAGGCTGGGCCACCTCACGGAATGTTAGGACAGTCCCCGCTGCCTCGTTGACACCAAACCGTTCGATAACTGAGAATCGGGTGGGCAAAGAGAATGCGCTCGTAGCTCAGGTGGATAGAGCGGCGGTTTCCTAAACCGCAGGCCGCAGGTTCGAATCCTGCCGGGCGCAGCTCGACTGATGGGAGTATGCCAGACGGCTTGCTTGCGTTTTCGGACGGAATCGGCCAAGTTGCGCCCGTAGCTCAGTAGGATAGAGCAACGGTTTTCTAAACCGTCGGTCGCAGGTTCGAATCCTGCCGGGCGTATTGAGGGTCGAGTTTCTCGCTGGCCGGTCGAACGAGCCTCGAGCATTTGCACAGTGGTTATGAGCATCCATTTCCTGACAAACCTACCCGCGAGACCAGTGAGCCATCATGAGGGCAGGCCAGGAGTTCCGGCGAGGCTGTGACGAGGTTTTGCCGGCCTTTTCTTCGGTCGAACATGTGACAGTGGTTCGTCGACCTCGTAGAAGATGACAGGGCGACGCATTCAGACACGTTTGGTTCGGTTCGTTCCACGTGAAACCAAGTTTTTTTCTCGGGTGCGATCGCTCTGGTCCGTAAGTTCGTATATTGAGTACTGGTTACTGAGCACGTGCCCCGTGAAGCTCGGATGGCAGCAATGGCAGCAGAGCGATTAACTCAAATATCGACGATCTGGTCGACCATCAGCAACGCCCACACGCCTGGCCCGCAAAGCCAGGCGTCGATGGAGGAACTTGTTGGCCGATATCATGACGCCGTCTCGAATTACATCCATCTCAAGGTGCGCGATCAGCATCTTGCAGACGAAGTTCTTCAAGAATTCTGGACCAAGCTCTTGACCGGCAAACTGGCGGGAGCCGACAAAACCAAGGGGAGATTTAGAGATTATCTAAGGACCGTGCTCCATCGGCTGATCATCGACCACTTCCGCGCCAGGAAGCTGCGCCCCTGCCCCCGGGCGATCTACTCGAGTCGGCTCGACCGGACGACGATTTCGACCGGGTGTGGCGCGAAACAGTAATTCACCGAGTCTGGTCAAGGTTGGAAACGTACCAGGCGTCCACCCCCAAGAACCGTTACGCCACGGTCCTCCAACTGAGGCGAGACTACCCCAAGGCACCGATCGACGAGATCGCCGCGAAGTTGGGCGAAATCATGCGAACCCCAGTCACCCCGGAGGCGTTTCGCAAAAATCTCCAACGCGCGCGAGCCAAATTCATCGACCTTCTTGTCCAAGAGCTGCGAGAAACCATCCACCCTACGAGCGATGAAGATGTCGAGGCGGAGATTTTCGACCTCGGCTTGGGACACCTTTATCGCCGGTACACGAACGTCACAGAACATACCTAAAAAGCCTGGTTATTCCCTGGATCGCCCAAACGACCGGGTCTTCTTGGTCGCGAGTGTTCTTTCGTTTCGGTCATCTTGCCCGTGACTAAATTTTGCGCATCCCCTTGACCCTCTCGTTTGCGCTTGTAGAGTTCAATGAGGACGGTCTGCGCACGATCAGCGATGGCAGTTTGCGGCCGTTTGTTTCTGATGTCGATTTACTGCGATGGATGGTTCGCGCCGGCGCGATGCACACCAGAGAGGGGCGGCAATGCTGGTTCTCTCCCGCAAGAAGAACGAGAGCATCATCATTAACGACAATATTACGGTGACGGTTATCGAGATCCGTGGCGATAAGGTTCGTCTCGGTATCGAGGCACCGAAACATGTTACCGTTCATCGTCGTGAAGTGTATGAGGCGATCCAAAATCAATCCCGGGCTTTGGATCATGAATCGAAGGTCGGTCGTTCGGAGGCATGATCGAGTGTTTTTTCCGGCATAACGGTCTGGCAGGCTCCCTCCGGATCGTGCTCGGACAATTCACTCTTTCCTAGCCTGAACCAAGCGAACGAATTCCTTCATCCATGGCCCATTATCGGGCCACCCCCTTACCGTGACGAGGGGGCCGTCAACGACCACCTGTTGATTCACGAATTGGGCGCCGGCAGCCCTCAGGTCAGGTTCGAGGTCGGGGAAGCAAGCCATTCTCCTCCCTTTCATGTTACCTGCGACGAGAAGCAACAGAGGACCATGGCAATTCGCCGCGATCGGCTTGCCTGCGCCGAGGAAGTGGCGAACAATCTCCACCGCCTTCGGACGGTTCCTGAGGAATTCGGGAGCACGCCCGCCTGGCAGGACCAGCCCGTGATATTCACTGGGTGATACGTCTTCCAGCCCTAGGTCGGCTTGCACTCGGTAGCCCGGTTTCTCGGTGTAAGTGTCGAAGCCCGGTTCAAAGTCGTGGACCACCGAGTGAAAAACTTTTTTCTCCGTCGTCGCGATGTGAACCTGCCAACCCTCTTCCTCGAGGCGGAACTTGGCATAGTAGATTTCCTGGGCTTCGCCGGCGTCCCCCGTCAGGATGAGTATCTTCACCATTTGCATTGCCTCGCTTCCGGATGCTCCAGCACGAGCCTTCGAGTTTTCGATAGGCTAGCGACTTAATCGCCCGACTGCAAGAACCACTTGGAGGATTCCATCCGGGTGAAAATCTTGGAAAGTTGTCCGCACCTTGACCCGGCGGTGCGAGGCGGATTACAGTCGTACGGGTTCTGAATGAGAAGGCCCCGTCGTCTAGCCCGGTCTAGGACACATGCCTTTCACGCATGCAACACGGGTTCAAATCCCGTCGGGGTCATTCGCTTCGCTTGCAAAGTCATCAAGTGACGGAACGGGTTGATTCGTGATCTCTTCGGCGAATCCCGTCATGGTTGAGCACCCAGAGCGTGCAGATGAGCCGCCACCGAGCCGGCGAGGATCGGCACGTTATAGCCGCCCTCGAGCACACTGACGATCCGACCCTGAGCGTGGGTGTTCGCCACCGAGACGATCTCTTTGGTGAGGATCTCGAAATCTTCGATCTCCAATCCCAGGTCGCCCACCGGATCTTCGGCGTGTGCGTCGAAGCCCGCGCTAATCAAGACGAGCTCCGGTTTGACGCGGTCCGCGAGACGTTCGAGCCCCGCACGAAACGCCGCGTGGTACGCCGCGCGGGAAGTCCCGTGGGGCAGGGGGACGTTGGACGTGAACCCGAGTCCGCGCCCCGTACCGGTCTCGTCCCGGGCTCCAGTGCCGGGATAAAATGGATAACGATGAATGGAAAGGAAGCCGACACGCCCGGAATCGTAAAAGATTTCTTGTGTGCCATTGCCGTGGTGAACATCGAAATCGGCGATCAAGATTCGGTTGAGTTCAAACCGGGCGATCGCGTCGGCCGCGGCCAGGGCGACGTTTGCGTAGATGCAAAACCCCATTCCCTCGGACGGGCGGGCATGGTGCCCTGGCGGTCGGACGAGACAAAGGGCTCTACGGTGTGCGTCACCCAGGACAAAGGAAACCGCCTCAATACAGGCGCCCACCGCCAGCCGAGCCGCGAGGTTAGAGCCCGGGAGAAGCCAAGTGTCGGGATCGAGCATCCCTCCGCCCTTGGCTTCCAAGTTGATCACGCGTTGCCGATATTCGACCGAGTGAATTCGCCCGAGCTCGTCGTCGGTCGCCTCGCGCACATGGCCCTGGGAATAGGTCGCGAGATCGCCGATCCGTTCGAGATGGCGAAGGATCGACTGCAGTCGGTCGGGCCGCTCGGGATGACGGGCGGGAACCCGATGGTCAATCATGCGCCGGTCCGTGAAGAGTGTGACGGCCATCGCAGCCCTCCCGGGCTGAACCGATCAAAAGCGGGCCTTCAGTCTGTTCGAGACCATCGAATCATAGCAGAATCAATCCGACGCAAGGATATCGAGCCAGCGTGGGAAACCGCACGATCCTGTTTCACGTGAAACCAACTCGCGGGCAACGAGACGCCATGCTCGTCGCTCGATCCGCTCGTCACGTCGGTTGCCAGCCCGGGAAACCATCAGGCATGCTATCGAAATCGCCTTCCTTTCCCACTGGCCGTTCTCGCGAAATCTTGGTCGTCATCGTTCTGACTTTGCTCGGTGCCGTGATCCGCCTCTGGTCGCCTGGCCGGCTCGGGCTGATCCACTTTGATGAAGGAATCTACGCGCTTGCAGGAGTTTGGAGCCTGTCGCCGCGAGGATTTGCCGGGATCGATCCCATGGTCATTTCGTACGCTCCTCCCGGCTTCCCGGCGCTCGTTGGTCTGTCATACTTGGTGTTTTACCGAGTGCTCGGCGTGAGGGACTTCGCGGCGATTCTCGTGTCCATCGGCTCCGGTATCCTGACGATTCCGGTGGCGGCTTGGCTGTCACGGCGAACGTTCGGGCCCGGAGCAGGGGGCGCTGCCGCGGCGTTCACCGCGCTCTCGGGGCCTCATGTCGCGTTTTCGCGAATGGCGCTCACGGATGCATCGTTTCTTTTGTGCTGGCTCATCGCGATCGGCTTGGGCCAGCGATTCCTCGAGCGCCCTAGTTTTTGGCGGGCTTTGTTGCTGGGGCTTGGGGTTGGCCTTGCGCAGTTATTCAAGTACAGCGGCTGGATCTCCGGAGCGATCGTCGCGGCCAGCGCGGTGACCTGGCTTTTGCTCCATCCCGAGGAATGGAGAGCGCGGTCAGTGGCCGCCATCTGGGGCTGGGGCCTCTTCGCCGCGACCGCCGCGGCCATTGCTTATTGGCCGTGGTTTGCGTTTGTCGACGCACACGGTGGCTATGGGGCGATCCTGGCACACCAGCGAAGTTATCTCGGCGGCCTCTCGTCATGGCCCGGTCATTGGTCGCTTCAGCTCGCTCAGGAACAGTTCCTCTCGGGAGGCCCCCCCTGGCCTCTCTGCGCTGGCATTCTGGCTGCGGCTGGGATGTTAATCAGCGTGGGAGACTTCACGCTCGAGCGGCGTGTTGTCGCGAGAATCGTCGTCGAGGCCGTCGGGCTGACAGCTCTTTGCTTGATTTGCGGATCTTTGTGGTGGCCCGCCCTGGTTTTCATCTTGGGTGCAGTCGTCAGGGGCAGGGGGACCATTACTCAATCGACGACGCTTCTGAGCGTCGGCTTCACGACGCTCTCGGTCATGACGCCGTTCTATCATCCTTACGCCAGGCTCTGGCTACCGGTCGAAGCCTTTTGTTGGGTGCTCGTGGGGGGCTTGTTCGTGTCGATCCGATCGCGTGTTGAGGTCCGCGGTCGAAGTGCGCGTTGGACCACCGGCTGCGACGACCGATCCGCTTCCCTGGTTCACCCTGTTCTGCGTCGTCGCGGCGGTCTTATCCTCGCTCATCCAGTCGAGGCGACAGCACATGCCCCTCTTGGAACCAAGCGACTCGCTGCGCCACGCATCACAAACGATTGTCGGCCAGTTACCGCGAGACTTGAAAGAGTTGCCTGCTTACGCTCGCCCGGCTATTTCGTACTATTTGGGGTTAGAGGGCGGCATTGCGGTGAACCGCCAACCCGACCTGGCACACCTGCTGGTAGCCGGAAACTCGACCTCATGGGCCCTGCTCGACCTGGCTTTGATCCGGCAAGAGAATATGCCGGAACGCGATCTCGACCAATTCCTCGCCGGCTGGTCGGTTGTGAAAGAGATTCCCTCAATGCTTAACGCACCGACCCTCTTGGATATCGATCCCGCGGCGTCTCGCGGCGCTAAGATCAACGCGTCGGCCCCGCTGCGGTTGCTTCGCCGCAAGCGGCAGGAGAACGTTCGATGAACGGCGCACCCCGCAGTCTCACTCTGGCCCGATCCCGATGCCCTGGGCCCCATGACCGACCTTTACGAGCTGACCATGATGGCCGGGTATTATTCGGCGGGGCTGGCCAGCCAGCGGGCGACGTTCGAGCTTTTCGTGCGTAAGATGCCCGAGCATCGAGCCTATCTTGTCTTCGCCGGACTGGAACAAGCAATCGGTGACCTGCTCAAGCTTGCCTTTTCAGCCGAACAGATCGAGTCGATCAGAAGCTGGCCGCAGTTCCGGGATGTGGATGAAAAGGTGATGGACACCCTGGCGGCGCTTCGGTTCGAGGGTGACGCTTGGTCGGTGCCGGAGGGGACCGTCGTCTTTCCTGGCGAGCCCCTTCTTCGCGTAACCGCACCCTTACCGCAGGCCCAATGGGTGGAAACGCATCTCCTCGCCTCTCTTGCTTACCCCACCCTGGTCGCTTCCAAGGCCGCGCGAATCGTAGCCGCTGCCGCGGGTCGATCACTTTTCGAATTTGGAGCCAGACGAGGTCATGGCCCCCTGGCCGGCTTGCTGGCCGCTCGCGCGGCCTATATCGCGGGCTTTACCGGCACGAGCCACGTCGAGGCCGCACGCCGCCTGGGGATTCCGGCCAGTGGAACCATGGCGCATTCATGGGTCCAGTCGTTTGGCACCGAAAGCGAGGCGTTCTCGGCCTTCGCCCGCATCTTCCCCGAAAACACGACCCTTCTGGTCGATACGTACGATATCCCCGGCGGCGTTCGCCATGCCGCCGCCATCGAACCCCCTGCCCGGGCTATCCGGATCGATAGCGGCGATCTGGCGGCGAGGCCCGCCAGGCTCGCACCATCCTCGATCAGCTTGGCCGTTCATCGATGAAGATCATCACCTCGGGCGACCTCGACGAATACAAGATCGCCGAGATTGTCGCTTTGGGAACGCCGGTGGACGGATTTGGCGTCGGGACCGAGCTGGTCACATCACGAGATGCGCCCGCGCTGGCCATGGTTTACAAACTCGTGGAGCTGGGCGGTGAGGGCAAATTCAAGCTCAGTCCCGGCAAGAGGACATACCCAATGGCCAAGCAGGTCTTTCGACGCCGGGACCAGAATTCCAGGTTCTGTGCCGACCATGTCACGCAGGCTGAAGAGACCGCGGCAGGGGAGCCTC
>CAWHKI010000073.1:0-24134 GCA_963829765.1 uncultured Isosphaeraceae bacterium | reverse complement strand
GTTATGTACGTGTACTTCGACTTTTTAAGAACACGTTACGTATTGCTAAATTGTGGACCAGGGCCACGGCGGCAATCATCAGGTCCGCAGTCGGAACCGAGATGCCCTGTCTAAGCAAGACGCCACGGTCTTTGCCAAACTGCTCCGCACACTCATGATCGAAATCCAACACCCGAACATCAGCGAGCAAGTCCGTGATTTTCTGGAGCAGTGGCGCTGGATTGCCGAGATGATACGCCCCGGCATAGAGCTCACCCAAAACGACGGTGGGGACGAAGAGGCCACCGGCGTGCTGGATAAACCGATGCGCCAATCCGCCCGGACGCCGAAAATGAGCCGAGCAAATGTTGGAGTCAAGCAGGTGGCTCATTCGTCCGCCATCCGTGCCCGCCGCTCCAGTTTTCGCTGCTGGTGAATCTTCTCCATGATCGCATCCATTTCCGGGTAGTCCACCCACCCGCCCGCGGAGCGCAGGATGCCTTCGCCCCATTTTCGGGCCGGTTTGACGATCGTGACCTGGACCTCGACCTCTTGGCCCTCGGCCACGCCAAGGTCCTCGTCGAGCTCGATGGTCTTGCCGTGGATCTTGCCGTGAGCTGTCCTGGTCATCTTGAAACCTCCATCATTCGTGCGATCGCCGCGTGAATGACGCTTGGCTCCCGCACAAGCCCAACGCCATGTGAACCATGCACGCGATCTTGATTTATGCATGGACGATCCTGCGATGCGGCTCGGCTTGTATTCAGTCTAACCGACGTGAGAGAGGTCGGCAAGAAAGCCCGAGCTTGAAATCCCGAGCTGGCCCATCGGGGCGAGAGTACGTGAAACTGAGACTGGACGAATTGTTTTGATCCAAGCCGCAGTCGTGCTCATGGTCGAAGGGGGTAGTCCTGAGTCTCCAAAAGCCTTACCCGCCCGCCTCGTTTCTAAACGTCGTCTTCATTGGCACCCCGAGCAGCGACGAAGTGATCGTCGACCATAACGAACGAGGCAACGACTCGGCGAAGTTTTTGCTTGAAACGAACGCGCGGGTTTGAAAAAATCATGGAATGTGCGATCGGCGTGATCACGAAGGTCCGCCGTATGGCTCAGTCGATGCAGTGAGTCGGGGCTGCCAATCGGGTGGAAAGCGGGTACGGCCATGAGCGGGAACGACTCGGCGTTGAACGCTCGCGATCAGGAAGCCGAAGCCGCTGATGTGCGCGGCATGGTGGTTGGCGGCACGGATGATGCGATGGGGGAACTGCTCCAGGGCTTTCGTCCCTACCTTCTGACCGTCGCCAACCGAAAGCTCACGGCCGATCTTCGGGCAAAATGCGGCGCGTCGGACGTGGTTCAGGAAACGTTCCGCGAGGCGCATCGCGACCGAAAGTCATTCCGCGGGAAGACCGCTCGGGACCTGCGCACGTGGCTCAAGGGGATTTTGCTTCACAATATTCGTGATGTCACAAAGTGCTTCCGGCAAACCAAGCGACGGGCCGGCCGGGAAGTGGCGATCGGGCCGCAGACCCTCCCGTGCCTGATCGACCCGGAACCGACCCCCCGGGCACACGCGTCGGCTCGCGAAGACGCCGCCAGGATCGCTCAGGCCATCGCGGGACTTCCTGACGACTATCGCCGGGTGATCGAATTGCGCAACCGCGAGAATCGGACGTTCATCGAAATCGGGCACGAGCTGGGCCGTTACGCCCGACGCGGCCCGCATGCTCTGGTTTCGCGCGATCGAGAACCTGCGACGAGAATTGGTGGAACCCGATGCAACCTGAGCACGACTTGGGTCCGCCCGAGCTCGAACGCGAACTCGCCGCTCGACTTGCCGCGCTCGACGAGATGGGCACGGCGGGTGCCGCGAAAGGCTTGGGTGAGCTGACGGCCGGCTTGGGCGCCGAGGCGGTCCAGCGGCTGGGGGATGCGCTGGAATGCGTTCAGAAAATTCGCGGCGTCTGGCCTCGCCCGGATGTCGCGAACGCCTTCCCCCAGCAGTTCGGCAAGTTCGTGCTCGAGCGCGTGCTCGGCCGCGGCGGACACGGCGTCGTTTACCTGGCGCTCGACCCCAGCCTTGGCCGGCGCGTGCGCCTCAAGGTCCCGCTCGCGGAATGTCTCGACGATCCGGACATGAAACGCCGCTTCCTCCGCGAAGCCCGCGCCGTGGCGCCGCTCGACCACCCCGGGATCGTCCCGTTGCTCGAATCAGGTGAGGTCGGGGCGATCTGTACATGGCCTCGACCTACTGTCGCGGGCCCGATCTCGGCGCCTGGTTGAAGGAACGGCAAGAACCGCTTTCACCCCGCCGCGGCGCACCTCGCGGCTGAGATCGCCGAGGCGATCGGGCACGCGCATCAGCACGGGGTCATCCACCGCGACCTCAAGCCTCGCAATATTCTGCTCGAGGAGGCCGCGAACTCCGACTTGCCCGATGCCCTGCCCGTGCGGCCCCGCGTCACCGACTTTGGGCTCGCCAAGATCCTGGAAGCGGAGGCCGACCTTACTCGCACCGGCCTGGTCATCGGCACGCCGCGTTACATGGCGCCCGAGCAAGCGCAAGCCCGACACGACGCCGTCGGGCCCGCGACCGACGTTTACGCCATCGGCGCGATTCTCCAGGAGCTCCTGAACGGTCGAATCTTCCGTGGGAGCGAAGCTGATGATGATGGGACATCTCCGGTTGTCCCGCCGCGAGTGCCGGGGCAGAATGGCTCGCCGCAGGCTTCAAAGTCCGACGAGCCCCCGATGGCGCGACCGGAGCGGCCCCCACAACTCGTTCCGTCGGCTCTTCGGGCCGTTGTCTCGAAGTGCCTGGAGGAGGAACCCCGCCGCCGCTATACCGACGGCGCCCACCTGGCCGCGGACCTTCGTCGGTTCCTTGCTGGGGAACCCGTTCATGCGGCGAGATGGACCTTACTTCGATCCGTACGCGCCTGGGCCGCAAGCCGGCCGGGTCTGGCGGGGCTAATGGCGGTCATTGCAGCGATGATCGTCACGGCGGTTGCGTTCAAGCTCCCGGGGAGCGAGCGTTCCGAAGGAAAACCAGCGGCCCCGATCGTGAAAGACACCGGGACCACGGAAGCCGAACGACTGGCGAGAGTGAATCGTTATGTCGATGACATGAGGCTTGCCGGCGAACAGTCGCCGCTTGGGGACTCCGTCAATTTCAAACTGGCACAAGCCAATTTGCTACTCGAGCGCCACCGCCCGAGCCGGGGCGAAGAAGACATCCGATCCATGGAGTGGCATTATCTCTGGAACCATCTCCACGGCGAGCGCCAGACGCTCAAGGATCACAAGGGAGAGGTGTATTGGCTGACCTATTCACCCGACGGACGGCTCATCGGGTCCGCCGGGGTGGATGGCGCACGGATCTGGGATGCGGTGACCGGGGCGCTTCGGCTCAACCTTCGTGAGCATACCGATGAGGTCAACTGGGTCTCCTTCTCTCCCGATAACAAGCGGGTGGCGACGGCGAGCGATGACCGTTCGGTGCGCCTTTGGAGCGCTGGCGACGGTAGCCGCGTCTTGCCACCTTTGGCGCATCAGAACAAGGTCGTCGCCTCGCTGTTCACGCCAGACGGCCGGCAATTGATTACGGCCGACCGCGGTGGCTTCTTGACAATCTGGGACGCCACAACCGGTGCGTGCGTCCGGCGCTTCCTAGCGAGCACCTCGGGAACCCTTGAAGGTATGGCACTTTCGCCTGACGGATCGCTACTGGCAACCGCCGCGTTCAATTGTGTCACGCTCTGGGATTATCCAGCGCTCCGCGCGTCGCGCCCCGATCCGGGCCGACAAGCCACATGGATTCGGTTGCGTGGCCTTCTCGCACGACGGTCAACGGTACGCCACGGCCGGCGGGTCGGACAACGACGTGAGGGTGTGGGAGACGCGAACCGGTGCGTTATTGTTTTCGAGGAACCATCATCCCGGAGCAAGCGTGCCCGCGGTCGCCTTTTCTCCCGACGATCGCAAGCTGGTCTCGGTAGGATCCGATCTCACCGCTCGCCTTTGGGACCTGAGCGGGGTTGATGCCAGCGCGGTCCTTGCCGGACACGCAGACGTGCTCTGGTGCGGCGCGTTCGCGCCCGACGGAAAGACCCTGGCGACGACCGGCAAAGACTCGACGGTCAAGCTGTGGACACTTCCTTTCGTAGCGAGGCCAAGGTCGACCGAGCATGGATGTCCTGTCACGCTGTCGGCTCACTCGGCGGATGGGCGACACTTGTACACAATAAGAGACGTGGGGCAGTGCGAGCGGTGGGATGGCGACTCGGGTCGACCGCTCGATGTTTTGCCATTTTCGCCTGGCGGGCGGCCAGTCGCGGCGGCGTTTTCACCCGGATCAGCGCGTATTGCTTCGGTCGATGCCGATGGTACGGTTTCGATTGGCTCCCCGCACGAAGCCAGGCCACGGATCGTCCTTCCCCGCGCGGCAGCGGCGATCCCTTGTTTGACGTTTTCCAGTGACGGTCGAATGCTCGCCTTCGTCGCCCGGGATGGCTCCGTGACACAAATCGATTGCACGCGGCCTGGAAGCACGGCCGAGAGACTCGTGTCGCCAGGCTCGGCCCCGACGTGCCTGGCCTATGGGCCCAGCGGCGGCTTTCTGGCTGGGGGAGTCGATCGCCACCTGGCTGTCTGGGATTTGCGGACGCACCGCGTGCGCGGCGTCAGTCAGGCTTCAACTCAGCATCACATCACCGCCGCGGCCATCTCTCCCGACGGCTCCCTCTGCACCACCAACGGCCAGGACCAGGGATCTTGCTCTGGGATTCCGCCACGCTCGATGTCAGGTCGAGATTGAGCGGTGCCCAAGCTTGATCGATTGCGTCGCCTTCAGCGAGGACGGGCGAACCCTGGTCTCAGCCGGCCGTGCGGGCAGCATTCTGCTCTGGAACGCCGCGACCGGACGCCAGATTTTTCCGTTGAAGGAACTACGAGCTTCGGACGTACCGGCGGTCCGCGGGCTGTGTGTGGCTCCCGGCAGTGTGTCGGCCATTTTCGTGCATGAGGGATCTGGGCCAGGAGCCGGGGACGTGCTCTGGCGCACCAACCTGGTAAAGCCCGCGGCGGGGAACTCACTCGCCAATCAGTAGTCGGAGCATGGCCGCCGCTTCCAACGGGCCCGAAGTCGTCAAGGCGAGCCTGCAACAGAGCAAGGCGGTCGGCGTTGGCGGCTTCGATCTCCGCGCGCGGCTAGCTTCGGGCAATTCAGGAACCCGGCGGTCGCCCGCGGCACATTAAGGTCACGCCGAAACGACCCTTGTACTCGCAACCCCAACCCGACTTGCGGGCCGGACGACGATTTCAATATCCCGGCCAAGGGCGTTCAAGAACCGTAACAGCCGGTCGATGGAGAAGCCATCGAGCTTGCCGCGCATCAGCGCTGAAATCTTCGGTTGGTCGATGCCAAGCAGGCTTATCGACCCGATCCAAAAGAGCGGCTTCGGCTGGTCGGCAGCTTCCGTACTCATGATATGCTAATTGTGGCATAGCTCGGCACCTCTGTCCAGATGACCTGCTATCGACGCCGGTATCAACTCAGCGCAATCCGCCGCGCCGCCGGACCGGTAAGCACGGGCGTTCACGCCGCCGGTGTCCTCGGCGTTTTCACCGGGATCAGTTCGTGCTCGCCACGAGAAGCACGCGGTCTGGCGCACGACGCTTGTGCGGCGAAATGCACGGGCCTAGGTCGCGAGTCATGGCAAATTAACCCGCGCCGTTTCGGTCCAAAATGCCTCAATGAGCGGAATCCTTTCGCAGTGATTTGTTCGACGCGTGACGTGCAAGCATGGCTGCGGTTCGGGGGAAAGATCCGTGAGCAAGCGACGAGTTTCTACACCGGCGCTTGGGGGCTCGCCGCTCTGCCGCTAGGGTTTACACCGGCCTTGATGATTCGCTCGCGCAACCGCCCGAGTTACGCCCCGGCCTCTACGATGTCGCCGCTCAACCGCCGGGGTTTTACACCCCGGCCTTTACGAGGTCGCCCCTCACGCGGCCCGGATTTCGTCATAGCGCCGCTCTGCCGGGGTTTACACCCCCGCCTTGATGATGCCGCCGCTCACGCGGCTTGGAGATCCTGTTATGGCAGATAGGACACACATTCCAGCGACCCCGATCTACCCTTCGATAGGCGGGCGTGGCAAGCCGATCAAGAGTGGCGCGGCGCGAAATACGCCGTCTTTGCCGATTGAGACGACTGTTATACGCTGAGCGCCATGACTGATGAATTCCGGGTTCTTTCGCCGTTGCGCCCTACCGGAGTCCGTATTTGATCACCGCGGGTTGCAGCGTCACTTTCGCCCCGAATTCTTACCGGTGCGATCCTTAGCCATGGTACCGCTCCGGCGCCGGGGCATGTCTCCGCGAGGTTGCGCGCCGGACGGGCCCGGGCCCGCCTCTGCCACGACTGAGACTGTGTGCTCGCTTCCTTGTGGCTCTACCATCGAAGCGAACCGACTTTTCCAGTACGCCGGATCGGATCCGATAAGGCCGAGGAGTCGCCTGGCCATTGGGCTCGGCACCTTCTGGCCCTGTTCCCAGGAGCGAACTGTCGATGGTGAGGTGCCTAAGAAGTCGGCGAAGACGGGTTGGCTGACGCCTAACTCGTGTCGCGTTCTCCTCACGTCCTCGGGCCCTAATTGTGGCGGGGGCACGACGACGACGACCTGGCGGACCGTGTACTTTGCCTCAAGAGGAACTCGGTCGCGGAGCGCATCCCGGAAGTCGATAAGCGCCCCGATGATCTCCCGGTCGACCTTAGTCAACCCGGACTCGTGGCCGGCTTCCGGCGACTTCGTCGCTCGCCGCCGGAGGCCGTGCCGAGATCGGATCGGTCCGGGCGGAAAGGAGACTCACCGCTTCCTTCACAGACTTCCTCTGGGCCATGACTTCCTCCGTCTCTTGATGGTTCCGGCTTTCTCTTCGAGGTGTGATCTTTTCAAGCCCCGCTTTATTTCGACGATCAAGCCTCGGGGCGACGGCTCACTAAGATTGCATTAAGATTGCTAAGGTTGCACGCGCGGCCAACCTGCAATCTTAACCTCGCCGCCTGAGCCTACAGAAATGGAACGCTCCCGTATGGATTCGGCAGCGGCCAGAGGTGGCATCTCGTGGCTCGGCTTCGCCAGGCGGAGTTTAAACCGTGCGCGCAATGATCGCGGACAAAAATTTCGGAAAAATTTTTAAGTGACATAAGAGTAAGCGGTTATGATCGAGGTTTACCCGAAAACCGGAATAGGTGCATTAACGAAATTTGCAGACCGTGTTATATTGTATTGTAGATAAATTGCGCAAAATAGGCTGGGTGCTCGTCGGCGGTCGCCGGGCCGTCGCCACGATCCAGCTTTCAGTTTCCGCGCGACGCGTATATGCACAGGTCACGAAACGGAGGGCGGAGGAGTGCTCGTTCTGGGCGAGTGTTCTTGCCGCCACGCGGGCGCCAGTGGCTACTTGCAAAAACCTGTTTCTTCGCGTCCGGAACACGAGTGTACCCGCTCCTTTGCCGAATTGTCCTATCTCATTTTTCGGATCGGATTTCTGAGATGGAGCCTCGGCGATACCGTGCGATTCTGTGCCAAAAAGTGCCATTTCAATGAATAAGCATTTGTCGCGAGCGTTACCCGAGAATGGGCGTTTTTGAACCATGCAGCGGACGGCGCCGCCGATACGGACAAAACTGCGAGAAATCCCGCTTTGGGAGGCGATTATTCCCGCGGTCGCCCGCGGAATGGCCCGTGCTTTCACGGTGCCAGTCGCTCGATGTGCCAATGGCCGTCCTTAACCTTTGTGTACCGCAAACGATCGTGGAGCCGGCTGGGGCGCCCTTGCCAAAACTCGATCACCTCGGGCACGAGCCGGAATCCGCCCCAGTGCGGAGGCCGGGGGATCGATCCGTCCGCGAAACGATTTTCCAGGTCGCCGCACAGTTTCTCGAGTTCTTGCCGGTTCGAGATCACTTCGCTCTGCGGGGAAGCCCAGGCCCCGATGCGCGAGCTTGCCGGACGGCTGTGAAAATACATGTCAGACTCTTCCTCGCTGGTGCGCTCGACCCGGCCCTCGACGCGTACTTGCCGTTCCAGGTCATGCCAGTAAAAGACGAGTGCCCCCCACGGGTTGGTGTCGAGCTCGCGGGCTTTGCGGCTCTCGTAGTTCGTGAAAAACGCCATCCCACGCTCATCGAATCCACGGAGCAAAACGATTCGCGCCGATGGCCGACCTTCGCTTGTGCAAGTGGCTAAAGTCATGGCGTGCGGCTCGGGGATCGCGTTCTTGACCGCCTCATCAAACCAGTGCTCGAACTGGCGGATTGGATCGGGATCGACCTGCTCTTCAGTCAGGGTAAAACGCGTGTAGTCCTTGCGCTCTTCGGGCCTTTTCACGATCGGCATCCTCTTCACCATTCAACGAGCTGGGAATGACGCTTACACTTGTCCATGCATTGTAGGCCATGTGGGCGATCCCCGCAAAGTTCCCGAGAGAATGTTCCCACAATTTCGGTATGACGTTTTTGACGAAACGGCATACGGCCGTTACCATAAGAAGCGCGGGCGAGATCGACGAAAGGGCTGCTGAGGGTGTCACTGGTAGAGGCCAGGCCGATGCATATTCCAGACCTGTTGCTGGATCCAAAAGTTACGGTCGTGACGGGGCTGGTGGGGGCGGGGGGATTGCTGTTCTGTCTCCGGAAGACGGAGCGCCAGTTGGGCGAGCGGACGACCGTGCTGATGGGGACGATGTCGGCCTTTGTTTTCGCCGCTCAGATGGTCAATTTTCCGGTTGGGCTGATGGTTTCCGGGCATTTGCTGGGAGGTGTGCTCGCGGCCGTGTTACTCGGGCCGTGGGCCGGGGCCGTGGTGATCGCGGCGGTCTTGCTGGTGCAGTGTTTTCTCTTCGGGGACGGCGGCGTGACGGCATTGGGGGCCAATTTTGTCAACATGGGGCTGGTCGGGGCGGTCGGTGGGTATGGAGTCTATGCGCCCATCCGTCGCCTGATCGGCGGTCCCGAGGGGGGTCTTGATCGCCGCTATGGCGGCGGCCTGGTTTTCGGTGCTATTGGCGTCGGGGGCGTGTGCGCTCGAGCTGGGTGCTTCGGGTCGTTGGGACAACTTTTTCGCGATCCTGAGCTGGATGGTCCTTTTACATGCCGCAATTGGGCTCGGTGAGGCGGTGATTACCGGGCTGGTCGTCCGCTACATCCTGGTGCGACGGCCCGACTTGTTCGCGGGCCCGGATGTTGCCTCGTCAGAGGACACCTGGCAGTGGGGACAAATCGTGCTCGGGGGCGTGGGCGTCGCCCTGGCGGTTGCCGTTTTCCTTTCGCCGTTTGCCTACGCCCAGCCCGATGGGCTTGAATTCGTCGGCGAAAAACTGCACTTGTTGCCAGGCAGTGGGGCGGCGACTTCTCCTGCGCCGTTCTCGGCGCCAATCGCCGATTACGAGCTCAAACTTCCCGGTCTGGAGCATCTCAAGGTCGCAACATCGGCGGCGGGCGTGGTGGGCACTTTGGTGGTCTTCGGCGTTGCCTGGGCGATGGCGAAGATTCTGCCTGCCCGGCAGAATGAAGAGGCCACGTCTCATGCGGTTTGAGGGCCTCGAACGCCATAGCGCGGGGACGGGCCCTTTGCATCGGCTCGACGCGAGAATCAAGCTCGTCGCGACCGTCGGCTTTATTTTGATTGTGCTCTGCACGCCCTTTGGCGCGTGGACGGCGCTGGGCGTCGAGGGACTGGTGGTCGCTTTTGTAATTGGACTGGGAGGCATTCCGCCGCGCGAGCTGGCGCGGCGCTGGCTGGCCTTTTTCGTGCTCGTTGGTTTCCTGACCTTCATGGTCGCGCCGGCAAACCCGGCCCGCGCGAAGTATGGCCTGTGGATCGTGGCGTCGACCATTCTGTTCAAGAACAGCCTCGCGCTCTTAACCATGCTCGTCTTGGCGGGAACCACTCCGTTCCCTAACCTGCTCGGGGCCTTGCGCAAGCTCGGTATACCGCTGGTGCTCGTTGCAACACTCCAATTCATGGACCGATACCGCTTCGTCCTTCTGGACGAGCTCGACCGCATGACGACCGCGCGGCGAGCTCGCACGTTTCGCCGCCGTGATTCCTTCCGTTGGAGCTTACTCACGGGCTTGATCGGCATGCTGTTTCTCCGTAGCTTTGAACGCGCTGAACGCGTTCATGGCGCAATGGTCGCCCGGGGTTGGACCGGGGCTATTCGCAGTCTCGACGACTGAAATCTGTTATGAGAACGGCCTGTTCACGTTAGGTAAACATTGATGGCAACGGCTGACGGCGATCGATGCGTCCCGGCGATCCGCGTGAGCCGACTGGACTACCGCTATCCCGATGGCACGGATGCCCTTCGGGACATCGAACTGACGGTGCATGCGGGCGAGTCGGCCGCGTTGGTCGGGCCCAACGGCGCGGGCAAGAGTACGCTGCTTTTGCACTTGAACGGACTCTTGCCCGCGAAATCCCGAGGCGCTGGCTGGCCACGGTCATTTTGGCGGCGACGACTCGATCAACCGCCGCCGAGCCCGGGAGCCGCGTGTCTGGATCGATGGCCTGGAAGTCAACGATCGCAACGCACCCGAGATCCGCCGGCGGGTCGGGCTCGTGTTTCAAGATCCGGACGACCAGCTTTTTTGTAACACGGTCGTCGAAGATGTCGCGTTTGGACCGCTCAACCTGGGGAAGACCACGGCCGAGGCGCGGCGGATCGCACTCGATTGCCTGGAACGCGTCGACCTGCGGGAACTGGCCGATCGTCCTCCACATCACCTGAGCTTCGGCGAGCGCAAACGCGTTTGCCTCGCTGGCGTGTTGGCATGCGATCCGTCCGTACTGGTGCTCGACGAGCCGTCGGCCAACCTCGACCCACGCGGCCGCAGACGGCTGATCAAGCTCATTCAAGGGCTCGCATGCACCAAGCTCATCGCCACCCACGACCTCGAAATGGTGCTAGAACTTTGCTCACGTACCATACTGCTCGACGCCGGCCGAATCGTCGCCGACGGCTCGACCGTCGACGTCCTCGGTGATCTCGCACTAGTCGAAGCCCACGGCCTCGAACAACCTCTGAGCCTCAAGTTCCGCTCGCCGGTTGCTGGCCAGTGACCTCCAGTGCCGCATGTTCCACTTCTGCCCCGGTTCCCTTGGCTTTAACGCTTTAATAAACTGTTGTTCGACGCCAATCTCGCCGATTAAAGAAACATGGGACGTGTCCATTCACGTTGAGAGGACGCGACGACGTGAGTCAAAGTGTGCATGCAGATAGTGACAGGAGGGGGACGAGCGATGCGAAAACCAAGCTTGAAGAAACTTTTCCGGGTGGTCAATACGCTCGAAGACGGACGAAAGTTGTACTTGTCGACGAGTGGGAAAGTCCTTGTCATGCCACGACGCGAGGCCAACTTCTGGATCGATGTCGCGCGGAGAGTTCATTCGATTACGATCGACGAGATGGTTTATAGCAAGAACCTGCAATTCTATGACCACCGCTCCCGCTTTCTCGAGCGGCTGGCACCATTTGTCCGGGTCGTCGCGACGACGGCCGAGCGAGCGGACGCGGCGGTCGACCCGGAAGCATTCATCATCGGTGGCAGTCTCGCCGCCGAGGTTGATCAACAGTTGCTGTCAGAGCCCGATTATGGCGGCACGGTCCTCATTCTCTGCTGAACGAAATCGGAAAGGCGATTACTTCAACTCGCTATAGTCGGTCGGCTCCATGTACACGGAATCGACCTTGTGCACGAGTACGCCATTCTTGTGGCTCTCCTTGTAAACCTTTTGCCATTGTGGGTCTTTTGAAAACTCGGCCCAGGTTTTTTTGGCAGCCTCACGGCTGGGGAAGGCGACTAAGTAAACGAGCTTGATCCCCTTGCCGTCTTTCTCGTCGAGCGGCGTCCAGAACCCGATCAGCTCGGCGCCGTGCTGCTTTAATAACTGGCAGGTGTGATCGCGGAACCTTTTGTGCAGGTCCGTGAGCTTGCCTTCGTTGGTGTAGTAAGTACGCAGCTCGAAAACTCGGTGCCGCCGTCGTTTCCTGACTGGTTCGTTCCGCAGGTTCGTTATTGGCGCGAACAGCGGCGATGCATGCCGAGAACAACAAGCCGGTCAGCAGTGCGCGAGTGATCATCGTATTGGTTCTCCACTTGAAGAAGGACGGAGGATAGAGGACGGAGGACGGAAGAAAGTCGCCTTTGTTTCTGGCCGAGTCTGAGAGTCGGTTATAACCCAGCCGACTGGGCCGCTCAACTACTTACAATCCGCAACGAGCCGCCGCTCAGCCTGGGGCGGCGAGATCTGATAAAGTTCCAGCATCTCGTTCGACGCCAGCGCAGACGGGCCGTCGACTCCCGCGGGAGCGTCGGCGGCCACTCCTCCCACCGAGCCCGATTTCGCTGCAAGATGGCTGATTCAATCCTTGATTTGAAGCCAAATCTCGTCCGAGTTCGCACGCAGCTCAGGGGCGTACATCGCCTGGGCTCGTGCGGGCAATGCATGGTAACGGCCAGGGATTTCAGCACGAAGGCGATAGGAAACGCTGTGCTTGCCCCGCGCCAGCGTACGCGTGAAGAACGCCACCCGCTCGTCGCGGAACTCGACATAGGCGCCCAGGTCGTTGCCGTTATAGCCACTGCGCACCTCGACCGGCTCGAAGCCGGCCGCCTTGTAATCCTCAAAAATGAGGTACTCGTAATCGTTCTTGCTATTGATCTCAAGCTCGACCTCAACCAGCTCACCGCTTTTGAGCGTCGCCCCCTCGTTCAACAGCTCGCGGCGATAATGCTCGACACGCTGCCCGACCGTCTGGCCGCGACCGCCCGCGACGTCTCTGGCTTTTTCGTCGCTCACCAGCCGGTAGACCTTGCGGCCGACCTTGATTTCCAAGCCCGCATGCCTGATCGGGTCTTCAAGCGTGAAATTGGTCAGGTAAGCATTGTAGTACAACGGACCTTTCCCTTGCTTTCGCAATGAAATCGTATGCTCGCCCGTCGCGAGCGCCTGACCGGCGGTTACAAATCCGTTGTCGAAGCTGAAGAGATCGTCCGGCGTGATCTTCACTTCCTTTTTCGTTTGGCCATCGAGGCCGATCGTGACCGTCATGTCGGGCCGATCCTCGCCGCTCGCCTTGAGAAAATCGGCCAACGCCTCGATGCAAAACGACGTGTCGCGGGTCGAATTCCAGTAAGTTCCGTGGCGGCGATTATTGAGCACGTACTTCACCAACCGTGGAGCAAGGTCGCCCCGTGGATCGGTGCGGGCCAGCAGCTTGAGATAGAACGCGTCCGTCTCGATCTCGCTTCCGTACCACGACCACCAGTAATTTTCGTTGGGCAGCTTGAGAAAGGCCGTCTGGTTTTCGTCGTCGCGCACGACATACTGGCTGATGTTCTGAAGCACGGCCGCCAGCTTCTCCTTTTCACCGAGCCGCTCGAGCGCCAGGCCGAACAAGGCCTTTCCGTAGACCGACAGTTGTGTGCGATCGCGATCGAGGAAGCCGAGAATTTTGTCGTGCCGCGACTCCGGCGTCGGTGAGCACCATGAACGCCAGCGCATCGGTGTCATCGGCGAACCGTTTGAACGGCTTGACTTCGCTGATGCCGTTTTCGAGCAACCGCGACTTGGTTGGCCTGGTAATTCGAAAGCCAAGTAACGCCTCGTTCGAGCATCCCATCGGGTAACTTCAAGTCGTTGCCGAGGGCGACTTGCAGACCGTGTACCACCAGGGCCGTCGTGTGCGCGAAAGCAAACTCGCCATAGCCGGAGAACCAGCCCCAGCCGCCGTCAGAAAGCTGCATGTCCCTCAGTTGCTGGATGCCGGCGGCGGAGCATTTGGCGACCTCGGCCTCGTCGAACGCCGGATTGTGTTCGTAGCCCTTCCAATCCTTGCCGCGCTCGCGAGCATCGCCGATCTGTTGGGTATTGAGGTTCGTGTGCTTCTTCTGGATCGCTTGCAGGTCAAGCCCAAGCTGAATCAAGACCTTCTGGGCGATGACCGTGGGCAGGAACCGGTTGAGCGTCTGCTCGGTGCAGCCGTAAGGATAGTCGGCGAGATAGGGGAGGGCGTCCACCAAGGCGCCGGCGAGGGTCGGCGAATACCGCACCTCAAGCCGCGACTGGTCCGGCTTGCGGTCGGCTGGAACGCGGAAGACAACCTGCGCTTCTCTTGGTCCGGCCGAATCGCGCCGGCGAAAGCCTCCATTTTGAGCATGCCGTGCACGTAAGCGGGGAAGGTCATCTGGACCGCGTCGGAATCTTGATTCGTCAGCGCCTTCATGCGGATGACTGCTTGGCCTTCGTGCTTAACCTTCACTCGCCAATCGACCCGATGCTCGGAGCCCGCGGCGATCTCAACCTTCTGTGTTGTCTCGCTGATGGGGTCAAGGACGCTGCCGTCGACCTCGAGCACGACCTGGACGGCTTTCTTCGTCGCGAGCTTGTTGTGGACGTTGGCCGAGAGCACGACCTCGTCTTTTTCGACGAAGAATCGGGGCGCTTGCAGCCGAACAAGCAGGTCCTTGCTGGTGACAATCTCCGCCTCGGACTGGCCGACCTTGGTGCCAGGGCCCATGGTCCAGCTCTTGACCTTCCAGGTCGTCAGGCTGTCGGGCAGAGCAAACTCTACTTCGGCGGTGCCGTCGGCGGCCGTGGTGAGGGCGGCGGCCCAGAAGGCGGTGTCGGCGAAGTTGGTGCGGAGGACGGGCTGAGTCGGCGGCTCTCTACCCGAACCATCGCCATCTTGCCCGCCGGTCTTTCGTTTTGCAGCGATCATCATTGGGGGCGCAGCCGCCATTGGGGCGAATTTGTAGCCGGTTTCGAATTCGCGCCATGCCACCCATTCCGCGGCCTGCTCGTCCTTCCATCGCCGGCGACGCAGCCGCCAGCACGTCTGCGGCCGGAAAGAAATCGTGGAAAAGCCCCAGATCCCGCATCGCGACCTCATCCGGCCTCAACAGATTGTGAAACCAGCGGTCCAGGCTCGAATCGGTTTGCGGGTGATGCGACCGCTTCCACTTCCAGAACCATTCTTTGATGTCGGGGACGTTCGATCCGCCCGAGATATATTCGACCGACTTGTCATAGACGGCCACGACCGTCGAGCCAACGAATGGGACGGCGCGCGAGTCTCCCGAGCCGGGAACGCTGAGCTGCAATTTCACTTTGGCCTTTTGCCCGGGCTTGTAGGTCTTCTGCAATGGCTCAACCGCGACATTGACTACGCGCGACTCGGGGGGGATCGCGATCTCGCGAGCTTCATCATGAATCTTGCCGTCGGCCACGGTGAGCGCCTCAACGAAGATATTGGGCATGTCCCTGGGAACGATCCCGATTTCTTCGACCGTGCTTTTGCCGCGCATGTGGACCACCTTCGGCGGCAGGTACACCCCATTCGTCGGCCGTATGAAGAGAAGTACCGTGGAGTTGACGTGATTGGTATTGATCAAAAGCCGGAGCGCCTCGCCCGGACGGTATTCCTTCCGCTCCGGGATGATCTCCAGGTCATTGTAGCGGAAGCTCGCGCTATCGAATCCTTCTCCTGTGATTGTGAGAAGGTAGCCCCCTTCGATGAGGTGTCCCTTACCGTCGTCGACGGTCGCGACCAGTCGGTACTGGCCCGCGGCCGACGCCTTGATCGGCTGGCGCGCCTGGCCCTCGGCGTCGAGCGTGAGATCCCAGCTTTCCACGGGCGTCTCGACCGGCTTGCGCTGGGCATCGTAAGAGATTTTCGCGAGCTTGAGCCTACCTTTGCCGGCAACTGGCTTGTGAGAGATGGTCTGGGCGCTCAAGCCCGCCTCGATCGTGTCGCCCACGCGGAAATGACCGCGATCGACCCAGGTGTACACTCGGAACGGCTGGCGAGCGACGAGCACCGTCCCGGTTCCGACGATCGTCCGCCGCGATTGGTCGGTGATCTCGGCGGTGATTTCATAGCGCTGGTCCTGGTCGGGGTGAGCTGCCTTGGCCGGCGCCGTGTCGATTTCGACGGCCAGCGTGCCGTCCCGTCCGATGGGGACGGTGGCCTCGGCCACGACTTCCGGCGGGCCCTGATGGTGATTCCACCAGAAGGGCAGGGGCCTTGGCATGCCCCATCGCGACCAGCCGGGATACCACGAGGAGTCGGCGGCGAACCACCAATAGCCCGGGCCGAAAAGCCAGTCCCATCGAGCGAGGGGATACCACCGCTCGTCGGCCGGCGAGCGGGTGATCTTGTACTTTACCTTGGCTTCGGTAACAGGACCGCCGAAGTAGTAGTTCGCCTTGATCGTGGCCGACACCTTTTCTCCGAGCATCACGGGATTGGTCGGAGCGTCCACTTTCACCTCGAACTCGGGTTTCTTGTACTCTTCGACGCGGAATGAGCCGCCTCCGTGGTTGAGCGTGAAAACCCGGTACATTCCCAGGGTCGCGTCGGAGGGGAGCTCGAACGACCCGTCGTAGCCCCCAAACGAGTCGGCCGTGAATTCCTTGGCGAAGACCTTGTCCCCTCTTGGATTAAGGATCTCGACGGTAAAGGTTTTCCCGGCGAACTCCGATTTCTCCTGTTGATCGTACCGCGCCCGCGCGATCCAGAACTTGAAACGCACCGGCGATCCGGGACGATAGACCGGTCGGTCGGTGATCGCGTAAACCTTGACCGCGTCATAAGCGGAGAGCTGTTCGGGGAAGGCCCAGATATTTGTGAACCCGAGGTGGGCGAATCGCCCTTTCGGCGTTCTCGCGGTGATGAGCCACTGGAAGAACCCATGTCTCCCATTGAAGTCGGCTAAGGCCACTTGTACCTGGCCAAGGTCGTCGGTCTGTCAGCGCGAGCGTCTTGGTCTCGACGCGGAACTTGTTCTTGCCGCTGACTTGCACCATGCGCCAGCCGAATAGCTCGACGTCGGCGCGCGACTGGCAGGCCGGTCCGCGCGTCCGCCACGAAATAGTAGGTCTCGTTGGCGAGCGGCTTCTTGACGATGACGGTGTCGTCGAGCCACACCACGATTCGGCTGGTATTGCCACCGTCGATCTGTGCGATCAGCAAGTAACCGCCGGCCTTCTGCAGCGGCGTCGTGACACTGATTCGCTTGTCGAGATGGCGGGCCGCTGGTTCCAGATCGAGGTCCCACTGGGCGACGGAACGACCCAGATATTGTCGCTGATCGCGGGCGACCAGGCGCGCCCCAATGTCGCTGAGATCGCTTTCTTGCCAGTTGACCTGTTTCGGATTAGAGGCGATGTAATCCTTGACGTCCTTCAAGAGTTTGTCGAAAAGGACCTCGTGCGCTTCAAAGTGGACGCGGCGACCGTTGCGAAAGCGGAAGTCGACCGCGGCTCCCCGGCCCGCCGGCTGAGTCAAGAGCGGCTCGAATTGGCCCCAGGCTTTCTCGATCTGGTCAATGTGCTTCTGCTTCCAGCCGTCGTTGCCGTTGCCATAAATCGCCCGGCTTCGTTCCAAGTAGTGCGCGGCCCGGTCGAGCTGGCGGCGATTTTCGAAAATCCCCGCCAGGGCGTTCAAGGCGTCTTCACCCTTTCCGGTCTTGGGTTCAGCGGCGATCGATTGGTAGATCTTGATCGGGTTGAATTCATCGGGGAGCTTGAAGCGTTTGACGCCGATCGCAAGCCGGGCGATCGTTTCGTTTTCCTCGAGCGTGTCGACCGCGTAGGGCCCTGATGCTTCGGGACGACCGTCGGCGATTGTGGTTCCCAGCGGCAACCCCGCCATCGTCTGCGTCCCGAACTGGCCGAGCAGGAAACCGGCCAACTCCAGGCGTGTCGTGTTCAGCAAGCCCGGGTCGGCTTCCGCGGCCTGGGCCAGCGCCCACCGCCAGCGCTGGCCGTCGTTCTTGGCCTTTTCAAAGCTTTCCGGGACCCGGTAATAGACCGGCGTGCCATCCGGCTCGACGGGTGCACCACCTTCCTGTTGGCCACGCCAATCACGGTACGGGTTCTCGTCATACTCGGCCAGCACGTCGAGAGAAGTGAGGCTTTGAAGCCGCCACGACTCACTTGTGGCCCTATCACCCATGAGCGCGTGAGCGAGCGTTAAGAGGTAACTGCCGGCCGCGGCGCGATCGGGATCTGACTTCGCGTGATCCAGGCCCGTTTCCAGAAGTTGCAAGGCGCGCGACCGATCCCGCTCATAGGCGCCGACATATTTCCCGCCTCCGCGATGGTGGCCACGGTGGAACTTGCCGGCGGTGATGAAGCCGAAGTGTTCTGGATCGTTGAGATAGCTCTCGGCGGCGGCCTTGAGCAGTCGCCAATTCGCCGGGTGGACCGCGACAACTGCCTCGCGAAACGCGTCGGCTTCATCGACCCGCCCGAGTTGAAGAAGACATTGCACCCCCCGCTCGAGGTCGTGTCCAATGTGAGCCGGCTCAGTGGTCAGTGCGAGTGCGAGAGCCCGGTAAATCTCATAGGCATTCTTGTAGTTTCCTTGCGTGAACAGCTTGCCGGCTCGTTCCCGCTCGTCGGGTCGGTCGGCGCGCGACCCATCGCGACGCCGACGGCCAGGACGGTGCAGCTCATCAACCCGATGACAACCAGCCGGAAAACGTTCATGGCAGCCTCCATGGAAGAGGGCTTGTTGGGGCGGCTCAGAAATGGAGACACGACACGCCCTTCAGGATAACGAATTGGCGACGGTCTTCTTAGAGCGGTTTGCGCTCGCTTCGCCCAAGGGCCATACCAACCCGACGCGCGAGCGAGGGTTCCGTCGGCCCCCCCCTCGCTCGCGCGTCGGGTTGGTATGAACAGTGTCGACTCCGATCTCTCTACGGCACTTTCCTGAGCGTTCGCCAGAATCTGTTGGCGCACCCCACCCCCGGGATCAGGGGTATCGCGAGAAGTCAAAACATCGTCCCCAGGGATTCCACGCCGAAAAAAAGCGCGAGGACAAGCGCGCACACGATGCCTGGTCGGCAGAAAAACCGCGGGCCGACATAAAGCTTGGCGGGAAAAGAAGTTCCGCATGTCGGCTGCATAATCGGAGATTTTCGCCGGCCATAACATCATGCTGGGACTTGGGTTGCGCATGTCGGCAGAAAATCGGCACAATCGAAAAAAAAGCCGCATCTCATGAAGTAACAAGGGGTTAAAGCATGTCGGCAGAACAATCGGCATGGGATCGTCCCAAACCTTCGATTTCCACTTGACACTCTGTGCACACTCGTAGCGCCGAAATTTCGGCGCACTTAACCCTCAGTCCTACCAGCGACTTATGACATCTGAGCGTCGTCGACGTACACCTGGCCTGGACTGTCCAGCTCAAACGAGGCCCAAAACGCCCCTGATTTGGGACGATCCCATCGGCATATCCAAAAAAAAGAACCGATCTCGTTGATGATTAAGAGGTTACAGCATGTCGGCAGCATAATCGCTACAAAGCGTCAGAACTGGGTCAATTCGACCTAACTTGTGTTATTGTAGGTAGTTCAAGCATGTCGGCTGAAAAATCGATACTTGTTTTTCGAAGAACGGTTTGATCCGATAACGGATTCGTTCGCGAGATCCAAGGGTGGCCCCACCGTCGTTCCTAAATCACCCGCCGACCGGCAGGGTCAGCAATGGGCCACCAGTTCTCTCGCCCGATTCCTGAAGCGCGAAGAGTATCTCGAGAATCGATAACGTGGCCCGCGACTTGACATCGTCCACGGCGATGTAGAACCAGTAGCCGCGGTACGGGACAGCGACCTCCGCGTCATGGGGCCGGTGCTTTCGCGCCTGCACGCGGAAATTGCCGGCGGTCACTTGTGTCCAGTCGAAAGGTTGGCCGTCGTGATCAGGCGTCGTCGGCGCGATCCCTGAAATTACGTGCGCAGGGGGGACACATACCCCCTTTGAGAGAAAGGTCATGATCTGTAACACCGATCGCAGGTTCATGTAGATCGTGTCGCTCCCTTCCGCTTTGGGGAGTGGTTGGCTCGCTTCGTCGAGTCTTTGGTTGGCCTCCTCGGTCAGCTCCGACTTGATCTTGTACATATGAAGCCCAGGCTTGAGGTGAAAGATCCGGGCCACCTCCCTCATTTCGGCGGAGTGGACGAACGCCGGGCGGATTTTCAGCATCAAGTCCTTCTCACGCTTGAGCAAGGCCACCTGTCCCTTTTCCTTGGCGCGGTAGACGTAGCCATCTTTGGCCGCATTGAGGAGGTCGCGACCCTGGACCGACCCTTGGGGGATCGGGTCGGAAGCTCCATCACTTTCTTCGTTCGTCCCAAATGCCAGCTCCGTGGCATCTCGGTCTCGGAGTGCGGCGAGGATTCGAATGCCCTCGAGGAACAAAGCATTATCCTCGGCGACCTTGGGGGTCAGGGTCGTGGCCTTGGGGGCATTCGGCACGTCGTTAATGTCGTTGGTTGTGAGCAAAAGGAGCTGTTCGATGTCGGCCCCGGCATTGACGACGCTGAACAGATCGGCTGTTAGTGGGTTCAAGAGTGACTTGGCGATTTCCCGGCCCTCGCGCGGGTGGTAGCTGAGTGTTGGCGTGTCGCGCACGGATAGCTGGCCGAACCCAAGGCTAGCCCGGCCGGGCGACTGGTTGCCGTAGCCCCCTAGGTAATTGCCCCCGCCCGCCGCCTCGAATTGGCTGGTAATGCCCGGCAGATCGATGAAGACCGGCGAATCCGCATAGCGCAAACGCACGATGTTGATCAGGAGTTGCTCGTCGTTGGTGTCTCGGACGACCTCGTTATATCGCAACCGTGTATAGTAAATGGCCTTGGGGCCCAGGCAGCCGCTCATACCAGGGCAGCCGGCGAGCACGACCAAGACCACGGCTCGACGCAGCGATCGGTGCCAGAGCGTCTTCGCCCGTTCCCGATCGTCCATAACTCTCTCCCGAACGGTCAAGTGGTGGGGCTCCCCTGACCTCAGGAGCGAGGAGTTCACCGCTGGTCCCTCCAAATCTTATCGTCCGCACAGGCCGCAAACTTTGACATCTGCGATGAACGGAGCAGTTCGCGGTCTCAGGTGCGAAACCTGCTCGCGCTGCCGGCGATGCCGAATAGAAGCTGGTCGGTGATCCAGTCCGCGGGTGTAATGAGGGATACGACAATCCCCCTAAGGCGAATGCCGCCTTGCGCATAGCCGCCGCGCGGCACGCCAAGAAACATGGATGACTGGCGGATCGAGCGAATCAGTCGTTCGCATATCCGCGACCAATTCGACTGCGGCGAGCCCGTGTGGAGCCACCTCTCCGCTGTTGGTAAGAGACCAGTAACCATTCACATCCATGCGGATTCACTAGACAATGGGGTCGAGTCTGTCGCCAGCAGGGAACAGATGAGGGCGTTTCGCATACGAGCAGCGCCGCTCTCTCTGATACGGGCAGCTTAAACGCGGCGTTAAATCCAGCAGATTCAGCGCCTCCGTCGGCGATGGGCTTTGCGCGGAGAATGGTCTTTATCCAGATTGTTCCGGTTCCACACGTTCTTGAACCTGTATGTTAACCACGCCATGATAATGGTCCCGCCGGCAAGGGCACCTATGAACCACCGCGTGTTTTGCTTCTCGCCCCTGGGCTCAGTGATAAATGTCAGGACCAAGGTTAATGCAATCATCAGAAGAATTGTTCCCACGATAAGCATGAGGAAACACCCCCATGCTTCTTGCGCCGCGCGAGTCGTATTGTTCTTCACCGTCTGCCTCCGCTCTAGCTCGCGATAGCGTGACGCCGTTCCTGACCGGTGAGGCAAACGACCGTGGTCTCACGAACGGATCATCGACGGCCCGAAGCGGTGGCGTAATAACACTCGTGTGGCGTGCGGAACAACCGACTCCCCTGAGGTGGGTGCCTTGAAGCGGACCGGCCTGACCCTTGACGAACGTTGGTAGAGCTCCGGCTTGCGTCGCCGCAACGCCCGGGATGGGTGACAGCTCGGCGAACCTCTTTCGCCGGTCAGGCGGCACCCTGCTTCTCAGCCACTAGCTGGGCGATCCGATCGATCGTATTGAGGCGATCGATGCCGGCCTCGTGTGCTTCGATCGTGATCCGGAACCGATCTTCGAGAAACGTCACCAGCTTGAGCGTGCTGATCGAGTCAAGCACCCCTCCGGTAATCAGCGGCGTCTCATCCGTGAGTTCGCTCGAATCCTCGCCAGGAAGAAACTCGCGCAAAATGAAGTGACGAATCACCTCGGCGATCCCGTCCATGAATGCCCCCTTTACGCCTTCCTCCGAGCTCGACGACCCTCACTCCCTGAATAATCGGAAGAACGACTGTTCTCACGACTGTAAAGAATTATTAACGTGCTGGCGGAGCCTTGCATGGAATACACCATGACTGGGAATACGTCAACTTAAGGGAAGGGAGCGGTGGAGCGGTTGGTCTGAGTGGAATCGCCGAAAGCCGCTTCGGACACTGGTCGCGTCTCCTCGAACAGAGACTGGAGAATTTGCCCCAATCGAGACATCGTCGGTGGCTCGGTTGATCCCGCCAGGTCATGCAGCTCCGTCGGGTCGTTCATGATGTCATAAAGCTCTGGGCGGCCGTCGGCATTGCGGATGTAGGCCCTGCCATCGGCGACGATCGACTGCATCGGCCCCCGCCAGGCCGGAGACCGAAGGGCATTTTTCGACACCTTGTCGCGAAGGGCGACTTCGGAATAGACAGGCGATGAGATACGCCCAGCCGGCGCCGATCCCGACTTCCAGTAGCGTGCGAGTGACTTCCCCGGAAACGGCGAAGCGTGGGCGGACCCCAACAAGTCGACGATTGTCGCGGGGAGGTCGCGCAGACTCACCGGTTCGCTGACCACGCGACCCGTCGCCAGGCCGCCGGGCGGTATGATCACGAGGGGGACGTGAAGTTCCTGGCTATACAAGCTTCGACCGTGGCCGAAGAGCCCGTGCTCGCCCAGCCCTTCACCGTGATCCGAAGTGATGATCACCAGGGTATTGCCCAGCAAGGCGCGGCTCTCGAGCGCGTCCATCAACTTTCCGATTTGACAGTCAATGTAGTTGATACAATCGTCGTACGCATCGGTCAAAAGGGTCGCCTCGCTCTCTGGCACGTCTTTTTTGAGGCGGCTTTCCCAATTCCGCAGGAGAGCGACCTCGGCCGGCGTATAGGCGCGACGCCCAGAGAGCCCAGCCCAGCTCTCGGGCACGATATAGGGAGTGTGGGCGTCAAAGTAATTGAGGAAAACGAAGAACGGTCGTCCATCCTCGTTTTCGGAAAGCCAGCCCAGAAAATCGGAATTGATCTGACCGGCAGTTTTCCGGCCTCGTGCCGTTGCCAGGGGAAGACGAGCCAGGTCCATCAAGCTACGGCCCAGCGTCGAGCAGCGCAAGGTCTCGCTCACGGAAACGACCCGATCCTCGTCGTAGAAATCCTCATAGTGCGAAAAACCCCTTCCCAGCCCGAACCAGGAATTGCAGAAGTACGTGTTGGCCACGAAGCCGGCCGTGAGGTATCCACAGCGGGCCAGGAATTCGGCCAAGGTCGGACACGTTGCGTCGAGGGGGCGATTCTCAGACACGCCCGTCTGGTGCGGCCACAGTCCAGTGAACATGCTCGCGTGTGATGGTAAGGTCCAAGGCGCCGTGGCTTGAGCACGATCATACCTGATGCCTCGCCGCGCAATGCGGTCTAGATTGGGCGTGGTCTGGCGCTTGTAGGCGTAGAGGCTGAGGTGGTCTGCGCAGCACGGTATCCATGACTAGAAGCAAGACGTTCATCGGTTTCCGCTCACGTTGCCGCGCCGCCGGAATTGCCGAGCGCTCACCCCAAGCAATCTGCACTCCCTGCCATACCACGAAGAGGCAAGCGATCATCAATAACACGGGCAGGCTTGTGTGCACTAGCCGTCTGAGTCGTCCCGGAACGGCAGAGAGCCACCGAGCAGCCGCCGCGGCGAAGCCCGCGGCGAGGACAATGTACGTGGACTTGTAAAGCCCGGGGTATACCAAAAGCAGAGCCAAGCATGCGGGGAAGCTCAAGAGAAAGACGCTCGGTCGCCCCCCAAGCCGTTTCCAAACCAAACGAAGGAGAGCGACGATGAGGCCCCAACCAAGGAAGAGAACCAGGTTGGCGAGTGGGATCATCCACGGAAAGTGCCGACTGATCTGCAAGGCGCTGAAGGTGGACCAGCCAACAACATGATTGCGGACACATACCGACCCCAGCTCAAGGAGTCCGGTGACCAAGCCGAACCAGA
>CAWHKI010000072.1:0-7100 GCA_963829765.1 uncultured Isosphaeraceae bacterium | reverse complement strand
CCGCCAATTTTGACGAAGCCTATTTCAACATGAACGTCCCCACCGGCATTGGTCTTTTCGTCTATTATCAGCCGATGGTTATCGCGGCCGGACCGCGGATCGTCAGCAGCACCATGGGGCCGGTCGCGTCGTCCAGCACCAGCTTTTCCGGAACATCGACGACCGGATCGGCACTGGTCAAAAGTGTCACCAGTACGGCGGGGCTATTTGCCGGCGAAAGCGTTACCGGCACCGGTATCCCGTCTGGCGTGACGATTTTAACCGTCAATAGCTCCACCTCGATCACGTTGTCGGCGAATGCGACGGCGAGCGGCGTCGAGAGCCTCACCGCGACCGCTGACGGCTATCAGCAAGCGCAGCAGACTGGCCAGTTGAGCTTCACGGTGACCTTCGACCGGCCGATCAATCCGATGGCGCGACCGCGTCCTTTACCGTCAATGATGTCCAAGTCTTCTACCAGGACGCTGAAGGCGACGGCCTGGTCCCGCTTACCGTCGACACCGTGAGCCCCGGTCGCTTCCAGTGGCATCGGTCCCACTCTCGCGGGGGCCGGTCCCAACCCCGCCGACCCGATATTCGGGTACACCGAGTTCACGATCACTTTTAATCCGCTACCTTCAGAGGTGAGCGCCGCTGACTATAATTATACAGGTACGTACAGCTATCTGATCACACCCGACGACGGGAATGGCAACCCGATCGAAGAGCCGATCCCGTCGTATGTCTATGGCGAAGTCACCGAACCGACTGTTTCGTTTTCGTCGAATGATGTGCCGCAGTTGATCCCACCTAACAGTCAACAGGGGGTAGCTCCTGGTAACGACATCACGACGTCGACGCTGGCGGTCAACGGTGAGAACAACAATGTTATCACCGGTGTCACGGTTACGTTGTCGCTGACCGCCCCCACCGCCACCGGCAACCAACTGGTCATCGGCCTGACGGCCCCCGATGGTCAGGAAGGCTTGGTTTACGACGGGCAACTCTTTGCTCCCGCCCCCCTGAATTGGGTCAACCAGTCGTTCACCGTCAACGGCCTGGCGGGTAGTAAGGTCAACGGCACCTACACGCTGACGATCTTCGACGATGCGCCCAACAACACCGGCGGCTCGCTCACGAAATGGTCGGTGACGATCGCCTCAAATCGGTCGGAGGTGGTGTTTCAATCCGGCGATGCGATGGATCAGAATGCCGACGGCACGACCGATGAAAACCCGCTCAATACGACCCAGTCCCCGGACGGCTACACCGGCTTGACCCCAGGTGACATCTATGCGGTGTCCATGCCCGAGCCAACAACCCCGGTCACGTTCACCACGGCGAAGAGCATCCTCACCTCTCTTGTCGCGCCCTTGAATCCAAACACCTTGCCGCTGATCATCAGCGGCCCGCAGATCCTCACCACCCAGGCCGTCGGCACCGCCAGCTTCCTGGGCACGCTGACTCCCGGTTCAGGCGCTTGTCACGGGCATTGGAACCACGTCCGGGCTGTTCGCCGGGGAAACGGTGACCGGCACCGGTATCGCGTCAGGGACGACGATCGCGGCCGTCGATAATGTGACGACGATTACGCTCTCATCGAACGCGACAGTGACATCGAGCGGCTCGCAGAGCCTCACCGCCGTGGGCCCGGCCACCGGTAGCGCCAACCTACTCACCGACGATTCGACCAGCCAGTTCAATGTGACTTTCGACCGGCCAGTGCAGGTGAACAGCTTCATCCCCAACCAGGTGCTGTCGATCATGGGTCCAAGCGGCTCGATCCTGGCCCCGCAAACCTTCGGTTCCACCTCGATCGACCAGGCGATCCCCGCCGCGACGACGGCTGGCGCCGGCACGCTCGACTCGACCCTGACCGTCAATTCGAACAACACCCTCCAGATCGGCAATATCACGGTCACGCTCACGGTCGCGTCATTCGCGGATGGGGGCCTCACCGCGGTTTTGGAGGCGCCCAATGGAAACATGATCCCGCTCTTCGCGGCCGTGGGGGGCGTCAGTAACCTGGGACTTTGTCAACACCACCTTCGCCGACTCGGCACTGACCTCGATCACCAAGGGCACGGCCCCATTCACCGGGACCTTTGTGCCGCAATACAAGGCTGGCTCGAAAACGCTCACTGGCCTGCAAGGCCTGCTCGCCGATGGCACATGGCAACTTCTGCTGACCAATAGCATTACCGGCGCTGCTGCCACGCTGGATTCGTGGTCGCTCAATATCACGCCCCAGGTCGCGGTCAATCCCGTGGTTTCGACCGAAACGACGGTAGGCGGTACGCTGATGGCCACCGAGTTCTCGATCTTATTCCCGGAGCAAGAGGTTAGCGGCACTTACACGATCCAACTCGGCTCAGATATTCTCGATCAGTTCGGCGACGGTCAGGACCCCACCAGTAGCGCGGGCCTCGACGCGCTGCGCGGTGTGGGACAGAATGGCCCGACAACCACGATGCAGTACAGCGCCCTGAATCTGCCGATGCCGATCCCCGCCTCCACGACCAATACGTTAGGCCAGACCGTTGCCGGCACCGCGACCTCGAGCATCTCCGTGCCCGACAGCTTCATGATTTCGGGCGACCAGACAGCGGCCGGGCTGAGCGTCATGCAGGTGGAGCTCGACGTGAGCTTCCCCGCCGATTCCAACCTCACCGCGACGCTCACCCATGAAGACTCGCTGGGGGACGTGCTGGGCACGGTGACGCTCTTTAGCGGCGTCGGTTCCGGCAAAAACACGGCGAATTTCACCAACACGGTTTTTGACGACAACGCCAGCACGCCCATCCAGAATGGGAGCGCCGTTCTCCGCGATCTACAACCCCCAGCAGTCTCTGGCAACCGCCTTCGCGCCGGCGCCGGCCAGAACGTCCAGGGAACTTGGGTGCTGACGATCACGAATAACGCGACTGGGGCGACCGGCACCATCAACGGCTGGTCGTTGACCTTCCAGCGGCCGATTTTGAACACAGGGTTGGGAGAGCAGGGGAGTGACGACGCCACCGTCAGCTTCCAGATCTTCACCCTGAATCCGAGTGATCCCCTGTCGAGCGAGGTCTGGACACCGGTCGGCCCCGCCTCGAGCACCTACGAGGCCGGCCAGGTGAACGCGATCGCCGTGGATCCGTCTGATGCCTCGGGCAACACGGTCTATGTCGGCGGTGCCAGTGGCGGCATCTGGAAGACGACCGACTTCCTGACGACCAGCCCTAATGGGCCGACCTGGGTCCCCCTCACCAACTTCGGCCCCGACACAGCCGTCAACATCGCCAGCATCACCATCTTTCCCGTGAACGGCAACCCCAATGACTCGATCATCATCGCCGCCACCGGCGGCGCCAGCAGCGGCGAAGAGGGGACGTATGCCCCGGGAGTGGGTTTCCTGATCTCGACCAACGGCGGCACGACCTGGAACCTTGATGACAGCACCGACAACGTCTCCTCCGTCAACGATACGTCCAGCGAAATCGGCGACACGAGCAACATCCTGCCCATCGACTCGACGGCCCGGGACCGGATGTTTGTCGACACCATCGCTTACCAGGTGACCGTCGACCCCGAACTCACCCCGACGGGGCAGATGATCATCTATGCCGCTTTGAGCGTACCCTCTGGCAGCACGAGTACCGCGGGCGGTATCTGGGAGAGCCTGAACACAGGTCAGACCTGGACGCAGGTGCTCAAGGGCAACGCCACTTCGGTCGTTCTCGACCAGAATAGCGGCTTGCTGCTTGACCCCAACAGCGGCCAGCCGCCGAGTAATGGCCCGGGAAGTCCGACGTATGCTGGCAATGATCAGATCGTCTTTGCCGGCATCGTGGGTCAAGGCGTTTACATGAGCACCAACCAGGGCCAGAGCTGGGCCCTCATGGCCGGCAACGTCGGCAACCCGCAGATCGTCGATCTTGTTACCGGGAAGAACGTCAACCCGGCTATGCCCGAGCCAACTCCCAATGGCGCCGAAGGACGGATTGTCTTGGCCGTTCCGGCCGCGACCAACAATTATGTGGAAAGCGAGCTTTACGCGGGCTGGCTCTACGCGGCGGTCGCCACCGCGAGCGGCGGCTTCGACGGCCTGTTCATCACCAAGGACTTCGGTCAGAACTGGACCCAGATCCAACTGGATAGTCTGCCTCCGCCCACCGCCGGCGGCATCTACAACCAAGCCGTCCCGGTTCAGCCTGGCGCTGTCAATGGCGATTCGCCGACCCAGTACGCGATTACCGACGGTTTTGAAGGCAACGTTGATCTCGCCGTGACCGTTGACCCGCAAAACCCCAACATCACCTATCTGGGCGGCTTTGGCGGCAACGGTTACAACAGTGACACCGGGCTGATCCGCGTCGACGCCACCAACCTTCAAGATGCCGATTCCCTGGTGGGCGTGCTCTACGATTCCCAAGGCAACTTGACACTCCAGACCTCCGCCTGGACCACCGTCAACAGCGTCACGGATGGTGAGCCCGCGTACGTCAGCGAGGTAGGGGGCCTCGGGGGAGGGGGCTTCGAGGCAGAGGGCATCGAGCCGGCCGCTTATCTGAATTTCATTCGCGACCCTAATGAGCCGTTCCTCGCGGATTCGACTTTGTATGTGGAAAATGTCGCGTCCTTCAGCAACTCGGGCGCGCGGCGCAACCTGGACACCAATGGATGTGCCCATAACCGGTAATTTTATCGCCCCGGGTGAATTCACCGGCACGCTGACGGCTGGATCGGCTGTCGTCACGGGCATTGGCAGCACAACGGGTCTAGAGGCCGGCGACTTCGTCACGGGAGCTGGCCTCCCCGCGTACACGTTCATCGAAGTCGTCAACAGTTCGACATCCGTGACGCTCTCGGCGAACTCCACGGTGAGTGCGGTCGAGGGCCTCAATAACGAGATCTCGGGAACGGGCTACCAGGTCTTGCTCGCGGAGGTCGATCCGGCGACGGGGCTGACGCGGTTAATTGCCGGCAACCTCACTGGAATCTACAGCGGCCTGGACGACAACGGGACGTTCCAGGCTACCATCGGCACTTCAACCCCTGAGCCAGGCGTCAATCGCAATGGTGACCTCGATCTCGCCCAGGTTTATGCCGGCGCGGTCCAGCCGAGCAGCGCGGCCGCGCAGGTTGCGGGAGCCCTCTTCTATGCTGGCAGCCCAGAACATCGGCGGACAGGCTTCAGATCCCAACTTGATCACCGACGGCAATCTCCAGTGGAGCTCGATTGAGGACGGCGGCACCTTTTTAATCGCCTCCGGCACCGCCGTCGACCAGCAGGGCAACGGCACCCTCTTCCAGTACTGGTCACCGGGTCAGGGCGGCGAGGACACCGAATTCGTCATGGTCAATAATGTTGGCCGAGACCTGCCGGGCTGCTCCAGGCCAGCAATGGCCTCCCCACGCCTGACCCGCAGTGGTCGATTGCGGGCGACACCGGCGATCCCACGAGCTGGGCAAACCTCGTCGTCAACCCGGTCGACAGCGACGACGATCTGGTGAGCTCGATGACCGGTAACATCTTTGAGACCACGAACCAGGGCGAGACCTGGTTTGATATCGGCACGCCCGCGACGTTTGGCAGCCCCGGTGCCACGAGCATCGCGCTGGCTTTCGGCGCACCGACCCGAGTGCCCCTTCAGGGGTCGGCAACCTGGGTGAATTCGTTTATGTTGGCACCGCCACCGGCCAGATCTACGTAACTCGAAACGCCGGCGGAACCTGGACCAATATCTCCTCCGGCTTGGACGGATCGTCCGTCAAGGATATCATCACCGATCCCGCTCGGGGCAGCCACGACGCTTATGCCGTCACCGAGGACGGCGTCTACTACATGGCTAACTCAGTTGCGGCGAACCCGACCTGGGTCAACATCACCAGCGGCCTCAACCTACTGGCCTCTTCCGTCTTCGGCCAGACCTATGCGTCCGGGCCCGGCACGACTCCGTTGCCATTCGACTTGGCCGTCGTCCTCAACGCGATCTCGGCCAATTGGAACTATGCGATCCCCAATAATCCCGCCAATCTCAGCCAGGGATATCACCCAGTCTTGTACGTCGCCGCCAACTCGGGCGTTTACATGTCGACCAATAACGGCACGAGCTGGACGCTTTACCCGGATTCGACATTCGGCGCATTGGTTGAAGGGGGCGATCTACCTCATGTTGATGTCACCGATTTGAGTCTTTCGCAAGGCGACATCTCGACCGCTAGTGGAATGCCCGCCCTGGCTGGCCCATACCAAACGTTGACCTTCTCGGGCACCCTGACGAGCGGATCGACGACCGTCACAGGCATCGTCGATCTCGAGGAACTGACGGTTGGTGACTTCGTTGCCGGCACCGGCATCCCCTCTGAAACGACGATTGTGGCCATCAATACGACTTCAAACTCGATCACGCTTTCGGCAAAAGCAACGGCCACCGGCGAGCAGAGTCTCTCCGCGAGCGATCCCACGGCCACCTCTGACCCCGACCTGCTCTTGGCCTCGACCTACGGCGAAGGCGAATTCGCCATCAACCTGGCACCGATGCTGTTCCCCACCACGGTCGCGCTGGCCTCGACGAGCGGCAGCACATCCAGCGTCACGACCGTGACGCCGACTATCGACGGCGAGAGCGAAATCTCCGGGTTTGGCAGCACCACGTGGGTGTCGATCGTCGACGAGACCCCGGGTGACGCCACCTATGGGCAGATTATTGGCGGATTTAACCCGCAGACGTATGATAACGGCCAGTCGATCATTCCCAATTCGACCAACTCGACGAATTCCCTGGGCAACTTCGCCATCACGATCAACGCGGGCGTGTTCACCGCGAACGGCCTGAAGACCATCGAGGTCGAGACCACCGATGACGCCGGGGCCGTGGGCAACACGGTCACGCTCTCATTTACGCTCAACGTGCCGGGCCTCACGCCTCCCACGCCCCCCTCGGCTCCCACGACGCCTACGTTGGCTTTGGTGACCAGTACCCCTGGGTATACGAATACCCTGGCGCCCGAGCTCACGGGAACGACCACCGCCGGCGCGACCGTTGATTTGTACGTGGTCGGCAGCACCACCCCATTAGCCACGACGACCGCCAATTCCTTGGGCAACTTTACCTTGACGTTCACCGGCACGA
>CAWHKI010000071.1:0-12757 GCA_963829765.1 uncultured Isosphaeraceae bacterium | reverse complement strand
TTGTCATGCTGTCGTCTACTTGGTTCAGTTGGTGTTGCTACCAGCATTCTCCCCTGCTGTTGGATCACTTGATACATCAAAACCCCGAGGCCCACCAATATGGTGACTGGATTACGATCGCTATCGAGAAAACGAAGTTAAACATCTTTGAGATGCCGCTCCGGTCATTCCTATACCCGCAACCGGTCGCTTTGCGCCTTAGCTTAAAGTTGCCGGTTGCCGTAAGACTCATGTAATCGATCCAAGAGTCAGGGGCTCGGATGTTGGCAGTTTCTGTAAAAGCAGAGAGTGGCCCATCCCGCCAGGCTTAAAGTCGGGCCCAATCGGCTCGAACGACGATTCCCAATCGATCAGGGAGCCTGGGATATTGCCCTTGCGATCGTTCAACGAAAGCCCGTCAGGGTGCGGTACCATTAGCCTTTCTTTTGCGATGCTTGCGGATGCTCACGCCGATCCCTAACGATGCCGCAATACTCGCCAAGCAGAGCGTTGACGGCTCGGGAACGGAACTCACCGAAAACATATATGGTCCATATGTAGCGTTTGCCCCAACCGCCCAGGTTGCACCGTTATCAGCGGAGATCGCAAAATAAACGCTCGACCCGGTTCCGCTCTCGTTGTAGCCCGGAGGGTTTGCGTTCGTGTAGGCCCAGGGTCCCGGTAATGTGTTGGCCTCATAAGGATAGGCGACCGCGAGCCAGTAGACCGTGTCCGCGGCCAACGTGTACGCCGGGGTTGGCAGCGTGTACGTGTTGTAAACCGGCGAGGAACTCGGGTCGATGGTTCCAATGCTGACTAAGGTAGCCCCCGGGGTAAAATTCGGAACATTGGCGAGAAGTGAAACTTGGACCGGGCCGGTATTGCCCAGCAATTCCAAGGTCACGCTCCCCATGGTCTCGGCTTGGCTGCCCGTGGCGAATTCCATCGCCGCATTTGTGTTAGTAACCCCAAGGTCCGTGCCCACCGGGGGGTTGTCGAGGGTACTGATGATTAAATCAGCGCTCGATTGTCGCGGGCAGCGCCAACGCCACCGCCGCACCAAGTAGCCACCCCTTCAATGCAATTTTCATGATGCCGCCTTTCAGTAGAGGTAACGCATCGAATCGGGAAACTTCAATCGTCGATCGTTACTCGGGAATCGTCCCAAGCTTGAGCATTGAACCACATTCCTTGACCGGCCGCAAGCATGTGTTGCAAAAATTCAACACGGCTCGCCGGTGGGGGGGGCCAGGCTTGGACACCAACCGGCGAGCGCCCGGCATCGTTCGCTTCCTCGTCCGCGAATTAATCCGGTGGCGGGGGCAACCAATTTGCTCGCGGCGCGGCTTCTCGGAACATGTGCCTGCACCAAGTTATTCCGCGGGCCGGGTCGCTGTTTTGAGGACCTCCCAAGTCCAATAGAACGCGAAAATGAACAGCAGGATTGTGACGCACGCGAAGAGAAGAATCCGCACTAGCGGATGCATCTTTTTTTTCTTGTGTTTGTGGTGACGTCGCTTTGAAGACCTAGAAACGGGCGTGGCGGCCGCCGCCGACCCATCCCCAGGTTGAATGTCGCTAGCCCCGGTGGACGAGGAATTCCCATGCCTGCCGTACCACCGCGCAAGGACTCGATGCACCTCGGACAAAGCCGAAGGTCGCGGGGAACCGATTCGGATAACGCTTTCTCAAGCAAAAGAGCGAATGCATCGTTGTTGAGCGGTTTACGGCAGCGACTGCAGGTTGGTATTTCGGCGCTCATAAATCTCAGTGGACTGAAAATTTCAGACCGGACTTCTTGGATCGAAGTTGCAACACGTTACCCTACCAAAACCGCACGCCGATCTAAACGCTATTCCTTGAAGAAGGTGGTTTCGTCACTCGGCCGCATCGACGTTGCTCCAACCCGCTTTGAAACCTGCCCTGATGTCTCCGTTGGCGGCGTGGTTCGCGCCTTGCCGGCCTTGGCGGAAAACGGTCTGTTTCGACATATCCACGATTGGCTGTCAGGGCCACGCCCGAACAGGCTGGCGCAATTTATATTAGTCAATTGGAAACTTTTGTTTTCTGAGCGCGATTGTAAAACTGGACAATACAGTGAGTAACGCAGACAACATGGTCTGCGCTGTCGGTGAATCCGCCAGTTTGGTTGCGGGCGTCAGGCCGCGGTCGGCGGACACGTCCGCCTCGGTCAGGATAGCGACGCCGCATTGCCCAAACGCCAATGCGACCCGGCAGCAGTTGTGCCCGCCGCGACGACCGACTTCTGGGTCAACGACATCCCGGGCCGTCCGATCCTTGCGGTGTAACGACCGATCTGGTGTTGCACAAAAATCCTTTGCCAGATTGCCAGGCATCACGAGACCTATGAACTTTACTTAGTTTGCGTAAACTCTCCAAGACTCTGGACCGCCTTCACGGACGGCGAGGTATGATGGTGTCGCTGTTAATCTGAGTAAATTAGGATGAATTAGATGCGGAAAAGATGGGCCACTCAGAATGAGGCAAATCTGGAAAAGATGAGTAAACCAGGACGCGTCGCACCCGAGCGGCCGGGTATTGGTGACTTTTCGCAACATTGTTAAGGTGTTTTTTCGCATCATTTCTCATGTGGAGCAAAAATCAGATGAGATTCTTGCGCTAGGGGCTTGCAATCGTGAAAAACAGGAGCTATCTTCGGACCCGTTGCTAGACGGATATGATCCGTTCGTTCATCCGCGATTGAGAGCCCACTTGAATGTCTGAACCGGTTTGGTCCGTTGGGTTGAGCATGCATGATGTATCAGCATGACGTTCGTTTGTGTTAGAGAAGCTCTGGTTCGAGGGGGGGCTCTCTCCCATCTCAACCTCGACGCCGCTTCGATGATCGGAACCGTGATTTAGGTTTTCTAACTTCCCCTGCCAGACACACCAACGGTTTCTGACTCCGTCTTTCCGCTGTCCTCGATGGGATCAAGGAAGATGGTTGCAGGACCGCTCGCTCACTGAAATCAGTCGCCTCCTTCCACAGAGATTTATTTCTGAGTGAGATTTCATGCAAAGACCATCTCAACTCTCAAATCCGAGGAACGCGAATGGCCAGCAATCGGATTCCCGAAAGCTGGTGGAGGATTTTCACCATTACAAGGGGATCATTTTTCGCGGGTGGAGATATCTCGTTATTTGCGTCTTGGCGTCCCTCGCGGCGGCGGTCATTTTCCTCGCCGCATCGAAGCCCACATACAAGGCGGCCTCTCGCCTACTCGTGATTCAGCAGTCCGGTCATCCCGTTCATGTGACACGTGAAAATGATCCTTTTAGTGGCGGCAGTCAGTCAGACGATAACTTGGCGACGCATCTCTTGTTGCTCAAGAGCCCGGTCATCATCGAACAGGCGCTCAAGGTGGGTGGGCTGAATACGGCTTTAGTCGGCTCGGTGATTGGCGGCCTCACCGTGAAACAACCGGACCCCGCCGCGAAAATCATCGATCTTACTTATAAATCGAAGTCGACCGATGAGGCTTATCGCGTGCTGGCGTCGTTGATCGAGAGTTACAAGCTGTTCTTAAAAACGAACTATCAGAAAAACTCGAGCGACGTGATCGGCCTGATCGTCAAGGCTCGCGATGAGTTAAACACGGAATTGAAATCGCTGGAACAGGCCTACCTGGAATATCGCCAAAAGAACCCGAACTACTCCGCTGACTCGACCGGTCACACGTTCGTCGCGCGACGGCTCGACCAGTGGGACCAAGCCTTGAACCAGTTCGCGGCTCGGTCCTTGCAGTTGCAATCGCAGCTCGAGCTCGGCAAGAAAATGGCCCGCCAGGGCGTCGATCCGGCGACCATCGCCAACACCTTGGGCCAAGCGGGCGCGATGGGGGCGACCACGCAGACTGGGCAAACGGGATCAGCAGCAGCGGCTGCGGGCCCCGCGACCAACTCGGCCGCTAACGATGGGTCCTACGTCGGCATCGCCCGGGACCTTGCCGACGTGGAGGCCCGCAGAAAGACGGCCGAGCTCTACCTTGAGCACTTCCAGAGCGAACATCAAAGCTCGAGTTCAACGAGAGAGATCGGCGATCGCGAGATCGAGCGTATGTTTCTTCATGACCCGGACGTTATCGGTCTGAAGCAGAAATATGCCGAGGTCTATTCCCAATTAGCCGCGGCCAAGCGGGCCGCGCGGTCCGCCACCGATCCGGGCGTGCTGCACCATATCCGAGGTATTGAAGACCTGGAGAAACAATATCAGCGTCTCTGGGAAGCCAAGAGGCCGGAGATCGCGGAGAGCCTGCGGACCGAGTCCAACCCCGAGGTCGGGGGGGCCTACCGAGCCGCCCAGGCCGAGGTCATCACGCTTAAGGCTCGGGAAAAGCGCTGCGGAGCGGCTCGAGCAGGTCGCCGAGGAGGAACTCGAGAAGCTCCGGCTCCAGCACGAGAAACTTCGTCGCGAGCATGGGGATTCGCATCCTCTGGTGGCCCAGCTCAAAGAAAGAATCACCGGCATCGAAGGCCGCCAGCAGCAAACCACCGAAGCATCGGGCGGAGGCAGCGCAAGCGCACTCATCGACCAACTGACTCAGAACCTCGAGGCCATCGAGTCGATGCGTAGCGACTTGCAGAAGAAATTCGAGGAAGACCTCGGGCTCTCCAAAAAGTCTGAGATCGCGCTTCTTCAAGAATCCAATTTGAAGAGCAACCTCGAGCGGCAACGGACCCTTTTCAATTCCGTGGTCGATCAGCTCAAGCAAGCGCAGCTCGTCACCGATTACGACAACGTGACTACGCAAACGATTGCCCCAATCAATGTTGCCGCCGACCAGACCATGAGGATGCCGATCTTGTGCTTGTCGGTAATCATGGGTCTCGGTCTCGGGGCCGGGGCGGCGTTCGTTGCGGATCTCGTCGAAGCAAGGGTTCGCACGCTGACCGAGATTCGCAAGTTCGTGGATTTGCCGCTGATCGGCGTCATTCCGTTCATTAGCGAAGAACAAATGACCTCCGTGGGAGCGGCCGGATTGCTCAGCCATAAGAAGCCGCGATCGTCACTCGCGGAATCTTACAAGACGACCCGAACCAATCTCGAGTTTCTGCGGCGCAGCCGCAACGCTCAGGTCCTGATGGTCGCCAGCTCCTTACCCGGCGACGGCAAGACCACGACCGCCACCAATCTGGCGATTACGCTGGCCAATACGAGCCGCCGGATCCTTCTTATTGACGGAGACCTTCGCAAACCGTCGCTGCACCGGATCTTTGAAGTGCCACGTCCCGGGGGCCTTGCCGACGCCCTGTTATCACTCGAATCGACCGAACAGCTCGTTCGGTCGACGTTTGTCCCCAACCTCGACTTGATGACGACGGGCCGCGACATCACAAACCCGGCCGAGCTGCTGGCGTCGGAGAGAATGGGCGAAATCCTTAAGGAACTTCGTTCGAATTATGATATGATCCTGATTGATTCGTCTCCGTTGCTCCTGGTGACCGATCCTTCCATCATCGCCTCGGTGGCCGATGGGATCATCCTGGTCGTCAAGATCTCGTCGACCCGGCGGCGCGATCTCGACGTGACCAATGACATGCTGAAGTCCATTGGCGTTCCTGTGTTCGGGATGGTGGTCAATGGCGTGACTCGCGCGGAATTCGGCTACGGGTATGGCTATGGTTACGGGGCCTATTACTACGGCGGTTACGGCTACGGAAAAAAGAATACACCCTACGGGGCACCGCCTGAGGAACCTTCGCGCAACGGCAATGGGGCCTTGTCTTATGAGTCGAAGCCGGCAGGCGGCACCAACGGGAAACTTGGGCATACGAATGGTACTTCTTCCGATCTGATCTGACGCTGTTTTTTCTTAGGTACATTCAGGGGACGAATCGACGCCAACTGTTCGCGTGTAGTTAGTGTTCTTCACGGTAACGATAGCCAAGGAGCATCCCGGCCCGCGAGGGCCGGGAGGGGGCGAAACGAATGCCAGGATGGTATCGCAGATTCTTCGCTCACGGGTGAAATGGGTGCTTGCAACCCACAGGGACGGAGTCTGCGCGGCATGAGGACCGACAACATGCTTGATCCTGTGATTCTGCTGACCCCGCTCGCCGCGTTCTTGATCGGCCTGTGTGCCGTTCCGATCGTGCGGTGGATGGCTTTGGCGTGCGGGTTCATGGACAATCCGGATAATTGGCGGAAGCTCCACAGTGCTCCCATCGCTCTTGGCGGTGGCATCGCGGTTTGGTTGGCGACTTGGTGCGGCTGGAGCGTGGGCACGATCGGCTTCTCCTTCTTTACGGCATCCCGAGCGATCCGTGACGCCGGTTGGTTCGTCGCGGCACTGGCGCTGGCGACATTGCTGATCCTGAGCATGGGAGTCATCGACGACCGGCGGGGCATCCGAGCCCGGCACAAGCTGGCCGGTCAGATCTCGGCCGCGATGATACTGATGGCCGTGGGCCTACGCGTTGACGCCTGGAGCTGCTTTGGCGTCGAGCTCAACCTGGGGATATTCGCCTACCCCGTGACCGTTTTCTGGGTCCTGCTGGTGGTCAATGCGTTCAACTTGATCGATGGCATGGACGGCTTGTGCGGCAGCCTCGGCCTGGTGGCTTCGCTCGCGATCGGCTTTCTCGCATACCGGTCGGGCCGGGTTGCCGACGCGACGGTCGCACTGGCCTTAGCGGGTTCTCTGGCCGCTTTCCTGGCGTTCAATCTCCCCCCGGCCAAGATCTATCTGGGTGATGCGGGCAGCATGACGGTCGGGTTGCTCATCGCCGCGCTTCTCGGTCCGGTCGTGCACCAACGGGCGAAGGACGGCCGTGGTGTTGTTGCCGGTGATCGCGCTCGTGACGTTGCCGCTCTTGGACAGCGTGACGGCGATCGGCCGGCGCTGGCTCAATCGCCGTTCGATTTTCGCACCCGACCATGAGCACCTGCACCATTGCCTGAAAAGTCGCCTTCGCGGGAGCACGGCGGGCGCACTGGGCGCTGCCTTGGTGCTGGCGACGGTCGGGGCCGGCGGGGCGGTGTTGGCGCTGGCCTCGGGCATGGGCGAACCGGCGGCCTGCCTTGCGATCCTCCTTTCGGTCGGTTTGTTGGTGGGCACCAACACCTTTGGTGCGACCGAGGCCCGGCTTTTGTTCTTCCGGGCCCGAGTGGCCATGACCACGCTCTCGTGGGGATTGGCTGTTCGTCACCGAGGAGGTAACGCCCAGAAGTGCCCCCTTCTCGGCAGCCGTGGCTGGGCGGATCTCTGGGAGGCGCTGGTTCAGGAAGGCGAAGCCATTGGAGTCTGGCGCATCGATCTGGCGATCAACATGGCCGCCGCGGGCGGGGTTTACCACGGTCATTGGAGTTCGCCGTCGACCGCCGCGATCAAGCCGCAGTGGCTGGTCACGCACACGCTCTACTTCGGCGATGTGGCGGCGGGAACGATCAATGTGTGCGGGAAGGTCGATGGGGGTGGATCACCCTATCTCGACAAGGTGGAGAAGCTGGTGCGCATCGTCGAGAGCCGGCTCGTGGCCGATCAGCCGGTTGTTGCTTCAGCCTCAGAGTCTTCGACGCTTCCCAACGTGAATCATGTGCCCGCCAACTCGGTGTTGACTTAGTTGTCCGTTGTCAGTGGTCCGTTGTCCGTTGTGTGTGGTGACCGGTCAGTCGTTGGTGGTGACGCAAGCATCGGTCCGCCCCTTTTCCCCCTCACCCGGCCTTGCGGCCACCCTCTCCCCGTTGGGGCGAGGGGAAATCCGCGACAGGGCTATAAATATCGACCACGGGAATTGTAGGAGGGAGCTCCGTCTCCCGATCCCCGATCTAAAAACATCGCCGGACAGAGCCGGCTCCTACAGGCTCCCGATCCCCGATCTAAAAACATCGCCGGACAGAGCCGGCTCCTACAGGCTCCCGATCCGCCGAATCCCGACAGGAATTGTAGGAGGGAGCTCCGTCTCCCGATCCCCGATCTAAAAACATCGCCGGACAGAGCCGGCTCCTACAGGCTCCCGATCCCCGATCTAAAAACATCGCCGGACAGAGCCGGCTCCTACAGGCTCCCGATCCCCGATCTAAAAACATCGCCGGACAGAGCCGGCTCCTACAGGAATTTGGGTGTTTCCGACAACCTTCTGGTGGATTAACTGCCGTGATTAGAATCAACGGACACCACACCACAGACGACGGACAACCATCCGCCAACGGCCTCGCCGGCGCGGCTGCGCACGACCGCGCCCGGGTGACCCAACTTCGGCCGCGAACGGAGCGCAAGCGCTGGAACCTCGGCACTGTCCCGACAACGGACCACGGACAACGGACCACGGACAAATCCGTGTCACTCATCTCGGCAAGTTTTTCCACCCGGCCCACGGCGGGATCGAGCGATCGCTGCGATCGCTGGCTCATGCCCAGGCCAAGCTCGGCTGCTCGGTGCGGGTGATCTGCATGGACCACGAGCGGGGCCGGACGAATCGCGTCGAGTGGGATGGTCCCGTCGAAGTCGTCCGCGTGCGCCGCGCCCGCAGCTTTGCGAAGATCGACCATTGCCCGGACCTCTCGCGGATCATCCGCGATACGGAGGCCGACCTGCTGCATCTGCACACCCCAAACCCCTCGATGATTCTCGGGCTGATGCTCTCCGGCGATCGCAGGCCACTCGTGGTGAGTCATCACAGCGACGTGATCAAACAGCGCTTGCGTCGCGTGCTCTTCCGCCCGATGGAACGGGCTCTGTTACGACCGGGCGAAACTGATCCTGGCGATGTCGCCTCCCTATATTGCCGGGTCGAAGGTACTGGGGCGCTATCCCGACCGGGTCGGCGTCTTGCCGATCGGCCTGGAGCTGGCGCCATTCCTGGACCCCGCACCAGCAGGTCAAGGAGCATGCCGAACGCCTGAAACGGTCTTATCCCGGCCCGCTCTGGTTTTTCTGCGGCCGGCTGGTGTACTACAAAGGACTCGAAACCGCGCTCTTGGCCCTCCGATCCGTGCCGGGCACCTTGCTGATCGCCGGCGACGGGCCGTGGCGCAACCATCTCGAACGGTTCGCGGCCCGGTTTGATTTGAAAGACCGCGTCCGGTTCCTGGGGAAAGTCCCGCGCGACGAAGACCTGGCCGCCTACTATCTTGCCTCGGAGGCCTTTTGGTTCCCCTCGAACGCACGGAGCGAGGCTTATGGATTGGTGCAAGTCGAGGCCATGGCGAGCGGCTGCCCGGTGATCAACACCGCGATTCCGGGCAGCGGAGTGCCCTGGGTGAGCCGCCACGAAGAAACCGGCCTGACGGTCCCCGTCGACGACCCAGCTCGCATTCGCCGCCGCCGCGCGGCGGCTTCTGGAGGAACCGGGCCTTCGCGACCGTCTGGCTGCGGGAGCCCGGGCGCGGGCGATCGCTGAATTCCAATGCGACGCGATGGGGAGTCGGTCGAAGGATCTCTACTCCACCACGCTCGCCGCCGGTCGGCGGGACCCGGACCGGGGCCGCATAAGCACTACATAGCTGAGCCGGGGGGCTCGCAGCCTCGAAGAATTTGAGTTGGGGCCTCTACCGCCGGGCAAGACGCCCGATCACCGGCTCGAAGGGTCTGCTTTCATCAGGTGGGACTGGCGCTTTCGACCCATGCCACTAGACATCGAGGACCAGATTTAGCAATGAGTGACGGAGTGACGATGGAAGCACCGCGGAGCACGCCTCTGGTATTCCGCCAGCCAGCCTCGACGAATGAAGGCTTCGATCCAATTTTCATCGTCGGCCACCCTCGATCCGGGACGACGATGCTGGCCAGGATCTTCGACCGGCACTCGAATTTTGCAGTCCCCACCGAGACCTTTTTCTTCGTACCGGCGCATCGCCACAGGCTGCGACTGGCAGAGCGTGCCGGGACCCACCAGGCCTTTATGGACTACTTGCGAGGCATTGGGATTATTCGCTATTCGGAAGAATCGGTCTGGGACCGCTTCGTGCTTGGGCCGGCGACATCCTTCGACCTTTTCCGCTGTCTCCTACAGGACTACGCCTCGTGTCGCGGCAAGCCACGCTGTGGGGAAAAGACGCCGTGGCACCTGCTTGCCGTGCCAAAGCTGCTATCGGCGTACCCGTGCCAAGGTAATTTGCTTGATCAGGGACGGTCGCGACGTGGTGGAGTCGTGCTTTAGGCGTGGTGCCGACAATACCTGGCAGCCAAAATGGTATCACGCCCTGTCCTGGTGCCGTCTGGCCGGGCTGGCCGAAAAGTACGAGAAGCTTTTCCCCGACCGATTCGTGATCAGCCGGTTTGAGGCGTTGTTAGAGGATCCTGCTGCTGAAATGCAGCGGCTCGACGAATTCGCGGGCTCGCCTTCGAGCCTGAACAACTGTTCGACGAACGCGTTAATCAAGTCGAACTCCCAGCGACTGGGATCGGTTGTCTAGCTACTGGAAGGAGCGAGTCACCCGACCTCCGGATGCTGGAAGGGCCTACGCCTCGGCGCAATCGCTGGCGCTGCTGACACTGAGTATCTAACCGGCCTTATGAATCCCGATCTGGTCCGCAACGGCTACGATTCGTATTGGTCAGCGAACGTCACCGGCCCCCATGGCCGCTACCTCGTGTACCGATCCCTACGCCCTGTTGTCGTTCTCGCAGTTCTCCTCAAGACTCACTCATACAGCGGTTCGGGTTCTACGAAGGCAAAGGCCCGGTTCCGTAGTAATCGACGGCCCACACATGGCTGGCGACCTGGCCCGACTGTGCTTCCCCGGCTGGTCACGACCTACCGTGGCCGGGGGTATGACACCCACGCTTCAACGGCAGGCGCCGATCGTGTTAGGTAGCTCTGCCGTCCCGGGAGATCTCTTAGCTATGCCAGTTCTGACGAATTACGACCCAGATCATCCCTTGGTTCTTTTGACTGATTTTCCTCCGCACGCGGGAGGCGGCGGTGCGGTTATTCTTCGCAGCCTCATGGATCAAGCGACCCGTCGCAGCATCGTTTGGATGACTCTGACACCTGGAGGAGACAGGGGAACGTCTCCATCCGCCGGTGAGCGAGTCGTCGTCTTGACGGGCGGTGCACGAGCAACCCCTCCACGGGCGCATAGATCGATCTCCGAGACGCCGTGATCCTATCAAGGCGACTCGCCGAGGAGGTTCGGACGATCGCCGACGAATATCACGCACGTGGAATCTGGGTCGTCATGCATGGAGCTGCCGTTCCGATTGCGTCTTATCTTGTGAAAGATGGTCGGTTACCTGTCGTGGCCAGCGTACACGACGACCCGGCGTTCGGGGTCGCCCTGCGCTCGAGGCGATATTTGCGCTGAGTCCACTTATCGAACGGGCTTTCGCCAAAGTGCTTAAAGGTCGGCCGGGGTTGAGGTCATCAGCCGGGGCATGATGGAACGTTACCAGAGGCGTTACGGAGTTTCGGGAACCTTTGGAAATCGGGCCATGGCCCCTTTTGTCGCTGAACCTGCCCCATTCTCAAAAGAGCGGGAATCTTACGGGTTGGTGTGCTGGGCAACGCCTACTCATACTCGCCGCTCGCGTTCTTGGTCGTGCGGTGGCGCGTGCTGGCCGATTACCTGGGACTGCTCGGGGAACTTAGTCTTTGCGGCCAGGGCCATGCCAAGCGAGTGCGCGCCAGAGCTCGGCAGTCTGATTTCAATTATTTCGGTCGGACACGTTGATGAAGCGGAAGCGGCCGCGGTACTTCGGACAGTAGTCTTCAATACCTCAACTATCCCTTTGGCTTGAGGGACCGAGTGCTTCGGCAAACCTCCTTTCCAATCAAGCTCGCAACCTATATCGCGGCCGGGCCGGCCCCTTCTGCTGCATACACCCCCGGATAGCACAACGGCCGGAGTTGGCTACGATTCCGGGGCTCTCGTATCATTGGAGTAGCCTACCTTAGTCGAGCCGGCGTGAATTTGCTCAAAAAGCCTGGGCTGATCCGCAGACGTCGCTGGGAGCCCATGTGGCCCTTGAGGAAGTCCGGCGCCGATATTCGACCTTGAGACAATAAGACCAGCGTCATGGGCATGCTGGACGCGATGGTTCGGCCGCCTTCTGAGGAGAGTACGCCGTCGATCTACCCCTCGTACTTGGGCCCTCGGGCGCCGCCGATAGCGTGATGGGCCGGTGAGTTCCCTATGGCCCTCTGAGACACGGAGAGCAACGAGAATGGTCAGGCCCCACGCAACTCGGGCTTCAATTCTGCGGCGAGAGCTGGAACGCAAGCACAAACTAATCATCAAACGTTACTTGAACTCAGAAGTTATATCGGAGCCTCTTAAGCCGGACCACTTTCTGCCATGGTATCTTGAAATTAGCAAAGAGTGGGTGCGGCATCATCTGCTCCGCGCTGAGTCGAATGCCCCAAGGGGCTCTTCTTGACATCGGGGCCTATTTTGGCCTGATCGCCGGGGTGGCATATCGGATGGGATGGCGAGTCTCCGCAGTCGACGTCAGTGCCGTACCGGCGTACAGTTAGTTTAAGATCTCGGAAAGGGAAATAGCGTGTGGCACCTACAACGCTTGCACGGATGCGCTTTCCATTCCCTGACCAGTCGTTCGACGCGATCCTCCTGTGTGAGGTCTTGGAGCACCTGACTTACTCGCCGCTTCCTATGTTCCGTGAGATCAAGCGCGTGCTCAGGCCCGATGGGCACCTTGATGAGTACCCCTAACCCTGCTGGACTTATGAAGCTGATTCGGCTGGCTTTGGGAGGCACCCGTTAGAGCCCCACGTTGATGTTATGCTCACCAAAGGCACACTTTTCATCATCAGGGGCTCACCTTTTTTGAAACGCTCCGCGAGTCGAAACTATGGA
>CAWHKI010000070.1:0-29368 GCA_963829765.1 uncultured Isosphaeraceae bacterium | reverse complement strand
ACCCCGCAGCGTCCTAGAATCGAGTTGTGACTGGAATGCCGGCAATGTTCGTGCATCGCCTTGTGGCCGTCGGATTGTTATTTTCGTTTTGGGTGACGGTCGCGGGTCATGCGCAGAGCGGGACGCAGCATCCAAGTTTCGAAATCCTGACGCACCGCATGGATGTGGACGTGGATGGAGCGCCGAATGCCTATGGGCCGCCGGACATGGAGACGCTCGACATTCTGCTCGATGCGCACTCTCGGAATCGCGCTGACGAGCCGATCGTCGGTTATTTGACTGACGAACACGGACGGCCGATTCTGCAAGGGCCAGACGATCCGTTCCCTGGCTACTACATTTCGCAAACCGCATTCGCCGACGTTGGGAATCAGAATGAACGTGATCCACGGCGCTATGTGGACGCGCGCAATATCAATTATGTGGTTCGGGGCAACAAGGCGCGGCGGCACGGCGCAAAGGTAGGCGACTTTGTGGCCGTTTATTCGAGGCGCACGGAAAAGAGCGTGTTCGCGATCGTCGGAGATACGGGCAATCCGACAGGCGACGAAGGGTCACTGCACTTATTGCAAGATCTGGGGTATCCGTTTCACGACGGCAAGAATGAGTCGCGGCAAGCACGGCGGCCTGCCATCACTGACCCGGCGTGCCTCAAAGGACTTTTGGGAAGCGGCCATGGAAGAACACCGTGATGCGATACCTGTCGTCAGCCCCAAGACGTTTTACGTGACGACCAAGGCCAAGCCCGCCCATCTTCGACTCATCCTTCAGGCGACCGCGTGGTATCTGGGGACTCATTTTGGCCCCAACGACGGTATGGTCGCCCTGGAAGACCAGACAATCGCCGGCCTGGGCACGGTGCTGGCTGTCCTCGACGCCGGGCACACCGACCTCACCCATCGCTTTCCCTCGGCCATGCCCAAGGCGCCGGTTACGGCGGGCGCTCATCGACGCCATCATCATGGGCGTCGGGCGAGCGGAAGCGAGGGAGGGCTAGGTCGCCCGATTTCGATAAAGGCCAGGCTCGATGGCACGTGCCATCGCGTTTGTGTCGAGCCCCCCGCCCAAGAAGCGATCGACACCAGCGACGATAAGGCCCGGATTGGCGACCATATCATTATAGTTCACGTCAAGGACTTGGATATTCGGCCGTTCTTTCGCCCACACCGCGAACTTGCCGATGTGGTTGCGGAACAATGAGGCCATTTTTGCATCGGCGATCGACGTTGGCTTTCCCAGCCGATCGAGCATAACCTTTTGTGAGGCAAGCACTTCGTCGAGGTTGCGGTGCATAAAAAGAATTCGATACTCCACGTTGGGCGGGAGGTCGTACACGAGCAGGTAAACCATTTTCACGGCCTTCCCACATGACCGAGCGACCCAGGAGGCATCTTGTTTCAGGCCCTTGACGGCTTCGTATTCATAATAGCCTCGGGGATTATCGATGTCGGCCCCGCGGACCAGATCGGTCAAGACCGGCATGCCTCCCAACTCGAGCATTCTCATCATCAACGAAGTCCCCGAGCGAGGAATTCCCGATACGACGGTCAAAAAGGATCGGTCAGGAGTGGTCATGTTGGGTCTCCTCCGTGCGTGGTTGAGGCGTGAGAAGCGATGATTGCGAGGATCTCGTCGCCGAACGTGCGGCGCTTTTGTTCGCCAAAGCCCCAGATGGTGAGCAATTCCGCCGGCGTGGCCGGCCGCCTGATACAGAGTTCGTCGAGGGTTCGGTCCCAGAACAGGGTGTAAGGCGGAACACCCATCTCGCTCGCCTTGCCTGAGCGCCAACGCCGCAGTGCCTGGCGCAACGCGGCATGTTCGCCCGTGGTCGCGGCGGGAGCGGAGGGAGTGCGGACCAACTGTGGCTCAGCACGGGCATTTTTGGCCGCAGCCAGTTGCCACTCGCCGAGCTGTGCCACGGTTTTATTGAGCATCACTTCACGCCCTTGGGCCGTGATCGCCAACACCGGGTAGCGCAGTCCCTCCTGGCGGAGATAACCCTGGCGAATGAGCGCCTGGATCATCGCCTGAACCTGACGCTTCGACATTGAGCGCAACCGACCATAAGTGGGCAGTTGATCATGCTGGTATCGCCGGATCTGGGCCGTGTCGCTACCGGTGACCAAGTCAGCAAGCTGACTGGCGCCGAAGCGGCCGCCCAAACGCGCGGCCCCTGAAAGCAAAATACGAACAGTTTCCTGGGTCTTGTCATCAACCGGCATGGCGTGGGGCGTCTGGCAATTATCGCACCGCCCGCAGCCCTGCGGCAGCGTCTCGGCATCGCCGAAATAGTCCATGATGGCCTGCTGGCGGCAGCCGGCCCCGTATGCATACCGGCGCATCAATTCGAGCTGGTCGCGCCGATGCCGCTCCCACTCGTCTTGCTTGTCGACCGCCACCGATTCGACGGATTGCCGGTTGAAAAACTCGTGGATGGCGACGTCTCCGGGACTATGAAGCAACAGGCACACGGCCGGCAGACCATCGCGGCCGGCTCGCCCCGCCTCCTGGTAGTACGCCTCAACCGTTCCCGGCATCTGGGCGTGAATGACCGAGCGCACGTCCGGTCGGTCGACGCCCATTCCAAACGCATTGGTAGCGACGATCACCACTCGCGCGTCATCGCGAAAATGCCGGTGTGCCTTGTCGCGCACGTCTGCCTCGAGGCCCGCGTGATAGGCATAAGCCGGGCGTCCCGCTCGCCGTAATTCACCGGTCAGCTCGTCCACGCGTTTGCGGGAGGCGCAGTAAACGATGGAAGCACCTTCGACATCGGTTTCATTCAAGATCAGCTCGGCGCGGCGGCGTTCCCTGGCTTCCATCAGCGCTCGAAACGCGAGATTGGGCCGGTAGAACCCGTGAACGCGAATTAAAGGCTGGCGAAGTTTGAGATTGGCGACGATCTCTTTCTGCACCCGCGGCGTGGCCGTGGCGGTGAAGGCCGCGACGGGAATGTCGAACAATTCCTTGACCCGGCCCAAGCTGCGGTATTCGGGGCGGAAATCGTGTCCCCATTGCGAGATGCAGTGCGCCTCGTCGACCACCACATAATCGGGCCGGCTGGCCGCGAGCGCCCCCATGAATGCCTCGTCGCTGAAGCGTTCCGGCGCAACATAGAGGAACCGCAACCGCCGGGACGCCCAATCGTCCATGGCCTGTTGCCGCTCCGAAAACGAGATGTGGCTATGCAGAACGGCCGCCGGTATGCCCGCGAGCTCGAGCTTCTTAACCTGGTCGTTCATCAAGCTGATCAAGGGAGAGACCACCAGGCAGTTTTGATTGCTCTCGACTGCCGGAAACTGGTAGCAAAGCGATTTCCCGCTCCCGGTCGCCATCACCCCCAAAAGATCACGGCCCCGCTGCAAGGCGTCGATCAATTCTTCTTGGCCCGGATGAAACGCGTCGTGGCCAAAGGCCGATTTGAGCAGAGCGCGTTTCATGAATGACTCACCGGCCGAACCTGATCCGAGTTCGGGCATTCAACGCACCGAGACGGCGCAACTCGGCCCGCGTCAGCTTGTCGGGGAACCGCTCGATGATCTCCGTATTCCAAAGCCCCTGAACTATGCCCGAACAGCACGCTCTAAGGTGAAGACACCAAATCGATTTCAAAATATATAAAAAGATATAAAGACCTATTTTCTTGCGCGAAACTGTGAGGGGTAATACCGATAGAAGATCCATATCCAGTTTCGGATCTGAAACCGCAGGTACTCGCTGGCGCCGTGGCGGCCGTTTGTCGAGGGGCAGTGGTAAACGCGCACCTCGGGGAAGTAGACGATGCGATAGCCGATTCGCATAACACGGATTGAGAGATCAACTTCCTCGTTATAAATGAAGAGCTGATCCCAAAACAGGCCCGCGTCGCGAACGGCTTGCGCACGGACAATCGCGCCGGCCGCCGAGAACGAATAGGTTTCAAACTCGCGTCGCTGCCCGGGTGTCTCTGGCTCGCTGTAAATCCACTGGTCGATGCCGCGAGTTTTACCGTTGATGATCCGGCAGGCCAGTATTCCAATCGTGGGGTCGCGATCCATCCGCTCGACGAGTCGAGCCAGTTTCCATTTGGACAGGACCGCGTCGCTGTCAAGGAAGAGGATATATCGACCCCGAGCGTGTTCGATGCCGACATTTCTCGCCTTGCACGGCCCTAGATTCGATTTGAGCTCGATGAACTTGATGCCTGTGATTTCCCGCAGCCGTTCCGCCGACCCGTCGGTAGACCCATTATCCACAACGATCACTTCAAAGTGCACTTGGCCCTGGAATCGCAAGTAACCAAGCGATTTGAGCACGTCGTCCCGACGATTCCAATTGACAATCACGATACTGACGTCAGGTTCTTCACGCACTTCAATCATTCGCTCCATCACTTGCCGCCGGGACAGATGTGAAACACAAGGGTGACACCCATCCGTGGATCTACGGCGCCAAGCACCGATGCTCGCACATGGTTGCTTCATTTCAATGGAACAATATTACGCCTTGTCAAGCGCGATCTATTTTATATCAAAAAAAACGTAGAGAATCAATCGCGGCGTGTGGAAATTGGGCTCTTAAATCGCTCTGACGCCGCGCGTCCAGGCTCACCTGTTACGCCCTGCGGCAGGATTCACTTCCTCACTGCCGCTCAAAGCCGACAACCCGAAGGGGGCGAAGTGAAACGAGCCGCTGTAATAGCCTGTCTGGCCCAGGTGCTCTTGCTTGGCCATGAACTGGGCCCCTCCCGCGATGGCCGCGCGGAGGGCGTCGCGAATGATGCGACGATGCTCTCGATTACCGGTTAGGGCCGCCTCGTAGACGAATGCCTCGGAGGCATGGAAGGTCGCCGAACAGTATGCCGGCGGTGGCTGCGCCTGCACATGGCGACAGGATGTCAAATAGAATGACTTATGTCGCTCGCTCCAGGCTTCACGAATCATTTGGTTGATACCGGTGCTTAAGGCCTTGAGCACTTCCGGATCGTTCGTGATGCGGTGGTAGCGAGCCAATGCCGTGAGCGTGAAACCAAGCATGTACATGTTGTTTCCCCGGCAGCGCTTGGATTCAGCCGGTTCTGAACAGTGTCCGTTGGCGAGCATGATCACCCAGCCCCTTTGAGGATCCAGATTCTTTCTCAGTACCGCCCACTCCTTAGCCGCGGCGTGCAGGTATTTTCTCTCGCCGGTGGCCTCGTAGGCGTTTATGACCAGATGCAACGGCCAACCGATTTCGCGGAGATGATCCGTGTAACGGGTCGGACAAAGATCGGCCATCGTATCGCTTGCGAGCACACCGATTTCTCGTGCCCTCCGGTCCCCGGTCAGCATGTAGTAGTCGAAAGTGCCGCCGATCCACGTGTGCCCGAAATTGTAGTACCCGATCTGATTCGCCCCGGTCAGCTTCAGGGCGCCATGTCCTGGTATTTGCCGTTTATGTACCGGCCATAATAGCCTCCCGTATGCCCGACGCTGTGCGCCAAATCTGACCGGGACGCATGTTAAATGACCCCCCATAGGCTCGCACTTCCGGATTGACGGCATGACAGACATCCACGTCGATGTGATAGCGTGCTGCCTGTTCCGCGCGGTCGAAATATCGCCGGTCACCGGTGCGCACGTATTGAAGGAACCAGATGCGGGCGGTGTCATATTCCAGATTGCCCCACGCTTCCCACGCCGTGTTGTACCAGTCGCCATAATTCAGCAGGCCGTATTCGCGTACCCGGTCGCGGTCGGCCAAATGCACTCGAAGAATTGCTGCATCCAAGCGTCGTAACCGCAGTATTTTGTCGGGTCCGCCGGCGGGAATGCACCCAGGGCGAGAGTATCGCTGACATACGACGGGGTGCACTGGGCGAGGAGTGGAAGATCGGCGGCACGGAAAAAGTCTTTCAGTTTGCCCGCATCCGGCTTGCCGGGAAAAAAAGTTGCCCAGAGCTCGTGAGTCTGCGCCACGCCGACCTTGAACGTATAATGGCCTCCCCGTAAATAGTAGTAGAGCTCGCTCTCCTCTTTCAGGGGTTTGCCGTCGTATTGCCCGTTTGGAAAGTGGGGGCAAATTCCGATGCGCAATTCTCCCGGACGTTGCTCGAGCGCTTTGGGCCAATTCTGCCAGAACTCGCGCACGCCGACCGCCAGGCCGGCCACCTCGTTTCCCTGGGCCGCCCAGCCGGCCGCTCGCTCGCCTACCGTTTTCCCGTCGATCTCGTAAGTGCGATCGTCAACTTGAAAGATTCGGCCCGTGCGTGCCGGCTTACCGTCGAGAAGGCAGTGGCACCCTGTCGTGTCTCGCAGCCCGAATACGAGGTTGATTGAGTCAATCTTCGTCATCACTTCTTCAATGTGGTCATTGACGAAGGTATAGTCCATTCGCACAAACGGCTGCCCACGATAAGCATGCACACGTACGACGTAGCAAAACATTGCTCCTCTCTTTGAGGCATGCTTGCCACTTATCCGCGCGCAGGCCCGAACTGGGCCAGCTTGTTCGACGGCAATGTCCGCCGTGGCCAGGTCGGCGGCAAAGCTCTGGCCGTCGGGCGTGGTGAGGACGATGCCGGACCCGTTGTCACGGGTGATTCGTTCGCCGTCCGAGAAATGGCCATCGCCGTTGCGATCGAGCCAGACACTATCCAGCAGGCGAAAACTCGCTCGCGAGAGCTGCAATAAGAGTGGCCCGCTACAAATCGCCACGCCGTTTTCATCGTGCGCGACGGCAACGGGCTTGGCGATCGCGGCCCGCTTTGCGTCCTTGCCGTAACGGAGCAGTACGGTCTTTTTTTCGTGAGCTGCAAGGTCGATCAGGAAATCGAGCAGCAGCCAGCGCACGGACCCATCCGGCCAGCGGGAGAGGGCCTCGGTCTGGAGCGCGATCTCTTTTCCATCGCCGGAGAAAAGCGCCGCGGCCGCTGCATCGGCGAGCTCTCCCCTCGCAAAAGGGATGCCGGAAGTAACCGGCCAGTGCTTGCGAGACACGCCCGATGGCTCCGCGACCGTGAGCGAGACCTCCCTAGCGCTGACGATCGAGGTGCCTAAGAAAAGTACGAGAAAAATGCGAGCATTTACGTATCATCGGCTATTTCTCAATCAGTAAAGGTGCACGAACTTCGGCTCGGCTTCGATTTGTCTCACCGCCTCGAAGGTCCCGACCGCCACGGCATTGGCCAGATTGAGGCTGCGGGCCTCGGGGCGGATCGGGATACGCACGACGCGGTCTCGCTGCTCGCTCAACCAGTGCTCGGGAAGGCCGCGGCTCTCGGGCCCGAAAACCAGCGTGTCTCCCGGCCTGTACTCGGCGTCTGTATAGATTCGAGTCCCCTTCGTGCTGAACGACCACAGTCTGTCGCGGCCAAGTGCCGCCCCGACATCGTCGAGGCTGTCGACAATTCTCCAGCTCAGATGCTCCCAGTAATCCAGGCCCGCGCGGCGCAAGTGGCGGTCGTCGAGATGGAAGCCCAGCGGCCGCACCAACCAGAGCGTGGCACCGGCGGCCACGCAGGTCCGACCGATCGAGCCCGTGTTGAGCGCGATCTCCGGCTCGACCAGGACTACATTCAGGCGCGCGAGCGACTGCGGCTGCATACCAGTCTCCGGTCTCTGAGCTAAGGTGGAGACATCAATGAGCGACATGAGTGCCGGCGTGCACGGCGCCGTTGCCACTGGCCTGGGAGAGATCACCACCGGCCAGAGGCCCGGGTGCCTCGGCTGCCAAAGCATCGCCGTTGCCCTCGTCGGATTCGTCACCAAGGTCCCCCTCGGCCGGCCGCGCGAGGACTCGCTGGTCGCTGAACCACTGAATGCAGTAGTAGAACACGGGCGTCAGGAAGATCCCGAACAGGGTGACCCCCAGCATGCCACTAAAGACCGCTGTCCCCAGTGTTTTGCGCATCTCGGCCCCGGCGCCTTCGGAGACCATCAAAGGAACCACGCCGAGGATGAATGCCAACGAGGTCATCATGATCGGCCGCAAGCGAAGCTGGCAAGCTTCCAGAGTGGCCTGTTTGCGCATCGAGCCTTTTTCATGTTCCGCTTTGGCGAATTCGACGATCAAAATCGCGTTCTTGCAGGCCAGGCCGACCAGCACGATAAAGCCAACCTGCGTAAAAATATTGATATCCATGTGGGCCATGATGACCCCGACGCACGAGCAGAGGAGGCACATGGGTACGACGAGGATGACGGCCAGTGGCAAGGCCCAGCTTTCATACTGGGCCGCCAAGACGAGGAATACCAGTACGACCGCCAGTACGAAGGCAAACATCGCCGTGTTGCCGGTCTGGAGCTGTAAGAACGCCAGCTCGGTCCATTGGGTGCGCATCGCCTCGGGCAGGCGTTTGCGAGCCACGTCTTCCATATGTTCGAGGGCCTGGCCCGAGCTCGTTCCGGGCGATCCATCGCCATTGATGCCGGCGGCAGGATACATGTTGTAGCGCATGATCAACACCGGGCCGCTCACGTCATCGATCTCTGCCACGCTGCCCAGCGGGACCATTCCGCCCCGCTCCGAACGCACCTTCAACTGGGCGAGGTCCTCGATTTGCTTGCGGAAATCCGCTTGTCCCTGCACGTTGACCTGCCAGGTCCGGCCGAACAGGTTGAAGTCATTGACATACAGCGAGCCCAGGTAGACCTGCAACGTATTGAACAGCTCGCGCGATCGATATGCCCAGAAGTCTGGCCTTCGTTCGGTCGATGTTGAGGTCGAGCCAGGGCGTGTTGGCCCGGAAGCTGGTGAAAAGCCCGCGCAGGGCCGCGTCGTCCTTGCCGCGAGCAACGATGTCGTTGGCGACGTCCTGGAGCGTATTCGGTCCCAAATCACCACGATCCTGCACCACGATCTTGAAGCCGCCCGCCGTCCCCAAACCGTCGACCGGAGGCGCCTGGAAGACGTTGATTTCCCCCTCGCCGATTTGCTTTTGCAACTCCTCTTGGAGATGAGCCGAAATCACGGGGCCGGAGAGACCTCGCTCGGCGCGGTGGTGGAAGTCGTCGAGCATCACATACATGGCGCCGAAATTGGGCGCGTTCGCGTTCAAGAGGATCGATTGGCCGGCGATCGCCACGGTATGGGCGACTCCGGGCAGCTTGCCCGCGGTTTGCTCAATCTGGTTCATGACTTCCTGGGTCCGTTCCAGGGACGACGAGTCGGGCAGTTGAACGTTCAAGAGCAGGTAGCCTTTGTCTTGCGAGGGAATGAATCCCGTAGGCGTGTGGGTGAAGCTCCAGTAGGTCAATCCCAGAAGCCCGCCGTAGAGGACCAGAACCACGACGCTGACGCGCAACAGCCCACCAACGATGCGGGTGTAAACATTCGTCGCCGCGTCAAAGCCCTTATTGAAGACATAGAAGCACCAACCCATGATTCGGTTGAGCGGTATGCCCAGGACGAGCCCGATCACGCCTCCCGCCAGCAGCGCCAAGCCCGGCGCGACGTAGGGAACAAACCACGGCGGCAGCCCGTGCGCGAGCCGGTTCGCGACCAGGCTCTCGGTGTATGGTCCCAAGAAACGATGACCCAGCCAGCATCCCAAACCCATGAACGCGAACCACGGGAGTGCCTCGTAAGTCCCTTTCCGCCGCGGCCGGAGCAAAAGGGCCGCGAGCGCGGGGCTTAGGGTCAGCGAGTTGAAGGCGGAGATGATGGTCGAGGTCGCGATCGTCAAGGCGAACTGACGATAGAATTGCCCGGTGATGCCGGTGATGAACGCGCAGGGAACGAACACGGCCGTGAGCACAAGGCCCACCGCGATCACGGGAGAAGAGACCTGACTCATCGCCGTGATCGTGGCCTCGCGCGGATTGAGCCCATGCTCAATGTGGTGTTCGACGGCCTCGACAACCACGATCGCGTCGTCGACCACAATCCCGATCGCCAGTACCAACCCGAAGAGCGTGAGGTTGTTCAAGGAAAACCCAATAACCGCCATCACCGCGAACGTACCGACGATCGCCACCGGGACCGCGACCAGCGGAATCAACGCCGAACGCCAGTTCTGAAGGAACAAGAGGACGACGAACGCGACCAGGAAAACGGCATCGCGCAAGGTGTAGAATACCTCGTTCACCGACTCCTGGATAAACGGGGTCGTATCATAGACGATTTGATAATCTAACCCGGACGGAAAACGAGCTTTGAGCTCGTCCATCTTTTCGCGGACGACGCGAGCCGTTTCGAGCGCGTTCGATCCGGGCCGCTGATAAACTGAGAGGGCCACGGAAGACTGGCCGTCCAGCGTGCAGTTTTGGTCGTACTCGCGGGCGCCCAGCTCGATCGTCGCCACGTCTTTGAGCCGGACGACCCGCCCCATGTCATCCGTCTTGATGATGATGTCGGCGAACTGGTTGACATCGTCCAAGCGGCCCAACGTGCTGATCGTATACTGAAACACTTGCCCGGCGGCGACCGGCGGTTGGCCGAGCCGGCCCGCGGCGACTTGCGCATTTTGCGCGTTGATGGCGGACACCACGTCCGCCGCCGTGAGACTGCGAAATGCCATCTTTTGCGGATCGATCCAGACCCGCATGCTGTAATCACGCTGACCGATGTACGTAATGTCGCCGATGCCCGGCAGGCGAGCCAGCTCGTCTTTGAGCTGGATCGTCGCGTAATTGCTCATGTAAAGGTTATCGCGGGACTTGTCGGGCGAGAACAGGTTGATGATCATCAAGATGCTGGGGGACTTCTTCTTGACCGCCACCCCCCGGCGCTTGACCAGGTCGGGCAAGATCGGGTCGGCGAGCGATTCGCGGTTTTGCACCAAGACCTGGGCCATGTTGAGGTCGACGCCCAGCTTGAAGGTGACAGTCAGCGTGTACGTACCGTCGTTCGTGCACTGCGACGACATGTACAGCATGTTCTCGACGCCGTTGACCTGCTGCTCGATCGGCGCGGCCACGGTGTCGGCCACCACCTTGGCATTGGCGCCGGGATAAAAGGCCGACACTTCGACCGTGGGCGGAGTAATCTCGGGATACTGAGCAATTGGCAGCGTCCAGACCGCGAGAAAGCCGGCGAGCGTGATGATGATCGACAGCACCGATGCGAAGATGGGGCGGTCGATGAAGAATTTAGAAAACACGGGGCCCTCACTTAAGGTCGAACGGCTCGCGGAACTTTGAATCCACCCGTTGGGAATCACCGGGGCGTCTGGCCGGGGTTGCGCGGCCCTCAGTAGCCCCCTCACGCTCAAGATGCTCAGCAGAAAGTCGCTGCCACGACGCAACGGTCCCGAGGCAAACGGGTGCGTCTCGCTCAACTTTTCGACAACGGCGAAAAACACCGGGGTCAAGAAGATTCCGAACGCGGTCACGCCCAGCATGCCGCTGAAAACGGCCGTGCCCAGCGTGCGCCGCATCTCGGCGCCGGCGCCGGAAGAGAGCAAAAGAGGCACAACCCCGAGAATGAACGCGATCGACGTCATCACGATGGGACGCAGGCGCAGCCGGCACGCCTCGAGAGTTGCCTCATGCACCGACATCCCTTTCTCGCGGTGCGCCTTGGCGAACTCGACGATCAAGATCGCGTTCTTGCTCGCCAATCCGACTAAAACCACGAAGCCAATTTGGGTGAAAATGTTGATATCCATATTCGCGATCCACACGCCGGCGATCGCGCTTAAGAGGCACATGGGGACGACCAGAATCACGGCCAGCGGCAATGACCAGCTCTCATACTGCGCGGCCAGCACCAGGAAGACCATCACGACCGCGAACGCGAAAACGATCATGGCCGTGTTGCCGGCCTGCAGCTCAAGATAGGCCATCTCCGTCCATTCCGTGGCCATCGACGACGGCAGTGCCTCGGCCGCCACCTGATCCATCAAATCGATGGCCTGGCGCGAGCTAGTCCCCTGTGAGGCGGCGCCATTGATGAACGCCGCCGGGTGCATGTTGTAACGCGTCAAGACGAACGGCCCATTCGTCTCCTTGATCTCGGCCAAAGACCCCAGGGGAACCATCTGGCCGTGAAGATTGCGGACCTTGAGCCGCTGAATGTCCTCGACCTGATCGCGGAACCGATCCTCGCACTGCACGATGACCTGCCATGTGCGTCCAAACAGATTAAAATCGTTTACATAAAGCGATCCTAGATAGATTTGCAGCATCTGGAAGACGTCGTTCAGCGGCACGTCCTTGGTCATCGCCGAGGTTCGGTTCAAATCAACATAGATCTGGGGTACGTTGGCGCGAAAGACCGAAGAGACGGTCGAAAACTGCGGCCTTTTTTTCTTGATGCCGGTTTCGGGGTCGAATTCCGAGTCCGCCGCGTCGACGAGGTTGTTCGTGGCTTCCTCGAGCGAGCGCAGCCCCTCGATCGACCCGGCCGACGAGCTACGATCTTCGATCATGATCTTGAAGCCGCCGGCCCGACCGACGCCGCGCACCGGCGGCGGTGGCAAGACCATGACCAGGGCCTCGGGAACGAGCGCCTCGAATTTCGAGCGCAGCACCGCGGCAACCGCGTCGCTGCTGAGTGAACGCTGTTTTTTCAGTCGAAAAACCTTGCGGCACCAGCGCTCCAGGCCCGTTTCTTTGGCGCCAGGCACGGATAGAGGCGCAGCAGGCTTATTCCCGGCAGGACCTTCATGTTTAGGCCCGACCAGTTTGTCGCGCCACCAGTCTTCAATGCCGGTCTGTGCGTACCATGCGAAGAATCGTTCCGAGGTCGGCTGGGGGCGCTCGGCGAAGTCGTCGAGCATGATAAACACCGACCCAAAGTTCGATCCGAACGCGCTTAAGAGCATCGACTGGCCCGAGATCATAAATGAGTGAGCCACTCCATCAGTATCGAGAGCGATATCCTGGATTCTGCGCAGAATCCGCAGCGTGCGCTCGGTGGAGGCCGAGTCGGGCAATTGCACGTTGATCATCAAGTATCCCATATCCTGGGAGGGGATGAATCCCTTTGGGACCCCGGAAAACTGGACAAACGGCTTGAGCCAGGCCAGGCTCTCATGCTCCTTTCCCTTGTCGAGCCCGGCAACGAAACTGTCAGAGAGGAGCCCCTTGGGAAAACCAAGGTATCCGTAACCGGTCAAGCAAAGCAGGCCGACATAAGCAAGCAAAACCAGCAGCGTGACCCGGAGCATGCCGCCGACGGTGCGCGTGTAGCCGCGGCCCGCCAGGTCGAAACCGCGATTGAACAGGGAGAAGAATCTCGCGAGCAGCCAGTTGAGCGGCCGGCTCGTCGCCCAGGCCAGAAGCCCTCCGATTACCAGGCCGGCCCAGGGCGCCGAAGCGACCATCCCGTGGGTGAGTGATGTGGGGGCACCGCGCATGAAGAACGGCTCGAGCCGGGAACCGAGCCGCGCATAGCCTAGCCAGCACCCGAGAGCCGTGATGACCAGCACCGGCAGTGCCTGGTGCGTTCCTTTACGCTTGGGCTTCAAGAGGATGGCGGCCAGCGCGGGGCTTAAGGTCAAGGAATTAAACGTCGAAATGATCGTCGACGAGGCGATCGTGAGGGCGAACTGCCGGAAGAATTGCCCGGTGATGCCTGTGATAAACGCGCACGGTACAAAGACAGCGCTCAAGACCAAGCCGACGGCGATCACCGGTCCTGAAACCTCATCCATCGCCCTGATCGTCGCGGCGCGCGGCTTCATTCCCTGTTCGATGTGATGCTCGACCGACTCGACAACCACGATCGCATCGTCGACCACGATCCCTATCGCCAGAACCAAACCGAACAACGTGAGGTTATTGATGCTGAAGCCCATCGCCAGCATGACCGCAAAGGTACCGATGATCGCCACCGGGACAGCGATCAAGGGAATCACCGCTGACCGCCAGTTCTGCAAGAACAGGAGGACGACGATCGCGACTAAGATCACCGCGTCGCGCAAGCGTCTTGAAGACCTCTCGAATCGATTCCCGAATGTAGGGTGTGGTGTTATAACGGACGACGTAATCGAGGCCCTCGGGAAAATTCCGCTTCAGCTCTTCCATCTTGGCCATGACGAGATCGGCGCAGTCGAGCGCGTTGGCGTCCGGGAGCTGAAACACGGCGAGGCTGCCGCTGGGCTTGCGATCGACCTCGCTGTCGAGGTCGTTGTTCTTAGACCCCAGCTCAACGCGACCGACATCCTTGAGCCTCAAAAAGTGACCGTCGGGCGTCGTTTTGACGACGATGTCTTCAAACTGTTTGATCTCCACCAATCGACCCAGGGTCTTGGTGGTCACTTGAGTTCGCTGGCCATGTGCCATGGGCTGCTGGCCGATCTGGCCTGTGGCAACCTGGAGATTCTGTTCGCGGATCGCGGCGACGACGTCGCCGGCCGTGAGGTTTCGAACGGCCAGCTTGTCCGGATCAACCCAGATGCGCATGCTGTAGTTGCGCTGGCCCATCATTTTTATGTCGCTCACCCCGTCCAGCCGCGCCAGCTCGGGCTGAATCTGAATCATGGCGTAGTTGCTCAAATAAATCTGGTCATACCGGTTGTCGGGCGAAAAGATCGCGACCGACATGAGGATGTCGGGCGCCTGCTTCTTCGTCGTGACGCCGGTCTGCTTGATGACGTCGGGCATCAAGGGCAAAGCCAGGGCAACCCGGTTCTGGACCATCACTTGCGCCAGATTTAAGTTAACGCCGAGCTTGAATGTGATCGTGAGGTTGTACGAGCCGTCGTTGGTGCACTGCGACGCCATGTACATCATGTTTTCGACGCCGTTGACCTGCTGCTCGATCGGCGCGGCCACCGTCTCGGCCACGACCTGGGCGTTGGCTCCGGGATAACTGCAATCGACGGTGACGTTGGGAGGTGAAACCTGAGGATACTGTGCGATGGGCAGCGCGACCAGCGACAGCCCGCCCGCCAGCGTGATGACGATCGACAGCACGGCGGCAAAGATCGGGCGATCGATGAAAAAGCGAGAAAACACGGTGGGTTCTCTGGTACGGAAAAGCTCAAGGGGAAGCTTTGTGCGTGCCGCGGTCGGGCGAGCCTCCACCGGATTTGCCCATTTCGTCAATGGGCCGCTGGAATGAGACATCGATGGGAGGCCGCTGCGCCATCGGCTTCTCGACCGGCCTCACCACCCTACCCGCTCGAACGCGCTGCAGACCGGTCACGATGACTTTGTCGGTTGGCGAAAGCCCTTGCTCGATGGCTCGGAATCCGTCGCGAAGCGGCCCGATTTTATTGAGGGGCTTGACGCCGACAGTCCAAGCCATCTTCGGCTCTTTGGTCTTTTCGTCAGTAAGCGGCAGCTTGGTCTTTTCGTCAATCACCGGCTTCCATTCGACGGTGTAGACAATCTTCCGCCCCTGATCAGAGGCGAGCGCTTCCTCCCTTACGAAGAGCGTCGGATGGGGATCGCCGATCGGCAGCCGAACCCGCACAAAAAGTCCGGGTGTCAGAATCCCCTTCTCATTCCTCACCGCTGCTCGGAACCGAAGGCTGCCGGTGTTGACGTCGACCCGGTTGTCGGTGAAATCCACTGTGCCCTTGTGCGGAAAATTGGGAGTTTCGTCCGACAATCCAAACAGGACGGGCACTTCTTTCTCCGACCTCGCCTTAATCTTTCCATCGCGTAGAAGATGCCTGAACCTTAAGCATGTTCTGCTCATCCACGTCGAAATAGACGTACATCGGGTCTTGGGTGACGATCGACGTCAGAATGGTTTCGTCGGCCTTGATCAAGTTACCCGGATCGACCAGCCTGCGGCTTAAAAGGCCCGCGGATGGCGCCGAACCTCGGTCCAGTCGAGGTTGAGCGCGGCCAAGTCGCGATTGGCTTTGGCGATCTCGAGGTTGCCCTGGGTCTCCTTGAAATCCGACTCGTAACGATCGAATTCTTCCTGGCTGACCGAGCCTTTCATGAGCAGATTGCGGGCCCGCTCGTACTCTTTCTTGAGACGACGCAAGTGTGCTTCGATCTGCTGCCAGGTTGCCTTCGGCTCGCTCGAGCTCGGCCTTGTACTGGCGGGGATCGATCTCAAAAAGAAGGTTGCCTTCTTCAACGTGGGTGCCATCCTTGAAGTAGACCTTCGTCATGTATCCCGACACCCGGGCTCGCACCTGGACTGTCACCACCGCATCGGTTGAGCCGGGGAAATCCACATAATCGGTCACATGCCCCGCGATCGGCATCTGATACTCAACATTTGGGGGCGGAGGCTTGATCGGCTCTCCGCTCGAGCCCGCGCAGCCACCAATCGGAGCCAACAGCAAAAGAACCAAAATACGCCCACGACGGTTCATGGTTTCTTGACCCCAGAGTGCATCAAAGTTTCAGCAGATCGCACGTAACCGTTTCGACGCCGGGCGGAGTGATCCCAGCGCACGTTTCGGCGTCACGCCGCTGCCGCTCTGAATCGCTGAGGATTCCTCGATAAATGATGTCGACGATTTCTTGCGATTGTGCTTCCGACGGCTTCGCCTGACCCGTGAAATAGTTGATAAACATCGTTCCATAAATGGCACCGCTGACGACGTCGGAAATCTGCTCGGCGGGCATCTGCCTGATCCGGCCATCAGCCATCAGTTGGCGATACAACTCCCTCCACCTCTGTACGTTACGTTCGCGATGCTCGAAGTAAGTCGGCCGCTTCCGATCCTTAAAATTCGCCCGTTCTTGAATGATCATTTCGACGAAATGGGGATGTTCCGCGAAAAAAGCAAGGTAAGCCGAGATTGCGATCCGCATTTGTTCCAGACCATCGGTCACCCCCACGATGCTTGACTCGATCCGCTCGTTCATTTTGACCATGGCCCGGTCGGCCGCCGCCAGGAACAGGTCTCGCTTGCTGGGGAAGTGGCGGTAAAGTGTCCCCTTGCCAATCTGAAGCCGATCCGCCAGAACCTGGGTGATCGCGTCTGAAAAGCCTTGATCGGCAAAAAGTTGCGTCGCCATTTCCAGGATCTCTTCTCGCCGGGCCGCCAACGCGTCCTCGTCGGAACACCGTTTTGACCTCTTTTGGACGGCTTCGCTCATGAATCCCTCGCCGAAAGCGGACTGACCAGTCAGTCCACATTGTAGCTGAACCGTTTGAACCGTCAATGGTTCTCGTCGGCGCGTCTTTCCTATCAATGTCCCGAGACACGGCTAGAAACGTCGCCGGACAGAGCCGGCTCCTACAGGATTTGTAGGAGGGAGCTCCGTCTCCCGATCCCCGATCTAGCCTTGTGTCGGGTCGTTGCTTCTTTTCGCTTCACCTCACTGAGTCGGTTCCTTTTTCGCCTTTTTCACCGGGCACAATCGGTTGCCGCTCCCAGTACCAGATTCCTTTGTCTCGGTTCAGGAACCGGGTGGCGCTTCCGGCGCGGGAGTCGCTTCATGAGCCGGCAACCATCGGGCGTGCTCACGCTTGACGTCCGCGAACCGAGCATCCCTGGCCAGGTTCTTCCATTCGTGCGAGTCGTCGCGGTGGTTGTAGAGTTCCTCGGTGCCGTCCGCGTAATGAATGTATCGCCAGGACTCCGAGCGGACCGCGTGGTTCCCTCGATTGTGAGTCGTGATGGCCGGGCGGGAGCGCGACGCGTTCGGGTCCTTGAGCTGGGGAACGAGGCTTTGGCCCTCCAGGCTGGGGAGGGGTTTCAATTGGCAAAGTTCAATAAGGGTCGGGAAAAGGTCCAGTAGCTCCGCCGGTCGCGAGCACGTAGCACCCGTGGAAATGCCTGGGCCGGCGATGACAAGCGGCACGCGAGTGGCAGCGTTCCCAGAGCGAATTCTTCCCTGTGATCCCCTTCTCGCCTAGGTGCCAGCCATGGTCGGACCAGAGGACGACCAGCGTTTCATGAGCATGGCCGGTGGCATCGAGCGTATCGAGGACCCGGCCGATCTGGCTATCCATGAAGCTCGTGCAGGCGAGATATGACCTGACCAATGAGCGCCACTGGTTCGCTTTTTTCAGCCAGGAGAGGCGTGGCTCGGGCAACTTCCAGTGCAGGAACCACGAGAACGCCGGCACGTCGTCGCGGTCGTCCTCTCTCACCTCGGGCAAGAGGACCGCGTTTTCGGGGTAGAGGTCGAACCACTTTTGAGACGCGAAACACGGGACGTGCGGCAAGCGAAATCCGACCGCCACGAAGAACGGTCGATCCTTTGGCCTGTTCTCGATGTGTGCGATCGCGGAGTCGGCGATCTTCCAGTCCGCCTGATCTTGATCGCGAATCGGCAGCACGCCCCAATCCATCGCGCGGATCGTGTCCGGTGTGTCAACCAGCTTCTTGGCGGGCAGCGGGACGCCGCCGACGGACCCCCATGCCTGAAACTCGCTGGCGCGGTCCGCCGGCGCGATCGAGCCGTCGTGAAAGACTTTGCCCGAGGTCGCCGTCCAGTACCCGTGCGCGGCGAAGTGCTGAGGCAGCGTAACCGTGTCTTTGAGCGAGGGGACCGCGCGAATTCCCGGTTCGAGCGCATAGATCCCGGTGGACGACGGCCTCAGGCCGGTGAGCACGCTCGATCGCGATGGATTGCAGAGTGGGGCCTGGCAATGGGCGTTGGTGAAGAGCGTCCCTCGTCGAGCCAGCCGGTCGATGTGAGGCGTCCGCGCTTGGGGATGTCCGCGCAGGCACCCCACCCAGTCGTTCAAGTCATCAACCGCAATGAAGACGACATTCGGCCGCGGCTCTCCGGCATCGCTCCGGGTGATCAAAACAACCGGGACTGCCAGAGTGATCGCCAATAACAGAAGGCGGTTCATATGATGGGAGCCTCACAAATCTGGGTGACAATACCGGCGGGCTGGGGTGCGCCAACGGACTCTGGCACTTGGGCCTACCCGTTTCGCTTCTCTGGACATACCAACCCGACGCGCGAGCGAGGGGACTTGCCAACGGAACCCTCGCTGGCGCTCGGGTTGGTATCGTTCGCCGCCCCTCAGCGCTAGAATCTGTTGGCGCACCCTACAACCTGCAACTTACACGTCTCGACTGGCCGAAATCCGAGCGGCGTGCTATGATAACGCAAGATCACGCCCGCCTGTAGAAACTCTCGCCTACCCTCCCCCAGAGGTCAATCTTCATGTCGCACCGACCGTCACAACTCGCTGACGCGGTCATGACCCGGCGCCAACTTCTCTCTCGATTGGGCATGGGGATGGGATCGCTGGCGCTTGCCGACATATTGGCAGGCCAGGGTCTTTTGGGCCAATCGGCTCACGCCGCAGGTGCCGGGGCTCGCGCGACCCCGTCGGCCATTGTCACACCCTCGATGGGAGCGGCCAATCCCCTGTTGCCCGAAGTCGCGCCGCTTCGAGCCAGGGCCAAGCGGGTTGTCCACCTGTTCATGAACGGCGGCCCCTCGCACGTCGACACGTTTGACCCCAAGCCGGCGCTCGATCGCTATCACGGCAAACCGGTGCCCAACAACTTGCCGACCGAGCGCAAAACCGGCGCGGCCATGGGCTCACCGTTCCGTTTCCAGAAATACGGCCAAAGTGGAATCGAAGTGAGCGACCTGTTCGCCCACACCGCCGGGATGATCGATGATATCTGCGTTATCCGATCGATGCAGGCCGACGTGCCGAACCACGAGCCGTCTCTCATGTTGATGAACTGTGGCGAGGCTCGTCAGGCCCGCCCCTGCGTTGGCTCATGGGTACTTTACGGGCTGGGTACGGAAAACCAAAACTTGCCCGGATTTATCGTGATGTGCCCCGGCGGGTTCCCCATTGCCGAGTCTCAGAACTGGCAGGCGGGTTTTCTTCCCGGGATTTACCAGGGAACCTACATCGACAGCAAGCACACCGAAATCGAAAAGCTGATCGCGCATATCCGCAACAGTTCCGTGGGCCCCCAAGCCCAACGAGCCCAGCTCGACCTGCTGGCGGAGCTCAATCGGCGCCATCTCGACGAGCGCAAGGGGGACGCCGAGCTCGAGGCCCGCATCCAATCTTTCGAACTGGCCTTTCGCATGCAGTCTGAAGCCGGGGACGCCTTCGACATCACCCAAGAGCCAGCGTCGATCCGCGCCATGTATGGCCCTGGGGTCCACGGCCGCCAGCTCTTGGCGACGCGCCGTTTGCTCGAGCGAGGAGTGCGTTTCGTTCAGCTTTGGCACGGTGACGGCCAGCCCTGGGACCACCACGACGATCTGGCCGCCGGCCACCGCAAGCTCGCAAACCAATGCGACCGGCCGATCGCGGCATTCCTCAAGGACCTCAAGCAGCGCGGTATGCTCGACGACACGTTAGTGATCTGGGGCGGCGAGTTCGGCCGCACGCCGACCGTCGAGCTCCCCACCCCCGGCTCCAACGAGGGCAAGATGAACGGCCGCGATCACAACCATTACGGTTTCACCATGTGGATGGCCGGCGGCGGAGTTAAAGGAGGCCATGTCCATGGTGCCACCGACGACCTGGGATTTCAGCGCGGTCGAAAACAAGGTTCACGTCCACGACCTGCACGCGACCCTGCTCTACCTCTTGGGCTTCGACCACGAGCGATTCACCTATCGCTACGCAGGCCGCGACTTCCGCCTGACCGACGTGCACGGAACCGTTATCAAAGACATCATTGCCTGAGATGACGGGCGATCGCCTGATGATCCTCGGGCCGGGTGACGTCGAACCGGAACGACTCGACCTTGCCAATGCCTTCGGATCGCAGTTTCTCAACGGCGGCCCGACCGTTGGCCTCGTCTCGGCTGCCAATGACGACGCGATTCCCAGCTTTCCCAGCCCCCGGGCCGTCTCCAGGCCAATGCCCTTGTTCGCCCCGGTGATGAACGCGACCTTGTCTTGCGATGACACGTTGTTGCTCCTTTACTCGGCGGCGCCCTTCTGCGTGGCCCCGCCACCCCGGGTTTGCGGCGGCAGCACGTCCTTGATGTCGGTTCCCTTCGGCACCGCGATATCGAACCAGCCGATCATCATCTCCTCCCACGTTTGCGGGCCCCAACGAACTCGCTTGGTGGGATCGGGATTGGCGGGATTGTCCGCCGAGTTATCGAAGTGCGCCGTGCAATGTAAGGTTGTCCCCTTGGCGAGCTTCTTGGCATCCGCGAAGATGTAACTCGTCTGCCAATTGAAATCGTACCGCGGCATGTTCATGATCGTTTCTTTGGCGCCGTCAGGATAAATCAACTCGTAGCGAAAATCCTTGCCACGCAAGTGCATGTGCGGAAAGACCGACAGCATTAACACGTCGGTTCCGTAAGTCTGCTTCGCTTCGACCGGGTAATTCGGATTTCCAGCGGGGATGACGAAGCTATGGTTAATCGCGTTGGCCGTGGCCACGCGATACTTAACCTTGGCGGGATCGGCGAACTTAATCCCCACGGAACTGCGATCCTTCTGCGGCGACCCGTTCGGCGTGTAGTGCATCTGAAACACAAGCTGCCAGCCGGCGGGGATCAATTTGGCCATTCCTTCCGGCAGAACGAAAGGCCGCGTTCCCGCGCGAAACCGCAAAGTTGACCGAATGAAGCCTGGCCGCCGCCGCGCCGCCGCTGGCCAGCCTTTGCTTTATTTTGCCCGCCGTCGGCCTGATCGTTTGTCTTCCCCGCCGCGCCGCCACCCGTGCCACCAGGACGAGCCGGCCCGTCGCCGAATAGCGCCCCACCCGGCGGTTTCAGGAACACGATCATGTGATGGACGACGCCCCGATTGTCCGGCAGGCATTCGGCCGTTTGGACCCATTTGTCTTCCGTGAAGCCGGTGTCGACGACGTAATGACGGTAAGCAACCGTCCCCTCGGCCGGAATGTCAACCGGCTTTTTCGTCATCGTGAATACGACGTCAGGCCCTCCGGGCATCATCCAACCCCCCGCGTACTCCTTGGGAGCGGGAAGGTCCTTGGGATCGCCTTCGGCGTGCGCCCTTGGCAATCCACTTGGAGATCAAAACTTTTTCTTCGTTGCTGAGCGATATGTCATTGGCGAAATGACCGTAGTTCGGATCGGGATGCCAGGGAGGCATCCGCTTCTCGCGGACGACTTCGTCGATCATGTCGGCCCAACCGACCGCTTCGTCGTACGTCTGAAGAGCGAACGGGCCGATTTGACCAGGCCGGTGACACTCGACGCAATGGTCTCGGAAGATGCGGGCAATTTGCTTTGAATACGTGACGTCGCTCGACTTGTCGGCCTGCCGTACTCGGCCGAGCAAGCAGCCGATCGCCTTGGTCGTGGGCTGAGTCACCGGTTTGCCGGCCAAGAGCTCGTCGATCGCGTTTGCCAGATCGCGTTTCGTCGCCACGGGCCGCGCATAACCGCTACCGGTATCGAAACCATATTGATCATCCACCCGCCCCGCGTATCGCACCACGCGGTCGGAATCGAGCACGAAAATCTGCGGATTTCGCGTGGTGCCGAGCGCGTCAGCCAGGGTGTTGTTGAGATCTTTCACGATCGGAAACTCGATACCATGCACTTTGGCGTATTGCGCCATTTCGGTGAATGAGTCTTGGCGATTCGAGTCGACCCCCAAGAACGCGACCCCTTTCGGTCCATATTGCTTAGCTAATTCCACGAGGCGCGGAGCGTAAAGTTTGCACAAGGGGCATTCCACTCCCAGGAACGCCACGACCACCAGTTTTGAATTCTGAAACTCCGCGAGAGTATCGCGCTTTTCCCCGGAAATCTTGCGCGGAGAATTCGTCGACTTTCGTGCCGACAGCGTCTTGGGCACTTCGTTTGCCAAGAGGGTACCGGCCAAAACCGAGCAACACGACAGACCCACGACGAGCGTGCGGAGGTGTCTCATGGGATCAGTTCCCGCCAAGAGAGAGGTAAATTGGGCCGAGCGCACGCTCGGCCCTTCGATCTTGCTTGAGAGTAAGCCGCGACTCCGATCTCGGTCGGCCCGCCGCCAAGGGCGATCGGTAGTACCTGCGGCGAGTCGGTTTAGTTTCGGCCGCCACCAAGGGCACGCAACATATTCAAGAGCTTCTTCAACTCCTCCAGGCTCACATGGCCGTCGCCGTTTTGGTCGACCATCTGAAAACGCTCGCCGATCATCTTGGGCATTTCCTCTTTGGTGAGCGTGCCGTCCTTGTTGGCATCAAGCGCGGCAAGCACCTTTTCAGGAGTAACGTTCGTGAATGAGCGTCCACCCGAGGGGCGCTCGGGCACCGCACCCTTAGGAAATTCCTCGACATAGAAGCCGATCATCATCTCTTCGAACGTCTGGTCGCCCCAGGTGACGGTCTTGGTGGGATCAGGGTTCGACAGATTACCCTCCGAGTTGTCCCAATGAGCCGTGCACACGAGCTTCGTACCCTTGGGCAGCAGCTTCGGCTTCTCGAGCTCATAAGTCGTTTGCCAGTTGAAGTCGTAACGCGGCACGTCGAGCAGGATCTCGTGCTCGCCGTTGGGATAGGTCACTTCATAGCGGAAGGCCTTGCCCCGCGTGTGCATGTGCGGGGTCAGATTCACCACGAGCGTGTCGCGCTCAAACGTCCCTTCGCTCGACACCTGGTAATCGGCGCTGCCCGGCGGGATGGCGAAAAACATGGTGGCCACCGAAGTACTGCGGGCCACGAATTTCACTTTGTTCGGGTCAGCGAACTTGAAGCCGACAAAGCTGCGATCTTGAGTGGGCGAGCCATTGGGCGTGTAGTGCATCTGAAAGACGAGCTTCGAGCCCGCTTTAACGTGCACGGCCCGCGTGCCGTCCGAGTTCATGAAGGGCGTAGCGCCCGGCGCGTAGCCGGCGATCAGGTTGCCGCCGCCGATCCCGCCGCCGCCACCGCCACCGCCACCGCGGCGCCCACGGGGAAGCCCAAAGCCGCCGTTTCCGCCGGGGCGGCCCTCGCGCCCCTTGGCAACGGCGCCTTTAGCATCGCTCCCTCGAGCAGCACCGCGAGCGCCGCCGCCACCGCCGGGAAATCCACCACCGGCGCCTGGCGCTTGCACGAACACCAGAATGTGATGCACCGTCTCCAAGCTGCCCGGCTTTGCCTCCGCGGCCGAGATCCATTTGTCCTCGGTCCAGCCCGGGTCGACGACGAAGTGGTAGTAATCGATCACCCCCTCGGCGGGCACGTCGACGGGCTTGTCGCGCATGTAGACGATCTGATCGGGCTGTCCGATCACCCAGCGATCGCTAAACTCGCGAGCGGGAGGTAAATCGGCCGGATCGCCCTCGGGGCAGCCACTGTCAACCCACGCCGCGATCAGCTTCTTGTCATCGTCGCTGAGGCTTCGGTCGTTGGCGAACTTGCCGTGCTTCTTGTCGGCGTGCCAGGGGGGCATCCGCCCCTGGTCGACCACCTCGCGGATCATCTCGCCCCAGCCGGTAACTTCGTCGTAGCTGTTCATGGCAAACGGCCCGATCCGGCCCGGTCGATGGCACTCGAGGCAATGCTGCTGGAAGAGTCGCGAGATTTGTTTGCTATAGGTGACCGTGGCACCGGCGGCCGGCTGGCGAACGCGGCCGATCTTGCAGCCGACCACCTTGGTGACCGGCACGCTGACCTCTTTGCCCGCGATGAGCTCGGTGATGGCTTCGGCAAGATCGTTCCGCATCGCTCCAGGACGCTGATAGCCGACCCCGTCGGTGAAGCCGTACTGATCGTCGATGCGGCCGTGATGGCGCACCTTGCGGTCTTTATCGAGCACGAACACCTCGGGCGTGCGGTCGGCGCCGAACTGATCGGCCACCTTGTTGCCGGTGTCTTTGAGCATCGGAATTTCGAGATGGTGACGCTGCGCATAGGCGGCGATCTCTTCGATCGAATCTTGCCGGTTCGAGTCGATGCCCAGAAATGCCACCTTGGGGCCCTTGAACTTCTTGGCCAAGTCTGCCAGCCGCGGCCCATACAACTTGGCGAGCGGGCACTCGGCGCCCAGGAAGGTCACGACGACCACGTCGGCCTCCTTCAGTTCGGCGAGCGAATATTCCTTGCCGAACTGGTTCTTGAGCGAAAAGTCGGCGATCTTGGTGCCGACTCGACTCGACTCGGCGGCATCGATTCTCGCCCCGACGCAGACCGCCGCGGCGCACAGGAACAAGGCAAATTTCGGAGGCAGCATAGCAAACCTTTCTGGGATAAGAGTGAACAAGGGAAGTCTCGGTCGGGGCGGACGAAAATTGCAATTGTCGGTTAGAAAGAATCTAAGCTGGACGTTCGTTTCACATTACGCTTTTCGCCGTCAGGTGGAAAATATTGATCGAGGCGCGGCTGCGCATTCGAAACGAAATCGACTCGCCTGATCGGGAGTGAGAACGGCAGACACCTCTTCGATGACCTCTTGAAGCTCAGTTCGTGTTTCATTGATGGTGCGAGCGCGTATTCGATCGAGCCTCGGCTGATGGGCTCGCACAATCGTATTGATGCTTGACTGCTGGGCTTCGGTGAGGTCCAGGTCTTGTTGCATCCGCTTGGCGCAGCGAGCGAGCAATTCGCTCCAGTTCGTTTTCCGCTTTGATTCTTGGTGGGCATACATGGCGGCCCCACCGCAAATCACGCCCGCGAGAAAGATGATCACGACGAGCGCTACCGACGTCCAAGTGCGCACGCGATTCGGCCAAGCCGATGGAAGCGGGCAGCTCTTCGTGGTGCTGCCTGACTCAGCAGCAAATTCATTGTTTTCAGCCAAAGTCTTCATGGTTCAAGAACCCTGAGTAGTGCATCGGGGCCCGTATTCATAAAGGCCGCATCGGAAAGCGAGGCCATGCTATCGGTAGTCGATGGCCTTACGCTCCATGCGGCCACGATGGCGAACACCGAAAGCGCGCACGCACAGGTCGACACGAGGGCGACGCGCGGCTCGAGCAGCCGGGCTCGCCTTTGCCCGATCCGCTCGATCACACGAGCGGCGACGTCGATTTTTGGATCTGCTTCGGCACCGATTCGCGTGCCGAGCTGTCGCAAGAATTCAAATTCGTCCATTGAGAATGTCCTCCGTCGATTCGCACGCTGCCCGCGGGCTGTCGATTCCCATTTCGGCGAACAAGGCACGCAGCCTGCGGCGAGCGCGATATGCCTGCACTTTGACCATGGTTTTGGACCAACCAGTTATCCGAGCCGCTTCGTCCAGGCTGTGTCCCTCGACATAAACCAAAAGCAAAACCAGGCGATCTCTGGGAGGCAGTCGGTCGAGCAAGGCGTGGATCAAGCGGCTCACCGCGACCGAATCAAGCTCTTCGACCTTGTTCTCCGCCACTTGGCGCCACCAGTCGTTGTCGCGGCTCGTTTCGGTGCTCCGGCGTTTTTTTTTCCAATAACGGTAACCGACTCGGGTCGCGATCCGCGACAGCCAAGCGGCGAATTCTCCCTCGCCACGATATCCGGCAAGGCTAAAGTAGGCATCCACGAAGACATCTTGAACTAGCTCCTCCACGACCGCCGGATTCCGGTCGAACAACCGCATGCGCCGGGCGACCTGGGCCTGATATTTGGCCACGATCCGCGCGTACGCCTCCCCATCTCCCTCCAGGCTCCGCGCCAGGTCGTTTTGCTCGGTTCGTTCACTCAACCGTGAACCCACTGGACGGCCGCGAGCGACCGACTCGGCCCCGCGGCGGCGAATTCGTGTGCCGCTACAGTCATTGTGGCCGGTCCGGCGATTTGGTTACACCGGCTTCTGAAGTTTTCTTGATCAACCCAACCATGGGTTAGCTTTCGGGCGGTGTGAAAATAGGCACGCCATAAACGTCGATGTGATGGTGGGCGATCGCGCCAAAGTCGTCCTCGATCTGATAGGTCCGCGGCCCTCAAAGCAGGCTCGCGTTTCGCAGACACTTCGGGAAGTTATCCTCGGCCCATTCCTCATGGATACGCGGGGTTTATCGATGGCATCGATTTTAACGCATACACAGAAGAGACGCCGCGGTTGTCGACCGCCGGTCCTGACCAGGTGGCACCGCTGATTGCCATTCGTCCAAATTATCGTACTAAATGACGCGGTCCATGTGTTAGACTCTCATTCAGACGCCCCATTGTCTCACGGCTGCCTGTTTTACCTGGCCTTACGATTTGCTTTGTGGTGCACCGAGGTTGCTGCTATGAGAAAACACGGAAACGGGACTCGCCGCGCCGCGGATCGACCTCGTCGTATCGGGTTTCGCCCGCGAGTAGAGGGCATGGAGCGGCGCGTTCTCCTGGCAAATTACATCGTCACGTCGACCTCGGACACGCCGGTCGCGGCGACTCCGGATGTCCCGCACCCGCTCACGCTCCGCCAGGCCATCACGGAGGCCGATGCCAATTCCGGTCCCAACACGATCAGCTTTGATTTCGTGCCCAAGAACATCCCCGGCGTAGTCAACTTTGACCTCACCAACCAGGTTTGGACGATCGATGTCAATAATAATGTGCCCCTCCCTCCGATCACAAACCTGGTCTCGATCGACGGGTATACGCAGTCGTACGTAACTTCCGTGCAGAACCCATACGTCTTTCAAAAGGTCTCGCTCACCGGGGCCCCGACGGGGGGAACATTCACTCTGACGTTCGAGGGCGATACAACCGCCCCGATCCCTTTCGATGCGACGGCGGCTCAGGTTCAAGCGGCCCTGGAAGCGCTGCCCAACATCGGAACGGGAAATGCGGGGACAATCCTCGGCCCCGTCAACGCGACAGGGGTCGTGATCGATTTGCTGAACGCCGCCAACCCGGGGCCGATCCAACTGCTCACCGGGGATGCGTCGGGCCTGGTGGGTTTGGCGGGGGAGCGCCCCCGACCGTTTCGATCACTGCCGTGAGTGCGGATATCACGTCGGTTCCGAACGCGTTACCTGTTGGATTCAACGCCCAGGTGCGCGTGATCCTCGAGGGGAAGTATCTCGGCGCGCAGTCCGATTTCCCGGGCCTGACAGTCGAATCGGACCACAACGTCATTCGGGGCCTGTCGATCGACGGCTTCTCGACCGGCATCTCCTTCCAGGGGCCGGATGCCATTGGTAACCTGATCCAGGGAAACTACCTGGGAAAGTACTTGGTCTTCCCAAACTCGACCATTAACCCTGCACCGTCATTTGTTGCCGGGATCGGTAACGGAGTGGGCGTCGAGATCGCGTCACCGGGCAGCAACAACGCTGTCGGCGGAGTTTCGCCACAGACCCACAACGCCATCGCTGGCAACCTCGCGCAGGGCGTGGTGATCGACGACGGCGCCAATGACAACCAAGTGGTGGGCAACCTGATCGGCGTCCTCGAGCAGGATGCGACTGATTACTACCAGGTCGGCAACGGCGCTGAGGGTGTTTTGATCGAGTCGCAGAGCAACCTGATCGGCGGTGCCGTGGCCGGTGCGACCAACGTCATTTCGGACAACCAGACCTATGGCATTCACATCGAGGGCCCCGACGCGCTGGACAACCGGGTCGAGGCCGATTACATCGGCACCGACATCAACGGTACGTACCTCTTCGGCCAGGGCGATCCCGGTAATGGACAGGACAGCCCGCCACAGACGGGCAACCTGCGGGACGGGATCTTCATCGACGACGCACCCGACAACCAGATCGGCATTCCCGGCGGCACGGCCGGCGTCGGCAACGTCGCGGGGAACATCATCTCGGGAAACTTCGGCGCTGGGGTGAGAATCTCGGGTGCCTCCGCCATCGGCAACATTATCCAGGGCGACGTGATCGGCACCGACATCACCGGCGCGATCGCGCTGCCGAACTTCGAGGAGGGCGTGGTACTGGACACGGCCGACAATACGGTAGGAGGTACAATCGCTGGCGCCGGCAACCTGATCTCGGGTAATCGCAGCGGCGTCCTGATCAGCGGTTCCGCAGCCACCGGCAACCTCGTCGCCGGCAACTACATCGGCACCGACGGCGGCGCCCCTGGTGTGGGTACCTACGTCATCGGCAACTCCAACGACGGAGTCGATATCGATGGGGCATCGGACAACACCATTGGCGGCCAGGTCACCCTGGCACGAAACCTCATCTCCGGCAACGATGTCGGCGTGCTGATCACGGGAACGGGCGCGATCGACAACCTGGTCCTGGGCAACTACATCGGTACCGACGTGACGGGCCTCCTTGTCCTGGGCAACGAAAACGAAGGGGTGCGGATCGAGCAGGGAGCGTCGGACAATACGATCGGCGGAACGTCACAGGCCGGTACCAACGTGATCTCAGGCAATGGGTGGGGCGTGACGATCACCGACCCCACCTCGATCGACAACGTCGTGCAGGCGAACTTGATCGGAATCGGTGCCGATCGACTGACACCACTCGGCAATGAGATCGACGGCGTGCTGATCACGAACGACTCTGCAAACAATCTCATCGGCGGGTCTCAAGCGGGTCAGGGTAACACGATCGCGTTCAACCTGGCCACGGGAGTACTCGTCCAGTCGGGGACCGGTAACTCGATTCTGTCAAACAGCATCTATTCCAATGGGCAACAAGGGATCGTGTTGGTCGGGACGGCTAATCATGCCCAGAGTGCTCCGACCCTTACGGGCGCGACCGGTGGCGGGGAGGGCAGCAATATCGAGGGATCACTCACGAGCGTCGCCAACACCACCTTCCTGATCCA
>CAWHKI010000069.1:0-7329 GCA_963829765.1 uncultured Isosphaeraceae bacterium | reverse complement strand
CTCGAACCGCCGCCGTTGGCGGGGGTCGAGTAGTGACGCCGGCGGCAGCACCTTGACCGCCACGCGGCGGCCCAGTGATATTTGCCTGGCCTCATAAACCACTCCGATTCCACCCCGGCCGATCTCGCGCCCAGGCTGGAAATCCCCCAGGACGTCCGGCGGCCGCGCGTACCAAGCCGGGTTGTCGTCGATCGCCTCGTCGTCCGCGAGCGCGCCCAGCAACCTGATCGCGGCCAGCAACTCATGCACCTCGTCTTCCCCGCCGGAGTCAAGGCGTTCGAGGTCCGGCGTCTCTCCGCGCATCTGTTCGGCCAGTTCGGCAACCTTGTCGGCAAGCCGCTGCTCGCCATCGCCTGCGTCTGTCCCGATCTCGTTCGTCACGGCGAGTTCGAGGGTTCGACACCCAGCTCCTTGAGCAGGCCACGAAGTCGCCGGATCGCCCGCAGATGCCGCATGTTGGCCGCGCCCAAGCCAACCCCGAGAACCGCGGCGATTTCGTCAAACGCAAGCTGATCGACGTAGCGCAGCCCAAGCACTTCACGATCGGCCTCGTCCATCCGCGCGATCGCCGTTGCGACAAGTTGCCGCGGCCCTCGCGAACCGCGGGGCGACCGGGCGTCGTGTCATTGGCCGTCAGCCGGTCGACCAGTCGCGTCGCCGTCGCATCGTGCCGTGATGGACCGTCGAGGCGTTGCTCCTGCCCGATTCCGCGGACCGGCGATTTGACGTGTTCCCGGTGCGTCCGTGCCAGCCGCTCGGCCGCCAACCGGTAAAGCCACGGATAAAACGGCAAGGGCTTATCCCGCAGATAATCCGGCAGCTTCCTCGCCGCGTCCGCGAGGGTTTCTTGCACGACATCCGAAGGATCGAGCCGAGGCGCCAGCCTCTTGTCCAACCTCGCCGCGATCATTCGCCGCAACCGATCCCGATACATTTCGAGCAGGGACCGCACGGCCGTCATGTCGCCTAGGGCCGCATCATGCAACAACGCGTCGATCTCGGGATCGGTCGTCGGTCTTGTGTTCATCGTGTTGGTCTCTTCGACAGACTCCCTGACACAGGTCATGAGTTTGCCAGAATCTACCAAGCCTTGGTTACTGGGGCGGGGAGGCCGACCCTCATGAAGAAGCGAGCAAACGCTTGCGAAAGATGCTCCCGGTAGGGCGGGAGAAGCTGCGGTCGGTCTTTATTTCGCCCTTGAGTAGCGACTCGAGAACTTGGCGAGGCAGTGTGAAGACCTCGTGAAAATCGGCAATGCAATGCTCGATTGCGAAATCGGCGGCATCTTCTGCGTTGAGTAAACTCAAGTTCCAGATCGCCCCTTCACAGATATCGTCACAATCGCGCTTCCACGCTTTCGAGGATGGGTTCTGGCCCTTGCTCTCCTGGGCGACTCCCCAAGCCGTCTTGTAGCTACTCAGCGCGTACAAGGGGCACAGGACGACGCTTCGGACCTTGGCGTATTCCAGATCACATGCCTGTGTCATCACGATGACGTTCACGCGCTGGGCATCCAACAACTCCCCGATGGCGAGCACTTCTTGGCCTGCGGAAAAATCGAGCCGGGCATCCGGCCGCCAACCGACCACCGGGCAGGAAAAGATGATGTCTCCCTGCGTCAAGGGCTCCTCGGCGGGAGCACTCCGATACCATCTGTCACTCATCGTTTTCGTCCGGGAAGCGTAGCCCGCGATCGAAAACGATCTCGGGTTTCCGCTCGGGCAGCTCGTTCAGGATGAGCGTGCCCGCGAATCGGGCGATGACCTCGCGCGGTACGTAAACGGCGATGACTCCGCGCGAAGCCACGCTTTCCTCGTGGTCGTCTCCTGGAGAATTCCACACTGGCGAATGACCGACGCCATTGGGGTCAATGGCGTTAGTCCCGACGGTCTGGCCTTCTGACAAGACGGATTTGGGCTCGGTATGGACCATTGCGGTTTCTCCGGCGATGCCACTCGAAAAGTTCCGTGCTCTTTGATCATACCGTCTCGGAATGGTGACGGACAGTTGACCTGCGAGATCAGGAGTGCGCGAAACCACGAAAACACGCGGTAAAACCTCGGGACCCATAACTGGTAGCGAGATCGGGCCGCGTGTCCAACCGCGCCGCGATCATTCGCCGCAACCGATCCCGATACATTTCGAGCAAGGACCGCACGGCCGTCACGTCGCCTTGGGCGGCATCATGCAACAATGCGTCGATTTCCGGATCGGTCGTCGGGTTCGTGTTCATCATTGGGCACGTACTTTCGACGAAGACAAGATGTTCGATCGAAACTGATTTTGGCGGTCGCCGTGATTGCTTGCAAGCCTTGGACAAACTTTATTTGGAAAAAAATCCAGAAAAGGCGGTGAGGTTTTTTCCGGCGGCGCAGGATCAAGAGAGAGAAGGATCTCACCATTTTGATTCGCCCAGAATATTTTTCGGAGAATATCGCCCGACGCGCGTTCGGTTTTTCCTTCTCATGTTTCTATTAAGGAAGGGCAACACGGGAACCACCGCACAGCGATACCGGTCGGGGCCGAACGATCTGGATGGATGGGTCCTATCATGGGGAGAAAACCACCCTCCGCGGACGGGCTGTGATCAGGGAGCGATGGTCCCGTAAGCCGAAATAGCAATCGCACTTAGCCTCATGACAGCCCTGCCGAGTTGTGCTCGGCTGAGAGCAACGGCACCTCTTGACCAAGACGTAATCATCGCGGATCAAGTCTCCTCATTGGCCCAGATCGGATGGCGCGGCAATGTCCCTCCTAAAACGACGTACCCATCGCAACGTAGACCGAGACAAGGCGACCCGACAATTCCGGCGACGATCGCCGTCGACGCGGAGGGCCCCGTTTTTCGAGTCGGCTCGAGGCGCGTACCCTGCTCAGCTCGGGCCAGCTCGACCCGGCGTTCGGATACCAGGGCGTCGTGCCCATCCTTGGAGCGCCCATCGAGAACATCGTCAGCGATCCGGAGGGACGGCTGATCGTCGCGGGGGCCTACTCGATTCACGGTACACGCCAACGGCCAGCTCGACACGACGTTCGGGTCTTTGGGCACCGCGACGGTTCCCGGCGCCGCAACCGCCGTCTCCAATGGGAATTTAATCGACGATGTGGCCGTTGAGCCGGATGGTAAGATCGTCGCCTATGAACTTGGGGCGGCGGATCGCTCGTTGACCGATTCTACCCCAACGGCGCCATCGACACGACCTTCGGCACCAGTGGAGTGGTCCAGCCCCCCTCCATCACCTCCAATGGCAACGCGCGAGGTTTTCTCGCCGGAGTATCGATGGCATTTCCAGGCTCTCGGGTCACTACTCTCCCAGACGGGCGAGTCTTGGTCGCGGGGCTGGTCTATCACGGTGGCCTAGTTTACGTCGGTTAGGCGTCTGGCAATGTTCCTTCCCGATGGGCGCTCGACCCTCGTTCAACGAGATCAGGGACGCTCCTGGTGAATCCCGGTCCGGCACCAGTCCAGGCATCTGGCGGCGATCAGATGACGGATCCTGGTCGTCCTCATCAGTACCTCGACTCCGTTTCGACGCGATCAATCTCTATGAGTTCAACCTCGACGGAACGATGAATAGCTCGTTCGGGCCGAACGGGATCATCGCCCCAGCGCTCGTTGGAGCCGGTCCCGGCTTCGATTTTCCCTCGATGGCGTTCAACCCGACGGGAAAATCCTCTTCGGGTACGTGAGCACATCCCAGAGCCTCCTTTCGGGGACCGAGATCCTCTCTAGATATGACGCCAATGGCACACCGGACACCACGTTCGGGACGGAGGGCCATGGCAACTGTCGATGGCTCCTTCGACTCCTCAGTGGGCCCTACAGAGATCGCCGTCACAGCCGAATGGAAAGCTATCTTGACTCAGCGAACACCGTGACCTCGACTCAACTCTGAGGATATTCCCTGTTCGATCCGTACCTGAACCGCTGAACGCCGACGGCAGCCTGGACACGACCTTCGGCGATGGCGGGGACTTGGCGTCCCTTGACCCCGTCCCCGACCGAGTATAGCAACCCGGCGCTCATCGACCGTGCAGCCGAACGGTCGGATCCTGCTCGCCACCGGCAGTGGGGTTCTTTACGGCATCGTCGGCGATCCGGTCGTCTCCTTCGGGGCGCTCCACCAGCTATTCAGCCGCGAGCGGCACGCCGACCGCCGAGTATGATGTCTCCGAGACCGCTGGATCGGCCACGATCACCCTCACGTCGCGGCGGCGACCTGACCCAGCCGCTTTCGGTGCCGTTCTCGACCGACGACTCGGGCGGCGTGGAGGAGTGAATTACACGCCCGTCAACACGACGGTCACCTTCGCGGCCGGGTCGGCCACGGCGACGGTCTCGATCCCGATCCTCGTCGATCCCGACGCGTCGCCGGCCGTCGACATCCCACTTATACTCGGTACTCCGAGCGGGGGAGCCATCCGCGGGCTTACGCCGTGGCGACCTGCATATCGAGCCCACCGAGGGGATCGTCATCAACGCGACGCGAATACCGAGCGTCGCCGAGCAAGAGCCGAGCTCGACCTTTACAGTCGCGTGCAGACGGTTCCCCAGGGCAATGTCACCGTCCTCCTGTCGATCTCGACGACGAGCCCGACGGGGTGTCTTGGCCAGCTCGCTCGTGTTCACGCCCGCCGACGCCCTGACCCCGCAAACGGTGACGGTGACGGCGATGAGCAATTCCGGCTCTCAAGGATCGACGCCCGCGGTCGCGACGGTCACCGTCGGGCCGGCGACGAGCACCGACCCTAAGTACAACGGTCTGGCCGGCGGACCGGTCCGGGTCGGCGTTTATGACGACGCGCCTGGACTCCAGGTTTCATCGAATTCGCCGCTCCGAACTTCACCGATGACGAGACCGACACCGAGGCCACGATCACGCTGGAGCGGCTGGGCGGAAGCAGCGGGAGCGTGTCGGTCCACTTCGCGACCTCGACGGCAGCTCCAAGGTGAACGGCGACTACACGCCCTCTTCAGGCTCGATCTCCTTTGGCCCGGGCGTGACGAGCCGGACGTTCTCGATCGCGATCACCAATCCGGGATACAACCTCAACGGCGATCAGAAGGTGGACATGACGCTGAGCGACCCGTCCGGCGGTGCGCAGCTCGGCGTGTTCCCGACGGCCACGCTGACGCTGCACGATCCATACACCCTCGTCGCGGGCGATCTCGACCCCGCGTTCGGCGCCGATGGCGCGGCGGTGCTCCAACTCCCGAGACGATCAAGTCGCGATCAGGCCGTTCCCGACGTCTTCGCTGTCCTTCCCGACGGGAACGTGATCCTGGCGGGGACCGGGACCTACCTCTGGAATTCAGCTCTGGGAGATGACGCAGACCGGCCAGCCGGTCGCCAGCTTCGGACAGGACGGCATCGTCCAGTTCGCGACGCCCGTCGCCCTGCCGAACGGCTCGATCCGGGTCTTGAACCGGATCGCGGTCGAGTCGGACGGCTCAGTCCTCCTGGCTGGCAACATCTCGGCGACGGTCGGCGGCAGCAGCTCGAACGCCATGTTCTTCCTGATCAAGTTGAATCCGGACGGCTCCCTCGACACGGGTTTCGGGACCGGCGGCGAAGTGACCGGCGGCTTCACGGCGGGCGACGACACGCTGAGCGCCATCGTCGTCGAATCTGACGATAGCATCCTCATCGGGGCGACGCTCGACACGGCCAACGACGCGTCCTCCACGGCGGCCTTGATCCACATCGAGCCCGACGGGAGCCTCGATATCGGCTTCGGCACCGGCGGCGTGCTCGATCTGCCGTCGGTCGCCGGCCGGCTTCAGCGAGATGGTCCAGCAGCCGGACGGGAAGCTGCTGTTCGTCGTCACGGCGAAGAGGTGAATACGGCGACGGCGGCGAAATCGTCCGCACTCGACACGGACGAAAACCCTGACCCAACCTTCGGCACGGACGGAATCGCGGCATTTGGCTATCCTGACTTTATCTACGACGCGATCGTCCAGCCCGACGGTAAGATCCTCGATCGGTGGGAACAGCGATCTCATGGCAACGGTCACGCGGCTTAACGCCGACGGCTCGATCGACACCACATTCGGTGACGACGGCAGCGTGGAACTCGACGAATCGGCTGATAGCAGTCTTCAATTCGCTGATTCTTCTGGCCGACGGCAAAATCCTGGCGATTGGTAACGTCTACGATCCGTTCGGCTCGGATGGCGGGACCGCTCGAGGCGTGCTTTCTTCCCGATGGCTCGCTCGACCCGCTTTTTGCGACGGCGGCTATCAGGTCCTCAACGACGACGAGAATCTGAATAGCGGGATAGAGCTGCCCGACGGCGACATTCTCGTCGCCGGCGGAGTGAACAACTTGGTGAACGTCGAACCTGTGATGGAGGCGATCTTGACCTCGGTACCCGCGAGCAGCCCCGCTCCCGGACAGGAGCCGGGACAACTCGCGTTCGCCGCGTCGACGGCCACGGTGACCGCGGGCGATACCGCGACCGATCACTGTCGATCGCATGGACGGAAGCGACGGGACCGTTTCTGTCCGTATACCACCCAGGATGACACCGCCGCAGCCGGTACTGACTACACGACGACCTCGGGCACGCTGACCTTCGGCCCGGCGTCGCGAGCCAGACGATCTCCATCCCGACGCTCGCGATCCGGGTGCCTCAGGAAGTCTCTCATTGGACGTGGTGCTCGGTAACCCGACTGGCGGCGCGACGGTCGCACGGCTGGATGATCTCTCATTGACGATCACACAGCCCACGTCGACGCAGGAGCCGCCGGTTCTCCGCCCGCTTCCCATCCCGAGGCCGAATCCGTCGGCCAGCCCTTAGCTTAACACAAGCTCATTCGCCTCGGACCCGAACACGCCCGCGTTCCACTCTACTGTCGCTTCGAGCAGCGGTCCTGCCGGAGCGGCGATCGGCCGCACAGGATTCCTCACGTGGAACGTGCCGGCCGATGGCGAACGGGAGCGTCTCATTCACCATAACCGTCTCGGACACCAGCAATCCGCCCCTCACCGCCTCGGCGAGGATCTCGATCGATGTTTTCTCCACGACCGTTGTGCCGCCGGTCCTGGTGACTCTTCCCTCCGAGACCGCGACCATCGGCCAGCCGTTCAGCTTTAACGTGGGCTCATTCGTCTGGGACCCGAACACGCCCGCCTTGACGCTGTCATACACACTGGGTAGCGGAGCACCGGCCGGCGGTCGGCCTCGGTTTGACGACGGGCTTGTTGACCTGGACACCGGCGTCGGACAACCGACGGGTCCGGTACCGATCACTATCGTCGTCTCCGACAACGAGTCGCCGCCCCTGACAACGTCGGGGACCTTGACCGTCAACGTCGCCGCCG